>NZ_CAJNBJ010000001.1:0-600000 GCF_905220995.1 Nitrospira defluvii
GCTCAAATTTCGCCTTCGCCATGATTCACTCCTTTTCTCAGAACACTGTTTTCCGGAATCCGACTCGTATATTCCGATGCCACCGGCGAGCAAACAGAGACTTTCCCCTGATACACACGGCCCTGGAGCCCACGACGCGGATCGAACGCGTGACCTCGTCCTTACCAAGGACGTGCTCTACCAACTGAGCTACGTGGGCCCTCACTTCTCATAGCCGTCATCCGCTTCAGGCACTCTCTGCCCGCCTCTGTGGTCGAGCACGCTGGAGTTGGAGCGGGCGATGGGATTTGAACCCACGACAGCCAGCTTGGAAGGCTGGAACTCTACCACTGAGCTACGCCCGCCTCCGACAAACCCACCAACGCTTCGACAATCTCTCGGTCTAGCCCTTCGCCAAGAATTCGGCACAATGGCACATCGTTCGCAATGCGCTATTCCGTCCATCGAGCGCACAGTCCGCGCGCGCGACCCACATTCCCCAGACTCAGTTTGGTGGGCAGGCAAGGGTTCGAACCTTGGAAGCCATAAGGCAGCAGATTTACAGTCTGCCCCCTTTGTCCACTTGGGTACCTGCCCGCTAGATATGCATTCCCAAACTTGAGCGATCAGTCTTCGTTTCAGAAAAAACTAGAGCCAGAGCCGTTTCATTCCGCGTTCGGAGAATGAAAGTAAGCCCCACCACACACAGGGTCCCAGCAAAATGGCATGACTGGAGCGCTGCTAAAATGAGGATTGACCTGGCTTTGAAAGCAGCCGATTTTATTTGCGACGCATTCTAATGTCAAGGGGGTATGTTCTATGCAGGAACAATTCTAGTGAGCCGCCGGTTCGGCGCAGACACCTGACACCCTCTGGAACGGTCGAGAGCGCTCCAGCACCTGCTCGGCCTGCCGAATCATATCCGAAGAATTCCCCAACACGTCCCGCATCAGGGTCGATAACTCGGGCGCTGACAGCCGAAACTCAGGCGCCAAAAATCGTTTGCGAGCCATCGCCTTCTCTCCCGGATCTTCGGGCTCATAGTACCCCGTGAGCACGGCATCCTGCTCTGCCTGATCAAGTCGAGCGATCCAGGCAGACACATTGCCGGTCCGCCCTGACGCCCGATGTTTGCGCGTCCCCTTCGCCTCCACTTCCAGCTGCGTCCACACGGCCCAGCCGATGAACAACGCCCAGGTCTCGTTGAGGACTTCCCACGATTCCACTTCGCTCAGAAATCGCTCTTCTTTCAGCCCCTTCTTCTGAAGCACCGGCGTAATCAGGACCTGCTGGTACCGACAGCGCTGCTGCTCATGGGCGAAGGCGAGGAACGAAGCATGTGCCTTCGATGGTGCGGACTCGTGCTCAACAAAGTCTAGGTATGCATGAAACAATTCGTGGTATAGGGTCTCCAGTTCTTTATGCGTCATTTTCCGCAGGGGGCGCAGGGTTCGGCCGGCGCCATTCAGGGAGAGGGAGCGATCCAACACCATCCGATGCTCGACGGGGTGGTATTCCGCAGCAAACGCGTGCAGATCTTCAAACTCGAAAGCGACGAACTGCTCAGGGATCTCCTCCAGAAATCGGGTTGGCAGATGGAGCGCTCTCGCCTCGGCCACCAATGCACGCCAGAGCCGTGAGGAATCGGGAGCAGGCGCCACCGCACCAACTGTGACCGGGCCGGACAGCCCCACCCCCCATACCATCCCAAGCGCTGCCGCAACAAGCATTCGGGCCATCGAGCGTGTGGAGGATTGCAACGTTTTCATCATGGTGAGCATCGCAAGAATTTGGTTGGAGAAACTTACCCGACGCAGCAGTCAGGAAAGCAACTTAAATGTACCGGTCGTAACCGCGCCCCCAGTCATGCCCGTGCCCTTCCTCGATCAGGGCAAGCGTTTCAAACACCTGCGGCGACACGTGATCCAGAAACCGCGAGGGCTTCGAGAGCAGCATGCCTGAACTTTTGTCATATACATTGATCGGATAGGTCAGGAACAAGTGGCGCTTCGCCCGCGTCACGGCCACATACATCAAGCGCCGCTCCTCCTCCAACTCTTCATCGCTATTGAACGAAAACACAGAAGGGAACTTGCCGTCCACCACCCACAACACGAACACACATTGCCACTCCAGCCCTTTCGCGGAATGGATCGTCGAGAGCACCACCTGCTCGTCATCTCGGCCCACGGGCTCAACTTCGCTGGCACTGCCGTCCGGGGGGGCCAATGCCAAATCGGCCAAGAATTCCGTCAGACCGGGATAACTTTCGGCAATGGTGTGCAGATGATCCAGATCCCGAATCCGCTTGGGATAGTCATCATGATGATCTTTCAGGATGGGCAGATAGTATTCATACACCCGATTAACCTGCTCTGTCGGACTGAGGTCGTCACTGACGGTCAGATTCTCGAGCACATCGGCCAGCGCACTGAGCCCTTTTCCTGAACGTCCGCTGGAGCTTCGCAAGACCTGATACGGATTTGTCATCCGCACCATAGCCGCCACGAGATCCTGCGCCTTCTTCGGCCCAACCCCCTCGACCAACATCAATACCCGATGCCAACTCACGGCATCCTGCGGATTCACCACCACGCGCAGGTGAGCCAGGAGATCTTTGACATGGGCCGCCTCGATAAACTTGATTCCGCCGCGCTTCACAAACGGCAGCCCGCAACGCGACAATTCGATTTCCAGATCGAACGAGTGGAAACTGGAGCGAACCAGGATGGCAATCTCGTTCAGCGGGACACCTTCCTCTCGCAGTTCCAGGATCTTCTGGGCGACGAACCGCGATTGCGCATGTTCGCCGGCCGCCTCGACCAATGCCGGCAACGGTCCGTCCAGCTTGCGGGTGAACAAGTGCTTCGTATACTTCTCAGGCGCCTCCTGAATGATTTCATTCGCCAGGCTGAGAATCGGCTGGGTACTCCGGTAGTTTTCCTCCAGCTTATAGATCGTCGCACCAGGGAACCAGGAGGGAAATTCCATGATATTGCGGAAGGTGGCGCCGCGGAACGCATAAATCGACTGCGAATCATCTCCAACCACCGTGACATTGTCGTGGGTGGTCGCCAACTTCCTAATGAGTTCGGCCTGCAGGCGATTCGTATCCTGATACTCATCCACCAAAATGTAGCGGAACTGCTGCGAAATGGTCAGTCGCGTCTGTTCATCCTTCGTCAATACTTCGCGCAACAGAACCAGAAGATCGTCATAATCAAGCAATTGACGTTGCCGCTTTGCAAGCTGGTACGCTCGCTGCAGTTTGCCCAGCGCCTCCAGATGATCCGCAAAATGGGAAAACTCGTCGAGCACAACCTCTTCCAACCCGCGCAACGTATTTTCACACTTGCTGTAAATCTCCGCGATGGTACCCTTGCGAGGGAACCGCTTGTCTTTTTCATTCAGGCCAAGCTGGACGCGCAAGAGCGCGATCAAATCTTCGGCATCGCCTCGATCCATGATGGTGAAGCCCGGCTCGATCCCCAACACTCTTCCGTACCGCCGTAACAACATATTGGCAACCGAGTGAAAAGTGCCGCCGCACACCCGCTGGCTGCGCGAGCCGATCAACGCACCGACGCGCTCCAGCATTTCTTCTGCGGACTTGCGCGTGAAGGTCAAGAGCAGTATATGGGAAGGGTCCACACCGGACTCGATCAGGTAGGCGACTCGGTGCACGAGGGTCCGCGTTTTTCCGCTACCCGCCCCGGCAATCACCAGCGCAGGACCGTCTACCGCCGTCACAGCCGCGTACTGTTGCGCATTGAGCTCTTTGGCATAATCCAGGGAGAGCTTTGGCCCCTGGTTCTGATCAAGGGTCCGCTTGAGAATATAGGGTTTAATGATTCGGTCCATGTTGGCGTCCGACTGGGCGGTGAGGCGCAAGACGTGAGCGGTCGGGCTGTATAACATACCACCGGCTGCCTTGCAACGACAGGGGCCTGGCGGTGCAGTTATGATCGACTGTCACTGAGGAATACATTGGACCTGTAAATCGAGTCGTATATAATGCCGACCCAGTAGAGGACCTACGATTATGCCGACCAAACCACATCCCTTCGCACAACAGATGCAAACCGTAGCGGAGCTCATGCTCGCTGTCTCAGGAGAGTCCGTCTCGGTAATCAAACGGGCGGCGCCGGAGCAGGCGTTGAAGTTGAAGAGCCAGGACGAATGGGGAATTTATCTCGAGTTTTTGCGGGCCATGTTCAACCTCACCGATCGGGTTTCTGCACTGCACATTCCCCTAAAAGAACAGCCACAGTTCATGGACGAGTTGACTGACACCGTGATCGATCAGCTCAAGAAGGCATTGGAGCCGGCATTTGGCGCCGGCAACGATCAGATGGAAATCGTCATGACGATCGGCACTGCCGTGTCCGAAAGCCGCCAGACATACGAACGCTACCGGTTTTTAGTCACGGAGGACAGCAAAGCCAAGAACGACATGTACCAGGATTTCAGCGACCGCGTTGCTCGTGCGGTAGGAGCTCCCGGAAACCCCAAGGTCACCGCCGCTGCGACCCTTTGCATTGCCGCCGTGCTTCCTGCCCTCACGGGTATTTTTGAAGGACAGGCGCCCCCGGTCACGGCCGATGCCACATCCGGAGCAACAGCGGACAGCACAAGCGTTCCCCCCAGGGGGGCCACAGGCGCCGACATTAAACTCGTCAGTGTCATGTCCAGCATCAAAGGTGAAGAAGTCGAAACACGATGGGGGCTCCATCCGCGTTTCCGGCAAGATCTCACCCAGGAAGAGGCGAAACAGCTGACAGCGACGATGAATCGGGTGGCCAAGATTCTCGGAGAGCGCTACGCGGCCGTCGCCTTTTCTGACCAGTGGGCATCCTGGCACAAAGCCGGACATGCCTGACGAAGCGTTCCAGAAGCGAAACCCGTCGGTTCTTTCCTCACCCATCGATTATCATTCCATGGAGGCGTCGTGCAAGCACCCGATCACATTCATCCCCCTCAAGATTCGGTTCCTCAAAACCTCCATCGGCTGGGCGAACTGGCGCGGAATCTGTGGTGGAGCTGGAATCAGCCGGCACGACAACTGTTCGAGTCGATCGACCCGACCCTGTGGTTTCTCACGCACCACAATCCGGTCCAGCTACTGACCGGGGTAAAGCCGGAACGCTTTACCGCATTGGCCAACGACCCCACCTTCGTACGGCAATATTCCGCCGTGCTTCGCAGCTTCGATCAGTATATGAGTGATAAGAGCACCTGGGCTGCCACGGAGTTCCCGACGCTCCAGAACTCTCCGATCGCCTACTTTTCTGCAGAATTTGGTCTTCATATCTCCATCCCGATCTATAGTGGAGGCCTTGGCATCCTGGCCGGAGACCACTGCAAGGAAGCCAGCGATCTGGGCATTCCACTGGTTGGCATCGGCTTCATGTATCCGCAGGGGTACTTTAAGCAACGCATCAACCCGGAGGGATGGCAGGAGGCCACCTATGTCCCGTTCAATCGACACGATTCACCGATTCACCAGGCCCTGACGCCGACAGGTGTCCCCTGTTCGATCAAGGTGGAAATCGGGCACCGTCAGGTGACGGTGCTGGTGTGGCAGGTTCGCACCGGTCGCATGTCCCTGTATTTGATCGACACGGATGTCGCCGACAACACACCGGAGGATCGCGCCCTCTCTGCACGGTTGTACGGTGGGGATCAGGAGATCCGGCTCTGCCAGGAATTTCTCCTAGGCATCGGCGGTGTGCGAATCCTCCGAGCGTTAGGCATCAATCCCGCCGTGTGGCATTGCAATGAAGGCCATTCCGCCTTCCTCACGCTGGAGCGCATCCGCGAGTTCGTCACCTCCGGTCAGAGCCACGCTGAAGCCAGCGACCTCGTCAGGCAGAGCACGGTCTTTACCACCCATACACCAGTCCCTGCTGGTCATGACATCTTTCCTTTTCACCTGATGGATCGGTATTTCCACAACTACTGGGGCCAACTCGGCCTGTCGCGCGAAGAGTTCCTCCGTCTTGGTGAAACACCGGAAAGTGCTGGACACGGTTTCAATATGACGGCTCTCGCCATGCGCCTCTCCGCTCACGTCAACGGAGTGAGCCGCGAGCACGGGCGCGTCTCCCGGCAAATGTGGCAACACCTCTGGCCAGGCCTGGCGCAAGACTTGGTCCCCATCCGAAGTCTCACCAACGGCATTCACGCACCCACATGGATCTCACCAGAAGCCAATTCCCTCTATGCCAAGTACCTCAGCCCAGACTGGGCGGAGCGGGTTGACGATCCAACCATCTGGCAACGGGTCGCAGATCTGCCGGACGATGCGCTCTGGGCCGTTCGACAAACAACCAGGCGTAAACTCATGCGGTTTATTCGAGAACGGGCCAGGGACGGCTGGATTCGCGGCCATCTCCAACCGATGCAGGCGCTTGCGAGAGGGACATTGTTGGATCCGGAAGCTCTGACCATCGGATTTGCCAGACGATTCGCCACCTACAAGCGCGCAACGCTCTTATTCCGCGACCTGGAGCGTCTCAAACAATTGCTCCACAACCGGTGGCGGCCCGTTCAAATCATCTTTGCCGGCAAAGCCCATCCCGCCGATGAACCAGGACGGTATTTTATTCATGAAGTCCTGAACTTTTGTAACGATCACAAACTGGGCGGCCATATCGCCTTCCTGGAAGACTATGACATGCACATGGCCAAATACTTAGTCCAAGGAGTCGATGTGTGGCTGAATACTCCCCGCGCGCCGCTTGAGGCGAGCGGGACCAGCGGACAGAAGGCGGCCCTGAATGGAGTCATTAACCTCAGCGTGCTGGATGGCTGGTGGCAGGAAGGATATAACGGCGCGAACGGCTGGGGCATCCAACCATTGCCTGAAGGAACCGACACTCAGGCACAGGATGCGCACGATGCCGAACAGCTCTTTCGCCTGCTGGAACAAGAAGTCGTCCCACTGTTCTATCAACGCGATCTTGATGGCATTCCGCGCGGCTGGCTGCACATTGTCAAAGAAAGCATCAAGACCGTTGCTCCCCGTTTTTGCACCAAGCGCATGGTCAAGGAATATATGAGGCAGCTGTATGCACCAGCCACTGCGCGCACTCCGAGCAAGTGGTAGCATGATCGTCGGGAAGTCGCTCTTCGCAAAAACTGGATTGCTGTCCATTCGTGGAATTCCAGTTGGTTTCCTGCTGATCGCCTTCAGCGGCGCACTCCCGGTGGCGGCGGCTGCACCACCTCCGAAATCCACACCCACCGCGATAGAGCGGGAGGCCATGGCGCTGTACCAAGCCTCAGAATTCAACCGCGTCATTGATCTACTTCAGCAGGTCCCCGCCGGCCAGGAGCCTGGTCGCGAGGTCATCAGGTATGGGCTCCTGAGTCAGCTCAAACTGGGGAAACCCGAGGAAGCATGGAAGCTCTATCCTAAACTCGTCACGGCAAATCACCCGGACGAAACGGCTTTACTGCGAGACATCGCGCGAGGGTTCATTCTTTCCCGCGTCCGAGATCCGCAGGAGCATATTCGGATTGCCGCTTACACGGCGTTGGCGGAAATGGGAGAGGGCGAGACGTTGCCGCTCCTCGAGGATGGTCTTCTGGATTCGTCGGCGCTTGTCCGTGCGAGGGCAGCGGAAGCCATCGGTCGAGCTGGACTAGCGGAACGCTCGGCTGCACTCAAGCGAGCACTTCGCGATGAAGCTCCCGGCGTGCGCATCGCCGCGATCAACGCGCTCAGTGACGCCAAGGTCGCTGGCATTACCGATCAATTGACGGAAATCGCCCGTGTCGACGAAGGCCCCGAATCCATTTTCGCGTTCGCCGGCCTGTACAAACTCGGGCGAACCGACGTACTAATCGACATCTTCAGTGCCGTGACGTTGCCGGACCCAGAGGTACGAATGGCGGCATTGGGAGTACTTGGGCGCTTGCGTCGGCCAACCAGTCTGTCGATTCTCAGTCAGGCCGTGTACGATCCTCACCCAGCCGTCCGAGCATTTGCGGCGGGATCCCTTGGGGAATTCGGTAGCGTTGAAGGCATTGCACCACTGACCCATGCCCTAGGTGATGAAAACCCGCGAGTTCGCGCAATCGCCCTTTCCAGCCTCGGCCGCTTGGGCGTCGCTGACACCAGAAGCGTTATTCAGCCGCTCCTGCGAGATGCTGATGAACATGTCCGGATCAGTGCGGTGGAAGCCCTGCTTCGATTAGGTGATGCCAGTGCCGTGTTGAATGCGGCAGATCTCGCACGGCATCCCGACCCTTCCGTGCGTGGCGATGTCGCGCACGCCCTCGCAGTCGCAACGGCTCCTAATGCTCTCCCAATCCTTGAGTTGCTCCTCCGGGATCAACAACCACTCCCTCGCCTCATGGCCGCCAGAGCCCTTGGCAAATCCCCACTCAAATCGCTGGTTCCCGCCCTAAAGATTGGCCTCCAGGATTCGGATGCAGCCGTCCGAATTACTTCCGCCGGCAGTCTGATCCATGTCTTGTCACGCAAAGAAAAAGCGAGGAGCCGTTAGAATCAGAGGCCCGCGCGGGTAGCCGGATTAACTGATGAAAGCTTCATTGGTGGCCGTGACGTCGGGAATTGGACGGGTCAGAAACGGGAAGCCGCCAACCCAATGAGAACGGCAGTGATCATTCCCAGGACGTGGGAGTGCGAGCAAGGACAGACATTATGCAGAGTTGCCGATAAAGGATGGTCGGACCACCGGCTTTCGGAAAAATGCTGAGAGAGTTAACTTCAGACCAACTCGACGAACACCGATTCACACCGCTGCCGGTTGCTTCTTCCACTTCGCAAGGATGCGTTCAACCCGCATCTTTACGACCATATCACTGTCCTTCAACAAGGGCTTAATCGCTTCACGACCACGCTCATCACCGATGGCTTCGAGCGCCGCGGCCGCAGTAAGACGTGTGAACCAGTCTTTATTCTGCAACATCTCGATCAGAGGATCGATGGCTTCAGGCGACTTGATCCGGCCCAGTGCGATCACCGCCTGCTTCCGTACTAATTCCTCCTTATCCTTCAAGGCTTTGATCAACCCGGGCAAGGCCGGCTCACCGAGGTTGACTAAGGCATCCGTCGCATCCTCCATGAACTCATCGTTCCGCAGTTGCTGCATCAGTGGTTCCAGGACTCGCTCATCGCGGATTTTACCCAGAGCCATAATGGCGGACTTTCGCACATCCCAATCACGGAGAAGCTTGAGCAGCACTTCAACGGCGGGAGATCCGATCTGCCCGATCCCTTCGATTGCCACTTCCCGCACCTGCCAATCACCGTCACGAAGGGCAGCAGCAAGTGGTTCCACGCAACGCTCATCGCCCATTTCTCCTAGCGTGATTGCAGCTTCCCGCCTCACAACCCAGTCTGGATCCTTGAGAAGGTCGATCTGAATATCGATTTCATCTTTGACCTTCTCTTCTTCGAGCACCACCTCCTGCGTAGGCTCAGTGAGTTCCTGCTCACTCGCTGATGTATCCAAGGACGCCGCAAGTTCGTCTGAGACTTGATCTGTCAACGCCTCATCTGCAACCTGCCCGACAGGGGAAACAGCCTGGGCCTGTTGCTCATTTTCACCAGCATGTTCCATATTCTTTCTTCCTTAGTTCAGCAGGAGCGCGCTCGAGCTTAAATAGTTCAATCCGCAAGCAGACTACGATTTTGCTTCAGCCTTGGTTCCAGCTGCATGCTTCTTTCTCAATGACAACGCTCGGCGTTTGCGCTGTACGCGCTTGAGCCGTTTGCGCAGCGAACGCAAGGCAGGGTCACCGGAAGGGCCACCTGCATTTTTTGCACGTGCAGCAAGTTTCTTTTTGAGCCGGATTTCGTCTGATTCACCAGTCGGTTTCTTTGCCATTCAGCTCCAACCTCCAACAGTTAAAGTCGACACCGATGAGGAGCAACCATCCATCAACAGCCACTCCGGAGCAGGCAGTCTAATCAAGTGCGAGAGTACGTGTCAACAGAGAGAGCGTCGCAACACGCTTGTTAAGAAAGGATCAAGCCAGGCACTGTATTATGCGCAGAATGATTGGCCGCCAACATGGTTCCAATCCTTCTCTCACGTCGAACATACAGAGCCTCTTGCGGCATCATCCTGGGAGGGACGGCTGGCGCTCCAAGAGCAGAGTCATGACGAATGGAGTGCTTGACCACTCGCGTATCGACATTCAACAACAGGCCCGCGACAGAAGGAATTCTCGAGGGGGGGATCGGTGCCACCGCACGATGGTCACCAATGACTTCTATTTGCACAACTGAGGTGCCGACTTCGACCATGTCCAACTCCACAGCCGCAGCGTGTGAGAGATCTAATATTCTACCCGGGATATAGGGGCCTCGATCGTTGATTCTGACCTGAACCGACTTCCCGTTCGTCAAATTCATGACACGCACCAAGCTCCCAAGTGGAAGCTTCCGGTGGGCAGCAGTGTAGGCAGTCATATCGAAGATTTCACCGTTGGCTGCAAGCTTTCCGTGAAAATCCTTTCCATACCACGAGGCAACCCCTCGATCTTTAATCCCAAGATCCAGGGAGAGTTCGCCTCTCGGCAGAGAGGAGCAGGCGCTGAGGAGAGAGAAGGCTAGGAGGGGGATTGCAGCATATCCGGTCTTGCGAGAAAAAACGGTCCGGAAATTCCTATCCATAGAAGCACCTCATGTGTAAGCCTGAACATCACCGTCTGCGTGAGCACTCTTCAGGAAGGTGATTGTAGGCTACGAAACATTCCTCATCGCGACAATACCGTCTGGGTAGTAAGGCCCCCCTACAAACGGAGAGAGAATCTGACCAACCCCGAGGGCTTCGAAGCAGACGGCACAGGTCAACAGATCAGACAGGAACGGCGTTCACATTCACGAATAGGATAGTGCTATCAATCATTTACACACCGAATACCACAACCAATTGCCCAGGCGGGAGCTTTTCCGGTTGCCACAGCCTCAAAGGTCAGCCGTGGCAACCTTACAACCGATCGAAACGCTCCTACTAGCTAGCGGAATCGAATTGATCGATCCTCAAAACGAGTATTCACGACGAAACGCTCGAAATTCTTCTCCAGCACTTCAGAGAGGATGTCCTCACCATCCTGCGGGTCAAACCAGAACACATTGTCATGGTTACCGGAATGCGCGTCGGTTCTGACAATGGAGCTTTCATCCTCGCGATTCTTGGCCTGAATCACCAACTTCGTTCTGGCTTCGATATCAGTCAGCAAAAACCCTCGTTTGGCATCAACTGCTAACTCCAGAATCTTTCCAGAGAGCACAATGTCAGGCCCATTTTCTGCCGCGGGAATGGCCTTGGCATATTGAGCTTGCCAGCCTTTTCGCTTGAGATAGTCAGCAAATGCCTGAGCGGTCTCCTCTCCTGCACTCCCACTCGAGACATTAAAGTCCGTCTCCCCTCCCCACATCGAGGTCCGACTCCCCACCTTGGCACGATCAGCTCGGGCATCTTCGAACGGAATCACGGCCACCCGTGGCCCCGGCATAGCCTTCACCACCTGCACGGAGCCGCCGACGTCCTTGCCAGCCTTTGGGGTGAGATTCATAGGGATGATGTCACCTTTTCCGGAGCAGCCAAATAGCAGCAGCAACCCGACGGCCACCGGCGCAGATAGCCCCCGCACCACATGCTGTCGAATCATAAAATCTCTCTACCTCCTTGTGAGTAACGCATCGTCGACGAAATGGTTGGTGTTGACGTCACTAACGATGAAGGACTATCGATCGCACGCTAAGCCCTTCACGCGTCTTGATGTATTTCAACGTAACTTTGTCCCCTCTTTGGATGTGATCAAGGCCGATCCGTTTCTTCCCCCGCAAAATGGTTGCACCCTGCTGGACGACCGCGCCGACAACAACGCCTTCGCTTGATCCGTGCTGCCCCTTCACCACAATGACGGGAGGAACGTCAGCCGCATCAATAGTTTCGACGGTTCCCCTAATCTCATAAATGGTATTGTTCGCTGCATAGACGGAGGTGAGGAAACTTCCGAGACC
Source organism: Nitrospira defluvii (assembly GCF_905220995.1). Classification (NCBI taxonomy): domain Bacteria; kingdom Pseudomonadati; phylum Nitrospirota; class Nitrospiria; order Nitrospirales; family Nitrospiraceae; genus Nitrospira; species Nitrospira defluvii. The sequence goes on from NZ_CAJNBJ010000001.1 coordinate 11,987, forward strand.
GGCAAGGGCCACGCAGAGAGCTGCGCCAATCACGAGCACCCCAAGCAGACTCAGCCGCGGCTTACTGACATCTTCCGTCATCCCTGACCACCTCGTCCCGGTGCATCGCACATGAACACTTGCCGGATAAAGTCGCGGAACTTTAGCAGTTACGCACCACGCTGTAAAGACATGAACGGCGGGGACCCCCTTGTTGCCATGACGTGAGACCGTTCGTCCCTCTCTTGACTGCACTCAGGACGGTCGGTAAGATCACGCTCGATTTACCACACCGCGTGCCGCGTCAACAAACAACCGGACTCACACCCATCCAGCCGTCAATCCCGACTGCATGATCGAAGTTCGCAACATCACGAAACGCTACGGTCACCTCACGGCAATCGACCGCGTGACCTTTCGTGTCGACAAAGGGGAAGTGTTGGCCTTCCTAGGCCCGAACGGCGCGGGCAAAACGACCACGATGCGCATTCTCACGTCGTTCATCCCGGCGACAGAAGGCACCGCACACGTGGCGGGCTTCGACTGTGCAGAGCAACCGGAGGAGGTGAAGAAGCGAATCGGGTATCTGCCCGAGACACCGCCGGTATATCAGGAGTTGACGGTCGCAGAATATCTGACCTTTGTCGGCAAAGTGCGCGGATTCAGCGGGACGGAGTTAAGAACCGCCATGGAGCGCGTGATGGAGCGGCTAGCCCTGGGCTCCGTTCAGCACCGGCTGATCGCTAACCTGTCACGCGGCTATCGGCAGCGGGTCGGATTGGCACAAGCGCTGATTCACGATCCACCCGTTCTGATTCTGGACGAGCCCACAGTCGGTCTCGACCCAAAGCAGATCATTGAGATTCGTGAATTGATCAAGAGCCTAGCCGGCTCACATTCGGTTATCCTGAGCACACATATCCTTCCGGAAGCCACGGCCGTCTGTCAGCGCGTCGTGATCATCAATGGTGGCCGAATCGTCGCGGAGGATACCCCGGACCAGCTGTCTGCCAGACTTCGGCGATCAGAGAAGATCAGCGTCACGCTCAAGGCCCCGGCAGCCGATATGATGGAACGCTTCCGCGACGTCGCTGGAGTGGAACACGTACTGACAACCTCCGACCCACGAACGGTCCTGATCGAGTGCGCGCTGGGCAAAGACATCCGGGAAGACGTGGCGCGCTTCGCAGTCGGGCAAAACTGGGGGTTACTGGAGATGAAACCCGTCTCGATGACGCTTGAAGATGTCTTCCTGAGACTGACTCAGCGGGAAGACGAATTGCCGAACTCGAACGAAACCACCATGGGCGAGCGACACTAATCGATGCCACCTGTCCAAGCCATCATCAGGAAAGAGTTACGTTCGTATTTTGTTTCGCCGATCGTCTATGTCGTGGGCGGAGTGTTCCTCCTGACCTTCGGCTTTCTCGCGTACCTCTACATCGTGTTTACCGGAGCCCAGGCCATCCAGCTGACGCAAATGCAGGGCGGCCCGGCGCAGATTAATCTCAACGATCTCGTGTTTCGCAACCTTTTCGCCAGCATGCGGTTCGTCCTGCTGTTGATTCTTCCAATCCTCACCATGCGACTACTGGCGGAAGAGCGCAAGCTTCGAACCTTCGAATTCCTGATGACCGCCCCCATACGAGTCAGCGAAATCATCGTGGGAAAGTTTATCAGCGTCTATCTGGTCTTCGTCGGGATGCTGTTGCTCACCACGTTGGTTCCGCTCACACTGGCCCTGTTCAGCGATTTCGACTGGTATCCGGTGTTCACCGGCTATCTCGGCTTAATACTGCTCGGTGGCTTCTTTCTGGCCGTCGGCCTCTTTGCCTCCTCCATCACCGAGAATCAGATTGTGGCGGCCTTTACCAGCTTCGGCCTTCTGCTCATGTCTTGGTTGCTTGCCGGACTCGGCTCCCTGCTGGGGGACACCCCGGCCGGACAGGTGATCTCCTACCTCTCCTTCATGGAACACTACGACCACCTGGTGCGCGGCCTGGTTGATACGAAAGACCTGGTGTACTACGTCAGTGGAACCGTGCTGATGCTGTTCCTCGCTCACCGCATTGTGGATTCATCGCGATGGAAATGACGCGTCATCCCCTCCCCATTGGTGCCATCGGAACCGGTCTGGCCATCGCCGGGGTCATCGCCTACTCCCTCGTTCCAGATAAGCTCTGGCTGGTCACGCTCCTGGAAGGATCGGCCCTCGCTTGTTTGATCTGGACGTTTGCGACTCATTTTGATCAGGTCAAACGCTTCTCCTCCCAACGATCCACACGAATGGGCGCCAACAGCGCGCTGATGGTCGCACTCTTCGTGGCCATCTTGGCCATCGTAAACTTCTTGGCCGCCCGGCATTCAATCCGCTGGGATTTTTCAGAGAATCAGAACTACACGCTCGCGCCAGAAAGCTACCGCGTCCTGCGCAATCTCCCACGAGAAATCAGTGTCACCGTGTTTACGAGGGAGAAGGACCCTGGATACCAGGCCTATAAGGAGCGTTTGGACAGCTATCGGCAAGCCAGCCCCAAGCTGACCGTGCAGTTCATCGATCCGGAACGCCAACCCAAAGTCGCGCAAAATTACGGCGTCACCCGCACCGACGTGGCGATCTTCGAAAGCGGTCCACAATCAGTTCGTATTACGTCACCGGCAGAAGTCGAGATCACCGGAGCTCTTGTGCGGGTGTCCAAAGACACCAAAAAGCGGATCGTCTTTTTGGAAGGCCACGGTGAACGCAGCCTGGAAGACAAAGACCGCGGCGGGATGGCCCTCACCAGGGAAGTGCTGGAAAAGCAAGGGTATGACATCGGCACCATCACCTTGCTGCAAGAACCGGCTGTGCCGAGCAACACGGATGTCCTGATCGTCGCAGGGCCCCGACGCGCCATTACCAAAGAAGAGAAAGAACGCATTCAAGCCTACGTCGCGAAAGGCGGGCATCTTCTAGTGTTGCTTGATCCGGACACGCAGTCGAGCATGGATGACCTCCTGAAGGTTTGGGGCATGGAGCTAGGGCCGGGTGTCCTTGTCGACCTACAGGACCGACTCGCACAGGGCGACCTCACGGCCTTGCTGGTACGCACGTTTACCGACCACGAGATTACCCATGAGCTTACGGCCGCAGTCTTGTTTCCGCTGGCCCGGCACCTGATCTTTCACGAGGAACAGGGAAAGGACTGGGACTACGTCCCGTTGGCGAGAACATCCCCCCGTAGCTGGGCAGAAACCGATATGAAGGGTCGGGTGGTCAGCTATGACGAAAAGGAAGATGTGCAAGGGCCGTTGGCGCTGGCGGCCGCCCTAACTCCCAAACAGGCCCCAGAGGAAGGCAAACCGCGTTCTGCCATCGTGGTCGTCGGCAATTCCGCCTTTGCCAGCAATGGATTCATTAACTTCGTTGGAAACAGCGACTTCTTTCAGCGGACAGTCGGGTGGCTCTCGGAAGAACGTGACCTGATTTCGCTCACGCCGAAGGACCCGGCAGTTCGCCCGTTCACCCCAAACCCACTCCAGGAGCGGATTCTACTTTATGTCCAGGTCATTTTCCTACCGGCCATGACCGTGCTCTGCGGCCTCCTGGTCTGGCGGAAACGGCGTCGATTGTAGGCCATGGCGCGCTATTGGCCGACAGCACTTCTGGCAGGCGTCCTTGCAGGGCTTGGCCTGTACCTCTACTTCGTCGAACTCCCCGAGCAACGCACTGAACTCGTCACGGCCACACAGGCCAAACAAATCCTGCCGTTTGAGCAGGCCCAGATCAGCGCCTTACGGGTCCGCAGCCACTCCGGGGAAGTGGTCCTCAGCCAGCCCCCCGGCCGTCCATGGGGAATCACCGCGCCGATTCAAACTGACGCCGATCAACGTCAGGTTCAGGCCCTCCTCCGTGCACTCGTCACCGGGAAAGTCTCGCGACTCGTTGAAACCCACCCGGTCTCGTTGACGCCCTTTGGTCTGGATCATCCTTCCACAGTCGTGACCGTGACTGCGGGCGATCGCGAGGAAACCCTCTCCATCGGAGACGCCGGCCCTCTCTCGTCCACCCTCTACGTGCTCAGAGCGTCGGATGAGGCCGTACTGCTGACCGATCTGGCACCGAAAGACTTTTTGAACCGGACCCTGCTTTCCTTCAGGCGAAAAGAGTTGTTGCAGTTCAATCAACAGGACACGGAGCAACTCCGTCTCACCTACCCAACGACGGAAATCGTGCTCCACGGGATTGAAGAGAAGCCGAAGAAAAAATGGCGCATCCGCTACCCCATCGAGGCGGAGGCGGATCGTACAGAAGTCCAAGCCCTCCTCTTTCGTTTGGAAGATCTCAAGGCCCTAGCCATCATTGATCCCGGGCCTGAACGGGACAAACTCACACCCTCACTGACCAAGCCCAAGGTGAAAGTCACGGTGCATGCGGCCGGAACCGACCAGGTCGTTCGCCTGTTTCAACCCGATCCAGCCAGCGGCGAGGCCTATGCGCAAACCAATCCGGACGGTCCCATTTATAAAATTAGTCCCTCTGTCATTAAGGAGCTGACGAAAGACCTGTTTGCCCTACAGGACAAGCGGTTACTTGGAGTCGATACGGGCGACATTGCGCTGCTCTCCATTAAAACACGAGAGGAGCAGTACACCTTGGTTCATGACCGCGATGGATGGATGTTGGAGGATCAGCCGATGGAAAAACTGCGGCAAGACGTCGCCGACCTTCTCGTCAGCCGGATCGTGAACCTGCCTGCCGAGGAACGTGTCCTCAAACAAGTCGGTCCACTGGCTCCCTATGGACTCGTCGCGCCGGTCGCCGAATTTGTCGCCACGGGGAAAGACGGTCGTGTGGCCGGCCGCCTGGCCCTCGGTAATCAATCGGGAGGATTGGTCTATGCTATTGGCCACCGAATACCCGGCGTCTTCCAGGTTCGCCCCGACCTACTCACTCAGATCCCCTCCCGGTTGGCCCTGCTCGCCAACGGCCCGGAAACACCGCCCTAAACCGCCGCCAGAGGTGTTTCCAGGAAGAGGAGGAGTATGCTACTGTGCGCCCATTCGCTCTTGATCAAGGAGGATCCTTCAATGATGTACTCGCGCTCTCACGGTGCCGTTGTTCTGTCTTTATCCCTACTCCTGCTCAGTGCCTGCGCCACGGAACAGACCACAACCAGCAGCGGATCGACACAAGCTGCCTCGGCGGGTGGATCGATGGGCGCCGCAACACAAGCCTACGATTCTCTCCAGTCCTGCCTCAGCCGCATTCCATCCGGAGGCACGACCGGAAATCGCATGATCGCTGAAGAAAGCTGTCGCCGCGATGACGCACTCCGCCAGGCCATCGCGGGGAACGCCGCCGCCAAGAGCGGTAACCGCGCCGCAGCGGGTGCAGCCGGCGATAGTTTGGAAGCCTGCATGGCACGTATCCCCAAAGACGGGTCAGCGGGTCAGCGGATGTTAGCCGAAGAGAGCTGCAAGCGCGACCAAGCCAACCAACGGTAAGCGGACGGTCTAGTTTGATCCGTGACGCGCCTCCGAAGGTGATCACGCCCCTTCGGAGGCCTGCCTTGCTGTAGACAATCTTATCCGCTTTCAGTATCGTACGACGACGCCCCCGTAGCTCAGTTGGATAGAGCAGCGGTTTCCTAAACCGCGGGTCGCACGTTCAATTCGTGTCGGGGGCACCAATTTTTCAACAGGTTAGCGAAACCTGCTCTGGCCGAATCCCCGCTTGTGCTAAATTTGTGCTAAACGCCCTTCCCTCATCGAAAATCGCCACTCCATCCCGCAAACTTTCCGGATAATGATGCGCATACCGCTGAGTCATCATCGGCGACTTATGCCCCAGAATCCGTTGGACCTTGTACAAGTCCACACCGGCCTGCACCATGCGAGTCGCACAGGTATGGCGCAGATCATGGAACCGGAAATCCGACACCTGGCCATGCTTGAGCGCTAACCGGAAACTCCGTCGTAGGTTGGGAGCATCCAAGGGTGTGCGTGCCGCGCTCGTAAACACTAACTCCGAATCCATGCGGCGGCTGGCCTTGTTCTGAAGCGCCTGCACGAGCGTGTGACTGAGCGGAATCGTTCGCCGCTCCCCGTTCTTCGATTTAAACACCGTAGCGGTTCGTCGATTAAGGTCCACCCCGGCCCATGTGAGATTCAGAATTTCCCCACATCGCATCCCGGTATGGATCGCGAACACGATCACTTCCTGTAACCACGGTGCTGAAGCCGCAAGGAGACGTCGTTCCTCCTCACATGTCAGCCATCGATCCCGCGTGTTGTTCTCCCGTTCCATGGATACCCGGCACACCGGATTGTCCTTGGTCCATTCCCATTCGCGACAGGCCAGATTGAAGGCCTTCTTCATGAGCGCCAATTCGCGATTGATCGTGGCCGGTGTGACCCCATCCGCGTACCGTTTGTTCTTATAGGCGACGATCGTTTTGGGTGTCACGTGTTCCAACTTGGGATTGCCAAAATGCGCGGTCAGATTCGTGACCATGTTCACATAGCGACGGTAGCCCGACCGTCGACTGGCATGCTCCCGCAAATACCGATCCATCAACTCTCGGAATGTCCTGGCTTCCTCTTTGGGCTTGTCAAAGTACTTTCCTTCCACGATCTGCACCTTGACTTTGCTGAGGATGGCTTCGGCCAACTTCTTGTCCGAGGTTTCGGTCGATCGGCGCACTTGCTGCCCTTGAAACGTAAACGACATCCACCAAATATTGTTTCGTTTAACGAGCCCCATGCTGCTCCTCCTTCATGCGTGGGCTCGGTGTGATGGTTTCCCCGTGGCGAGTATAGACCTCGGATTTCGCCGCTTCAATGAGCTGGTCGAGGTCGCGGGTGTCGTCGTGAGTCGGCAGTGGGAACGGCTTGCCGGGACCAACTTCAAAGCTCTTCAGCCAAGCCTGAATCGCCTCAGGCTCAAAGCGGACGAGGCCATGAATCCGGCGGCACGGGATTTTGTTCTCTGACACCCAGAGGTAGAGTGTGGATTGTTTGATATTGAGCCACGCTGAGAGTTCTTTGACGGTGAGCATGTGCAGATCCACCGGGGGAGTCTCTCGACACCCCCAGTCCCCCTAACATGGGCTGCCCGCGTGACCGCCGGCAGTCCGGTGAAACCGATTGGGTGGTTGTTTGAGCAAATTGCGATGTCGGTCTTTCCACCGAGCAATGCCCCTGACAATTTCGTTCAGTAGCCATTCTTCCTCTCCAGGGGTGGCACAAATGACCGCCAGCATTGGCGTCAGGGTGTCGCTCACCCATCGTTTTACATTCTGCAGGGTCTGCACCTGCGTCTCCTGGGCTAATCGCCCCTTTTGAAATCCCTCCGTCAGAAGGGCGTACCACTCCAACACTGGAGCCCGGTACCGTTCTTCATCCTCGGCATCCTTCGGGATCTGCCGGAAATCCACATAGGACCGGAGTAAGCCGATCACCAACTCCTTCCAGTCGGCTTCGTCTAAGGTGGCCAATGCGCGGGCGCACTGTTCGGCCCGATCCTTCTTGAATTCCAATTCCCACCGCGTCCCATACTCCTCCCAATTCTCCTGTCCCTTGCTCTGGAGTTCGAGGCGCTTGTCATAGATGCGCAAAAGGGTCTGACTCTGCGGACTCCCGAAATACATGGTCTCGCCCGTGGTCGCTCCGGTCCCATGCGTCAGCTTGGAGACGATATGCCGGACCTGAGCCGCCCTTGTGACGCATTGGCCTGCCGAGACGGCTTCTCGGATGGTCGCCACCGGCACCGTGCCCGCTCGGTCATCCAGCGCGCAGTCAATCCGAGTGACGTGACCTTGTTGGGCATGGACCCACTGGAGCAGGGTGCGGATCTGATCCCGTGTCAGGGCGGACGCGAGGCCGCCCGACAGATCCACATGGATTTCATTCGGACGACGAGGGGCATTGGTGCCCAGTTTGCCGACCCCGCGCAGACCGTCTGCTCTCATCCAGGACAAGGGATAGCCTCGGAAGCCGCCTTTCGCCTTACTCCAGTCGCCACCCAAAACCCGCATGGTCTCTTGAGGATTGCTGGCCAGGACCGTAAACGCCAGCCAGTCTATGGAGAGAGTGAAGCTCGAATCCATGGAACCTATCGAACTCCTGTACGGAGCGCTGTAGGTAGCGCCCCCGTGTTACCAAGACGGGGGCCATTCCGGTCCGCCCCGCAGCCTATCGGCATGCGGCGCGGACCGGCTTTGCCTCCCGGCCACGGACAAAGGTGTTGCTGTATGACGCGCTCCGACTCGGACATTTGCACCTTCTTGTGAGCCCTGCTCTAGTTCGTCTCACCCTAGGCGAATTCCCGGAACAAAGCCAAGGCCCCGGAAGAGGTCACTAGGGGACACGAGGGGACAGCAGAGGACAGATTGTGTGACAGCTCAGACGCAAAAGGAAGTGAGCATAAGGAGGCGTATGTGCGCTTTCGTGCGCTCAGAGCGGCAATTGTGCGCATCGTTCAGAGCCAGAACATCGAGCAAAAAAATCGGCTCGTTTTTGCTACCTGCGCAAAAAAAGTTTGGAAGGCATTACGCGCCTTCTGGGATGGGATCAGCGGAGAGTGAAGCCGTGAAGTCTGCTCGTCGTAAGGAAGCAGGCTCGCTGGGTTAGATTTACCGTTTCCAGCTTTCAACGCTGAGGCCAGCGATGCGTTGGAAGTGAGCAAGGTTGTTGGTGATCAAGGGACGTTGCGCCTCTAGAGCGGTAGCGGCAATGAGGAGATCGGCATCGGGCAGCAAGGTTCCCTGTCGATGGAGGTCGCCGTATAACGTCGCCGCACGCTCCACGACTTGGTCGGTGATCGGGAGAATGGGACTGGCTTGGCAGAGCAACGTGAAGGCCGCCTCTTGAGCCCGTGCCTGTTTCGCCTTCAGTCCTCGCAGGAGTTCATAGCGCGTGATGATCGAGAAGGCCAGCCGCTCGTGCTCCGCCAGATAGTTCCGCACCCGCTGCACGACGAGAGGATGTTGCTTGAGGAGTTCAGAAAGAATATCAGTATCGAGCAGAACGGCGGGTTGCGACATTAGGCAGCCGGCTCACGGAAGAAATGCTGCCGATCCAATGCGATGGACTCGACCTGCGTGATCTCATCGGCACTAAGCCCTTGATAGACCTGCGCCGCACGCCGCAGAATTTCGTCCGCACCAAGCGCAAGCTCGGTATCAACAGTGACCTGGACTTCCGCGTCATCGGTCAACGCAAGAGGTTCCAGCGGCTGCAACACTCCGTCATGATAGCGGGCTTTGATTGTCTGTCGCATCGGAAAACCCTCCCCCCTGCATTCGCCCATCCGCGGCACTGCATCGGTAGAGCCTATTCTACTCAAACGGCGTCCAAATCTCACCACTTGTCGCACGACCGCCCATTAACCTGCAAAATGAGTTGGGCCGTCGCTAGTCCTGACTGACGGTCTCAGGGAAGGGGTTCACCCCAAAACACTGTGCTAAATTTGTGCTAAATAGTTTTAAGAAGGGGTTCAATTTATTGAACCAACTGACGACACGAAATCTCCTCGAAGCGTTAGAAGCACCGAGATTCCCCCATATGTTCTTTCTCGATTTCTAATTCCAGCAAGTCAGATGAACGCTATTAATTACAAAGGTGCATCCCCGATTTATTGGAAGGCCTATTTGATCCTTTTGATGATAGGCAGTCTTTTTAACATTGGAGGCTGTGTTGCGATTGGCCATGGCACATACAGCTGGCCAACTTTTGTTGGAGGTAGCGAAGATGATGATGGAAAAGAATATCCCGTTCTAAATCTGGCAGGAATAGCGATTCGTGTAGTTGCTCACAATGATGATTCATTCGGTTTGATCGGACCTGTGGTCCCTTTCATTCCCATTTGGGAGCACACTGGTGGTTCTCCATTTTGGATAGGCGTCCATCTTAACCCGGAGGTTAAGGAATTCGTTTTCGATCCATTTCAGGTCGGTCTAGCGCTGGAGGGAGGGCAACTATTGCTTCCTGAAAGATTTACCGGACCATTCATGGCCACAGAAGACGATCCTACGAGATTTTGCTCCGGAATTTTTGATCCTGAATTTCACAAAAGCGAGCACGCCACTTTTTTCGTGATCGGCGAGATGTGCTTTGGGATTGCCTTCAACATCATCACTCCAAAGCCAGATGCCAAGTTTTCTGTACTAATTGACGGTCTTGAGCAGAAAGAACGGTCTGTGAGTGTGCCGAAAATTACATTTGGCAAGAAGGAGCGGGGAGGCTGGTCCATTTGCCTCAGTGGCTCAGTTTGCACAGAGCATTGGACAACGAGATGAAAGACACTTGAGCACTAATGGTCTGAGAATTCGATTCGCATGCCTGTGCTAAATTTGTGCTAAAAATTTTCAAAACCGACCACTACCCCTCGAATCCATCGAATCAGTGGAACGCGCACAAGTATCTGTTTTGGCAGTCAAAAATGGGGAAACCATTGATACACCGAGCGTTTTAAAATCTGTCCCGGCCTGTTTCCTAAACCGCGGGTCGCACGTTCAATTCGTGTCGGGGGCACCAACCTTACCTCTCCTGTTCCTTGCGATAATTCTCTTCCATATCCCACGCATCCAAGACGGGTGAGGCCTTTGCTCAGGGATGTCAGCCATAAAACAACTCTCCATTCAACTCTACGAGGCCGAAGAGCACTCCTGCTAAGAATTCTCGCGTAGATTGCCGTCCCTTTCGCACGACTACCCTTAGGCCTTCAGGCTCAGCGTAAAATGTTCTCATTGCACAGTTCTCTCCCTCCACTTTCGACTCCAGAACCGACACTTGTGGAATAATCGGGATAGAAGGACTGCAAAATCAACAGTTTACCAAAACACCCGAGAACGGTACTGAGCTTGCAAAAGCGACTCCACATAACAAAAGGAGTCCCTATCATGATTGAGTTCCCGCTGATCCTCATAGGTTATGCACTGCTGCCGATCATTGCCTTCCAGCTGATGATCATGGCCGACCGTCCTCAAGAGAACGGCGAGCAAAACGCCTTTCCGCAGGTCGAGATCCTGTAAGCCTGCGGCGGCTCTGCCGACCATGAGCAGAGCCGCCGCCTTGCCGGGCAGCAACGGGCCCCCGCCGAAAAGGCTTCTGATCAACGCTCACGAAGAACGATTCCTCTCCACCCTCCGCAATCAGACATCCCTACACCATCGCTCACATATACGTACATGAGGGTATGGCCACGCTCCCGGAAGCAGCCCATTGTCCCTCGACGAATCAGGCAGACGTAGGTAGAATTGTTCATGTATAATGCGCGCAGACAATGATCGCGGCATCCTCCACACCGCACAAACGGTTCCTCATGAACACCCCTGTCACCAGAACGACTTCCAGCATATCCACCGCACAGAAATCCGTGAACCCGATGAACCTGCTCGCTTGCCTGGTCATGCTCCTTCTCCTCACGGCCGGGTGCCACGGATATTCTCGCCTGGAGATCCCGACGACGGATGGATTCCATTCAAAACTGCCTGCTCCATACACCCGAGCGGTAGTCTGGGGCGGACGACCCGACACCGTACAAAGCGCGAGCACCTGGCTCCTGAAAAGAGGCCTCCTGGTTGTGGACCAGACAAAGGTCCTACAGGCCGCAGCTGACCAGAAGGTGAGTCTGACGGGATATCAATACCTCGAAACTGATGTATTGCGAATGGCCAAACTCGTCGGTGCACGCTTGGTCGTCTTCAGCAATGCAGAGGTCGGGTCGTGGGAAGCCCTTGATTGGAGTGCGGGGATTCCGCACAGCCAACGTGTGTATTCAGCCACCATCTCCTTACGGGCGGTTGACGTGAATACAGGGGAAATCGAGTGGAGCGGCAAGGCCCAATCCACTGAACGGTTCAGCAACATCGAGGAAGGTATCAGCCTGCTCACTTGCCATGCCTTGGCCACCGCGTGGGGCATGCGTAACCCCGGGGCGACTGCGCCGGAAAACGTGTGCCCCCAGGGATCAGGCGTCATGGTGACCGAAACACACAGACCAGTAGCGAATCCAACCTCTTCCGGCCGGGAAAACCTCACTCCCCCAATGAACAATTAGCAGGATTTTCACTCCTCACTGTCTCCCTCTGTGCGAAAACGCGCTCTTTCTGTCGATTTTCCACCCCAGGCGTTATACTGGTCACGTGACACGCGTCACATTTCTCGACCGCAGACACGTATGGCCTATCGCCTGCCCATTCTGCTTCAGACCCTCTGTCTCGTCTGTCCTCTGCTCGCCGGGGCCGCAGAACATCGCCCGTTTTGGACGGAGCAGGCCCTGTTTCATTTCGGGGACGATGTGTTCTTTACCGGCCGATCTTCATGTGCGCCATCCATTGAAGAAGGACGTCAGCGTGCCTACCTCGCCGCAGTTCAGGAAGTCAGAAACTTTACCCGCGCCAAGGAAATCGAAGGGTTTCCCTTGGATACCCAGATGATTTTTGAAGACGCCCGTCCCGCAGACTGCGCCCAGGGATTCGTGACCGTTTGGCGATTACTGCGAGCCCCGCGTGCAGCACTAGAGTCGCTCGCAAAACGCCCTGCCCCTGGAAAACCGGCGGACATTTCCCCGATCCTTGCGCAGGTCACGGCAATCCGCAACCTCACGCCGCGCGTGGGCATGCTGCGGGACGAGGTCTGGAGCCGTTACGGCTTGCCACGATCGATCTGGGCGCGACCGGAACAAGGCGAACTGATTTGGGACTATGCGCAATTCGGACTGACCATCGTGTTCAACCAGGATGATGTGCTGACACGCTGGCGCCTGAACGGCCCGCATTCACGGTCCAGTGAGGGAACCACATCGCCCGCCCCGCAGGAGCCGCCGACGGGAACAGATCTGCCGACCATCGACCTCACAACCCGGCTCCAACAACTCGAAGAACAGCAGGACCAGGAACGCCGTCGGGCAGCCCGTCGCTATTGCGCGCTACGTTTTGCGGAGGTGCCCGACGCGCTACGCCCAAAACCCGGCGCGTGCGAGCAGCGGGAATACGAACGGCTGAAGGAGCAACATCCCCGATTCTGACGAGACAAGCAGGTATTACCGTCCCGAGCAGGAGACCGTCATGGCTACAGAACCAGCGCCGCACTCGACCATCCTTATCGTCGACGACGATCCCACAACAATTCTGTTGGCCACCAAACCACTGCAACTTGCCGGCCACACAGTACTGCAAGCCCCGGGAAGCGCTGAAGCCCTTCGGCTCTACACCGAACACCCACAGCCGATTCATCTCATCCTCACAGACATCTTTCTTCCTCCCCCCGACTTCCAACTCTCCGTCGAGAAGAATCCCTACCCCAGAGTCAATGGTCTCGAGATGGTCGACCTGCTGCTTGAGAAAAAACGAGACATCCGAATCATTCTCATGTCCAGCACTCCAGGACCAGACCTGTGCAGTCGTGGCCTCATTCGGGAGGGATTACCCTTCCTGAATAAGCCCTTTACCAGCGAGGTGTTGCTGACGCTGATCCATGAGACATTGGCCGGCCCTCCTACCACACAGAGCCCTCCGAAGCCTTCTGCATCCGGCAAGGCCGAGGTCGAATGGGTCGACTGACTGCCATCACGCCCCCGCATCTCACGATCGGCAACGAGTAAATGCAGGGATTGCTTGTCAGGCAACACCCCCTCGGATAGACTTTTCTCACAAGAGGGATATGTCGCATGGCACGAGCAAAAGCAACAGAGCCGCTACGCAGCAAGACAAAACCGAACGCCGTTGAAGAGCTCACCCGCGGCGTCGCCACGCTCCGGGAGTTAAGCGTCCAGATCGAGGATCTGAGCCGGGATGGATTCCCCTACCGTGAAGCCGTCCGCGCGAGAACCGAACTCTCCTTTCGTGAAACGATCCGTCGATTATTCGGTGAAAAATCCCCCGAGTATCAGGCGCACAAGAATCACAAACTGAGAGTCGGTAGTCGCGCAGAATCCGCACAGAGCACCGCGCTCTTGAAGGAATTCATCGCGGCGCTTGAGATTCAAAAAGCTGAGTTACTCGGCCTCAAGCCGGATGAAGTCATCGCCGTCGTCCAGGCAGAGCCCGATCGTCCATCGCTGACTGTAGTTCCGCTCACCACCCCGCCTGACTCCCCCACAGCGCCGAACGCAATGGAGCCTGTCTCGCTTGCGGCCGTCTCTGTTCCTAGTCCCCCTGCTCCAGCCGTCAGAGCGACGGCCACCATCAACCCACTTCCCTCGTTCCCCTCGACGACCTCCGCAGCCGCACTGGTTGTCGTCCCTTCCACACCAATGCCGGTCACGGACGCTTCACCTCAGTCTAGGCCCGACGCGCCAACACCTCGCTCGATTCAGCCACCGCCCTCAATCGGCCCAACATCAGTTGAAACCACCGTGGCGCCACACGCAAGCATGGCACAGCCGCCAGTCTCGACACCGCCGGTCACCATCAGTGCCGACCCGGCAACGCCGCCACCGACAGCCAGTTCCACAGCCAGGGCGGCAGCAGATGCCCCCATTCCCACAAGAACAATTCCTCCTGTCGCGCCGACCGTGAGCGCTATCCCTCACGGGACCATTCCACCTGTTCCCCATACAACGTTGCGCCCGCGGCCCGCGACATCCGTCAGCACCGAATCTCCGACACCGACTCAGCCGGCCGCGATGCACACAATCGCTCAAGCGCCGACGGCCGCTCCGATTCCTGCGTCACCCCAACCCGCAGCCCCATCGTTGCCTGCAGCCCTGGCCGGATCAGATGATGTTCCTGCTCCCGACATTCGAACCGAGGCTCCGATCATTCAGCCGGCGGCGCCGGCACCGGCCAGCTCAATTCACGCACCAAAGCAGGAACCGACTGCGCCTTCATCTGCTGCATCGGTAACCACGCCGGTCCAACCATCCTCGCCCGCATCGACTCAGAGCCCGGTTCCAGAGAAGGCGCAAGACGTCAAACTCCACGTCGAACAGGGAACGCTGGGCATACTAAGGAGGGTCTGCGCCCGATTTCACCTCGTCGCGCGCCAACTCAGGCTCCGAAAAGAATATCGTCCCACACTCGAAATCAACGATGAGTATGATCTTCAGGACCTGTTTTATGCCCTTCTGCGCTTGCAGTTTGATGAGGTGGGCACGGAGGACTGGTCCCCAGCCTATGCGAACGGCGCACATCGGACCAGCTATCTGCTCGACTGGGATAACACGGTAGTGGTCGTCAAACAAACTCGTTCAGGCCTGTCGAGCAAGGACTTGGCCGAACAGGTTGCGGCAGATAAGGTCCACTATTCCGCTCGACCCAATGGAACCACGCTGCTGTGCTTCATTTATGACCCGGAAGGACGGGTGGGAAACCCTCGTGGCCTGGAGACCGATTTGACCTCCACAGAGGAAACGTACCGAGTCGAGGTGATCGTCGCGCCGAAATAACACGTGGCCCCGCCCCCTCGGCAGGCGTTTTATTGACTTCATCCGGACCAATCCGATAGGTTTCGACTCGCGGAACGGCCTCGCCGCCTGTCCGCACTAGTTCAAGGGAGATTCCCCCCTATGTCCGACCGAGCCTACGTCTTGATCAACGTCCATCCCGGACAAACCGCCGACGTCGTGAAAGCCCTGTCTGACATCAAAGAGATCAAACAAATCGACCCCTGCTGGGGCAAGCCGGACATCTTCACAATCGTTGAAATTCCTCATCAAGACGCCTTGACCCAGCTGGTATTGGCGAGGATTCACGCCATCCCCGGTGTCGATCAGACCGACACGCACATGGTCTATCGACTGCAGGAAGGCAAGCCAAAATGAGCCGGATGCTGCCATCTCGTGCGGCCATTCTCCTTGTAGCAGCGGTCGCTGGCTGTGCAGGCAGCCCTGCCGCCCCGGAGCCGGATGTGATGGACGTTACGCTCCACGCTCCCATCGAACAGGTCAAAGCTGCAGTGGCCGATGTGCTTTCCCAGGAAGGCTATACGGTCGCCCAGGATGATTCCGGCAATGTGACGACGGGCATGAGGCAGGAAATCAGAAGTCCATGGAACTGGTTGCTGCGCTGGAGGTTCGGAGTGGGCAAGAGCCGGGTGGAAGCACGCGTCGTCCCGCAGGACGAATCGACGACCCGGCTGCGGCTGCAAGTATTTCACCGTGGGAAAGACGGACTCTTCGACACGTGGGAAGATGCGGAAACGCCTCTGCCGCAGAGCGCCGCGAATGAAATTCGCCGGATCAAAAACGCCCTGCGATTATTATAAACTGGGGCTATTTGTCGTCGCCCTCCTCGCCGAAATCCAGGCCGAACCGCTCCGCCATCCGGTATAACGTTCGCCGATCAATCCCGAGAATCTTCGCTGCCTTGACCTTGTTGCCTCGTGTCTCCTTGAGCACACGGGAGAGATGCCGCTTTTCCACCTCGTCCAGGGTCAGTAAGGCTTCGGGATCTGTGTCCCCACGACTCTCCTTGCGCGTCGCCGATGGATCAGGCTCAGCACGAATGGCTTCTGGTAGATCTTCAGGCAGCAACAGCGGTCCATGACTGAGCGAGACTGCCCGCTCGACGGCGTTTTCCAACTCACGCACATTGCCCGGCCAATGGTAACGCTTGAGCAGGATCATGGTTTCCGGCGTAAACCCCCGCACATGCGACCCTTGTTTGGCATATTTCTGTAAAAAGTGGTGGGCCAGCATCGGAATGTCTTCCTGCCGCTCAGCTAAGGACGGAAGCGCAATCCGTACCACATTCAGGCGATAATACAAATCATCGCGGAACTTTCCGTCCTTCACCTGGGCGGCCAGATCGCGATTGGTGGCGGCGATAATGCGTACGTCGACTTTCACCGAGGACGTACTCCCGACACGCCGAACCTCATGCTCCTGCATCACACGCAACAGTTTGACCTGGAGCGCCTGGCCAAGATCTCCGATCTCATCAAGAAACAGGGTGCCGCCGTTGGCCGCTTCAAACAAGCCGGCCTTAGCGCCGACCGCTCCCGTGAACGCCCCCTTTTCGTATCCGAACATTTCAGATTCCAGGAGATGATCGGGCAACGCCCCGCAGTTCACGGGGATGAAGGGCTTGTCGCGACGCGGACTATTGAGATGCACCGCTCGCGCGATCAATTCCTTGCCGGTTCCACTTTCTCCTTCGATCAGCACCGTGCTCCGCCCGTCCGAGACTCGAGCGACGAGTTTATACACCTCCAGCATGGCCGGGCTGCTGCCAACCAGGTGCGACCAGGGTTCACGCGCTCGCGCATCCTCACGGAATCGGGCATTCTCCCGCACCAGCCGGCAATGCTCCAAACTTCGTTGGACGACCAGGCGGATATCGTCCTTCTTGAAGGGTTTCGCCAGATAATCATACGCACCCTGCTTGATCGCCTCGATCGCCCCTTCCAATGAGCCGAACGCGGTGAGCAACACAATCGACGTATCCGGACTAAACCGCTTGAATTCCTTCAGCACCAGGAACCCGTCGCCTTGCTCCATGCGAATGTCGGTCAACACGACGTCCGGGAGGACGTGCCGACCACGTTCCACGGCAGCCTGGCCGCTGGAAAAGGCCTCGACCTCATACCCCTCCTTTGCGAGCGCTTCGGCCAGCAACGCACGCGCCGCGTCATCATCGTCGACCACAAACAGTTTTGCCTGACTCATCAGCGTTCTGCTCCTACGTTGCAGCTGACTCCGACGGCATGCCGGGAAGCACCACCGTCACCGTTGTCCCTGTTCCCAATTCACTCTCCAGCGTCAACTGACCGCCATGGGCGACAACGGCCTCGCGACTGAGAAAGAGCCCCAACCCTGTCCCCTTGCCGATCGCCTTGGTCGTAAAAAACGGCTGAAAGGCCCTTTCCAGGTTTTCCCGTGGCATGCCGCATCCCGAATCGGCCACGACGAGCATGACCACGGTGTCGAGATCGGACCGGCCCGTGCAGGCGGCGCGCTCCCGTTCGTCCGCCGACGCCGGCCGCATCGCCACAGTGACCGTCACCTGCCCTCCCGTCCCGGTGGCAGCCAACGCATTGGTGAGAAGATTGACAAGCACCTGGTGGATCTTCTCGGCATCGGCCCAGGCCAATAGCGCTGGGGCCACCTCCGAGTGAAGCGCCACCCCCTTGGCGTGATAACCAGGCTCCATCAGGGCGATGACCGGCTCGATTAGGCGTTCAGCCGGATACCATGTCGGCTCCGGCTTGCGCTGTCTGGTGGAGGAGAGCAGATCTTGAATGATGCGCACCACCCGATTCAACTGCTCCTCGATAATGCCGATACGCTTCTGCATCTCGGGGGTAACGCCGGGCTCCTCCGCCAATGCCTCCACATGCCAGGCAATGGAGTGCAAGGGCGTTCCGACTTCGTGTGCGACCGACGCCACCAACTGCCCCACCGTCGCCAATCGTTCCGATCGTGCCAGCTTGTCCTTAATCTCCACCAGCTGGGTATTCGCCCGAAGCAGATGTTCCGTCTGCGTTGCCAATGCGGCCTGTGCCGCCTCTTCGCGGGCCTTGCGCTCCTCCCAGGTCACGCCGAGATAGGCCACGCCCGTCAAGACACACACCACCATAATGCGGTTAAACACGACCGTCGTGAAACGTTCCTTTTTCTTGGCCGGCTGAAACAATCCAACAAACGTCACCAGAATACACAAGGCCAGGGTCACGATCATGAGCCCACGATTTCGCACCGTGGCCACTAACAGAATCGGCAACACGAACCCGAACGCCCCCACCACATTCAACGGGAACATCCATTCCATCACTGTGACAATGAGGAACAATAGTGCAGCGATGACCAGGACCACCTGGTTTCGGTTCTTCATGGCCACTCCCTGCCCGACAGGGAGAAGGGTCCTGCAGACCGATCAATGCGCATCAAACCGTTCCTATGGATAGGGAAAACACTGACTGGGGGGCGACACTCGGATGGGGCGGGAAGGAGCCCCTCACGAGACGGGAAGGAACGGGACCGGACACGCATTCCTTGCCCGCTAGCTGGATCCGACGGAAGGCCGAAGCGTTCGCACGGCAGCAGCGAGAGCTTGTACACGTTCATCCCGTTGGAGGTCCTCCAGCGACAACGACAGTTTACGCGACCAATTGGGATAGGCATCCACGGTCCCGGGCAGGTTCATTTGTGTCACTTCACCGATCACGTCGTCAAGATTGGCCATGACCACCCAAGCCGGCGACATCGCCAGATACACATGCATCGCCCGACAGAGATCCGGCGTCATGACCGGAACATGCTCCGGCTGTTCACTGACCCCGGCCGGCAAGACGCCCATCCCTTTGAGCGCCGTGAGGATGTGATGTTTATCCCGGGCCCGTTCCTCGAACGCCTGCTGGACCGCCTGTTCATGCGCATACATGCCGAGCCTGGCCCGCAACCGAATGTCCTCTCCGATCCAATAGCCGGTCAACGTAGGGAGATCGTGGGTGGTGACGACCGCGAGGGACTGTTCAGGGTAGGACGACGGGGGCTTGTAGGAGCCATCCCAGTTTCGTTCGAAATACAACACCCGGTATGAGAGTACCTTGTAGCGGGCCAACTGTTCGCGCACATAGTCCGGTACGGTTCCTAAATCTTCTCCGATCACCAACGTCTGTGCACGTGTACTCTCCAGCGCCAGAATCCGCAACAGATCCTCCGCCGGATACTGCACATAGGCGCCCGCCGCAGCGGTCATTCCCCGCGGGACCCAGAACAGGCGGAACAGGGTCATAACATGGTCGATCCGAATCGCCCCGCCCTGTCGAAACGTTTTCCGCAGCAATTCGATAAACGATCGGTATCCTGTTGCCTTCAGACGTAACGGATTGAACGGAGCGAATCCCCAATTCTGGCCTTGAGGCGCGAACGCATCCGGCGGGGCCCCGCAGTCCGTGCCCAACGCCAGGACATCCTGCAGCATCCAGGCCTCCGCTCCGTTTCGATCGCTGCCGAGCGCGAGGTCAGGGTACAGTCCGACCACCATCTGCACCTGTTCGGCACGAGTATTGGCGGCTCTGAGTTGATCGGCGGCCACCCATTGCATGTACTGAAAAAACCGGACCCGCTTGCGATGTCGTCTGGCAAACTCACGCAACGCCTGAGAATCGGCATTGCGATACTGGGGCGGCCACTCCGGCCACAGCCTGTGTGTTTGCTCGATCAGGCGCCGATCTTCGTCCAGCACCTGGAACAACGCAAACCGTTCAAGCGACTCCCCTTCATCGCGAATAAACCGTTCCAACAACCACCCGCGCGCACTCGTCGGTTGCAAAGCAGGTTCGGTCCCCGCGTAATTGTCAGTGAGAAATTGGCGGTAGGCGAGATCCAGCATCCTCCGTTTTGCCTGAGCCACGGACTCGGAATCCACCCAATCAGCCGTGCGCGCCCGCTCTAATGTTTGTTGAAACTCGGGGCTCTGTTTCACACGCTGTGCCTCAGCCGAGGCGTGATATTCCGGTAGCCGGTCGAGATCGATGTAGAGTTCGTTGAGGAACAGACGGCTCGTGGGCGAATAGGGACTGAGATGGTGCGGGCGTGAATTCTTCAAGGCGTGCAAGGGATTCAGACCGACGATGCCTGCGCCCAGCTCCCTGCCGGCCCATTCAACCAACCGGGCAAGATCCGTGAAATCGCCGACGCCCCAGTTGGTCCGCGAGCGCAAGGAGTAGAGTTGTACGGCCACGCCCCAGACACGAGAACCGCGGGCAATACCTTCCGGCACATAACAATGCGCCGGCGCCACCACCACACGGAGGGCCCCCTTCGTTGGCACTGTACATCCTATGCTCGTAACCGAGAGGTCGTAATACCCGAGCGTCAGATCGGACACCAGCGGCACCTCGACGCGCACCATCCGCCGCCCCAACAGGAATCGAACGTCCTGGGGCTGCAGGCCAGGCCCGGCCTCTCCGCGATGAACAGTGGTGCCCTTTTCGTCGGTCAACTGCCACGCGACAGCCAGATGCGGCTCTTCGTCCACCTCGACCGGAAGACGGCAGGTCCACACCGTGGGACCGTAGCCCTGCTGGAGGATGAGAATCGGATCGCACACCTGTTGCCAGGGCGCCTCGTCCCACTCGAGCAGAGCCCGCGTCAGCGACTCGCGCGACGCCACATCAAACCCCATGGCGGAGAGGATGGCGCGACGGGTGTCGTCGCTCGTAACGTGAAGCGTACCGGCGATATCGTGATAGTCGGAACAGATACCGGCTCGCGAGGCGAGCAGGCGAAGCAGGTCTTGCTCAGTGCCGTCGTACATGGTGTCGAGCGAGTGTGAGTGAAGACCTCCATCAAGTCAAGGCATCCTACGTTTTTCCGCAGGGTTGCGATAGAATTCGCCGCATGCACCTCATCCAAGATCGACAGCAGCCTCCACGACAGCCGAGCAGGCAACCGTTCAAGGCCAGCATACACACACGCGTCGAGGCGTGGACTCTATGATGGACCTCGCACATGTCCGTTTCGGAACCAGTTCCTGGGCCTATGAGGGCTGGCAAGGGCAGGTGTACCGTCGTACCTATACCGTCGGCCGCTTTTCTAAAGATAGCCTCGCCGAGTATGCCGCCTATGCGCCCGCCGGGCCACCACTGTTCCGCACGGTCGGCATCGACCACACCTTCTATCGTCCCGCGACGCCCGCGCAACTTGCTAACTACGCGGCCCAGGTTCCTTCCGATTTTCACTTCTGCTCCAAAGTGTGGGAAGAGCTCACCATCCCAACTTATGCCAACCTTTCGCGCTACGGCGTCAAGGCCGGCAAAGCAAACCCACG
This sequence comes from Nitrospira defluvii, assembly GCF_905220995.1. NCBI lineage: Bacteria > Pseudomonadati > Nitrospirota > Nitrospiria > Nitrospirales > Nitrospiraceae > Nitrospira > Nitrospira defluvii. Next base: position 33,667 of record NZ_CAJNBJ010000001.1, read on the forward strand.
TTTTCTCGACGTGACTGCCTTTCATGATCTGGTGCTGCAACCGTTTATCGAAGACTTGTCTGGACGCGTTGGCCCGTTCATCTTCGAGTTTCAGCGCAGCGGTCTCGACCCGGAGCCGTTCCTGGACGCACTCGACAAATTCCTCGCAAAGCTTTCGCCCGGACATCCCTATGCCGTGGAAATTAGAAATCCCGCGTTGCTCAGCCCACGGTATCGAGATATTCTGCACGCCCACGGCGTAGCACATACGTACAACCATTGGACGGGGATGCCACCGCTCCTCATGCAGCATCGACTGCTGGGAGAACGGTTCACCGCCGCTTTTCTGGTGATGCGCCTGCTGACGCCCCTCGGACTTCGGTACGCTTCAGCCGTAGAACGGTATGCCCCGTACAACCGGATCGTCACCGCCCAGCCGCAGATGCGCCGGGACGCCGCCTCCCTGATTCACGCCGCAGCCTCGCAGCAGGTTATGCCCTATGTGTTGGTCAACAATCGTTCGGAGGGCAACGCTCCGCTGACGATTCAAGCCATCGTGGAAGCGTTGAGGGCGATTCCCGATTCAGCCGCATTGCCGCCACCCTGACCGCGTGGTAGCATAATCTCACGCAGCCCGTGAGGCCTGACTACCGCACGATGTAGACCTTGCGATTAAGAGGGAGGTGACTCATATGACTCCATGGTTGTCACGGACAGGGGGCGGAACCCTCCTCGCAATCACCCTTCACAGCCTGATACTCGTCGCGCCGGCCCAGGCCTCTTCTGACAACGGTCTGGTAGAAATCACCGGCGATTATCGGTACGCCCTCCATCAGCCGGAAACTCTGGCTGAGGCCAAGCAGCACGCCTGCACGGAAGCCCTGCATCAGGCTGTCAGCAACTCGATCGCGGTGAAAGAACGCACTGCTTCCCTGGTGGATTCGACCTTCTTTCACCGGCTGATTCACACCCTCGCCACGCAACATGTGTCCGACCAGCAAATCGTGCAGCAGAGCGAGCAGGGCCGCACGGTGTATTGCAAGATCAAGGCGCTTTTCCATGCCGACGCCGTCGACCGGGTCCTACACACCCAGACTTCAAGCGGAACCGACCAGGTTTTGGACCAGAATCGGGCGCTGAGGATTCTCAGCGCGCGTGAGGACACGGACGGCACGCTCGTCGTCACTTATCAAGCACTCAAACGCCTCGATTGGTTGGGAACCGCCTATCAAGGGGGGCTTCGCGAATCAGCCGATGTGATGGTGGATTTTTATGACGAGCAGGGAATACTCATCCGGAGCAGTCGGCATCCGGCCAGAAAAACCGCGACGGGCGATGATGTGATGAATCCCGGCGAAGTAGGGACGCTCAGAATCGCCAAACCGCTGAACGCAAAAAGCTACCGGGTGTGGGTGGTGAAGTAACGATCCATCGCGGAAGCCAAGCCGGAACCGACCCGGCTTGGCCCACCGCTCTACAAGCTTCGCGACAGCCTGTTGTTCCCGCTACCGATCAGTCCCTGACGACGGCATATTGATGCCGACCCGCTCCAATCCCATGATGACGGTCAACGCCGTCGGCGCATGCTGCACAATTTCTTTCTGCACCTCGATGCGGCGCAGATCGACAAATTCTGGGGCGGTCAATCCCAATGATTCACGATAGGCACGGTCTGCGATACCGCGCTGTTTTTCCGCCTTTTCACGCGCCTCTTCCGCCTTTTGAAACTCCACCATCGTGATCTTGCGCTGCTCCTGCACGATGGTCTGCGTCGTCTGTTCGACCACGCCTTTGGGCGGAAGAATGCTTCCGACCACGACCCGGTTAAGTCGAATCGGCATGTTCTGCTTATCAATGAGCTTATTTTGCACCTCGCGTGCAATCGCGTCTTGAAGCTTTGTTCTCGTCGTGGGGTCCGTGGTCAACTGAAAGAGCGGATACCGTTGCACCTCTTCACGGACAAAGGTCCGGAAGGCTTCTTTTACGTTATTCTGATACCAGGTAGTTCCGTAGCGACCGATGAGTTCAGGGGAGCGCCCTTCCACGACGTTAGCAATCAAAAACGCGTCGAACGACACTGGTGCATTCTCGGCGGAAATAATGTCGAAGTGCTCCGAATACTGCAGCGGCCGGACGTCCACCTCAATCACCTTCGTCGTGGGCGCCACCCAGACGCGACCGGTCTTGGAGGGTGACGGGTCAATCCCTCCGTGGCCGAAGAAGAACGGCTGCTCAACCATCACGCCCTCATGACCCGCCTCGATCGCCACACAGCCCGAGATCGACAACGATGCCCCGACGATCCCCAGCACGCCCAACATGAACCAGGCTCCCTGTCGCATAGGTTCCTCCTGTGAAAAGGCCTCGCCCACGAACCAAGCCGCCTTGCGGTCCAGGCGGGTGTGAACGGCCTCGTTTGGCCATGTATCTACCTTACGAACCGCACGCGCAGCTTGTCAAACGGAGGGAGCGGAGCCTGGAGGCCGACGGGAAAGCACAGGGATGAGAGGAGAGGATGGAACAGAACAGGTAGGCAACGCGGGTCAGTATATGCCTGCCTCGCGTTGCAACCAGCGTACATATCGGATGATCTGCTCCACATCCGCCGGTGTCACGCCTTCAATCTTCGGCATATTCCCGAACTCCCAATGATGCGCGCGTACGCCGTTCTCCGCCGCACGGTGGAAAGCCATATCGGCATGATGGTTTGGCTCATAGATTTTATGAACAAGCGGCGGACCCTGTTTGGTTCCGACACCACGGACACCATGACAGGCGGCACAATTGGCGGCAAATTTCCCTTCGCCGACTTGCACATCAGCCGGTGTGACTCCTCCGGCCGGCTTAGCCGCATCCTGATTGGTCGCATTCGATTCGCAGGCGACCAACGCCGCTACCATCACCGCAACACCGGTCCCCACCATCCAGGCCTTCATCGACATACTCCTCCCCATCATCTGCCTCATCGCGGTGGCTCCGAGGGTGGCGTCGCCGATTGACCGGACTGAGATTGGTGCATTTGCTCGCGCAACAACTGTGTTGTACGGTTCAGGGTCAGGCGGCGATAGAGCCGGGCCCCGATCGGGGTCACGATCACCAGCGCAATGATGAGATACATAAAAAACTCTTCAGGCGTCATCGGTCCATCTCTCCCGACTCGGGCACGCGCGCTCTCACTGTTTGTTACAGTATCGCATAGGGGACGGGATCCTCAACTCCCGCCTGACGAAAACCTTCTCGGCGAATCCGACAACTGTCGCATCGGCCGCAAGCGACCCCATCGACACCGGGGTCATAACAGCTATGCGTCAGCTCAAATGGAACGTTGAGCTCCTGCCCCCGGCGCACGATCTCTGCCTTGGAAAGCATCAAGAGCGGTGCGCGTACCTCGATCGCCCGCCCCTCGACGCCCATCTTCGTCCCAAGCCTGGCGACCGCTTCAAACGCACGGATAAACTCCGGGCGGCAATCCGGGTAGCCGGAATAATCCAGCACATTGGCACCGAAATAGATCGCCTGTGCCTGAAGGGTTTCGGCATGCGCCAAGGCCAGCGAGAGAAAGATGGTATTACGTGCCGGAACGTAGGTGATCGGGATCTCGCCCGCTCGTTCCCGCTCCGTGCGATCTTTCGGCACCGCCAGATCGGCCGTCAGGGCGGAACCACCGAGGGCTCGAAGGTCGACCGTCACGATCACATGGCCTCCCGCACCCAATGCCGCCGCGACGGCCTGAGCACGCAGTACTTCCACCCCATGACGCTGCCCGTAGGAGACGGTCAGGCAGTGAATGCGAAAACCGTCCTGCTGCGCGATGGCGGCCGTCACGGTGGAATCCAATCCACCACTCAGCAACACCACTGCATTCGACTGGGGATGAGTCATAGGTGCAGGCACGAGAACCGGAGACCACGGAGGTCCGGTGCCGGAGAAGGAGCACCTGTGCGATCACAGGCGCAAGACGTGAGGGCAAACCGAAGCAGGATCGGCACGACGCGAGCGCGCTAGTCTCGATCCTCTTCCTTCTCGATCTTCTCGAGCAGTTCCTGTTGCGACTGACACTGGACACAGAGTTTCGCGAACGGCACGGCCTCCAGGCGCTTTTCGCTGACTTCGATGCCACATTCTGCGCAAATGCCGTAGGTTCCCTCGCTGAGTCTGGTCAACGCCTCATCGATCGCCTGCCGCTTCCTATTGCGCATCTCCATGAGCGAGATACCGAGTTCGCGATCCAAGTCCATAAGGGCTTGATCGCCCACGTCACGGGCCGATTCCAACCGGCGTTGCTGATCCTCCGTCAGCGACTGGCCGAGGTTGCCCTCGATCTCTCGCATAATCTCCTGACGCTTGCCGAGCAGCATTCGCTGCAAGACCTCGCGCCGGCGCTGACGTTCTTCTTTTTCTTTTGGCGTTTCTTTCTGCGTCAACGCAGCCACCACGCGCGCGGCTACGCTGTCTTCATCTTTTTCCGTCATAGCTGTTACTGGAGCCGGACGCTCTTTCTTCACGGGTTTCTCAGGAGCGATGGCTTTGGCTTTCGTGGTTGGTGTTTTTTTCTTCGCGCCGACTTTCGTCGCCATAGAGTCTCATGCCCTTTCGTGATGAGTGCAAGGCGAAAAAGTTTGGCAGGTATATCACGCTATAGATCGTTTGACAAGTACCCGATTCCCCAAGATCTTGGGTGTTCAGGGGTAGATGAGCATAGAATGCACGTTGTACCCGGTCAGCCGGTCACGCCCCTTCAGACCTTTCAGTTCGATAAGGAAATCCAGGCCCGCAATCTCTCCACCGAGTTGGCGCACAAGGTCCACCGTTGCGGCCGCCGTGCCACCGGTCGCCAGCAAGTCGTCCACGATCAGCACGCGCTCTCCGGCCGAGACGGCATCCCGATGGATCGCCAATACGCTGGACCCGTATTCCAGGTTATATTCCACCTCATAGATATCTGCCGGCAATTTGCCTGGCTTCCGAACAGGGACAAACCCGGCCCCAAGACGGGCCGCCAGGGTGCCGCCGAGAATGAATCCACGCGATTCGATGCCGATCACCTTCGCGATACCCTGGCCGTCATAACGGGCGGCAAGGTCATCGGCAATGGCACGGAAGGCTTGAGGGTTTTTGAGAAGGGTGGTGATGTCGTAGAACAGAATACCGGGCTTAGGAAAGTCGGGGACTTCTCGAATGAGGGCCTTGTAATTCATGGGTGTGGGGGCATCGGGACGTCCTCATAAGAGATCCGCCCGCTTCATAGTTTTCCGTTCAATGATTCCGCGGAGCCGGGCCAGCGCGGCAGATTCGATCTGACGAACCCGCTCACGAGTCAGCCCCATTTCTTGGCCGATCTCTTCTAACGTCCGCGACTCCGCGCCGTCAAGTCCAAACCGAGCCAGAATCACCGTATGCTCCTTTTCCGGCAGCTCGTTGACCCAGGCCATCAGTTCGGCCCGCCGCATCACGCCTTCGGCGGTATCGGCAGGGGTGAGACAGAGCGGGTCCTCGATGACATCCCGGAGAAAGGTGTCCTGACGGTCGCTGATGGGACTATCCAGCGAGCAGGTGGTGCGAACCAGTTGCTTGAGGTCGTCGACCTCCGCGACACTGATTTTCAGTTTCGCCGCGACTTCCTCGGCCAGCGGCTCCCGCCCGTGTTCATGAACCAGCTGCTCCACCTTGGCCAGGTAGCGATTCAACCGTTCAACCACATGCACCGGCAATCTGACCAGCTTCCCCTGGTTGATGATGGCCCGTTCGATAAACTGGCGGATCCACCAGGACGCATAGGTACTGAACCGGAACCCGCGCTTGTAGTTGAACTTCTCGACCGCCTTGATCAGCCCCAGATTGCCTTCTTCGACGATATCGGCAAAAGGGAATCCTCGGTTCATGTAGCGCTTCCCGATGCTAATCACCAACCGGAGATTCGCTTCGATCATCTCCTGCCGGGCGGCTTCGTCGCCCGCCATGACCCGCTTGCCCAGCGCTTGCTCCTGCTTAAAATTCAGCAGGGTCGACTTGCGCACCTCGCGCAGATAACTCTTGATCGTGTCCAAGCCTTCCGCGCGTCCGGATTCCGACGAACGGCGTTCACCGCCCGGCTCGCTCGCGTCCACATGGCCCTGCGAGTCCGCCTCCTCTTCCTCATCTCCCCGCACCACACGCGGGCGGCGAGCCGAAACCGGCGGATTCATCTCGGTGTCCTGTCGCATGGTTGCACGTCGAGCCATAACGTCGTTACCTGTTACCGAATCGTAAAGTCGTGATACCGGCCCGTGGCGTTGCCCCATTCGACTTGCACCTGGGTCACACGCGCCCCCACCGGCCCCCGCTTGAGATCCGTCAGAAATTCCTCCAGGACATTCCGACTTCCCTCAACATCCACCGCCACCTGCCCGCTATCCAGATTTTCCACTCCGCCGGTCAGTCCGCGCGAGGCAGCCATGCGACAGGTGAACGCGCGATAGCCCACACCTTGCACACGACCACTCACCAAGATTTTTGCCCGCACGGCTTCGCCGGTTTCCGTCATCGGGCCACAACTCCCTGGGCACGGACATTTTCGCAGAGCGAGAATCGCGTCTTGACCAGGATACTCTCACAGCGGCTAGATGGCGTCACGCGATTTAGTAGTTTGCGCGGCACGTCCACGCTCTTGCTGCTCCCTTATCGGCAGGGATCGCACAAAGCATGAGTGCTCGACGCGGAGGACCCTTCCGCGGGCTGAGTCGTTGACACTGGATAGGAGAAGAAGCGGTTTGGTCGGGGCGAGAGGATTTGAACCTCCGACCCCTGCGTCCCGAACGCAGTGCGCTACCGGGCTGCGCTACGCCCCGACCGGGCGGATCAGAAAACGGAGAGCGGATTGTCTTACAACAGAGGGGTAAAACGCAAGCCGTGTGATTCAGCCACCGCCTGGCACGTAATTTTGCCATCCATCACGTTCACTCCCTTGGCCAGCCCGGAATCTGAGCGAATGGCCGGGGCGACCCCCTCTGATGCAAGACGAACAATGTACGGGAGCGTCACATTGGTCAAGGCGCGCGTTGACGTATGCGGAACGATTCCGGGCATGTTCGTCACACAATAATGCACCACCCCGTCCACCACATACACCGGATTCGAGTGGGTTGTAGGCCTGGTCGTTTCGCAGCAGCCCCCCTGATCCACGGCCACATCGACGATAACCGAACCGGGCTGCATTTTCGCCACAAGGCTCCGGGGAATCACGTGGGGCGCGCGCGCCCCCGGCACCAACACCGCGCCGACCACCAAGTCCGCCTCCAGGACCGCTCGTTCGATGGCGGACACGGATGCCGCGCAGGTTGCAATTCGGCCCCCGTAGAGATCGTCCAACAACCGCAATCGATCCAAATCCAGGTTGATCACCGTCACCCGCGCGCCCAGTCCTACCGCGATGCGCACAGCCGAAGTCCCCACGATACCCGCGCCAATCACCACCACATGACCCGGCTGGACGCCGGGCACCCCGGCCAACAGCACCCCACGCCCCCCCTGGACGGTCCCGAGATAGTGCGCCCCGACTTGTACGGACAGCCGGCCGGCAATTTCGCTCATCGGACGCAACATCGGCAGACTGCGGTCCCTGGCCTCCACCGTTTCATAGGCAATCGCGGTGACGCCGGCTGCCATTAAGGCCTTCGTCAGCTCCGGCATCGACGCCAAATGTAAATACGTAAACAACACCTGGCCTGGCCGGAAGAGCGCGCACTCCGGCAATTGAGGCTCTTTGACCTTCACAATCAGCTCTGCCCGGTGAAAGGCCTCTTCCTTAGACTGTACGACTTCAGCGCCGGCCTGCCGATACGCCTCATCGGAAAAGCCACTTCCCTGACCGGCAGACGACTCGACCAGTACCTGATGGCCCGCCTGCTGCAAGGCACGAACGCCATCAGGTGTGACACTCACCCGAAATTCGTAGTCTTTGATCTCCTTCGGAACCCCGATCACCATACCGCCTCCTTCGCCCGCATCACCGGCCCCCGTGCATACCGCATTATACATGGGCCGGGGCCATCACCAACGTGAACTGCGGGGCCACCTTGCCAGCCGAAAGAACAGTGCGGTAAGATCCTCAGTCTATCGACGTCTTCCCCTGATGAGGAGCACTTCGCGCATGGATGCCGGATCGTGTAACGCCTGCAGCACCGCAGGCACACCGTTGATGAAATTCTCGTTGGGCAAAGATTTCTTCGGGCGCACCTACGACCGGTTGTCGCCCTCCTCGGATCAAAGTCCGAAGTGGTATTGCGAGCCCTGCTCCATGATGAAAAATTTACAGCGGGATTTTCGCGATATCCGCGCCGAATTCGACAAGCTCACCAAGGGCCAGGCTTCTGCGCTGTCCGAACCAGAGGCCAAACAGCGTGCGCAATTGCGCCTCCGGGAAATTGCCGCCATTGCCGGCACGCAAGCGGCCGGTTCATCACTGCTCAACGCGTCGGACGTCACACAATTAATCGAACAATTCCACGCGCGCGCCTGATCTTGCGCACCACCCAGTGAACGACACAGCCCCGGAACTGTTGCCATGACTGGTTATCAACGACACATATTCGTCTGCACCAACAAACGCGAGCCGGATGATCCTCGCGGCAGCTGCTCCAAACTCGGCTCCGACGCGTTGCATGCCTGCTTCAAACAAGAAGCCAAGCGACTCAACCTCAAGGGTGTGGTGCGCGCCAACAAAGCGGGTTGCCTCGACTATTGCGCGCAAGGCCCCACCGTGGTGGTCTATCCGGAAGGGGTGTGGTACCGGGTCCGCTCCGAGGCCGATGTGAAGGAAATCATGGAGCACCATATTATGAAGGGAGAGCTGGTCGATCGACTCCTGATGCCCGACCAGCCCCCCTCTCCGCTGCTCTCCCCGCTAAAAATCTAAGCCGGTCACATCCTTCGGAATCTTGCGAGAACGTTATGCCCGCCGATGACAAATGGAAGGCCAACATGGAAAAGGTGGCCTACATGAAAGGCTTCCCCGGCCTGTTGCACGCTTGGGATCAATTGATCGGAAAAACCGTGGAAGTGGTGTTGCCGCTCAAAAGCAAATCCGGATCCGCAGCAATCATCTGCACGGACGGGTCGTTTCTGGTGGTGCCGCTGTTACGTCCGGAGCCCTACGAACTGGGCGAAGCGCTGCAGGTTGGTCGAGCCCATCTCGAGCCCAAACATGCCGAGGCCTATGCCGGATACGATCAACTGCTGAACAAAGATAAAGAGGCGCAACGGATCGCCCGCCTCGAAAACATTCTGGGCGCGATTCGCAACAATGCAGAACAGCTTCCAGAATTAAAAGACCGGCTCGCTGAGCTGATCAAGGAGTGGAAGTGAGCAGTCTTCCTCAAAAGAACATGTTCGAGATCTTCTCGCAAGGTCTCTTCGAAGGAGTCAAGCCTATGATGCTCATTCGCGATCACCTGGTGCGCCACCCCGACCGTTGCACCCACCAGGCCATCTGTATGCCGGTTTGCCCCACGAGTGCCTGGCTCTCAACGCCACCGTACAAATTTGATCCCTCACGCTGCCTGGAAAGCTGTCGGCTTTGTCTGGATGCCTGCCCCTCACAAGCGATTTACGCGGTCTATCGCAAGGGGGACAAGCTGCTGGAGCCGCAAAAGAAGTAGGGTGAATGCGGCTGACGGCCGGCGCGTGGTTCGCCATGCGCCGGCAGGAACTCAGTCCGAGTGTGCGGTTCAGCCTCGACGTCGTTGAGGTATGTGTGCCTGCTGTCCGCAGGCCACACGTTGGCTCTCAGAGCGATAGCGTGTCACCCCTCTCACCGCCGGCAGCAACAGGAGTCCCGCGAGAAGCACCAACGCAAGCGGTACGCTGTCCTGGAACGAAAGATTTCGGTCGCTTTCAATGGCATACCCGACAAGGACTCCAGCCCACCCCACGTTGTAGACACAAGCGACTCCCGGGCCCCACCACCGCAGGCGCCATAATCCCACAGAGGCAAGGGCAGCCCCTCCGAATTGGACGGACACGACTCCCACCTCGAACAGCAGGTGTCTGATTCCTATCGTGCGAGGATTCCACAGAAATCCCAGCAACGCAAGGACCGCCAGACCCATCGCCGGGGCAAACCATGCGGCAACTGCTCCATACAGCACCGCGAGCAGCCTGATTGTCCGGGGCTCCGCGACAGATTTCACTGCGGCTGACCTCCAGAATGTCGGGAACCTGCAACCCGGATTACACGATCTGCTTGCGGAGTCTGCCCCAGTAGGCTGTGCCGACGTAGCCGCAGGCACCGGTGAAAGTCGTGAGGGCCATCACTCGATAGACCACCGAGCGCGGGGCCTTGACGTTGACGGTCGGGTCGAGGAGATCCGGCGCGGTGGCCACACGTTTGAGTGTCTCGCCTGCCAGCAGAATCGGCCACATGCAGGCGAGCCGCTGCCGAATTTCAAACCGCGGCAAGGCCATGGTGTAGAGCCAACCCTGGTCCAAATGCTCCACAGCCTGGCGGATCATCCGCAACAGGATGGGACGAAACATCGGCAGACTTCCTGGTCTGAGCAAATCAGCCGGCTTCAATCCGACCTCATCCAGCCACTGTGTCGGCACGTAGCAGCGGCCGTTGTGAAGATCACGGGCGATATCTTTGACAATGTTCGTAAGCTGTAACCCCTTGCCGAAGCGGACGCCGATCGCAGACATTCGGTCGACATCCCAGTGCTTCATGGCAGGCCGATGTGCGCAGACCATTCTGGTCCAGAATTCACCCACGCAACCTGCAACATAGTAGGTATACCGATCCAATTCCTCCGGACGCTCCAGCGCCGACAGGTCTTGAGCCGACGAACCAGGAAACCTGGTCAGGTCCATTTCCATTCCGTTGGGCAGCACATCCATCAACCAACGAATGCGCTCACGATCCCCCTGCTCGAATTTCCGATACAGCGCCAAACAGTCCGGCAATCGTTCCAGTAACACGCGCTCAGCCGAGTCGGTCTGGTGCGGCAGCAGGCCCGCCTGAATCGACTGCACGGCCTGCGGCTGAACCTCGTCGCCCCTGAACTGATCGCGAAACATGTTCAGATACCAAAGGCGTTGGTCTCGCCCGATCAGGTCGGTGTCGGCGATCGTATCGGCTGCCCGTGCAAGCAAATAGGCCAACCCCATCTCGTCGCGGACATCCGACGGGAGGACATTCAGCGTCAGGTAAAATGAACGGGATACCTGCTTCAGAATGACGTGAAGGAGTTCGTGCTTGGAAGGCTGGGTAGTCGTGGCTCGACCTGCTTATCTGACTTCGAGTGTCCCTTCCATGCCCTTGTCCCGGTGGCTTGGAAGAAACAGGAGCTTCTTGTCGCAATAGAAGGAGTAGATGCCCGGCTTCGTCGGGGTAAATTGCACCGTGACTGTTTTCCCGGCGCTCACATCCCGTTCGATCGAGAGCCCGGCAGCCTCGTTTTTTAGCACAAAGTTGTGCGGGGTGATGGAGGTGATGCTGGTCAAGAACAGCTCAACGGGTTTCCCGGCCTGCACGATCAAGTGATGCGGGGTATAGGAGTAACTGTCCAGGACGACGGTAGCCCGCTGAAGGCCATCTACCATGTCAACCGGCACCTGGAGCGGGGGCACCGGCGATGCCGATTCGGCCGCCACAATCGGCGCGATGCCTATCACCGTCACACCGATCACCGAAACCAAGAGGCCTAGCCGGCCGGACAAGAGACCTACACGCATGCAAGGTTTCTAGCAGAAGCCCTCAGAACCGGTCAACCAACCCCCTGGCGCCCCGCCCTACCGCGGCGTCGGTACCTCCAGCCGGCAAATCCGGGACCGAGCGTCTTGACTGGCCTAAAACTTGGTATTATCTGTGAACACCGGGACGGAGCTAAGATTCCTGCCCCTCGGGTCCAACAATCGGCCCAGCGTTCGGTATAATGACATCCAAGGTTCGTGGCACTCCCTAAGAGACAGACGGTGCACGGACCTCCAAGGAGGAGAGATATGAAGTCGTTGAAGGGTATCGGGTTGCTGATTATTTCGAACATTCTTATTTACCTCACCCTGTCGATTACCGTCAGAGTGTTGGTGAACATGGTCCTGCCAGCCTTCGGCATCGACGTCCGGGGGGTCTTTAGTCAGGAGTTGCTGGTCTGGTCGCTGGTGATCGGCTTCGGCGGCGCGTTCATCAGCTTGATGTTTTCCAAACAGATGGCACGAGCCATGCTGGACTGCACCCAGATTATCGAGCCCCGCTCACATGCGGAGCAGGTGATCTATGGATCCGTTCGGGAGATTGCGGAACGTCTCCAGATCACCATGCCGGAAGTGTGGGTGTACGAGTCACCGGACCCCAACGCGTTTGCCACGGGACCGAGCAAGAACAACGCGATGGTGGCGGTGTCGACCGGCCTGCTGGCGAACTTGCGGGAAAACGAAGTGAAGGCCGTCCTCGCGCACGAGATGGGGCATGTGTTCAACGGGGATATGTTCTCCACGACCGTCCTGGCCGGGTTGATGAACACCTTCGTGCACTACATCAGCAACTTTGTCTACCAGGTGGTGGCGCAGCCACAAGGAGGCGATCGGGAGGAGGGGCAGAGCGGGAGCCCGATTTTGGGCTTCGTGGTCTATCTCTTCTTACAGGTCGTGCTGTCGATCCTCGCCATGCTGGTCGTCAGTTGGCACTCCCGTCGCCGAGAATATGCCGCCGATGCGTTTTCGGCCAGGGTGTACGGGAAAGACTCGATGATCAAGGCCTTGCAGGCGATCGACCGTTGGGTCAACCGCGCACAGTTCGAATATTCAACGCAAGATGCCCTGGCCACGATGAAGATCTCCGGCAACACCTCGGGGTTCTTGCACTTGCTGGCGACCCATCCTCCGATTGAGGAGCGTGTCGCGGCCCTGGAACGGCTTTAACCGAAGGAGTTCATACCATGCCGATCACTCGACCGACATGTTCGTGGAAGGTTCTGGTCCTTGGGCTCGCAGTGGGTCTCGGGCTTGGCGCCGTGACGATGGGCCTGGATTCGGTCGGTGCGGCACAACAAGGAGCAACACGCATGGCAGCGAAAGCCTCGACCGTCTATGATTTCACGCTAAACGACATCGACGGCAAACCGGTGTCCCTGAGTCAATACAGGGGAAAGGTCGTCATGCTGGTCAATACCGCCAGCTTTTGCGGGAACACCCCGCAATACGCCGACCTTGAAAAGATGTATGAAACCTATAAGGACAAAGGGTTTGAGATTCTGGCCTTCCCGGCCAATAATTTCGGCCAGCAAGAGCCGGGCAGCAACGAGGAGATCAAGGGATTCTGCCTGACCAAATACAGTGTCGGATTCCCGCTCTTCAGCAAAATCAGTGTGAAGGGCGGAGACAAACATCCCCTTTACCGCTACCTCACTGAACAGAGCCCTTTCCCCGGTGAAGTGGAGTGGAATTTCCAAAAGTACCTGGTCGATCGTACGGGCAATGTCGTCGCCCGCTATCACCATGGCACGAAACCGCTCGCGCAGGAAATCGTCAAGGACGTCGAACGGTTTCTGGCGAAAAGCTGATCGCCGTCAGGTCTGTTTCTCGAAACTGATGTGCGCGCGATACTCTTGGATGGCCGCAGTCAATGCGGCCTTCCCAAGAGGGATATTGGCCTCCAGGGCGTCTTCCACTCCCCGGTCGTCGATCACCACCTGATACCGGTCCTGAATATTGGTCCTCACAGCCGTGCCGTCCTTAAACGTCCGCGGCATATAGATTTCCGTCCACACTTCCTTCTCCACCAAACAGACATCGCAGAAGCGCTCGTACAACAGCGCTAACTTTTCCCCATCGGTTTCTTTCATGCCCCTGCTCCCTGATGACAATCGCCTTCTCGCGCGCGCCTGCACGCGCGGTGGGAGCACGTTAGACCAAGCGAGGGATGAGTTTCAACGGGAAGACGGCTCAGACAGAGCTGGCAGGACATCCGAAGACGGTTGATCGGTGACCACAAACCGCATGGTGCCCACTTGATTCACGGCATGAAACGGCTGCTGCCCGAGCGACGTGATGTAGATCTTGACGAGGTACCTGCCCTCCAGCCATCGGGGCGATGGCTTCTTCAACTCCAGGAAACCGTACCGTTCGTGGCCCGGTACCTCCAGACTATCCTGCACGATCACCACGTCACCGGTTTTTCCGTCCGCCCCGATGGCAAACACCTGAGCGGCGAACTGTGCCGGATCCTCGAGCGGAGCGACCTCGAACACAATGTAGACCGCCGGCGTATCGGTCGTGAACACCGTCGTTCCTGGAGCAATGGGTTTCAGCCGCGGATCCTGCGTGAACCAGCCTTTGCGGCCAAACGTGTCCCATTCAACCTCATAACCACGCGCCATCTTGATCCAGGTGAAGAGCGACTGCGGAACGCCCTTCTGCTGCACATCCAGCGATGGCGTTTCAGTCGGCTCGAACTCCGTCGTGACTTGCTCCTTCGGAACCAGGAGATCACGCCCTTCAGCGCCCGTCTGCCACCCTCCCAGGATCGATGCGGCACACAGAACGATCGCGAATCGACGGGAGAATCGTCGCCCCTGCCGGCGGATCACGCCCACCCCTCGTCGTGTAGCCAGGACGTCCATAGGCTTATGGTAACCACTGCAAGAAGGAGGGGTCAACCGGCCTGTTGGGATTTGATCGAAACAGGGGCAAACCCGGCGGCTTTGATATAATGCCACTCATTCAACCGACACCTCGCTGCCGTGCAAGGCCCCCATGAATCATTCAACAACCGATTCCCTCCCGTCTTCATTTTCTCAGCCGCTCACCGTTTCAGACGAGACGGAGACCTCGGAGGATGAGGCCAAAGCCAGCAGCCGGCAATACGGCATCCGCGATGCGGCCTGTCAAGCCGCGGCGCAAGGCGGCGGGGAAAACTATTTCTCGGCATTCGCGCTCCTCCTGCACGCCTCCCCGTTCCAGATCGCCATCCTCTCGGCCCTGCCTCAATTAGTCGGCGTGGTGGCGCAACTCGCCTCGGTGAAGCTGCTGCAGTATCTCCGCATACCAAGCCGTCTCCTCATTGCGGGAGGGCGCGCCCAGGCCTTTTGCTGGCTCCCCATCCTGTTGCTGCCACTGATCGCCCCTGACCAAGGCGCATGGCTGTTGATCGGCTGCGCCATGCTCTACTTCGGCTTCGGCCATGTGACCACTCCGATCTGGAACAGTCTGCTGGTCGACGTGGCGGAAGCCGAGAGCCGCGGCGCCTATTTCGCCAGGCGAGCCCGGACGACGGCGCTCACCAGTTTTCTAGCCTTAGGGGTGGCGGGGGCGATCCTGACACTTGGGCAACGATGGGACCTGAGCTGGATCGGCTTCCTCGTCATTTTCCTCGGCGCCGCGGCGGCGCGTCTGGGGGCCACCACCTGCCAGACCCACGTCTCGCGGCTGATGCCGGTGCACAGGCTTGAGGCCCCGCACGGATTCCGGCATTTTTTCTCCCATGCCGCCAGCGGCGACTTTCGCCGTTTTCTCCTCTTCTCCGGACTGATGCATTTCGCCGTGTTGTTATCCGGGCCGTTTTTTGTAATGTATCTCCTGCGAGACCTCCACTGGTCCTACCTGCAATACGCCGGCTGGATGGCGAGTAGTATCTCGGCCCAATTCCTCACCCTTGGGCCCTGGGGCCGAATCGGCGATCGCTACGGCAACAAAGCCTTGCTGACGCTGACCGCCTCGGCAGTGCCCTTTCTGCCCATGGGCTACCTCCTGAGCGAACAGTATCTCTTTCTCCTGGTCGTGAACTTTTTCGGCGGCGTGATCTGGGCGGGGCTGTCGCTGGGCCTGCAGAATTACGTCTTCGATTCGTTGCGGTCTGGAGAGCGCACCAGGGGAGTAGCGCTGGCCAATGCCATGAATGCGGTGGGATGGGGGCTTGGCGCGCTGACCGGCAGTTGGCTTGCGACCCTGATGCCGGCCGAACTCTCACTCGGCTGGTGGCACCTCACGCCGGCATCGAACCTGCCGTTTCTGTTCTGCCTTTCCGGGGGATTACGACTCGTCATTGCCGTGAGCCTGCTGCGAACATTCGCCGAACCTCGAAACATTGTCTCTCCGCCACAGGGACATCTGCTGTGGGAACTGCCTTTCCTGAAGCCGCTCACGGCGCTGCTGCCTTGGAGAAACCCGCGCGTCGTGCCCTAGACGGCGAGCTGTTCGGAGCTCGACCCTACATCCCCCCCGGTCGGCGCTCTCCCTCTTCCTGTTTCAGGCGATCGAACGCACGGTCGGCACCTCCCTTGACCTGCTCTGAAGACGGTTGCGGCATCGGCTTGGGCTTTTCACTCGCACAACCAGCCAGCAGACCTACCACGACAGCCAGAACTCCGACCATCACGACGCCCAGAGACCAGGCAGACAGCTTGCTCCGTTTCTGATCCATTCCGTCCCCCCTTTTAATGACTAGACTCGCTGCCTCCACCACGTACAGCGCATTATGGGATAGTCCCCTGCGCCGCTCAACATGAAAACGAGACGGCGTGCACCACGTTGACTGCCTTTCCCAAAGGCGCTATCCTCCGCGACGACATAGCGATGCCCCAAGCGGAAAGGAACTCGATGTCACTCCACGACCGTCTCAGCGAAGATCTCAAATCGGCAATGAAGTCGCGCGATCAGCTGCGCATCGACGTGATCCGGATGATCAAGGCTGCCGTGCAATATAAAGAAGTAGAACTGAAGCAGGATCTCGACGACGCCGGCATGAGCCGGATCATGACGACGCTCATCAAGCAGCGCAAGGAAGCCGCCGAACAGTTTGAAAGGGGCAACCGTCAGGACCTCGCCGCCAAGGAACGGCAGGAAATTACCATCATCGAGAGCTATCTCCCCGCCGCACTCTCCACCGACGACATCGCACAGATCGTCAGGGGGGTGGTGGCAGAGTCCGGCGCCTCTTCCCTCAAAGACATGGGGCCGGTCATGAAAACGGTGATGGCCCGCCTCGCCGGCCAGGCCGTCGACGGCAAAGTCGTCAGCGAGCTGGTCAAAGCCGCCCTTCAACGGTAGTCAGCACCTTACGGCACTTAACCCCTGGGCCCTTTCGGCCGATACTGAATCTGGCCCGGGCAGCGACCGTGATCCCCTCCCGTGCCTGAGCCAGAATTCATAATGCAGCCGACACCAGCTCGGCCGGATGAGGCACCCCATGAGCATTCTCATCGTCGATGACTCCCCGGACCAGCAACTCCTACTCAAAACCATTCTGTACAAGGCGGGCCATCAAGACCTGCTCATCGCCGACTCCGCGACCTCGGCCTATGCCCAACTCGGCATCGACCAGCCGCAGCACAACCCCCATGCCGTCGATTTGATCCTGATGGATTTTCTGATGCCGGGCATCGATGGCGTGGCCGCCACCCGGCACATCAAGGGACTGGAAACCTTGCGGGACATTCCGATCATCGTGGTCACCGCCAAGACCGCCATGGGTGACCTGCAAGCGGCGTTTTCCGCCGGGGCCATGGACTACATTACCAAGCCGGTCACCAGCACGGAATTGCTTGCCCGGGTCAACTCCGCCCTCATGCTGAAACAAGAGATGGATTGCCGCAAAGCCCGCGAGGTGGAACTCCGCCGCAGCAATGACGAGTTACACCGCGCCCTGCGCGAAGTAAAAGTCCTAAAGGGACTCGTGCCCATCTGTGCCTCCTGCAAAAAAATTCGCAACGACCAGGGCTTCTGGCAGCAATTGGAAGAATATATCCAGCAACACTCCGAGGCCGAATTCAGTCACGGCCTCTGCACCCCATGCATCAAAAAGCATTACCCTGGTGTTTACCCAGACTAGCTGCTAGCATCGGCGTACGACACATTTTCAGGGG
Source organism: Nitrospira defluvii (assembly GCF_905220995.1). Classification (NCBI taxonomy): domain Bacteria; kingdom Pseudomonadati; phylum Nitrospirota; class Nitrospiria; order Nitrospirales; family Nitrospiraceae; genus Nitrospira; species Nitrospira defluvii. Next base: position 51,477 of record NZ_CAJNBJ010000001.1, read on the forward strand.
GACTGACCATGGGTATCCTGATCGTCGATGATTCGACGGACGATCGTCTGTTGATCCAATCCATCCTCGCCAATGCCGGGTACGAAGAAACGTTCGTTGCGGAATCCGCTGCGGCCGCCTTTCGCCTCTTGGGCCTCGACGGGATGCGGCAAATGGCCGGGCGGGTGGATTTGATCCTGATGGATATCGTCATGCCCTCCACCAACGGGATCGAGGCCTGCCGGCAGATCAAGGCGGTGGAGCGCTATCGGGACATCCCGATCATCATGGTTACCGTCAAGACCGATCCCGTGGATCTGCAACTGGCCTTCGCGGCCGGTGCCATCGACTACGTGGCCAAACCCATCAGCAAGATCGAGTTGCTGACCCGCGTCCGCTGCGTGCTCCGGCTCGTCCATGAAATCGAGCGACGCCGGGCACGGGAGCAGGAACTGCTGGAGGTCATGCGCCAATTGCAGGAAGCCAACCAAATGCTGTTGCGGCTGTCTTGCCTTGACGGGCTCACCGGTATCACCAATCGTCGGCAATTCGACGACTTCCTCGATCAGGAATGGCGGCGTGCCGCGCGCGAATCCACGCCGCTCTCGCTCATCATGCTGGACATCGATTACTTCAAGACCTACAACGACAGCCACGGGCACCAGGCCGGGGATGAATGCCTCCGCCAGGTTGCACAGCTGATTTCCAGCCACGTCAATCGTCCTGGCGACTTGGTCGCGCGGTACGGCGGCGATGAGTTCGTGATCGTCCTGCCGGGGACCACCGTCGACGGCGCGGCGCAGGTTGCGGATACACTCAGGCGGAAGGTCTGTGAAGCGGAGATGAAACATCCGAACGGCGATCCCGTGACCATCAGCCTGGGATTCGCGTGCACGGTGCCCAGTCGTGTCGCCGCCCCGACCGACCTGATTCGAGCCGCCGACCAGGCGCTCTACCAAGCCAAACAGGAAGGGCGCAACCGGGCCAAACAAGCCGGAGTGCTGACCCTCGTGCATCACACCCATAAAGATTGATGACGCCTCGACGTCGCGACGGCCGCTCCACGACTCACCCAGCCGCGACGGGAGATCGCCATCATTGACCGCAGGCGAGCGGACGACGACATGGCCAAACGCATCCCGCAAACGAGACGCACGACAGGCACCACACCAAAACGCACCCTTCGCACCACTCCCCGCCCCCTGACCGCACTCCAACGCGAGCAAGCCGCTCGAAGGCGCGCCGAACGGGCGCTCGAGCGCGCGTCCAAAGAATTGCAACACCGCGTGGAAGAGTTACAACGCGCGAAAGACGCCGCCGATGTCGCCAATCGCGCCAAGAGCGACTTTCTGGCCAGCATGAGCCATGAAATCCGCACGCCCATGAACGCGATCATTGGCATGGCCGATCTGTTGTGGGATACGACCTTGACGCCCGAGCAACGCAAATACCTCCGCATTTTTCGACGGGCCGGGGCCAGCCTCTTGAGCTTGATCAACGATATCCTGGACCTTTCGAAAGTCGAATCGGGCCGGCTCGACCTGGATAGCATCGACTTCGATCTTTCGGAACTCATCGACAAGGCGAGCGAAATGCTGGCGCTCCGGGCCAACGAAAAGGGCCTGGAACTCGTCTGTCACCTCGCCGGCGACGTGCCCTGCCATCTCATCGGCGACCCCAACCGCCTGTACCAGATCCTGCTGAACCTGCTCGGAAACGCGATCAAATTCACGGAGAAGGGCTCGGTGGTGATGACCATTACCAACGACCCCGAACGACGTACCCCGGGCGCCATCCGATTCTCCGTCACCGACACGGGTATCGGAGTTCCGCAGGACAAAATCACCGCCATCTTCGATACTTTCACCCAGGCGCACAGCACGATTGCCCGCCGGTACGGAGGCACGGGGCTGGGACTATCGATCTCGCAGCAGTTGGCCGGGCTGATGGGCGGTCGTATTTGGGTCGAGAGCACCCTGGGCAAGGGCAGCACGTTCCACTGCGTCGTGCAACTCGGCGTCCAGGCCGATCCTCCACCGGCTAAGGCTGCGGGGGCGTTGAATCTGAACGGAGTCCGTTGTCTCGTTGTGGATGACTACCCGACGAACCGTTTGATCCTGCGGGAAACCCTCTTTGCCTGGGGCGCGGAGGTGGTCGAAGCTGACAGCGGCGAACAGGCTATGGAGGCGTTCGAGGCCGCATTGAACGCGGACACACGTTTCGATCTGCTGCTCCTGGACTGTCGGATGCCCGGCATGGACGGATTCGAAGTCATCGAGCGTATCCATGCGGATGCTCGGCTGCAGGACCTGACTATCATCATGCTGGCCTCAGACCGCTGGGCCGATGATATCGCGAAGACGTACGACCTCGGCCTGGGCGGATACCTCGTCAAGCCCATCCGACGGTCCGACCTTCAACAAACCATCAGCATTGCCTTGGGACGAAGCAAGCGCGGTTTGCCTGCCGCCCCATCGAGCGCACCTCCTCCAGTCGCATCACAAGGGCGATCCTTGCGGATCCTGCTGGTTGAGGATTCACCCGACAATCAGGTGCTGATTCAGTCGTATCTGAAGAACACGACGCACCGGATCGATCTGGCCGATAATGGCCAGATCGGTGTCGCCAAGTTCCAGAACGGACACTATGACCTGATCCTCATGGATATGCAGATGCCGGTCATGGACGGCCTGACGGCTACCAAGACCATTCGGCGCTTGGAGCAGGAACAGGGCCTACCCGCAGTCCAAATCGTCGCCTTGACCGCCCTGGCGCTGAAAGAGGAATCGGCCCGGATCTTCGAAGCGGGATGCAACGCCCACATGACCAAGCCGCTCAAGCGAACGACGCTGCTCGAGTTGCTCGCGGCCTACGAAAAGACACGCGCCCAGTGATGCCACCTAGCCCTGACCGCAGCCCGTCCACCATCCTTGTCAAGGTGAGTCAGGACCTCGAGGCCATCGTCCCCGGATTCCTCGCCAACCGCCGGCGGGATCTCGCGACGATCGAAGCCTGTCTGAAGCAGGGCGACCTGAACACCATCCGCATGCTGGGCCATCGGATGAAAGGCGACGGCGGGGGATACGGCTTCGATCAGATCAGCACGATCGGCGACCGGCTTGAACAGGCGGCCATCGCACAGGATCCTGTGTCGATCGCCGCGGAAGTGGCCCACCTGACCGACTTCCTTGCGAAGGTCACCGTCATTTACACCCCCTAGGGCCACCGGCCTCCTGCATTCACCCTACACTTCGACCGTCTCCCTGGTCGGAATCGGCAATCGCAACGTAAATTCCGACCCCATTCCCACCTTCGTCTCGACCGCAACCGTTCCTCCGTGCGCCTCCACAATGCCCTTCACGATGGCCAGTCCGAGTCCGGTGCCGCCGGAATCCCGCGCCCGCGCCTTGTCGGTGCGGTAGAAGTGCTCAAACAGATGGGGCAGATGCTCCGGTTCGATGCCATGCCCCGTATCCCTCACAGCTATCTCGACACGTCCCTCCACATGCCGCAGTCGCACGATGACCTTGCCGCCCGGCGGCGTATACCGAAGGCTGTTATCGAGTAAATTGATCAAGGCCTGTTTCAGCCATTGCGCATCACCCGAGATCGGCGGGACCGCCGCCGCGTCACAGGTGAGGGTAACCCGTCGATCCTCGGCCAGCAGCGCAAGTTCCGCGAGGAGGTCTTCTACCAGCGGCTGCAGCAATAAGGGCTCCAGGCGCACGGGCGGACGATCCCCCGTGACCTTGGTCAACGTGAGTAACGACCGGGCCAGCGTGATCAGCTTTTCCACCTGCTCCAAGTTGCCGATGAGGGCATCGCGGTACTCGGCTGTCGTTCTCGCCTTCTGCAGCGTCACCTCCAGGTTTCCCTGGAGGACGGTGAGGGGCGTCTGCATTTCATGGGCGGCGTAGTCCACGAATCGCCGCTGGCTCCGGCAGCTCTTCTGAAACCGGTCCATCATGGCATTGAACGCGTGAGTCAAGCGATGGAACTCGCGAAACGGAGAATCCAGCACGAGCCGTTCCCCCAGATCAGCCTCCGACATGGTTTCGGCCCGACGGCTGAGCTGCTCGATGGGCGTCAACACCATCCTGGCGATCCAGACGCTGCCGGCCCAGGCGATCAGCATGATGGCGCCTGAGCCGATCATCAGTAGAATCGCGAGTCCGCGTAGAGTCTCCTGGGCGTAGTGGAGGGATTCTTCCGCCTGCAGCACGTACCGGATCTCGCCCCCTTTTGAGACGGGAATGGACACGCGCCGAATGGGCGAGCCATCCTGCAAGTGCACCAGATCGAAGACGGTCTCGCCGCGCGCCACCTGGTCGAGCAACGTCGGGATTACCGGGGGACGAGGCACGACGTCGGACCCCTTCCACACCAACTGTCCCTCCACCGAGAGAACTCTCACCGTATGCGAGGCCTCCCGCAGTTCATGCTGTTCTTCCTGGCTCCGTCCGTTCTGGCCCAAGGCGACGAGTTCACCCCCGGCATTGCGGATCAGCTCGGGACGCTGCTCGATGATTCGGCCAAGCGTCTCGGCCAACTCCAATAGCCGCCGATCGACATAACGATTCATCAACGTCTCGCCGCCGATATAGATGAGCAGGGAAAACGCGAGCAGCAGTCCCCCGACCAGCATTAAAGCCGTTTTTCGAATCAGTCGTCCCAGCGAGTTCACGATTGGGGCTCCTGTTCTTCCAACATGTAGCCGGCACCGCGGACCGTGGTGATCAGGGGCGGCGAAAAATCTCTGTCGATTTTGGCCCGCAGCGCCCGGATATGCGCATCCACGATATTCGTCATCGGGTCATAACTGATGTCCCACACATGTTCGATGATGGCGGTCCTCGTCAGCACTCGATTCTTGTTCCTGAGCAAAAAATCCAACAGGGCATATTCCTTGTTGGTGAGGGCGATTTCGGTCCCTCTCCTCCACACCCGATGGGTGGCGGGATCGAGTTCCAAATCCGCCGCCTTGAGCCGCGCCTGCAGCTGCGGCCCTCCCCGACGCAACAACGCCCGTGCCCGCGCCAGCAGCTCCGCAAACGCGAAGGGCTTCGTCAGGTAATCGTCGGCTCCCAAGTCCAGCCCCGAAACTTTGTCCTGGGTCGTATCGCGCGCAGTGAGAAGAAAGACCGGCGCCGTGACACCGGCATCACGCAGACGGCGGCAGAGCGTCAGTCCGTCGATCTGCGGCAGCATGATGTCGAGGATGAACAGGTCGTAGGGATTCACCGTGCCGAAGTGGAGTCCCTGCTCGCCGTCGACGGCCACATCCACCGCATACCGCTCCTCCCTGAGCCCCTTTCTCAAAAATTGGGCCAGATCGGCATCATCTTCTACCAAGAGAATACGCATACGGGTCCCCCCTAAGACAGCACGCGCACTGCAGGAGGGCCCCCAAGGACCGGTCGCAACGCGCGCGTCAGACTTATCTTAGTACAAGATGATGGCCGGATTCGATGAGCAGAGGTGAGAATACTTCGCCTCGGGCACGTTCAGCGCCTAGACGCCATGACAGAGTGCAAGGGCACGGTCTTGACGCTCAGCAGGGCGACGGAGCGTCCTCCATTCATAGACGGATTCATAGGCCTGTGCGATGCGCGCAGACAGATCATCATTGTTCACCTCTCCTGGTGAAGACACCGGCGGAATGACTGCCTGCCAGTTCAGATCGGGAGCCTGTTGCACTTGCGCGGTCGAGGTGGCGATGAGCACCAACTCACGGAACTCCCGATGGAGGCGCAACACCTCCGGGGCATCAATCGGGCCGTAGATCGTGGCCACGATGGGGATGGCACTCCTGCGCATCAACGGAAAGGCGGCCGAACCGGCATGGACATGGATCATGTCGAAGGCGGGCGTCATAGCAAAGGCCTTCTCCAGCGCCAACATGGCCAAGGCATCGGCCAGGTGCCGCTTTGGCATCGGATAAGCTCGCATGGCCAACGGCGCGACAGGAATCAATCTCCCGGCCGTGTGACTATCCCCGCTGGCAAACACCGTGACGTCATGGCCCAGACGGAGCAACTCCTCGGTCAACGACGCGATCATTCGTCCCTCCGGACCTTCGCTGTGCCCTGTGACGGCTTCATGAAACGGACCGATCTGCGCAATGTTCATGTGTTTTCTCCACCTGTATCGTGATGACAGTTCCGACCTTCTCAGAATGCCCATCCGACCGCAGCCCCAATCGTTCCATCGGACGAGCTTCGGAGCAGGAGAAAGGATAGTGCGAGAAAGATGAAGATTCGTCGAAGAAGGGATGAAGCTTCGGTGAGAAGGCAGTCTGTGGATCGGGTCAGCACGACAAGCTGGCTCAGTGTAGACAGGGGGGACGCCAGTATTATTGGGAAGTCGACAGGGCAGAGACGCTACAGCCAAGAAGCGCATGGATGGCGCGATATCCGCACCGACACCCTCCCAGGGCACAGACTGGGACCGTCCTTGACGGCAAGTCGTGTATCAGCGACTGTTGAGACCGCGTTCAGGGATGGACGGATCACCGTAAGTGTCATCCGCCTCGTCCGTGCGGTATTCATCGTGGACTGCAGCGGCGTAGTCACCGGCTGACGCGCCAAGGTTGCGCTCATACCAGTCGATGGTCCGCTTCAGGCCTTCCTGCAACGACACCTGTGGAGTCCACCGCAAGAATTTCTCAGCTGTATGGGGATCGGCCACCCGCACGTGCTCCAATGGTCGATCCGGTCTGGCCCCGAATATGGGCGCCTCGTGCTGTTCCAGTAACCGCGCGATGGTGTGCACCACCCCGCGCACGGTCTCGGTTCTCCCGGATCCAACGTCGATCGTTTTTCCTTCGACATTCTCCGCAAGAGCCGCCGCAAGGAACGCGTCCACGACGTCATCCACATAGATCCAATCAATAGCCCGTTGGCCGCTCGTCAACTTAGGCGTGTCTCCCTTCAATATCGATCCAATGACGTAGGGGATAAGCTTGTTGAGATCGCGTTGTCCGGGGCCATAGACCATAAATACGCGTAGGATGACGGCGGGAAATCCGTACAAGGCATGGAACATACGGGCATAAGCACTGCCGGCCCATTTTGTGACCGCATAGGGAGAACTAGGCACCACATCGCCGGCGCCTGAAGACGGTTCTTCCAGAGAACCGGATACGATGAATCGGTTGCAGCCGATGCGTTCAGCAGCCGTCAACAGGTTCACCGTGGTCGCGAGGTTACAGTGGAAGGTCGGCACGATGGCTTCCGCCTCTCGAGTGCCCACCACATGCCCGGCGAGATGATAGATCACATGTGGCTTGACGGCCTTCAGCAATGACGTCACCATCGGCAAATCGGCCAGGTCTCCCTGGTACCACTGTATGGTGAGGTTTGACTCGGGCTGCCGCTCCCGTGATACCGCATGGACATGAGCACCCGCTTTGCAGAGACGAGTCAGTAAATGGCTTCCGATAAAACCCGTACCTCCGGTGACGAGAATTCTGGCCCCGGCCAACTTCGTTGCTTCATACATCATGGCTTTCGCTTCCTTCATGATTGAAGACACCGCTTCTTCATCACCGGTGGCGGCTCGTCATGCCCATGTGCGATGACCGCACCGACGGCCTGAGGATCAGGCTCGCCGTAAGACGGACCCCACGGCGATCTGCCTACTGTGAGGCTGGAGCTACGGTGAATGGACTGTGGAGGGCTTTCAGGCCACACGAGTCTCTAGAGGTATCTGTTTCCTGCCCCTGAGGCAAACTAGTGAAACCCCTAGATCCTACAGATCGTGAGATATCACGCTCGCCGGCTTTGGCCGCTCAGGGGTTAAAGTGCTTGAGACGAGGCCGGCAGTTTGAGCAAGATGAACATGTGTCGCGAAGTGATGCGCTGCGGCGAGGAGAGGCGGAGTGAGTCAGGTCAGCACGACAAAGGGGGGGGGTGATGCAGACAGAGTGCGACGTCGACGCAGAGACGTGAAGATCGAGGAAGAGTGATCGGAGTGGGCAGCAGTAAACTTGCTATTCTGCGAACAGCAGAACAATCGTATCGGCGAGCCCCAACCACCCGACAGTTCGAGAAGGAATGACGATTTGAAATGTGCGCCGCACATCCATGAGTGCCATCCCAATCAGTACCAGAATGGTGCCGAGAATCATTGCCGAATTGAACACCCTGGTCCACCTCAGCCCCTTCGTTTAACTCATGGAGAAAGACCGTGTCGCGGCTCCGCCTAGAATGGCTATTCTGTAGCCCCTGCTGCTATGAGAATCTGCTCAATATCCGAATGGTGATTCCGCCGAGCAACTTTCAGTGCAGTCTCACCGGCCCTGAAAGCCTCGTCCTCTCCAGCAATCACTCGTGAGTCTACTGCAGCTCCAGAATTGAGTAACACTTTTACAATTTCAAGGTTCCCTTTGTGCGATGCCACGATGAGGGGAGCAATGCCTTTCTTGCCTTTGTAATTCACATCCGCTCCTGCAGCAAGTAGTGTTCTCACAATGGAAGTGTGACCTTTGGCTACAGCGACGATCAAAGGGGTATATCTTTCCGCAATCTCTTTGTTGGGATCGGAACCAGCTCCGAGTAAGGGCTGGATGATGTCAGTGCATCCTTGCGAGACTGCCACCATGAGAGCTGTCCAGCCATGCTGACCATGCTGATACAGCATTTTATAGTCAGCTCGATGAGCCAGAAGTATCTCGGCACTCTTCGCATGGCATCCATACGATGCTGCGATCAATGGAGTCTCACCGTCCTGGGCCTGTTGATTGACATCAGCGCCATTGCTAAGTAAATATTCTATGATTTCTTCTTGCCCATACCGAGCCGCATAAATCAATGCGGTGCGGCCGTCCTCGTCGACTCCATTAACGTTGTCCCCCTGATTCACCATAAATTGCACATGTTCTAGTGATCCACCCCTGGCATAGTGATGAAGAGGCGGTGCTCGATGACAGGAATACAGCGTCAGAAGAAGAAAGGGAAATAAGAAGTACCGTTTTTGAATTCTTGCCATCATAGCGGAATCATTGCCTGATCCAACCATGTCGGGAAAGTTACTTCCTCCTTTCCATCGCCGTGTACTTCGCAAGTTCATCTTTGGTGAACAGGTGAACCGTTTTGATAAGCCAGATCCAAAGTTGATAGCCACTCACCATTCCAATCGGTACACCAATCGCCAGGGCTGCGATGGGGTAGCCTTCATTCACCGAGGGCTTCTCTGTCCAAGTGGTGTACACGGCGGAAACACCTCCCTGCATGTAGGCAAAGCAGGAGAGAGTCGCTGCTACAGCAATTGAAAGCGTGATAGGCATGAGCAACATCAAGACGTATACGGCTCTTCGATGACGATGTCCTGTGACCATATCAAACCACGATGTGATTGATGGGCCCTGCAGAAAATGATGCGAGGACCCATTCCTGTGCCCACAGTGACGAAATCATATCCTGGGACCATCGCGTACGCCACATCTGCGTCACTACCGACCCGGCATCAACAAAACGGGCAACAGGCCCGATCGGCCTGAGTCGAGCACATGCAGGATGGTGCGGCCTGAAGAGAGCAGGAGGAACGATCACGGGCGCAGACTATTGGACGGTGACGAGGACGAACGGTTCAGCCTGAACAGTTGCGAGACTTGCGGAGTTACTTGGGATCTTGCTGGAAGTAGTGGATCTATCCTCCACACACACACCCCAAGCGCAGAATCGCACATGTGCTGGGTAGGAACTGGAGCCCGCTGACACGCTAGGGGCGCTGGCTCGGCGGTGACCAGGAGAGGAGGCTTTTCTTCATGAGCCGCCGGTTAGATCGAAGTTTGGTTTGGTGGAGGGCAGGGGAGTCGAACCCCCGACCCCTACGTTGCGAACGTAGTGCTCTCCCAACTGAGCTAGCCCCCCACAACCAGGCGGCATTATACACAACCAGCACGTCAGTCTCTAGCCCGCATTATTCACGACACGCCGTCCCGAATGATCCGGCTTAGCGGGCTGCGGAAAACGTCGACCAGCGACGCCTAACGCACGCATCGAAATTCACCACGCCTGCTGGATGAGGTTGTCGTGAAGAATCTGTGAAGCGCTCGATCACGGATAGTGGAACCCGATCGCCGGAGTGCCGGCCTCCGCCACGACCACCCGCCTCCCCTCGACGCGCAACCGCCCCTCGGCATAGAGCTGGATCGCTCGCGGATAAATGCGGTGCTCGTGCTCCAGAATGCGAGCCGCGAGAGTTTCCGCCGTGTCCCCTTCAGCAATCGGCACGGCCGCCTGAATGATAATCGGCCCTTCATCCACCCCTTCCGTGACGAAATGCACGGTGCAGCCGGCGATTTTGCAACCGTGCTCGATGGCTTTCTTTTGCACATCCAGTCCGGGAAAAGAAGGAAGCAGCGACGGGTGAATGTTCATCATCCGGTTTTCGTAAGCAGACACCAGCACGGCGGTCACGATTTTCATGTAGCCGGCCAGCAGCACCAGATCCACTTCATGCTTCTGCAAAACCTCGTGCACGGCCCGGTCATAGGCCTCACGACTATCCGGTCTCCCCGCGAAGGGCTTGGGATCGAGCCAGACCGCCGGCGCGCCATGTTTGCGAGCCCGCTCAAGCGCCAGGGCCTCTTGCTTGTTGCTGAGCACCACCGCAATCTCGGCCGAGAGTGCACGTTGCTCGATCGCCTCGATGATCGCCTGCAGATTGGAGCCCCGTCCGGACGCCAATACACCCAGCCGCACCAGCCGAGGCGCCTTACCCGACATAGTCGACCACCCCTTCCTCGGTCTGCTGCGCGACCATCTCTCCGATGTGGTGCGCCTGTTCCCCCAACTCGCGAGCCTTCGCCATTACCCGGTCGGCATGGTCGGGTGCCACCACCAGGATGAGGCCGATTCCCATGTTGAAGACGCGGTACATTTCGTCCACCGCCACCGCCCCGCGAGATTGAATCGCCTCGAAAATTGGCAGCACCGGCCAAGACCCACGGCGAATCCGCGCACCACAACGCGCTGGAAAGACCCGCGGCAGATTGTCGGTGATGCCTCCGCCGGTGATGTGGGCAATGCCCTTGATGGGACAACACTCCATCAGCGACAGCACCTGTTTGGCGTAAATCCGCGTGGGGGTCAGCAACGTCTCGCCGAGCGCCCCGCCCAATTCCGGCACGACCGTCTCGACGGTCAACCGGCTTCGCTCCAGCAGGACCTTCCTGACGAGCGAAAAACCGTTGCTGTGGACGCCGCTCGAGGCCAATCCGATGACCACGTCACCCGGAGCAATCTGCTTTCCGTCGATGATCTTCGGCCGGTCCACCACGCCCACGGCAAAACCGGCCAGGTCGTATTCACCTTCGCCGTAAAACGAGGGCATCTCGGCCGTTTCGCCCCCGATCAATGCGCAACCGGCCTGGCGACAGCCGTCTGAAATCCCCTTCACCACCGCCGCAGCCGTCGCGATCGACAGTTTCCCGGTGGCAAAGTAGTCGAGGAAGAACAACGGCTCCGCGCCGCTCACGGCAATATCGTTGACGCACATGGCGACCAGGTCGATGCCGACCGTGTCGTGTTTATCCATGAGGAAGGCGATCTTGAGTTTCGTCCCGACGCCATCCGTCCCAGACACCAACACCGGATCCTGATACCGATTGGCTTGAAACCGGAAGAGGCCGCCGAAGCCGCCGAGATCGGTCATCACCTCAGGGCGAAACGTGGCGCGCACATGCGGCTTGATCCGTTCGACGAATTCATCGCCGGCATCGATATCGACTCCGGCATCACGATAAGTAGTCATTGGGGCCGCATCTTAACGAGCCGACTGATAGCCGGTCAACAATAGTCTCATGCGCTCACTCTCTCCGTGAGCCCCTTACACGTCACGACTACAGGGGCTGCTCACACTGGTCATTCAACAAGGCCGCAGGCGAGCAAGAACCGAAGGCGTACTCATGAACTTCACTCCCCTGTCATCGAATGGGGTCCTGCAGCCTCCTTACTGCGCGCATCGGACGAGCACCTTCAGAGGTGCGCGTTCTGCGAGCACAGGAGGCTACAGGACCCCATTCGCCCCCCCTACATCTCGGGGCGCATCTCCACATCGAGCAACTTAATCTTTCGATGCAGATGGCTGCGTTCGATCTTGAGATCTTCCGCCGTGCGGGAAATATTCCAGTGATGTTCGCGCAACTTCCGCGCAATGAACTCTTTTTCAAACGCATTCCGTGCGTCACGGAGCGAATCATAGGGCCTGGTCAGCAACGTATTGACCGGTTGCGCCCCGCCGGCCGATTGCGCGGCGGACAGTTGAGGACGCACCTGCAACGCAACGGACGCGTGCGACACCTCGATCACCGGTCCCGGCACCATGATCATCAGCCGCTCGATCAGGTTGCGCAGTTCGCGAATGTTTCCCGGCCATTCATAGTGCATGAACACCTCCATGGCTTCCGGGGAGACCTGCTTCAGCTTCAGCCCCTGCTCTTCGGCATGCACGCGCAGGAAATGTTTTACCAGCAAGGGAATATCTTCGCGGCGATCGCGCAAGGTGGGCACGACGATCGGCACCACGTTCAGCCGGTAGAACAAGTCCTCGCGGAACGTCCCCTTGTCGATCTCCTGCAAGAGATCTTTGTTCGAGGCCGCCAGGACGCGCACATCCACCTTGATCAGCTTGGTCCCCCCCACGCGCGTGAACTGCTGCTCCTGCAGCGCCCGCAACACCTTGGCCTGAGTGCTCACACTCATGTCCGCGATCTCGTCGAGAAACAGGGTGCCGCCGTCGGCCTGCTCGAACTGTCCGCGCTTCATGGTGGTCGCCCCGCTGAAGGCGCCTCGTTCGTGACCGAACAATTCACTTTCGATCAACGTTTCGGGAATGGCCGCGCAGTTCACCGCCACGAACGGTCGGGTAGCCCGCCCGCTGTGTTGATGGATGGCCCTGGCCACCAGTTCCTTGCCGGTGCCGTTCTCCCCGCCGATCAAGACCCGGCTGTTGGTCGGCCCGGCCGTTGCAATGATCTGTTTCAGCTGCTGCATGGCAGGCGACTGCCCGATCAGTTCGAATTTCCGCTCCACCTTGGTGCGGAGGGTGCGATTTTCCTGCTCGAGCCGATGTTGGTCCAACGCGTGCTTGACCCGCAGGGTCACGTTTTCGAGTGAGAGCGGTTTTTCAATGTAGTCGTAGGCCCCCAGCTTAATCGCTTTGACCGCCGTCTCAATCGAGCCATGTCCGGACATCATCATGACCTGAGTGTTCGGAACCAGTTCACGCAAGCGCCGCAAGGTCTCCAACCCGTCCATTTCGGGCATCCAGATGTCGAGCATCATGAGCTCCGGCGGACTTGTTGCGCACAACTTGAGGGCTTCGACGCCGCTCTTCGCCACACTCACGTCATACCCTTCATCCTCCAAAATGCTGCTCAGGGAATTCAGGATGGACACTTCATCATCGACAATGAGAATCGAGGCAGACATAGACGCTCCCGTTAAACCGGCAACTCGAACGTAAACAAGGCCCCCTTGGGTTGATGATTCCCCGCGTGAATCTGACCGTCGTGGTCCGTCACGATCCGGCGCACGATCGCCAACCCCAGGCCTGTCCCCGTTTTCTTCCGCGAGAAGTAGGGCACGAACAGCTTTTCCTGATCCTCCTGGGCGATACCGGTCCCCTCATCGGCCACGGTGACCACGGCGCGGCGTTGCTTCGTATCGTACCGGGTCGTGATCCACAATCGCCCCTTGTGATTCATGGCATGGATGCCGTTATCGCACAGATTGACGAACACCCGTTTGATCTGTTCACGGTCGAAATTGAATGGCGGCAGATCGGGATCGAGCGACACCGCACACACGATCTCCCGATGGGCGCTCTCATACAACGCCACGACTTCCTTCACGACATCGTCGAGGGAGTTCATCGTCATGTGCGGGGCCGGCATCCGCGCGAATTTTGAGAACTCATCGAGCATCTGCTTGAGGCTGCCGACCTCGTTGATGATCACCTGAGTGGACTCATCGCAGATCCGGTCGAAGTCGGGCGCCTTGTCCTGGAATTTCTTCCGCAGCCGCTGGGCCGAAAGCTGAATCGGCGTCAATGGGTTCTTGATCTCATGGGCGATCCGTTGCGCGACTTCCCGCCAGGCCGCCGCCTTCTGCGCCTTGATTAACTCCGACAGGTCTTCGAAAATCACGACGAACCCGAGATCCTTGTTCGACTCGTCCCGCATCCGCGAGCAATGCACGCCCATGGTCAGGAACCGTCCCTGCAAATCCAACTGCCCTTCCAAGGCAATGTTGTCCCGCTGGTCGGCCAGCATGCGGTCGTACACGGATTGAAACAGATCGAGCTTGTACTCCTTGAACACCTCGTTGGCGGACCGCCCGCGAAACCGGTCGGCCCATAAGCCCAACATGCGCTCCGCCGAGGGGTTGAAGGTGGTGATGATCCCCTGCCGGTCGATGGATAACACCCCCGCGGCAATGGTATCGACGACCGTCTCGATATAGGCGCGCCGTCGATCCAGTTCGAGATTGGATTGGCGGAGCGACACGTTCGCTTCTTCCACCTTGCTCTTACTGCTTTGCAAGTCGGCCGTCATGCGGTTGAAGGATTCGACTAGGGTGCCGATTTCGTCCGTCGCCTTCGCCTCGATGCGCACCGACAAATCCCCCTGCGCAATGGCTTCAGTCGCCTCGGCCAATCGTTGAATCGGCACCGTAATACCCCGCGCGACGTAGAAGCCGAACCAGGTGGCGCTGAACAAAATCATCACGGTGATGACCGCGACCAACAGATAGGCGCCGGCCTTGATGGGGTTCTTCATCGCCTTCATCTGCTTGTACTCGGCGTATTGCCGGCCGATGCTCTCCATCTTGCCGAGCAGCGATTCCGGCACATAGGCATCCACCACCACCACACCGTCGATCTCTCCCCGGCGCACACTGGACGCGATCGGCACACCGGCCCTCACCAGCCGACCGGTCTGCGCTTCTTGCACCGACGTCAATTCTTGCTTGCCGTTGATCACCTGCAACACCAGCTGGCCGATCGGCAGGTCAAGCACCGTCACCGGCACCTCGGGATCCAAGGCTTTCGTCAGGGTCTCCATTTTGGAAGAGAACACCTCGATCCCGGCCGTGGCATATTCCGCGCGTTTTCTGGCGATCGCCGCGACCAGCAGATCGCGCTGCTCCGGCAATAACAACTCTTCCCGAAAAATTTCATGACTGATGGCGCGAGCACTGTTGATGGCCAGGGACACATGCCCGGCATGGTGCATGCGCGCAACCTCATAGGAGTCCTTCATCACGTGTTCGATCTGGTCGTTAAACCAGACATCAACCGCTTTATTGACCAATCCACTGGCGACCAGCGCCAGCAGCACCGTCGGAATCAACGAAAAGCCGATGAAGGCCGCCACTAACTTCGCCCGAAACCCGGACCCCACGAGGCGATGCCGGCGTTCGAAATAGGCTTTGATGAGGTTGCGCGAGAGGAGCAACGTCAGGACGACGAAGCCGATCAGATCAAGATTGACCAGCAGCAACACAAAGGCATAGCCGGTGCTGGGCAGGAACGAGTCCGACTCCTCCCCGAGCGGAACGGCCATTTGCGCATAATAGAAGGTGAGCGCGAGGCAGGGGAGCAGCAGAATCAGGACGATCCACACGGGTCGGACATGGCGTTTGCGCCGCTCGTGTTCAAGCGATGCGGGTGTGGACGACTCTTGTTCGCGCAGCACCCCCGGGGGGAGGAGCTTGGTCATGTCCGTCGACTCAGGCATCGCGGCTACTCCGGCTTAGTCCCGACCTGTGCGGGCCTGTCTCACTATAACGAATTCCTTGGAGAGTCTCAAAAATCGAACCAGACCGGTCGGTCGCGCAGAACAGGGCTCGGCGCCAGAGACACGTATGCAGGGAGGGGCGGAACCAGCGGAAGGACAGACGGCCGGGACCCAGACGCGCCCACAGGAATCGGCCACAGGTTACGGGGTATGGATCGATGGTTTCCCGGAAGTCAGGCTGACGAATTTCATCCTCAAGGCGTAGAGCATGTCCTTCATGACCACCTGCTCGTCCGACGTGAGGTTGCCGCGCGTCTTCTCTTCCAACATCGACAGGAGATCGATGATTTCCTTGGCCTGCGGAAGGTTCAACGGCATCGACGGTTGCTGGGGGTCCAGTTGTTCTCCCATCAGCATCAACGCCGAACTTCCCATGGAAATCACGAAGGACGAAAAGTTAACCGGCAGGTGTCCGGCATACCCATGTGCATCAGCATGATGAGCCTCGGCCGGCGCGGCTTCGGGGGTGGGAGACTTGGGGGCCGCTGCTGCCTGAGGCGCTTCCTCCCCTCGTCCGCGGCGATCACGGATGACGAACCCCTGTTCCTGCTCTTCCCCCATACTCTTCCTCCGATGACATGACCGGCAATGCAGGCGCGTACCCTACCATAGGCCTCGAAGGCGCGCAAGGCAGCAGGCCCCGTTGAAGGCCGGATCAAACTCGGTTAGAGTGGCGCCACGAAGGGAATCTGCATGTCTGCACGTTTCGATGACGTTGTTCGCATCATGGCCCGCCTCCGGGCGCCCGGAGGGTGCCCCTGGGACCGGAAACAAACCCATGAATCCCTCAAACCCTACTTGATCGAGGAAACCTACGAAGCGCTCGACACCATTGATCGGCGCGATTTTCCCAAACTCAAGGAAGAACTGGGAGACGTGTTGCTTCAGGTCTTGTTTCACAGTCAGATCGGCACGGAAGCAGGCACCTTCACCATGGAAGACGTGCTCGAACAACTTGCCGACAAGTTGGTGCGCCGCCATCCACACGTGTTCGGCGACGGCGCGGCCGAAGCCCCGGCTCTCAACTCCGATCAAGTGGTGCATCGATGGGAGGACATCAAACGGGCCGAGCGGAAAAACGCCGGAAAACCGAACTCTGTCTTGCACGACATTCCGAAAGCCCTGCCGGCCTTGCTGCGTGCCTACCAAACCCAGGTACGTGCGGCGCGGGTGGGATTCGACTGGCCGGACAGCCCGCAGGGGCTGGCTGCCGTCCTCGATAAAGTGGAAGAAGAACTCAGGGAGCTGCGCCACGCTATCCTCGAGGCATCAACTCCCGCTCAGACGGCGTCCGATCCCAAAGTGGAACCGACAGCAGCCATGGCGGCCGAACTGGGGGACCTGCTGTTCTCCCTGGTCAACGTGGCGAGGCATCTCAAGGTGAACCCTGAGGAGTCCTTGCGACTGGCCACGAATCGCTTCACGACCCGTTTTCAGTTCATTGAGCAGGAAGCCGCACGGAGCGGGCGCGCTGTGCAGGACCTGACCCTGGCAGAACTGGATGCCTACTGGAATGCCGCCAAGCAGTTGGAAACGCAGGGGCAGGCCGAGACGAAGCCTACGCTGACCTCATCAACCACGCCGACAGATACCGCCTCATGACCACCGACAAGAATCCATATGAAGAAGGCAAACGCGCCGGGCTCCATCCGCTCATCGTGATCTTCGGCGCCATTCTGATCATGTGGCTCCTCATCAATCTCGCCGTGCCCAGCGGCAAACAGAAACAAGCCACCGGCCCGGAGATTTCGCAGGTCGTGATCGAAGATCCTGATGCGGCGCCGGTGATGTACAAGGTTCACGCGACGTTGACGGAATTTAATGCCGTGAGTATCGTGGTGCCGGCGCAGGTCACGACCAGCCAAGTCGTCGGCCTGTTGAAACGATTCAAGGAAGCCCGGTTGGATCAGAGTCTCCCGACCATGCTCCCGGCCACCAGCCCCGGCCACAAACTCGGCGACCAGGCCGTCGCCGACTTCTACATCTTCTCAGATCCGAAGTATGCCGCACCGGAAGTCGTCGGAACCTTGGCGCGCGGCGCCCATGCTCCGGGAAACCTCTACCCGCAGGCGATTCCGTTCGAAGAAGCGATGGAACAGGTGCGCGGCCACTACCGTATCGACCTGAATGATACGAGCAATCCCGACACCGGGGCCATCGGATTTGCCGACGAATCCGGCGTGCATAGCAAACACTATCGACGCATTTTTTAGCTTCTCAGCCGAAAACCCGCTCCAGGAAAGCCTTCGCTATCCCCAGCCGCATGAGGATCGGCAAAGATGCACCTAGGGGTTTTCATCTTCTACAGCCTATTGTGGTCTCCTGCATGCTTACCCCAATGCCTAAAACTTGTGCAGGCTGCTGAAGGACCGTTCTGCTAAGGGCCTTGGGCGGGTCGACCAGGGATATACACATGCTTATCCACAGATTCTGTGCGTGGGGGATACCGTACGGCAGTCGCAAGGACGAGGAGGAATTAGGCCCCGAGGCCGATCGTCTGTTTGATCTCGGCCCGCAGAGCCTCCTGCTCGGTTTGAACCCAGGCATCGAGCTGCGGAAAGTGATGGGCGAGCGGACCCGTGAAGGGCGGGACCAAGACATCGGCGCGGTCCTTCAACCAGCCTTCGGCCTCGGCAATCCGCAGCTTCTGATCCCCGATCTTGCGCGAGAGCAACTTGTTCAGCATCAGCTGTTGTCCCGGACTGCCGGTGACCGCGCCGAGAAGCTTGGTCTTCACATAGTCCAATTCTTCGGCCAGGGCGATCTTGACACGAACGGCATGGGTCGCCGCCCAGGTGGCCCGTTGAATGGAATAGTCATACGAAAACACCGGCTCCCTCGGCTCACGAAACGGGCCGGCCACATTGGAGATCACTAACTGGTCGTTGAGCATGTCCGCATGTCCTCTCTCGTCTCACTCATCATAATTCCGACCTGTTGGTCACAGTCGACTGCAGATAGCGAAGCGTCCGGGCTGCCGTCTCTGTCCCGTCCCTGATGCAATCAGGCAAGCCCACGCCCCGATACCCGGCGCCCGTGATCGTTAACCCGCCGAATCGAGACACCGCCGCCTCCAACTGAGTCAGTCGGTCGAGGTGCCCGATCGTATACTGCGGCATCGCTCGATGCCACCGGTTCACCTCCACGTACTGCGGGGTCGCGTGGAGTCCGACAATCGACGCCAATTCGTCTCGCACGCAGCGCACCAACGCCTCGTCGTCCCGCTCTAAGATCGCCTCCCGTCCGACACCGCCGAGATAACAACGCACAGAGACCTCGTCCGGGGGCGCACGGTGGGGCCACTTGATCGAGGTCCACGTCGCGGCAATCAAATCACGCCCCTCGACCCGTGGGACGACAAAGCCAAACCCTTGCAAGCTGCGTCCGACCACCGCAGCCGGATAAATCAGAGAAATCGTTGCCGTCGACGCGTACGGAATGGTCTCCATCAATCCGGCCGCCAGGGGACTGAGGGGCCGAACGAGATCCGCACTGACGTAGGCCGGCGTCGCCAACACCAACGCCTCCGCCGACAACGCGGTTCCATCAGAGCAGATCACATCGTACATCCAGCGGCCGGCCTGATGCGACCGGACCCGCAACGCCTCGGCCTGGACCCCGGACTTCAGCACGCCGCCGGTCTGCTGAATCCGTGCCGTCATCCCCGCCACCAGGTCGGCCAAGCCGTTCTTCAGCGTCACAAACATCGTGTGCCGGGGGCGACCGTCGGAGGCGGTCTGTACACGGGCCCGGCGAGCCGCCATCATGCCACGGATCACGCTGCCATGGCTCTGTTCCAATTCGTAGAATCGAGGAAAAGTCGCACGGAGGCTCATCTGCTCGGCATCGCCGGCATAGATACCGGCCATCAAGGGCTCCATCACCCGCTCGCACGCATGCCGCCCGAACCGGCGACGAAAGAAGGCTGCCAGCGACTCGTCGTCCGTCGATCGTCGCGGCGGAATCAGCACATCGCAGCCCATGCGGGCCAGATCCATCCAAGACAAGAGCCCGCTGCGAAAAAACGGCCCCAACTGCGACGGGGTAAAGGTCACCAGCCCTTCCGGCAATTCATGCAACTGCCCGCCCCTGAGGACACTCGCCTTCTTCTCCACCGGGTTGGTGTTGATCAGCTGATCGGCGATCCCCAGTCGTCGACAGAGCTCCATCCCCCAAGGCTTCTGGGACAGAAACGAGTCAGGCCCTGCCTCCATCACCCACCGTCCGACTCGATGGGTCACGATCTTGCCGCCCCAGACCGGCGCCGCATCAAGGATGGTGCAGGAAAGCGGCAGGTCGGCGGACGCGGCCTGTTCAAGCAGGGCAAACGCCGTGGAGAGACCAGAGATGCCTCCACCGACAATGATGACTGACTTAGGAGTGCGCGCCACAGGTGGTGCCGCTACAAGGGAGTGGAACAATGCTGGGACACTCGCTGAATCGTTCGAGCGTCAGGACAATTAACGAATGCTTCGCGCAGGGTGTTCAAAAAGGTCTCGCAGCGCGGCCGCAGCAAGCGACGAGGTGAGTCGTACGTGGCTGGATACGTCGAACCTCGGAGCGAAGCGAGAACGATGCTGCGAGCCTTTTTCAACATCCGCCTAATGAACCAGCGAGGACTCGTGTGCCTCCACCACCGACGTCAGGATGTCGATCAGTGGAGCCGAGGCGTTCAGCATGGGTATCCGTTCCAGTTGCATGCCTTTGGCCCGGGCCAACTGGGTGAGCTCGATATCAATGTCGTACAACGTTTCCACATGGTCACAGAGAAAACCGATCGGCGCCACCAGTACATGCCGGTGCCCTTCGTGTGCCAAGGCCTCCACCGTCTCCTCGACCGACGGCCCCAACCAGGTCTCCCCGGAACGCCCCTGGCTTTGATAGGCGAAGCGTGTCGGTTGCCCGCCGAGCTGCGCAATGACCGCCTGGGCGGTGCCGCGGACTTCCTCGGGATAGGGATCCTTCATGGCGACCACACGCTCCGGCAAACTATGAGCCGTCATCAACACCGGCACCTGTCCGCGCACGTCCCGCGGAAATCGGTCCAGGGTCCGCTGGATATTGTCGGCGATCGCGGCAATCAGCAACGGATGACGATGCCAACTCGTGACGAAACTGATCGGGGTCTCATCGGCCAGCGCGGCCCGCGCGTCTTCCACCTTCTTCACGTAGGCCCCGATGCTGAGCGAGGAGTATTGCGGCGCCATGCAGAGCCCGACAATCCGCTCCGGGCAGTCCTTCAACAACTCGGCGTAGGCTTCCTTGATAAAGGGATGCCAATGCCGCAACCCGACGTAACATCGATACTGCCTGTCGCCTGAGTCATTCAGCCGCCCCTCCAGGGCTGCGGCAACCTCGCGTGTGATCCCCAACACAGGAGATCGTCCACCGGTCATCCGGTAGCGGGTTCGGATTTCCTCCACCAATTCGGAAGAGGTCGGTCGCCCACCCCGGACATCCATGAGATACGGCTCGACGTTCTCCAAACAATCGGGCCCACCCATGGCCATAAGAAGAAGCGCGATTGGTGGTTGGGATGCAGGCACGCTGAGCTCCAGCCCTACGTCTGGTTATGTTTTGCTTAACCGATGGACGAGATCGATCGTGGCCGCGACATGCTCCACGGGCGTATTGGGGAGGATCCCATGTCCAAGATTGAAAATGTGCCCCGGACGGCCTCCCGCCCGCCGGAGAATGTCCGCCACTCGTCGCTCGATTTCAGGTATCGGCGCAAACAGGGCTACCGGGTCCAGGTTTCCTTGCACCGCACGATCGTGCCCCACCATGGCCCAGGCCTCATCAAGAGGGATACGCCAATCAATGCCGATCACATCGCCGCCCGCCTGTCGCATTGACTTGAGGATGGCCGTCGTCCCCGTGCCGAAATGAATGAGCGGCACCCCTTCATGCTTGAGGCCGTCGAAAATCAATTGGACATGCGGCATGACATATTCGGCATAGTCCCCGGCCGACAGGCAGCCCACCCAACTATCGAACAACTGCACGGCCTGAGCGCCGGCTTTGATTTGCCGACGGAGATAGCCGGTGATCACCCGTGCGAACGTATCCATCAGGCGGTGCCAGACTTCCGGCTCACCATACATCATCTGCTTCGTATGGATGTAGTTGCGAGAGCTGCCTCCCTCGATGGCGTAACTCGCCAGCGTGAACGGAGCACCGGCAAAGCCGATCAGCGGCACCCGGCCGGCCAACATCGTGCGGGTGAGGCTGATGGCATCCATCACGTATTGCAGGCCGCCGTCATCCATGACCTTGAGTCGGTCCACAGCGGCGCGATCTCGAACCGGATTGTGAATGATCGGCCCTTCACCTTCGGCAAATTCCAGAGACAGCCCCATCGGCTCAAGCGGCAGCAAAATGTCGGCAAAGATAATGGCCGCATCAAGGTCAAACCGGTCGATGGGCTGCATGGTGACCTGCGCCGCCAATTCCGGCGTCTTACACAATTCAAGAATGGAGTATTTTTCCCGGAGGCGTCGATACTCGATCATGTACCGACCTGCCTGGCGCATGAACCAGACCGGCGTACAATCAACCGGTTCGCGCCGGCACGCTTTGAGAAATCGATCATTCATAGTGGGGCGCATTGTAGAGGGGCAGTCCAAACAGAGTCAAACAATCTCACGCCGGAAACGACCGAGCGGCCGTCCTCCCCGACGCAGCAACAGTACGCGGTCCCGGCTCCGATCGCCGCTCGTGCAAAAAAATCCCGGGACAGGGGTATAAAAATCTCACGACTTTTTCCTCCTGTTCCGTGTATACTAACTGCACGTGTGTGAAAGCCTGAGTCTCTTCACTCACTGATCGACACAATTCAGTGTCTTCAGCGGCCTGCCTCTCGCATCACTCGCAAGCGCCGCAAAGATGAAGTCCCGCGACTGCAACAGCGGCGCGACCCCTCGGTAACGCATCCTAGATTCGCACAACTGTGGAGGTGGCATGAGTAGTGATCTGCATCCGCTCACCTTACCCGAGACCGGTGAGCTCCCGAAAACCGCCGTACAACCGGTTGAATCTTCTCACAATGACAACCCCTGGCTGACGATCCTCCGGTGGTTCGATTCCTGGGCCGGCATCGAAAAAATGGAAACCGACACCGCCCCGGCTTCGGTCGACTGGCTGCGCGCCATTCCCCTCATTACTGTCCACCTCATTTGTCTCGGGGTCTTCATTGTCGGCTGGAGTTGGGTCGCCGTAGGGGTCTGCGCCGCCTTCTACTTCATCCGCATGTTTGCCATCACCGGTTGGTACCATCGGTACTTCTCGCATCGCACCTTTAAGACCTCACGAGCCTGTCAGTTTGCCTTCGCACTGCTCGGCTCATCGTGCGCCCAACGTGGCCCCCTCTGGTGGGCCGGCCACCATCGGCACCACCACATCTACTCGGATAAGCCGGAGGATACCCATTCCGTGCGCCAGGGCGGATTCCTCTGGGCCCATATCGGCTGGATCAGCTCGAAGAAATTTTTCCCTCCGCGCCTGAAGAGCATCGGCGACTTTGCGAAGTTCCCTGAACTCCGCTTCCTGGATCGCTTCGACACGCTGGTCCCCACCATCTGTGGGTTCGGCATGTTCGGGCTGGGCAAATTACTGGAAACCTATGCGCCGGGCCTCGGCACGAACGGTCCGCAAATGCTGATCTGGGGATTCTTCGTCTCCACAGTCGCTTTGCTCCACGGTACCTGCACGATCAACTCGCTTTCGCATGTGTATGGATCTCAGCGCTACAAGACGGGGGACGACAGTAAGAACAACTTCATCCTTGCCATGATCACCCTCGGCGAGGGGTGGCACAACAACCACCATTACTATGCCGCCTCGACCCGCCAGGGATTCTATTGGTGGGAGATCGACATTACCTACTACATGCTACGCGCGATGCAGGCGGTGGGCTTGGTGTGGGATATCCGTGAAGTCCCGGTGCACGTCCGGGAAGGAAAGAATAAACTCGCCTGAAAAGATTAAGACGGGGGCGGTCATGCAAGCCCGCCCCCGTTACACGCCCTACACCCACTCTGACTCATCCGCCGCCACAGACTTCCGCCCGTATAGCGACCTCAGTCGATCCCGAATCTCACGGCTGACGGGATTAATTTCGGCCACCTCTGCTTCAGTTGCAATCCACGCATCCTCCGGCGTCAGTTCGATCCGGTAGTGATTCTTCTTCAAGGAGAACCACTCGATATAGGGATGCGGTACCAGATGCGGGTGCGGATCGAAAGAAATCAAACTGGCATCCCCGACCTGAGGAATCTCGACATCTCCCAGCACCTGCCCGGCGAGGTCCTCATCGGCAAACCGGCTGTTCTTGAACCGAATCACTTTGCCGGCAATCTCCCCGCGGCAATTTCCTGCCAGGTACACATCGACCGGTCCCAGCACCGCAAAGGTGATGCGCCCGACCACCGTCCCGTCTTCCCGGTTATCGAGAAATCCCTCTTGCACCCAGCGGCTATTCCCGAACTTCTGCGCCACGTTCCCCTCCATCAGGACCCACCGTCACAGGCTCACCCCGCGCCGCGGTCCCCTCACCTGTTACCCATGAACCGAGCAAGACCCCACCAAGAATCATCACACTGCCAAACCACCCCTGGGCATCCAGGGTTTCGCCCAAGAAATACCAGGCCATCCAGGCCGCCACAGCCGGCTCCGCGGCAAACAATAGTGCGACTTGCTGGGCCGGCAAGAGTTGCTGCGCCCACATCTGCACCCCAAATGCACCGGTCGCCAGCACCCCGGTGACCACGAGCCCGACCACCAGCACTCGGCTCGGTTCAAACATGGCCGGCGTCGGATGCTCCCACCACATCGCCCCCAACATGGCCACCGTCATCATCACCAATTGCCAGGCGAATAGCGACAGGGCATCGGTCACCCTCGTATACCGTTCCAAACACACGATATGCGCGGCAAACGCCGCCGCGCTGCCCAATGTCAGCAAATCTCCAAGGTTGGCGGAAGCCGTGGGTTTAACCAGGAACCACAGCCCGACCAAGGCAATCCCGTTGGACACCCACGTATGCGCACCCAGCCTGCGGAGGTAAAGGGGCACAAACACGACGTACAGCACGGTAATAAATGCCGAGTTCGACGCCGTCGTCAGATGCAAGCCCACCGTCTGCAACACATAACCGAGAAACAGCCAGCTGCTTGCAACCAGGCTCATCCGTACCATGCCGGCATTCCACGTCAGCTCACGGCGCATGAGCAAAAGCACCATGAACACCACGAGCATGCCGAGGAGAAACCGCAGGAAGAGAAACGACAACGGGGAGATTTGTTCGAGCGCGGCCTTCGTGGCCGGAAACGTTGCTCCCCACACAATGGTTGTGAGGAGCAGCGCAAGTTGAGGCATGGTCAGGCTGAAGAAAAGTATGAATGCTGAGTTATGAGTGTTGCATTATACGCATTGAAGAGATCGACCGGGCGCGATCTGCACACACAGCACTCCAGACTCAGCGCTCACCACTGAACGTGGTTCTTATGGCTTGCAGAGCGCACATTTGCGTTCGTCGCTGGTCCCGGCCATTTCCATGGCCGCCAACGCGCGCTCCTTGTCCGGGTAATCGAACCAGCCGCCTTCCCAAAAATCGCTACTGGAGACGCTGGACGGCACTTCCGAACAACGATCCCGATGCAGCGTCACTCGATCGATCGCGCGTGCAATATGAATCCAATAGACCATGGTACCCTTCGGATTCCGCCGTCCTCGCCGTCACAGGTCAACCCTACCACGCATCTCGCGGGGAGAGCAACGCGCAGAAATCACCGAACCGCGACGGCCCCGTGACGGCACTGCGCATGAAATTGTGGGATCAAACCAGGAGGTCGCGTTAGGGCAGGAGCTGCCACTCGTCCTTCTCGATCACGGTCTTGACACCGCTTTCCAGCTTCTTGACGTCCTTATCCTCAAACAACCGCATATACCGTTCGATCCGATCCGGATCGTCGATACGCTCTTCCTGCATGACACCGCCGCTACCTTTGTACTTCCGAATTAACAGGGGCATTTCAACCGCTCCTCTAAATGTGGCTCGCGTTTCGACACAAAGATTCGGTACAATAGTGCAAAGTTACGCATAGGGTCAAGCGTTTCCACACAGAGAACCGCGTTCTTTCGCCCGATCGCTTCGGGCGAGGCCATGGAACGTTATCCAAGGAGTCGGCCATGCCGGTCTACGAATATCGCTGCGAACAATGTACTCACCAGTTCGAAGCCACCCAGTCCATGCACGCCCGACCGGAGGATACGGTCTGCCCCCAATGCAATAAGACCGGCGCCACTCGAATGTTGTCCTCCTTTGCCTCCAAGGTGAAGGGCAGTCACAAGCCCGGATTCGAAGAGATCAAGGCCTACGATATGCTGAATGAACGCATGAATCGATTCGCGAAACTCCCTCCCGCCATGGGCAAGCGAGTGGATGTTTCTCCTGAGATGATGGCCGGCGCGGTCACGCCGCCAGAAGGCACCCCCCCGTAAACGGCGCAAAGCCGTACGACCGCCCCAACCGCCGCGCGGCCTCCACGGTCGACGACTAGGGCCCAAAGACACCACTTAGAGTGACAAGGAGAGTCGTTCAGCATGGTTTCCCGTATCAGTGGATTGCTTTCTGCCTCTTTCCTGCTCCTCAGTGCGCTACCGGCCTTCGCCGAAGTCGCCGGGTCGATGGTGATTGCCGGCCACGGCCCCGAACAGCATGTCATGGAATCCCTGGCCCACGCATTCGAAAAAGCCAATCCTCGGGCCTACATCGACGTCGTCTGGGACGATAATTCCAAACCGCTCGAGATGGTCAAATCCAAACAGGCCACCATCGCCGTGACCGGAACCCCCGAGGACGGTTTCCGATCTGTCCAGATTGCCTGGGATGGTATCGCCATCATGGTCCATCGATCGAATTTCACGAAGGAAGTCAGTAAACAGGAAGTCGCCGAATTATTCTCAGGCAAATATAAATTCTGGGCTGACTTGGGCGGACCGGACACCAAGATCCTGCTGCTCGACCGGCCACGCAACGAAAACAACCGCGACGCCTTCGAACAACTCCTCGGCATTGTCGGCAAGATTCCCGATACGACCAAAGTCATTGCGAAGGATGAGAAGGTGATCAAGACGGTCGCCGGTACGCTCCCGCCCAATTCGGCCGTCACCTATTTGTCGCTCGGCCAGGCGCTGGAAGCCGTGGCCTCCGGCGTGCCTGTCCGGTTGCTCCCGGTTGAGAAGGTCGAACCAGAAACGCCCACCGTCAAGGACGGCCGATACCCGCTGCGGAGGCCGGTGCTGTTACTGTCGAACAACGAACCGGACCCGCTCGTTCAAGCATTCGAACAGTTCGCCCTGTCGGACGAGGGACAAAAAATTCTCAGCGAATCCTATACACCACTTCCCAAGACATCATCTCCCTAATAGGAGGCTTTTATGCGCACATATCTTCCTGTGTTCCTCGGCTCCGCTCTGGCCTTTGGCCTCAGTTTGGTCCCCTTCGCTCCGGGTCATGCCCAGGAAGGGGCCATGGTGGAAGGCGCCGGGTATACGATGTTCAACACCGAATCGATCAAAGGATCCGACACCTCGAAGCTCGAAAAGGACCCGGTCTGCGATCGCTCGAAGCGCCCCTCCATCGGCAAGGTCGAACCGGATGAAGCCAAACCCGGCGACAAAGTGACGATCAAAGGCGAAAATTTTGGGAGTAAGGAATGTTTCCATGGCGTCACCTTCAGCGCCGCCCCCAAGGATAAGATCGACTATCAATTCGTGAACGAGACGACGATCGAAGCCGTCGTGCCGGAGGCCAAAGCGGGCATGTCCTTCATCATCGTGGTAGCCGGCGGCGGCAGTGCGCAATCGAAGCCACTCCTCATTCACGCCAAGTAAACAGGCTCCAGGGCAGGAGGTCATCCTCCTGCCCACCTCCCCCGGCTCGAAGTCCTCGTTTTAGCCTCGTTCGTCTCGACAACTCTCCTGACCCTATGCTAGGTTACGCGATCTTTTTTGGAGGCGACCCGGAGGTGAGCTGCGGCTCCGATCCTCTCGTAATCCCATCATGTTCCGGAAGATCCTTGTTGCCAATCGTGGCGAAATCGCCATGCGCATCATCCGAGGCTGCCGCGAGCTCAATATCGCGACGGCGGCGATCTATTCCGAGGCCGACTCCTCCGGCATTTATGTCAAGAAGGCCGACGAGTCCTATCTCGTAGGCCCTGGCCCCGTCAAAGGCTTCCTGGACGGCAAACAAATTGTGGAGATTGCGAAGCGCATCGGCGCCGATGCGATCCATCCCGGCTACGGATTCCTCTCAGAAAACGCCAAATTCGCACGGCTCTGTCACACCTCCGGAATCACGTTCATCGGCCCCTCCCCCGAAACGATCGACCTCATGGGCAGCAAGGTCAAGGCTCGGCAGATCGCCCAGCAGGCAGGCCTCCCGATTGTCCCCGGCACCGAAGGGGGCGTCACGAGCGTCGAGGAAGCGTTGGACTTCACCCGCCGCATCCAGTACCCGGTTATGATCAAGGCCAGCGCCGGGGGAGGAGGTCGCGGTCTGCGGGTGGTCCGGTCCGATCAGGAACTGCGCGAGAACATGGAAGTCGCCTCACGGGAAGCCCTGGCGGCGTTCGGCGACGGCAGCATCTTCATCGAGAAATATATCGAGCGCCCCCACCATATCGAGTTCCAGATCCTGGGCGACAAACACGGCAACATCATCCACCTCGGGGAACGGGATTGCTCGATCCAGCGCCGCCATCAGAAATTGATCGAAATCGCCCCGTCGCTGGTCTTGACGCCGAAACTCCGCGCACAAATGGGCGAAGCGGCCATTGCCATCGCGAAAGCCGTAAACTATGACAACGCCGGCACCGTGGAATTCCTCCTCGACCACGAGGGGCATTTCTACTTCATGGAAATGAACCCGCGCCTGCAGGTCGAACACACCGTCACCGAGCAAATCACGGCAATCGACATCGTCCGCAATCAGATCTCGATTGCGGCGGGCAAGCCTTTGGAAATCCGGCAGAAGGACGTCACACTGCAGGGCCACGCCATTCAATGCCGTATTAACGCGGAAGATCCGCGCAACAACTTCATGCCCTGTACCGGCACGGTGACGGCCTATCTGTCACCCGGCGGCATCGGGGTTCGCATCGACGGCGCCGTGTACCGCGATTACATAATCCCCCCGTATTATGACGCGCTGCTGGCAAAGCTCACCGTGCGGGGACGGACATGGGAAGAAGCGGTCAGCCGCATGCGCCGCTCGCTCGAGGAATACGTGCTGCGCGGTGTGAAGACGACCATTCCGTTTATGAAGAATGTCATGATGGAGCAGGACTTCCAGGCTGGGCGGTTCGACACCTCGTATCTCGACACGCATCCGGACCTGTATCAATACGAAGAATCCGAGGAGCCTGAGGACCTGGTGTTGGCGATCTCTGCAGCAATCGCCGCCTACGAAGGACTCTGACCTCTCAGCCACCAGGCAGCACCACCTCAACCCTGTTACGCGAGCGATTCCGCCGCCCCGAGGCCGTCAGCATGGCAACGAAAAAGACCAAGAAAGCCGCTCCCAAGAAAAGCCCCGCGAAGAAAGCGCCGGTGAAGCCCAGCCGAAAGGCGGCCGCACGCGGCGATCGCCCGTTGCACCCGACGAATCCAGAGGTTCGCCTGGAAGCCGCGCCGGGGAAGAAAGTGTTGTTGACCGATGTCGCCTTCCGCGACGGACATCAATCCCTCCTGGCCACCAGAATGCGCACGGAGGATATGTTGCCCATCGCCCAGAAACTCGACGCCATCGGCTACTGGTCGTTGGAGGTCTGGGGCGGCGCGACCTTCGACACCTGCCTCAGGTTTCTCAAAGAAGATCCCTGGGAGCGCCTCCGTGCACTCCGCGAGGCGATGCCGAACACCAAGTTGCAGATGTTGCTGCGCGGACAGAATCTCGTGGGCTACCGGCATTACGCCGACGACGTGCTCGACAAGTTCATCGAACGGTCGGCAGCCAACGGCATCGATGTCTTTCGCATTTTCGATGCCCTCAACGACGTGCGCAATCTAGATCGGGCCATCCGCGAGGTGAAGGCCTGCGGCAAACATGTCGAGGCTACGATTTGTTATACCGTGAGCCCGGTCCATAGCATCGATCGCTTCGTGTCCATGGCCAAGCAATTGGAAGACCTGGGGACCGATACCCTCTGTATCAAGGACATGGCCGGATTGCTGGCGCCACTGGATGCCTACCATCTGATCCGTCGGCTCAAAAAAGCCGTGCGGGTACCGATCCATCTACATAGCCACTACACCTCGGGTATGGCCTCCATGTCGGCTCTGATGGCGATCATGGGCGGGCTCGATATGCTGGACACTTCGGTGTCTCCGTTGGCAGGCGGCACCTCGCACCCGCCGACCGAAACCTTGATCGCCAGTCTGCGGGACACGCCCTACGACACCGGGCTGGACCTCCGGCAATTCGAGCCGATCACGGAACATTTCCGCAACGTGCGCCGCAAATATCGACAGTTTGAAAGCGACTTCACGGGCGTAGATGCCGAAATCCTCACTTCACAGATCCCCGGGGGCATGTTGTCGAACCTGGCTGCGCAATTGGCCGAACAAAATGCCCTGGATCGCATGAAAGAGGTGCTGGATGAAGTACCACGCGTGCGGAAAGAAATGGGGTATCCCCCGCTCGTCACCCCGACCAGCCAGATCGTGGGCACGCAGGCGACGTTGAATGTCCTGACGGGTGAGCAGGGCGAGCGCTACAAAGTCATCACCACCGAGACGAAGAACTATTTTCTTGGCTTGTATGGCCGTGCGCCAGGCCCGCTCGATAAGGGCATCATGGCTCGCGCCATCGGCGATGAAGAGCCAGTAAAGGGCCGGCCGGCCGACCGGCTGGAGCCCGAATTCGAAAAACTCAAAAAAGACATGCCCCCGACGGCGACCACGCCGGAGGATCAACTCTCCTTCGCTCTGTTCCCGGCCATCGCCAGGGATTTCTTCGAAGCCCGTGAACGAGGGGATCTCCATCCCGAACCGCTCGAACCGGCCGAAGCGAAAGGTCCGGCCGTGGCGCACGATCTCCATCTCGCCCCAGCGGAATTCAACATCACCGTGCACGGCGAGAATTACCATGTCGTCGTCTCCGGATCCGGTCGCACGACCGACGGGCGCAAACCCTACTACATTCGCGTCAACGATCGTTTGCAGGAAGTGTCCCTCGAACCACTCCAGGAAGTGCTCGCCGGAGTGCCGGAATCTCCAGAGGCCGGCGGCACGTCGAAGCCGAAACGGCCCAGGCCGACCAAGCCCGGCGATGTCGCTCCCCCCATGCCCGGTCGCGTCGTGAAGATCCTCGTGACAGAGGGCGCCCAGGTCAAGACGGGCGATCCGCTCTTGATCATCGAAGCCATGAAAATGGAAAGCCAGGTCCCGGCCCCGATGGATGGACGGGTCACGGCCATCCTGGCCGCTGAAGGGGACAACGTCAAAATCGACGAAACCGTCATCCAGCTGGACTAGCCGGTGATACGCACGGCAACCCTCCTCCGCGTCACGAGGGTTTCGCCGCAGTCTGTCGCGGCCTGGGTCCTTGCGAGTCTGTTGATGAGTGGTTGCGCGGCAGCACCAGAGATTCCCCCCTTCTTCGACGCCATCCAACGAATCCCCATCCACACAGCCTCCGTTAACGGCCACCGCATCGCCTATCTGGACGAAGGCCAGGGTCCGCCGCTGATCCTCCTCCATGGATATGGCGGCTCCATGTGGCAGTGGGAATATCAGCGCCCCCTCACCGGACAATTCCGCGTCATCACGCCGGATCTCATCGGCTCCGGCCTGTCCGACAAACCGAACATTGATTACCGCCCCCAGGATCTGATCGACAGCATCAGCGGCCTCATGGACAGCCTGGGCCTGCCGACCGCAACCCTTGTCGGCAGTTCTATGGGAGCCGGCGTCGCACTCGGGTTGGCGCTGACTCACCCTGAGCGGGTCGATCGGCTAGTCCTGATCGACGGATTCCCGGACCACGTGCGAGAACGCCTCGTCAGCCCGCTCATGCGACGCGCCGTCAACACGCATGTGCCGGCCTGGCTGGCCCGCGTCGGCGCATCGCTGTTCGGAACCCGCGCCATGGAAGCCGTGCTGAAAGAAATCGTCTACGACCATGCCCTTGTGACTCCGCTGGTGATCGACCGCTCCAACCGGAACCGGCAGAGAACGGACATGATCACGCCACTCCTGGCACTCCGGGACAACCTGCCGCTCTGGGAACAGCAGTTCGCCCCGCGACTCACAGAGGTCCGACACCCCACCTTGATCCTCTGGGGCGAACAGGATCGCCTTTTTCCCCCGCAGGTCGGTCGCGATCTGCAGGCCCTCATCCCCCAGTCGCGCCTCATCCTGATCCCCAACGCCGGCCATATTCCCCAGTGGGAGCAGCCGCAAACCGTGAACCGGCTCATCACAGAATTCCTCCATCCTTGACAGAGCCGGTCACCGGCCATAGAGTGGCAGACTGAACGATCGCCATTCCTTCCCCTGTCCATGGAGACTCCCTATGCTGCCTGACAGTCCGTCGATACGACACGGTGCGCGCTTCTCCCGAATTTTGGTCACACTCTTCTGCCTTGGACTCAGTGCCTGCGGCACCTTGCCGGGTCACGACAAGAGTGAGTTTTCATACAAAGACATGCCGGTAGCCGACGGCAGCGCCGTGGCCGGCGAAGGCAACAACATCCTCTTCCAGGGCAAACCCTTGATGCTCACGGGCATGGGGGTCAAGGTGGGCGACAAGTTGCGCGACGTCAAACTGGCCCAGCCGGACTTGTCCATGATTCCCATCAACGAGACGAAGGGAAAGGGGAAGGTACGGATCATCAGCATCGTCCCGTCGCTCGACACGAAGGTCTGTGAGCAACAAACCCACTATTTGAGCGAGAAAAACATGGGCCTGGACCGCATGGTCGAGCTCATCACGATCAGCGTCGACACGCCCTTTGCGCAAAAGCGCTTTGCAGAGGAGGCGAAGATCGCGAACGTGACCTTCCTGTCAGACTATCGCGCGGCGGATTTCGGGAAGGCCCACGGCCTGCTGCTCAAAGACCTGCATCTGCTGAGCCGCGCCCTCCTGGTGGTGGACAAAGACAATAAGGTTCGCTACCTCCAGATTACCCCCGAGCTGGCGCAACTGCCGGATCTGGAAGAAGCCTTCAGGTTCGCACGCAAGTTGGTTACGGCGAGTTGAGGTTGCCGGTGGCGGTGAACCCCATCCTCAATCCGGCACACAACCGTTGAGGAAAGGCCACCGCTTCCACTTCCCGGCAGAAACGACATTCCGTCCACTGGTCACGATGTATGAGCACGGCGGCCCCGGGCGGGAAACCGCCCGGGGTAGTAGGAGCGCACATGGCCCACTATGATCTACTGGTGATCGGCACAGGCCCGGCCGGGCAGAAGGCCGCCATTCAAGCGGCCAAACTGGGCAAGAAAGTCGGCATCGTCGAGCGGAAACGGGTCGTCGGCGGCGTCTGCACCAACACCGGGACCATCCCCAGCAAGTCGCTTCGCGAAGCCGCGCTCTACCTCTCCGGATTCCATCAGCGCAGCCTGTACGGCGCCAGCTACCGCGTCAAGCAGGACATCACCATGGCGGACCTGACCTTCCGCGCCAACCACGTCATCACCCGTGAGATCGAGATCATCCAAAACCAGATGACGCGGAACAACGTCGATCTCTGCTTCGGGACGGCGTCCTTCCTCGATCCGCACCGGTTGCTCATCGAACGTCCGGATGACCGGGTAGAACATACGGCCGACTATGTTGTCATTGCTTGCGGCACCATCCCGGCCCGCCCCGCGCACATTCCGTTCGACGACCATACGATCATCGACACCGACGGCCTCCTGCTGCTGAAAGATCTGCCCAAGTCCATTACCATCATCGGCGGTGGCGTCATCGGCGCGGAATACGCGTCGATCCTCGCGACCATGGGTATCCATGTCACCCTGATCGAACGCCGCCCCCGCCTGCTGGAGTTTGTGGACCAGGAAACCATCGAGGCGTTGCAGTATCATATGCGCAGCATCGGGGTGGTGCTGCGGTTTAATGAAGAGGTCGTCTCCGTCGACCGCACGGCCGGACAACAGGTCATCGTCCGCTTGAAAAGCGGCAAGGAAATCGCCGCCTCCACCGTCCTCTACTCCGTCGGTCGCACGGGGGCCAGTGCCACGCTCAACCTGGATGCCATCGGGCTCTCCGCAGATGAACGCGGACGCCTCACCGTCAACGAGCATTATCAAACAGCTGTCCCCCACATCTATGCCGCCGGGGACATCATCGGGTTTCCCGCGCTTGCCTCGACCTCTATGCAACAGGGCCGTCATGCCGCCTGTCACGCCTTTGGTATCCCCTGCCAGACCCAATCGGATCTGATGCCCTACGGGATCTATTCGATTCCGGAGATCTCCATGATCGGCCGCAACGAAGACGACCTCACCAAGAACGGCGTCCCCTACGCCGTCGGCATCGCCCGGTACCGCGAGATCGCGCGCGGACAAATCATCGGCGACGAGATCGGCATGCTGAAACTGCTCTTCCACAACAAGACCAGGCAACTGCTCGGCGTCCATGCCATCGGCGACGGCGCCACGGAACTCATCCATATCGGCCAAACGGTCATGGCCTATCAGGGCCAGATCGACTACTTCGTGGATGCCGTATTCAATTACCCGACCCTCGCGGAATGTTATCGCGTCGCCGCCTTGGACGGGATCAATCAGCTGCCCAGGCCCTGGACTCCGAGAGTGTGACGCCACCACGTCTCTCGTGAAGCGTATCTCCTATCTTGGAGATGACCAGATGTATCTCAGGCGATGAAGGAGGACCCGGATGTCGTTTTCAACGCATCTTCGCAAATTGGCTCAACCGGTGTGGGATGCGCAACTGACCCACCCCTTTGTGCTGGCGCTCGGGAAAGGCACGCTGTCGGAGCGAAAGTTCCGCTACTACATTCTTCAGGATGCCCGCTTCCTCGCCGATCTCGCCAGGGTCTTCGCGGCGGGGTCCTTGCGCGCGCCGGATGCGGAATCGGCGTTGCGATTTGCCAAGCTGGCCGAAGAAACCATCACCGTCGAGCGCAGCCTCCACGAAAATTACGGCAAGCGCTGGAAACTCTCGCCGCAAGAGATGCTGAACGAGCCGATGTCCCCGACCAACTACGCCTACACACGTCACATGCTCGCCGTGGCCCAAAGCGGCACGGCCACGGAGATTGCCGTCGTCGCACTTCCCTGCGCATGGATCTACTGCGTCGTCGGCAAACACCTGCTCAAGAATGGCCCTCCGCCTGCGAAACACCCCTACCGTGACTGGCTGATGCTGTACGCCTCACCGGAGTTCGAGGCCGTCCAGGAATGGATGCGGGCCAGAGTCGACACCTGGGCGCGAACGGCCGGACATGAAGAAAAGAAACGCATGGAACAGGCGTTCCTGATCAGTTCCAAATATGAGTGGATGTTTTGGGAAATGGCCTGGAATGAGGAGAAGTGGCCGGTGTGAGGGGGCGGGCGAGCTGGGCACGCTGTTGCGCATAGAGTCACTGCACCGGCGCGCGCCGCCGGGAGACGACCTTGGCGTCTGAACTTGCTGCGTCCCGCAGCTTCGAACAGCAGACGCCACCTGCGAGCAGGACGGTCCGTCTCCGACAGCGCAAAGACCTCACCGGTGCAGCGAACAAGCTCACAGCCTGCCCACCTCCCCGCCGGTCGCCCGTCCACTGGAAGGGAAGAATGAGAGAACAATGAGGCGAGAAAAGTCTTTCCACCCCCCCGACACAGCGACCAGATCCGCCCCTTTACCCGCTCTGCATACGTCTGTCTCTCTTAACCCGCCTTCCGGTATTCCTGCTGCTGGTCGTAGGTCAGCGCCTCCCAATCCTGCTCCAGGGTGGAGTCCACTGACGATTCTTCGACCTCTTCGACGACCGTCGCATAGACGGCAATCACCAGAATGAGAACCGTTAAGCCGAGAAGAAAATAAACAGGCATGGTGACCTCCTGTGTTGCTGGTGGTCCTACTGTCATGCTAGTCCCGCCCGCGGCCGGCGGCCACGAGGGAAATACCTGGTTTTCCGTGGCAACATCCCTAGCCCGGATTATTCATGACGGTTCGTCGCGAAATCGCCAAGCCGCGTCGTGAGACCGGCGTGCGGAGCCGGGAGGACCCGACGCGTACTCGTGCAGTACGGTGAGGGGCGCACGGCGCGATGAAGAAAGAGCGCCACGTCTGTGCGCGCCGCCGAGTCGGTGAGGCGGCCGGACCGGAGGGGCGAGCCCGCCGGCCGCAGGCTTGTCGAAACAGCGGATCGGCGAGTGCAGCAGAAGCGTTCATGAATAATGCGGGCGAGAATCAGTTTTCATCCAAGCGCCCCCTGAGGCAGGCCCCCTGTGATCAGATGCTACACTTAGCCAAGCATGCAGACGTTTCCTCCACGCCTTCATGTCCTGATCGCACGGGAGGCACCGGTTGGATTGGTCATCCGCCGCGGGCCGTCCCGGCAGGTCTGTACAATGCTCTGGGACCGACAGGCTGATACGTTCACTCTCGGCCAGTGGTTCAACGGCCGCTTGTATGAACGACGGTGCGATCTCTCGCCGGACGGAGCGCACTTCCTCTACTTCGCCATGGACGGCAATTGGCAGGGGTTTTCGAAAGGTTCCTGGTCCGCGATTTCGCTGACGCCGCACCTGAAGGCTCTGGACTTCTATCCCAAAGGCGACTGTTGGAACGGCGGCGGACTCTTTCTCGACAACAGTCGATATTGGCTGAACGGACATGGAGACGATCGGCAGGTGCGTGGTGAATCCGGGTTGTTCCACGACGACCGCTACCGGCCAGCCGGCGGCAGGGGCGGGGAATGTCTGAGCGTCTACTACCCACGCCTCCTCCGCGACGGATGGAGACATGCTGAGCATCTATCGGCCGGAATCACCGACCAATACGACATCTTCGACAAACCGCTCGGCAACGGCTGGCTGCTGCGAAAATATGCCCATACCCAAGTCGGCAGTCCTCCCGGCAAGGGTTGTTACTGGGATGAACATGAACTGGTCCACGCGCAGGCAGACATCTGCCTGACGCAACCGGATTGGGAGTGGGCGGACCTGGACGGGACCAGACTGGTCTGGGCGACTGTCGGCAGACTCTGGACCGGAGTGCTCAACGATTCCGGTCTTGGCGAACCCCGGCAGCTGTTCGATTTCACTCCGATGACCTTTGAACGGCGTCACGCGCCCTATTAGCGAACCCTGTTCATGTTGCTGGCCTCTCCCCCTGGCCTCCGCCACAACCGCCCGCATGGCTGCCCGCCCCCTCAGATTTCACCCCGCGGTATGGTAGGCTGAGTCCGTCACGGATTCAGCGTGCCCGCGTCGACCTCAGCATGACCGACACAACGACATCGCCAACTCTGCTCACCGCTCGCGAGATCACCCTTCATCTCACGGGGCTGGTCCTGCTCCTTGGCCTGTTGGGGCTGTGGTATTGGCTCTCGACCGGAGCGCGGGTTGTGCCGACCCTCATCGAGATGCTGAAGGATGATGATCCGTCGACTCGTATTGTCGCAGCGGAACAATTGGGACAGATCGGCCCGGCGGCCAAGGCAGCCATTCCCCAATTGCTCAACCAGGCGACCCAGGACGGCAGCCAGCATGCCAATACGACCGCTTCAGCCGCGTTGAAGTGGATCGATTTAGCGGCCGCTCGTCGCGTCATGACCCACTTTGCCACGCGGCTTCAGGACAGGGACGTACAACAACGTCGGACGGCCTGCGCGGTCCTGGGCAGCCTTGGACCGGTCGCAAAACCGGCGGTGCCCGCGCTGCTTGCGGCAACCCATGATGCAGACGCACTGGTACGCCGCAACGCGCTCATCGCGTTGGCCGGTATCGGGATTCCTCCCGGCCCCATCGGCATCGCGCTCCTTGCAGGCCTGCACGATTCTTCGTCGCTCGTGCGCCAGACGGCTGTCACCCAGTTTGCGTTTACGATTCCGGTGTCGGAGGACGCGGCGGCCGCGTTGACAGCGATGTTGAACGATCCGGACAAGGGGATCGCGACGCTCGCCCGCACCGCCCTCGACAAACCGAAAGCCGGCGACGCGGCACACATCGAGTCACTGGGCATGATGCTCGGACACAGCACCGCGCGGGACTATGCCTTGCACCAATTGGCGCAACTGGGCCCGGCGGCCCGCGAGGCCCTGACACCGATCCTGCCCTTACTTGATGATGATCATCCACTCATTCGGTACTTAGCGGTGGAAACCCTGGCCGGCATGGGTCAGGGTGCAAAACCAGCACTCGTCTCGCTGAAGCAACGACGGGACTCCGATCCAATCGTCCAGGCGGCCATGACCGATGCCGTCGCCGCGCTGGAGTCCGGTATCGCGCCGAGCCCCGTGCCGGCCGCAGGAGCAACACCCCCATGAGCTCCCTTACCATGGGAAAGTCCTCCCGCCTCCGGGTCCTGACCAGACTAGGCTTCTGGTTCACCCTACTGGTCGGCTTTCTCCTCCCCTGGGCCATCATGCTGGGGGTGGACACCTGGGTCCACCAGGTTCCATTTTCCCGGGCCTGGCGATCCTTCACGTTGCATCTGTTCGCCCCCGGCTATAATCTCTTTCTCGTGGGCGTGCTGACGGCCATTCCCTTCGTGATCCTCGCGATCATGATCCTTCTGCATCTGGGAACCATCGATAGCCAGAAGGCATTGATCGCCCACCGCCGCGCGCTGGGGCTCCTGTCTGCCGAGGTCGTCATGCTCGCGATCGCAGGATGGACCCACATCAGTGTACTGATCTATCCCGATGCCCAGGGAGCTCTCGCCTATTTTTACCTGCCGGCCCTCTTGTTGCTCAGCTTGCCGGTCGGCTACGGACTCGGGCGAGCCCTGGCGAAAGCCCTGTTACCGCGAGTGACCACCTAAATCGGCACAGGCTGGACAGCATCAATGACGTGAGTATAATGTGGGCCATGCATAACGTTGAGATGAGTGGCGTTCGATGATCCGTCTGCTCTGGTGCCTGGTCCTGCTCGGCCTTTGGCACTCCCCTTCCCTGGCCGCCTCGAAATACGAAGACAGCGTGAAGGAATTGGCCGAAGGCGTGGCGGCCGAGGCGATCAAACTGAAAAAATCACGTCTCGCGCTCCTGGATTTCGTCGATGGCTCAGGGGAGGTGACGCCCATCGGCCAGTTTCTCGCGGAGGAACTAGCGACCCATTTGCTGGTGGCCGGGGAACTGAAGGTCGTCGATCGCAAGCTCCTGCTCGCCACCATGGAAAAACACCACCTGACCCACCTCGATACCTCGCAGGCGAAGGCAGCGAAAAAAGTGGCCAAGGCACTCCGCGCCGATCTGTACGTGACCGGCTCGTACCTCGAACTTCCCGAGGGTGTGCAGGTCACCGCCAAGCTGATTGGTCCCTACACGGTATATCCCGTCGGGGCTTCCCGGACGATCGTGCCGAAATCCGGTCCGTTGGCGACCTTGCTGAAACCGGCCAATGCTCCAAAGCCCCAGCCGACGGTTGCAGCACCGGCATCCACAACCCCGGTGTTGATCACCCAAGAAAACGACGTGTATACAGTCACCGTCCTGGGAGTATCCCGGCAAGACGACCGCATTGAGGTGGATCTGATGTTCGTGAACCGCACGACACATCCGGCGAAGCTCGGCTGCCAGCTGCTCGACACGTATCTCGTGAACGAGCGGGGCGAACAGTGGAAACAGGACGTCGCCCAGAATCGCGAAGGCCTCTGCACCCGCGGGCTGGAACTCACGCCCAGACGGCAGCAGCGTGCGAATCTGTCCTTTCTCGTGGGCGGCCAATCCCCCAAAGGCCCCGTGACGCTGCATTATCACGAAACCTCACCGCGACCGGATCGAATCATCACGCTGGACGGGCTGCACGTCGACAGACCTGCATCCGCTGACAGTGGCGGGGCCGCAAAGGCGGACCCGGCCGCCCCCACACCCTAGACAATAATTTCCGGACCTTTTTCACAGGAAACCTCGTCATGATCAAACAAGTCTTATCCATAGCAGGCTCGGACTCCGGCGGTGGCGCGGGTATTCAGGCAGATCTGAAAGCCATGTCGGCCAACGGGGTCTATGCCATGTCGGTGATCACCGCCATCACGGCCCAGAACACGGAGGAAGTCACCGACGTGTTCGAACTGCCCACCTCCATCATCGCCGCGCAACTCGATGCCATTTTCGACGATTTCGACGTGGCGGCCGTCAAGACCGGCATGTTGTCCTCGGCGGAGATCATCCAGACCGTCGTGAAGCTCCTCAAGCCCCAACAGGTCACGCACCTGGTCGTGGACCCGGTCATGATCGCCAAGGGTGGCCAGCCCCTGCTGAAACCGGACGCCATCGATACCATCAAGAAGAACCTCTTCCCTCTCGCGTTACTGGTGACGCCAAACGTCCATGAGGCGCAACAGCTCTCGGGCATCAAGATCACCTCGCTGGCCGATGCCCGGCGCGCCGCCAAGATCATTCACCAATTCGGCTGTGCCAATGTCCTCATCAAGGGCGGCCACCTGACGAAGGAGCGTGGAACCGACCTCCTCTATGACGGGCGTTTTTTTCATATCTACAAGGGGGAATTCATCGACACCCCCCATACCCACGGCACCGGATGCACCTTGGCCTCGGCAATCGCGGCGCATTTGGCCAGGGGGAAAACCGTGCCTGACGCGGTCCAAACCGCCAAGACCTATCTCACCGAAGCCATCAGGCACAGCCTGGCGATCGGGCATGGCAAGGGCCCGACCAATCACTTCTATTTCTTAAACCAGGGGTAGCACAGGCTATGAGTCGCGGGCTTGGATCACCACTGTCGTTTTTGCTGGCCGGATGGGGCTGGCTCCTCCTTACCTCTCTCCTGGGACTCGCCACGTTCTGGGGCATCGTCCGCGGCGCTCCGCTTCCGCCGGGCCTTCGTGTACTCCATGTCCACGGGATCATCATCGGCGGGCTCCTCCAGCTGATGACGGGATTCGCCCTCACGGCGAGCCACCTCGCCGCACGGGAGGGCAGCCGTTCAAAGCACCGCCTGCTCTTTTTCGGCATCAATCTCGCCGCCCTCGGTTTCACCGTGGGCGCGGGGCTGCGGGAGCCCAACCTGACAATCCTGGCGGGCCTGCTGCTGGCCGCGACCTGCGTTCCGATGGCACGCCATTTCCTTCATGGGCTACGGACCGGTTCAAGTTGGACGCCGCTGTCACCCTTCTTTTTTGGACTCTCGCTTCTCGGGCTCTTCGGCAGCTTGGTCCTCGGGGAACTCCTTGCCGGATCCTGGTATCCAACCTGGCATGGCATTATCCGGCTCGGCCATCTGCATGCCGGCCTTTTGCTCTTCCTCACCCTGGCCGGCGTCGGCACCATTCAACTCACCCTGCCGCTCCTGCTGAATCGTACCTTACACAGCCAGGCATTGGGCCAAGCAGTGCTCCTCTTGCTGCCGGCTTGTGCCGCGGGACTCCTGACGGGGTTTCTCTTGTCGTCGATTCATATCCAGCTCGTCGCGGGAGGCGGTCTGCTGGTGACTCTGGCGCTGTGCTGCCTCAATCTGCTCCGCACCTGGAGTCAGGCCGGCCAGCCCGGCTCAGCCGCCACCGATCACCTCCTCACGGCGCTCTGCTTTCTGCTCATTATGACCTGTATCGGTATGGCCCTCGGCATCAACATCCTATGGACACCACCGGCTCTGCCCTACGGCACGCTGCATCTGGTGGCCTACACCCATACCGCGTTTCTCGGATTTTTCCTCCAGGCGGTCGTCGGTGGACTCTCCTCCGCGCTCCCCCCGCTGCTTGCCGCGCAGCGAGTGTCTCATCAGAAAAAGCGGGGAGCCTACCGGGACGTCGTGGGGCAGGTCATCAATCGCTGGCGGGCAGTTCAGGTGGCGACCGTCAGTTTTGGAGCCTTGGGATTGGTTCTGGTCGCCTCACTGACATGGAACCTGCCGCTTTCCTCTCCCTGGATTCAGGCAAGCACGTGGGGGAGCCTGGGCTTGCTCCTGCTTCACCTCACCATGGTGACGGTTACCATCACCCAGGCACTCAACACAGAGCCGGGTCACGAACGGGCGAGCACGAACGACTCAACACATTCCGGCACACGATAACGGCCCTCATCCCATGGAAGAATCCGTCACGCTCCAGGACAAGGCAGGCGCTCGCATCTCCGCCGTACTGGCCGCCCCAAGGTCGGCTACCAACTCTGCTGCAGTGCTCTGTCACGGATTCCT
Organism: Nitrospira defluvii; assembly: GCF_905220995.1. NCBI lineage: Bacteria > Pseudomonadati > Nitrospirota > Nitrospiria > Nitrospirales > Nitrospiraceae > Nitrospira > Nitrospira defluvii. Next base: position 93,602 of record NZ_CAJNBJ010000001.1, read on the forward strand.
GTCGCACAAGAACAGCAGCAGCAATCAGGCCCTGGCCACACTCCTGATGGAGCGGGGCATCGCCACATGCCGATTCGATTGCTACGGGCACGGGGAGAGCGACGGCCCCTTTGCCGCCCTCACGACCACGATCGGAGTCGCCCAGACGATGCATGTCTTGCAGTATCTGGTGTCCCGAGGGTACCAGCGGCTGGCGCTGATCGGCTCCAGTTTCGGCGGACTGCTCTCGATCCTCGCCGCCGCCGAGTGGACGCGGGCGCACGAGGCACAACCGGTAACCGTTCCGCCTCTGGCCTGTCTCGCGCTGAAATGTCCCGTAGTCGACTTTGGTGAAGAACTTCGTCTTGAGCTCGGTGCGCAAGGACTACAAGAATGGAAACGAACGGATAGCATTCCCGATCTTCATGGCGGTCCCACCCGTGTTCCCCTGAACTACGCGTTCTACGAGGATTGCCTCCAACAGATTGCCTACGAGCCGGCACGCAGGATCACAGCCCCCACGCTGATCGTGCAGGGCGATGAGGACGAGTATGTCCCCTTGCATCAGAGCCAACGACTCTTTGATGCCTTGCCCGGCCCCAAACATCTGGAAATCCTTCCCGGCGCCGATCACCGATTCACGAAACCTTCCGACTTCCAGCGGATGTTGACCCTGCTCACGGACTGGACTGCTCGTCACACCACAATCTAGCGCGGTCCAGCCAACCACATTCTTCGCGCATCCGGAACGGCCGGCGTCTCACCGAGTTGTCTTACCGCTCTCCTGGTTGCGCACAATCAGATCCACCGAAGGTTTTCCCCTGCAGCGCATGCTCCAACTTGCACACGCTCCCAAAAATTGAACAGCGCACCTCTTTCAACTCGGTGTAAATCGGCTCGTGTCGAGGCTTTCTGCCGATTCATACCCCTTCGTGGCTGGCATGCCGGTTGCTCCATAGGCGGAGTGATTTTCCCGGAGGTACCATCATGATGACGCCAAGGAGTGTGTTGATATTCAGTGCTGCCGGTTGTTTATGTTCCACCCTGTGCACAACAGCCTTGGTCTCAACCGCCGCTGCCGCAGACACCTCGGCCACGTTGAGCTTGCTGCAACAACCGTCCCTTGACGCGGCCATCACCAAAGCCCAAGGCAGCGGAACGGCCCCTATATTGCCAAGCCCCGCGGCACTGGTCTTAACGGCCCCAAAAGGCAAAACCGCCGTCGGCAGCCTCACACTCAAAAAATCGACCTCAGATCGGCACACCTACTATCTCAGCACCAACCAGTCGTGGGTGTGGATGAATCCGCCCTATGGCAGTACCCAAACCATCACCTCCGAAACCGATCAGCTGGTCATCACGGCGCAAACCGCCAATCTCGCCGTCGGCACCCACTCGGCGACGGTGTATGTCGTGGATTCCGGACCGAACAACTTCACCAATATGCTCCGGATCCCGGTGTCGCTGACCGTGACAGCCGAACCAGTCGCGCCAACGCCGCCGCCCCCGGCACCTCCCGCTGCGGTCCCCACACCCAAGCCGGTGGTCCTCACACCGCCCCCGCCTCCGACGCCCGTCGTGGTTCCTCCGCCACCCGCGCCGGTCGCCGTGCCGCCTCCGCCGGCCCCCGCGCCGCCCGCTCCGACCGTCGTGCCGACATCCGGGATTGTGACGAGCCCATTGGCATTGACGCTGACGGCCGCCAAGGGGCAAACCGCCGTCGGCACCCTGGCATTGCGAAAAGGGGGAACGGATCAGCACAGCTATTCCCTCAGCACCAACCAGTCGTGGGTCTGGATGAACCCCCCGTACGGCAGCACCCAAACCATCACGACTGAGACAGACCAACTGGTGATCACTGCTCAGACCAGCAGCCTCGCGGCCGGGACCTATTCCGCCGTGGTCTACATCGTGGAGTCAGGGCCCAACAATTTCAGCAACATGCTCCGTATCCCGGTCACCCTGACGGTCACGGCTACCCCGGTGACGACACCCCCGCCGACTCCTCCGGCTCCTCCGGCCGCAGTCACACCGACGCCCAAGCCGGTGGCAGTCACGCCGCCCCCGCCTCCGACGCCCGTCGTGGTTCCTCCGCCACCCGCGCCGGTCGCTGTGCCGCCTCCGCCGGCCCCCGCGCCGCCCGCCCCGACACCGGTCGCCACCGGACCCATCCAGGCGACACCGGCTGCCCTGAGCCTGAGCAGCACGAATGCGGTCGGAACCTTAGCCTTACGGAAAGCCGGGACCGACCAACACGTCTACTCGCTCAGCGCAAGCCAATCGTGGGTGTGGATGAATCCGCCCTACGGCAGCACACAGACCATCACCTCTGAAACCGATCAGATTGTGATCACCGCCCAACCGTCGGGCCTCGCCGCCGGAACCTATTCGGCGGTGGTGTACATCGTGGAATCAGGGCCCAACAACTTCTCCAATACGCTCCGTATTCCCATCACCTTCACGGTGACGGGGGGGCAAACCGCATCGGCCACGCCCAGCACACCCACGCAACCGGCCGTCTCAACACCCCCACCCCCACCGCCGACACCGGTCCCGACTCCGGTACAGACGACCCCCTCGGCCTCAGCCTCGACATCAAGTCCCAAGACTGCGAGTGCCACGGTCAGTTGGAATGCCAACACCGAGTCGGATTTGGCCGGCTACCGAGTCTATGTCGGAACAAAGTCAGGAAGTTACGGCTTCGTGGGGCCGTTCGAAGTTACCAATCGCACCAGCTTCACGATTGCGAATCTGCCGACCGGCACGACCTACTTCTTTGCCGTATCGGCATTCGACAAGTCCGGAAATGAGAGCGCGAAATCTGCGGAAGTGAGTAAGAGTCTGTTCTAGCCAGGACTGTTCATGAATACCTGCTCCGGCGTCCGATCCTCTCGTCCGGCGAGGCTGTTCTCATTCGACCTCCTCGACGGACTGCAAGTACGCCTGCGTCGGCCTTACATGCGAGCAGCCTCGGCGGCCTTCTGTCTCGAACGCCTCGCGACGGCATTCATGAACAATCCAGGCTGGCCTGGCGAGACCCCGTGAGCCGGAGGGCAGGAGCGCCCGGCTCACGGTCATGGGGCAGGGCCGACCGTCCTGGCACATCGAAATCCCGTGTAGCTGTTGCGAGTCTCCGGCGGCAACCGAAGACGCCCGTACGTCAGCAGATATTTGGGAAGGTCCGACCAGGACCCTCCTCGCACCACGCGAAATGACCCGGAGGCGGGCCCCGACGGATTCTTCGGGGGGCTGACCTCGTAGTAGTTCGTTCCATACCAATCGGCCACCCACTCCCCGGCATTCCCTGCCATCTGATACAGCCCGTAGGGGCTTCGCCCCTGATCGTAGCTGTGAACCGGCGTCAGCACCTGACGATAGCTAAATCTGGCACCCAGGCCGAAGTTGGCCCATTCCTGCCGAGGCGCCTGATTACCCCAGGGGTAGGCCCGCGCATCGGTGCCCCGTGCGGCTTTTTCCCATTCGGCCTCCGTCGGCAGGCGCTTCCCCCGCCAACGGCAATAGGCCTCCGCATCAAACCAGCTTACTCCGATGACCGGACGATCGTGATGTTGGGATAAATCCACCGCATCCCATTGCCATGGGGCCATCCGCTGTTCGTGGGCGAGGAAATCGGCGTATTGCGCCGTCGTCACCTCATGGAGATCGATGTCGAACCGATCGATCCAGACAGGGTGCTGCGGCTTCTCGTCCTCAAGCGCATCTGGTCCCGCAGCGCCCATGAGAAATTCGCCCTCTGGAATCACTATCGAGGGAGTATCAGCGACAGGCGATGGAAGGGTTCCCTGAGCCTTCCGCAAACGATCCAACTGCGCATGAACGGAATCGCTGCCGGACAGACCAGTGCACAGCGCCATCAGGCCGACCATAGCTATGAAGAGCGCATGGCGAGCCCGCCTACATGCACGTCCGGCGGGGGAGAAGAGGGCGTCACACAAACCAGACATCGTGAGCAGAACTAGGCACCTTCGTCAGAGTATGGTGCCCCCGACGACCCAGTGTCGGTCGTCAGGAACATCGATGAGTAGCCGGGAGAGATTCATTTCCGCCAACTGCGCCGCGACCTCATCCTCGGTAAACGCTGCCAGCAAGGAATGATAGAAGTCCCGCTTGAGAATGGGATCTTCCTTGGGCGCATACTGCTCCACCAACGCCTGGGCCGTTTCCGGCGAGTCTGGCCGCAGTAAATCCATCACCAGGATGCAGGCGCCGGGCTTCGCCAACTGTTTGAGGCGGAACCAGAACTGCAACGGATTCGGGACATGGTGCAGAAGGCTATTTGACAGGAGGACATCGGCCTGCTCCGACAACACCAACGATTGAAAGCGTTCGCACCGAAGCGTGATGTGATTCGCCAACCCGGCTCCGGCAATCGCCTCAGCCGCCAGATCAAGCATGGGACGACTGGCATCCACCGCCGTGACCCGCGCCTCGGGGTAGGCGCGAAGGAAGCGGATGGGAATATCGCCGGGCCCGCAGCCCAGATCCACCACATGGCCCGAGTGCCAATCAGGGAAATAGCCGCGAAAACGATCGACGAACCCCTGATTCTCCTCGGCAAAATCCGCCCGCGCGTAGGCACGGGCCTGCGCAACATCTTCCATCAGCTCCGGTTCCAACGTCCGCTTCATGTCATACTCCATGCCGACCGGATTATCCTGGCCGTTCACTCTCCATCCAGCCACTCCACAAGGACCGCGTCCCCCTGACTGACCGTCCCCTCGCGCAGCACTCGCGCATACAGTCGACTCCACCCCGGATACAGATCCTGGGCAATCCGCCTATAGTCTCCATCCTTGAACCACTGTCCGTTGAGTCGGCAGGGAGTCGTATAACTCATGACCTCCACTTGCACCGTTCCACCGATCGTGAGTCGGGCTCCCGGTTTCACCTGCGACCACTCGAGTCCCGCTACGGTCAAGTTCTCTCCGGAAGAACCGGGCCCGATCGAATGGCCTTCTTCCCGTAAGGCCTCTATCACCTCCAGAGAATAGAGACAGACCGCCCGATCAGCCCCGCCGTGATACTTCCGGTTCCGTTGACGGTCACCGGCTAATCCATGAACGGTAACCAGCGCCGTAGTGACGGCCAACTTTGGCACACCGCCATCGGACAGGCTCACCTGATGGATGTGCGGAAGAGATGCGCGCGTCACCATGATGTCAGGAGCACAGTCCCCCCTCACACGATTCCATCCCTGTCGCCTCCAACGCGAGCCACCCCTCACGTTCCCGCACCGCCTTCACATAGACCCCGCGCGCGGCATACGCGGCTTCAATCTCGGCCCGCTGCTCGACCAGCAGGCCCGACAGCAACAATCGCGCGCCGCCGGAGGCATACTGACACAAGGTGTCCGCAGCCAGCAGCAACGTCTGCCGATCCAAATTCGCCAGCACCAGAGTAGGCTCGAACCGGTCCTGTTCCGGCCCTGCCTGTGCATCACGCACAATGAGCGTCAATCGCCCATCGAATCCGTTCGTCTCTGCATAGTCGCGGGCGCAGTCGATGGCTACCGGGTCAAAATCTTCCCCCACCGCCGTTACAGCCCCAAGCCGCAATGCCACCATCGCCAGCACGCCACTGCCGGTTCCCACATCCAACACCCGGTCGGTCGGCGTCACACATTGCTGGAGCCACTCGATCAAGAGGTGCGTCGTCGCGTGATGGCCCGTTCCGAACGCCTGCTTGGGATCGATGACCAGCTCGATGTCATGATCGTGCAGCGGGACCTCCTTCCAGCTCGGCCTGATGATCACCCGCCCGATCCTGATCGGTTCCACCAAACGCGACCACTGGGCATTCCAATCCTCATTCGGCAGCCGATTAATGGTGATGGCACGCTCCGGGTCCGCATGCCCAAGTTGCGCCAACGCCAGCTTGAGCCCCTGCCACGTATCCGGCCCGCAGCGATGCCCCGGCCAGTAGAGATGCACCTGTTCGTCTTCCTGCCAGGCACCGGTGACGGCAGGATCGTTTAACAGCCCCAGGAGTTCACCGGCATCGATCGAGGTCCGTACATCGACTTGCACCCAGTCCTGCGTGTGGCCCGAAGCGGCGTGGTCCGTCGAAACATGATCTGTCTTGGAGGTTGACGCCATCTCAGACTCCCAGTATCGTCTGCATTATTGTGCAGCCGGTTTCAGCCTCACACACACGATCCTGCCCCACCCGCGAAGCAAGCCTGCTGCGCGGGCTCCGTCGCGTCGCGCGGCTGGAGGCCAAGGGTCGACGCATCAGCGCGCGATTCACCACCGGACGCCTGGCCATTTTCGCCTTTGGGCTGTTCGGCTCGATCATACCGCATAAAATGGGATGGACGACCTCCGGCAACATGGCGCTGGCGTTCAGCGTCGCCCTGTTCCTGACGGTGGCCTGGTATCATAACAGGCTCGAAGACCGCTTGCATCGACTCCACCGCTGGCAGGGGATCAAACAGGTCCATCTCGCCCGGTTGCACCTGACCTGGTCAGAGATTCCGCTTCGTCCCATCACGGTACCGGAACGGCATGGATATGCCAGGGACCTCGACCTCGCAGGCCCGCATTCTCTCCTCCATCTGATCGACAACACGATTTCATCACAAGGCCGACAGCGCCTCGCATCATGGCTTCTGGACCAACCGCCTCCCACCGCGCCATGGCGGAGCCGCCAAACCCTCATCCGCGAACTGACCCCCCTGACGCTTCTCCGCGACCGGTTGACCCTGGAGGCGCAAGCCGTGGAGGACGCGGATATCGACGGCCGCCGGCTCCTGGCCGTGCTACAGAAGCGGGTCGACGACTCCGGGCTTATCCCCATGTTACTGACCGAGACCGCACTGACCCTCACGACGGGCGTGCTGCTGTTCGCGGACCTGCTGTACGGACTCGGCAACTATTGGATGCTGTCGTTCGGACTGTACGCATTTCTCTTCCTCTCGGTGCGTAGCCGGTCGGAGGAAATTTTCGACCATGCCCAATCACTGCATCTTCAATTAGAGCGGCTCAGCGCGGTGCTCGGCTATCTGGAGCGGCGATCCTACCGGCTCACCCCCCACCTGGCACAGCTTTGCCGGCCGATCCTGGAGCAGCAGAGCCGTCCATCGCGCTCGCTGAAGCAGGCGGCCTCCGTCATGAACCGCCTCAGCGTGCGAGCCCACCCGCTCGTGCATTACCTCATCAATGCCTTCGGTCCCTGGGACCTCTACCACACCTATCGGCTCCAGCAACTGCAGGACCGGATCGCCACCATTGCCCCCGGTTGGTTCGAATTGCTGGCCGAATTGGATGCGGCATCCTCCCTCGCCACCTTCGCCCATCTCCATCCGGAATATCTCTGGCCGACCTTGCTCGAACCGGGCGCGGATGGACGACGAGGCGGTGACGTGCCGATGCTCGCTGCCGAGGGCCTGGCGCACCCACTGATTCCATCGACCCTGCGTGTCGCCAATGACATCCGCTTCACAGGCCGGGGCTGTATCTTTCTGGTGACCGGCTCCAACATGTCCGGGAAGAGCACGTTTCTCCGCACCATCGGCATCAACACCTGCCTGGCACAGGCGGGAGGCCCGGTGTGCGCCACATCGTTCAGGTGGTTGCCGGTCCGCATCGGCAGCTGCATCCGCGTGGATGACTCGCTCGACGGCGGCCTCTCGTTTTTTTATGCCGAGGTCAAACGCCTGAAGATGATTCTGGACGACACGCGGAACGAACAGGCTCCCCCGGTGCTCTGGTTGATCGATGAGGTCTTCAAAGGCACCAATAACCGGGAGCGGCTGATCGGCGGGCGCGCCCTCATCACGGCACTCGCAGGGGGAAACGGCTTCGGCCTGGTGACGACACACGACCTGGAACTGTCAGAATTGGAGCGACAACTCCCCACCGTCACCAATGTGCACTTTCAGGAAACGGTCGCCCAGGGTACCTTGCAGTTTGACTATCGGCTCAAACCAGGTCCCTGCCCGACGACGAACGCCCTCCGCATCATGGCCCTCGAAGGATTGCCGGTGGACGCCCCTGATCCGTCTTTATGATCAGGAATTGCATCATTCCGGCCGTTTCGGCAGACTGAAGCGCACAGGCAACGCCACCATTCACCAGCTAGATACGGGAGGCCCCTATCGACCCGCAGCCGGATCCCTCACAACGAACTACACACCCGTTGCGCGGGCTGCTCTTCGCGCAGTTCTGCGGGGCCTTTAACGACAACGCCTGGAAATTCATGGTGGCCCTCCTGGGAATCCGGTCGGTCACGGCAGCCCTCACGCCAGGGCAGGACCTTGAAACGGCATCACAGACCCAAACCACCCTTGCGATGGTGGTCTTCACCCTCCCGCTGGTCCTGACCTCCTTCGTGGCCGGATGGTTTGCTGATCGGCTCAGCAAGCGCACCGTCATCATCACGATGAAAGCCGTGGAAGTGTTGCTCATGGCCGGCGCCACCCTTGCCCTCTTCTCTCATCCCACCGGCGGCTACTGGGCGCTCGTGGTGCTCGCTTGCATGGGAGTCCATAGTGCGATCTTCAGCCCCGCCAAGTACGGCATTCTTCCCGAATTGCTCCCGCACGAACAGCTCGCCCGCGGCAATAGCCTGCTGGAGCTCTTCACCTTCCTGGCGATTTTGACGGGCACCACGGCGGGAGGGTTTCTGCTGGCGGGTGCCGGCAACCAGGCCTGGCTTGCGCCCCTCGCCTTGACCCTGCTCGCCCTGGCCGGTTTCGTGGCGGCATGGACTGTTCCGCCGGTTCCCGCAGCGCGTGCCACAGGCGGCCTGTTCGACACCCTGCGTGGTGCCTTCTCTGCGCTGCAGGCGGATCGGCTCTTACGCTTGGCCATTATCGGCGCGGTGTTTTTCTGGACCATTGCCAGCCTGGTCGTCCAAAACGTGTTGGTCTACGCCAAAGCGGTGTTGGGCCTGTCGGATGCCCTGGCGACCGTTCCCTCGGCGTTGATCTCCGTGGGTATCGGGCTGGGCGCTCTCCTGGTCAGTCGACTCTCCCGCTCCCGCGTGGAATACGGTCTGGTTCCGCTGGGCGCAGCCGGCGTCGCGACCTTCCTGTTGGTGCTTGGGTGGGCCACTCCGGCATTCAGCGGCACCCTCCTGTTGATGATGGCCTTGGGCATCTCGAGTGCATTGATCTTCATCCCCATCAACGCGCTGGTGCAATGGCGCGCACCGCACGACCGGCGAGGGTCGGTCATCGCCCTGGAAAATATTTGTGTCTTCACCGGCATTCTCCTGGGCTCGCTGAGCGGCGGCATCCTTGCCAACGCAGGCCTCTCGACCGTCGGCATTTTCCTGGCGACCGCGCTCGGCACCACAATCGGAACGGCCTGGGCCATGTGGCTCATGCCCGACACCTTCTTGCGTCTGATCCTCGTCCTGTTGACGCACACCCTCTACCGACTCCGCATTGTCGGGCCGTCGCATGTACCCGTCACCGGCGGCGCCTTACTCGTGCCTAACCACATTTCTTTTATCGACGGCTTTCTGCTGATCGCCAGCCTGGATCGCCCCATTCGCTTCGTCGTCGACGCTCAATACGTCAACCACCCGCTCTTCAAGCCCTTCATGAAGGCCTTGCAGGTGATTCCGATCGCGTCCGACGGCGGTCCTCGGGTCATCCTGCGCGCCCTGCGGGACGCGGGCCAGGCGCTCGATGCCGGCGATCTCGTCTGCATTTTTCCGGAAGGCCAGATCACCCGCACCGGAAATCTCTTGCCGTTCCGCCGCGGTTTCGAGCGCATTGTGAAGGGGCGTGACGTGCCCGTCGTGCCGGTACACCTGGATCGGGTGTGGGGCAGCATTTTTAGTTTTGTCGGGGGGCGCTTTGTGACCAAATGGCCGGAGCGCCTGCCCTATCCGGTCACCGTATCGTTTGGCACCCCGGTCGGCGCCGACACACCCGCGCACGAACTCCGCCGGCTGGTGCGTGAGCTCGGCGAGACGGCCTGGCACCTGAGGAAACCCACCAGGCGCCCCCTACACGCTGCCTTTGTGCACGCGATGCGCCGGCATCCCTTCCGGCTGGCCATGGCCGATATGAACAAGCCGCACGTGTCCTCGCTCCAAGCCCTGATCGGTGCCATCGCCCTCGCACGTGCACTCCGCGTTCACTGGACGGATCAACCCTATGTGGGGTTGTTGCTGCCGCCGACCGTCGCAGGCGCGCTCACCACCGTTGCCGCCTCGCTGGCCGGCCGGACCTGCGTCAACCTCAACTACACGGTGGGCAAGGCGGGACTGGAATCCGCCGTTCGGCAAGCCCGGCTGCGCACGATCGTCACGAGCCGCATATTTATCGAGAAAGCCAAAATCGACCTGCCTGAGGGGCCGACCATCATCTGGCTGGAAGACATCGGCGCCACCATCGGCCCGCGGCAGAAAGCCCTCGCCGCACTCCTCGCGCTGCTGGCCCCGCTCAGGCTGATCGAATCGGCCTGCGGTCAGACCAAGCCGGTCTCGATGGACGATCTCGCCACGATCATCTTCAGCAGCGGCAGCACCGGAGAACCGAAAGGCGTCATGCTGACTCATTTCAGCATCGATGCCAACGTCCAGGCAGTCTCACAGGTGCTTCCGTTGGATCGGCACGACCGCATCCTTGGCGTCCTCCCGCTGTTTCATTCGTTCGGCTATCTGGTGTTCTGGTATGTCACGCTCAATGGAGCGGCCACCGTCTTCCATCCCTCTCCGCTCGATGTGACGGCCATCGGCGAGCTCTGCGCCAAACACCGTCTGACGTTTCTCGTGTGCACGCCGACGTTTCTGCAGCTCTATCAGCGTCGCTGCACCCCTGAGCAGTTCAGCACATTACGGGTCGTCCTCACCGGGGCTGAAAAACTCCCCCTGCGCCTCTGCCAATCCTTCCTGGACCGGTTCGGCATCGGGCCGATTGAGGGGTATGGCGTGACCGAATGTGCTCCCGTGATCGCGGTCAATTGCCCGGACTTCCGCGCGGCCGGGTTTTTCCAGCCGGCCTCCCGGCGCGGGACGGTCGGGCAACCGCTTCCCGGTGTATCCGTTCGCATCGTCGATCCCGACAGCTTTGCCCTGCTCCCACCCGGCACAGCCGGCATGTTGCTCGTGAAGGGACCGAATGTGATGAACGGCTACCTCGGCCGGGAAGACTTGACCGCCCAGGCGATCCGCGACGGATGGTATATTACCGGTGACATCGCCACGCTCGACGACGATGGATTCCTGACCATCACGGATCGGTTGTCGCGGTTTTCCAAGATCGGCGGTGAAATGGTCCCGCATCGACGTGTGGAGGAGGCCCTCCAGTTGGCGTCAGGAGAGGAGATGCAAGTCTGTGCCGTCACCGGCGTTCCGGATGAGCGGAAGGGTGAACAGTTGGCCGTCCTGCACACACTCCCGGAAGAAAGGATTCCGCAGATCCTGGCGAAGGCTGCCGCTGCCGGCCTTCCGAACCTCTTTCTCCCCTCGCATACCCATTGCCTCAAAGTCGAGTCACTTCCGATCCTGGGAACCGGCAAGCTGGATCTTCGGGCGCTGAAACGGATCGCGATGGAACGGCTGGGGAAGCGTGAACCATGAAACGTTCTTCGTGACACGTCCGGTGCGACAGACGGACACTGGACTGCCGCCAACGCTATGACGAACCCGGCCACAAAGACGCTCATCGATTGCCATGTGCATCTTGCAGCGCTCCCGGACGGCGACAACGGGTGCTACATCTCCCCCAAGACGCTCCGCAGTCCGCTGTTCCGGTTCCTGCTCTGGAAGCACAACCTCTCGCCGGACAAGCCGCGCGAGGCGAATCACAAATATCTCGCCGATCTCGTGAGCGAATTGCGGGCGTCACGCCATGTAGGGAAAGCCGTGCTGTTGGCCATGGACGGCGTCTATGATCACAATGGCCGGCTCAACCAGGCCCATACCGATTTTCTTATCGGCAATGACTATGTGTTAAACACCGCTCGAGCCCATCCAGACTTATTGCTGGCCGGGGTGTCGATCAATCCGCAACGGCGCGACGCCATCGACGAGGTGCACCGTTGCGCGGATGCAGGAGCCGTCCTGGTGAAGGTGCTCCCCAACGCGAAACAATTCGATCCGGCGAACCGTCGATACACCGCTTTTTATCGCGCACTGGCTGAACGCAAGCTGCCATTTCTGAGCCATGTCGGCTACGAGTTCAGCTTGATGGGCAAGGACCAATCCGTGGGCGACCCAGACCGCCTGCGTCTGGCGTTGGATGAGGGCGCCACCGTCATTGCCGCCCATGCCTGCAGCTACGGCCTGATCCTGTACGAAAAGTTCCTGCCGACGCTGCGCGATCTTGTGCAACGATACCCCCGTTTCCATGCGGATATTTCCGCCCTCACGCTCCCGAACCGGATGCGGATGCTGTTGCACTTGAGACGATACCCGGAGTTGCACGAACGCCTGCTCTTCGGCACGGATTATCCGCTGTCCGTCTTCCATGCGGCAGCCTGGGGCCGCGTGACACTCGGTACGTTACGCAGGATCATCAAGACCACGAACCGCTTCGATCGGCAGGTGGAAGTCTGCCGGGGCCTGAAACTGGGGTTTCGTTCATTCGGCGACCTCCTGCCACCCGCATCGACGTCGCTTCGAGGATGACCAGATTGGCCATGCAGCGAGACCTCATGTTGACCAGCTTGCGCGAAAGGATTCTGGCCTTCGCGACATCACGTGTCTCGAGGGATCTCGCCGAAGACCTCACCCAAGAGGTCCTGGTCCTGCTGCACGAAAAATATGCACGGGTCACAGACCTGACCGAACTGGTCCCGCTGGCGTTTCAGATCCTCCGGTTTCAGATGTTGGATGCCCACCGCAAATCGTTGCGGCGTGGCGAGTATCATCAGGACGCGATCGAAGATCTCCCACTGGCGGATCCCGGCGATGATCCGGCCACACAACTGGATCAAAAGCAACGTGTGGATCGGCTCTTGGCCGCCGTCGGTCAACTGGGAGGGCGCTGCCGGGACCTCTTCAGATGGAAATTGGAAGGACACAGCTTCCCCGAGATCCGGAAAATCATGGGCCAGACTTCCATCAACACCATTTACACGTGGGATCTCCGCTGTCGGAAACAGTTGTTGAGTCTCATGGGCGGAACGTGGGAATAAGTGTGGCACGTGACTGAGTGCTGAGCGAGTCGTGCTGCGCTTCATGATCGACGTGCCAGGAACAACGACCAACTATGTCTGAACACGAGCTAGAACACCTGTTGGGTGGCTTTGCGGCAGACACGCTGACGCCAGACGAACAACAGCGTCTCTATGCAGCGGCCCTGCAAGACCAGCGACTGTTCGATGCCCTGGCCGATGAACAAGCGCTGAAAGAATTGCTCGCGGATCCGGCCGTGCGTCGCCGACTGCTCGAAGCGTTACAGCAACCGGTTACGCAGGCGGCTGAACAGACCAGCCCCTGGTGGGCCTGGTTTCGAAAACCGGCCGGACTGGCCGTGACCGGAGGTCTCGCGGTCGCGCTCATCGCCCTCACCTTCGGCACGAGGATCTTTCAAGAAGGTCTCGATCGCCACACCCGCTCGGTCGTCACCGAGGAGCCGGTGTCCCCCTCAGCCATGAGCTCCTCACCATCAAGCGCCCCACCGCCGGCGCCATTGGCGTCAGAGCCGGCGACGAACGCCAACGCGAACGGCACGCCTCAGAGCCAACGCGCCAAGCAGGCGGCGAGCCGCGAAACACGAGCCGCACGACCACGCACCGATGCGACCGATCAAGCTCCCGCGGGAGAATCGAGCCAACCCGCCGAGCACGCACGCGTCTCGGAAGACCGCGCACGCGTGACGGAGACACCGCGCCCACCTGCCCCGGCCGCGGCACCCATGCTCAAGCCTGCCCCCTCCGCTTTATCCGGAGCTGCTGCCCCGGCGCCCGTCAACAGCGCCCGGGCGCTCTACTTCGGAGGCGTCTCTCCATCCACAGGAGCCGGAACGAGGACGGAAGGGAACACAGGCGCCGCCGCATCGGTGACATTGTTGGGGTTGCGCTACAGCTTTGTGATTCGAGGAAGCGACGGACAGAATCAGGAGGTCAGTGCCGCGACTGCCTCCAGAAGTACAGGGCCCGTGCGGTTACTGGTGGAGACCACCCATGACGGATATCTGCAACTCCTGCAGAATCTCGGATCGGCCGGGACCAGACTCTGGTGGCCCCCGCAGGAAACCGGGAAAATTTCGCTGAAGGCCGTCGCGAGGACACGGGTCGAGATTCCCATGCCTCCCCCGGCAGAGAGCGGCTTGCTCGATCTCGTCCTCCGGTTTTCACCGAAGCCCTTCGGCCCGCTCACAATGCAAGAGGTCGGCATGCTCGACCGGTTTTCCGGCAATCTGCTGATCGAGACCGTCTCCCCCGACGGAACCACCGGAGCCCGGGAGTTTGCGACGTATGTGATGAATTCTGACGCGTCACCCGCTGCTCAAATCGCCGTCGACATTCCCGTGAGCCGATAACGGGCGCCGCTGCCGCACCTTCAGATCAGGAAGAGAACCGCAACACCAACATCCCGGCAATCGCCGCCATCCCCCCGATGACACACAACACAAACCCCACGGCCCCGCCGACGAACCACGGTCGCATCCGGCGATACTCGCTCGGCGTCAGGAGAGAATGCAGGTCCACCGGCTTCCGCCACCACAGCGAAGGCAGGGACATCCTGGCAGCCAGCGTCCGATACAGTATGACGTGATACCACCAGCCGGCCGGAATGCCCATCAACAGGCCGGCGGCCAGGACCCAGATCCCAAACTCCACCATGAGGGGCGGCGTCACCACGACCGTCAGCAGGCCGGTCAACCCGATCAGTACCAGACTTCCCAACACAATCAGCAATTCGAGCATGGGCGTGAGTATACCGGAGACCGGGCAGGGAGGGCAGAATCCCGCCTGTACCGTGGACAAGATGGCAGGTGATCAGCGCGGGCGGCACCCTCACGGCGGTGCGTCGATATCGGTCCGATTCCAGGTGAGAAAGAATAGCAGCGTGTACTGATTGTAAAACGTACGGCCCACCAGTGTGGCGGACGACCCGAGAAATTCACCGGTGCGATTGTCATAGATGTCCAGGTGCAGCCGCGCATACCCGCTCTGATTCTGCTGTTTGTAGAGCGTCAGTTCCGGCAGCGCAAAGGGAATCAGCACACTCTGCACCGGCGGCATGCCGAAAAAGGTAATGCCCTGCATCGTGCCGAATGACTCGGCCATCACGCGCACAAGGTACGGCGATTCCGTGTCACGCGCCCGCACCAGATATCCTCGACGCCCCAATTCCGCCGCGACCAAGTCTCGAATGTAGAGGATATCGCGGGCCGGACTGTTCAACGAACCCAGGTCCGAGTTCGTCATGCGAAGCCGGGATCGGTCGCTTTCCAACCCGGTCGCATCCACTTCCACGTTGACGCCGCCTGGCAGTTGAAGGGTGAGATTCTTGAGCGCATGGGTCAGCGCCTGCGTCAGCAGCACCTGTTCCACCGCCGTTCGCGGCGTTCGGGACAACTCTTGCTCCAGCGAGCAACCTCCGAGTCCCATGACGAAGAGCACCACGAACCAAACACGACGCATTGGCATCTCGCACCGTCTCCATTGTCCTCTCAATGTTACGCATGAGCTATCTGCTGTTCAATGGGGGATGTCCCTAGCTGCTGAAGTCAACACTAGGCCGCGAAGAGGGAGCAGGATGCGTTCCGCTCATCAATGCCGACTTCCGGCCATTCCTGCTGACGGCCTCGGCGAGGTGGCTCGTTTCTGCAAGCATTGACCGAACATCGCCCCCCAATCTAACCGATGCTCTCTCAATTCAGCGAGCCGGGGGTCTCTGCTCTATTGCGCACGTCGAACGAGAGCTGTCTCAAGCCGGCCGTTCCGCGAGGTGCGCGACGCGAGGAAGAACGAGCGTCACGTTGGCGCACGCCGGCGAGCCTATCATGTCACAGGTCACCTCACGATTTCTTAAACCCACCCTCATTACCTCATTTCAGCGAGGCGGGGAGCTGTGCTCTACTGCGCGCGTCGAACGAGGGCTTTCTGAAGCCGCGCGTTCCGCGAGCAAAGAGTATAGCTCCCCGCCTTGCTCATTTCCCCGCCTGAAAGGATTTGTCTTCTCGCACCATATCCTCCTGTGAAGGGAGGCATCATGGAGCAGATTCACGGCATGTCCAAACCAGGCTTCTTAATCAATCGGCGCGATCCCCGCCTGTATCAGATCGTCAGCCTCGGGACGCTCCTGACGTACGGGCTCGTCTGGCTGCAGTTCGAGGTCTCCTTCCCACACATCGTGGTCACCATCGGGACCGCTCTGCTGGTGCAGTACGCCGCAACGCGCCTCGTCGGTCTCCCGACATTCGATCCCAAGAGCGCCCTCATCTCGTCGCTCTCACTCTGCCTGCTCCTCCGCACGAATGACCTTGCCGTATCGGCCGCGGCGGCGGTGCTGGCTATCAGCAGCAAGTTCCTTATTCGCTGGGGTCACAAGCACGTCTTCAACCCCACCGCCCTCGCGCTGGCCGTCGTGCTGGCGACCGGATTCGGGTGGATCTCGCCGGGCCAATGGGGCCACGTCGCCTGGTTCGGCTTTTTCATTGCCTGCCTCGGAAGCCTGGTCGTCACCGGTGCAGCGCGAGCCGATGTGACGTTGGCGTTTCTGTTGTTCTACAGCGGCCTCTTGGTCGCACGCGCCCTCTGGATCGGCGATCCGTTGACAATTCCGCTACATCAACTCGAAAGCGGCGCGCTCCTGATTTTTGCCTTCTTCATGATCTCCGACCCGAAGACCACGCCGGATTCCCGCACGGGACGGATCACCTATGCGCTCTGCGTCGCCCTCACCGCCTGCTACGTCCAATTCGGCCTGTTTCGTCCGACTGCTCCGCTGTGGGGACTCATCGTCTGTGCGCCGTTGGTTCCGCTGATCGACACCTGGCTGCCGGGCCGGCGGTATAACTGGCCTTGCCCCTCGCCCGACGACAGACCGCCCCCCACCCTGCTTCCGATGCTGAATTCATTACCCATCCCACGACCAAGGAGGTTCTCATGAAACGTTGGCTGCTTCCTGTTCTGATATTGACCGCCGGACTCGTCCTCTGGAGCGGTGAGGCCTCGGCCTTCTGCGGGTTCTATGTCGGTAAGGTCGACACGAAGTTGTTCAACAAGGCGTCGGAGGTGGCCATCGCGCGGCACGACGACAAGACGGTGATCACGATGGCGAACGACTTCACGGGTGACACGAAGGAGTTCGCGCTGGTCGTTCCGGTCCCGACGATCCTGGAGAAAGAACAGATCCATGTGAGTGATGCCGCAGTACTCGCACATCTCGCCGACTACTCGGCCCCGCGGCTCGTGGAATACTTCGACGAGAACCCCTGCCTGCGTGAGGAATTAATGGAACGCCGGAGCATGGATGCCATGAAAAACGTGGCGCCGGCAGCCGCCTCACCCAGGACGCGCGACAAGGCCCTGGGCATTACCATCGAGGCACAATATACCGTCGGCGAATATGACATCCTCATCCTCTCGGCCAAGGAAAGTGCCGGGCTCGAAACCTGGCTGACCGAGCATGACTACAAGATTCCCAACGGCGCCTCCCCGGTTCTGCACAGCTATCTCACACAAGGCATGAAATTTTTCGTAGCCAAGGTGAATCTCGGTGAGCAGGCGAAACTGGGACTGACGCACCTCCGGCCGTTGCAGATTGCCTTCGAATCGCCGAAGTTCATGTTGCCCATCCGGCTCGGTACCGTGAATGCCGACGGCGCGCAGGAATTGTTCATCTATCTACTGACTCAACAAGGACGGGTGGAGACGACGAACTACCGGACCGTGCGTCCCCCTGAGGCCCAGGAAGTGCCGCTGTACGTGAAGGACAGGTTCGGCGTTTTTTACCGTGACCTGTTCGCGCAACAGGTCAAGCGGGAGCATGAACGAGGTCTGTTCCTGGAATATGCCTGGGACATGAACTGGTGCGATCCCTGCGCCGCCAACCCGCTGTCGGCGGAAGAGCTGCGTAGTCTGGGCGTATTTTGGCAGGAGCCTCAGGGGCGCGGCAGGAGAGGGGCGTTCCAGCAAGGCCAGCAGGTGTTTCTCACTCGGCTGCATGTCCGATACGATGCCGCGCATTTCCCTGAAGATCTGATGTTCCAGGAAACGGCGGATCGTGCCAACTTCCAGGCACGCTACATCCTTCGCCATGCCTGGGCCGGCACGGATTCCTGTGCGGCAGCCGTCACCTACCGCCGACAGTTACCTGAACGATATGAGCGCGAGGCCCAAACACTGGCGTCGCTGACGGGGTGGAATATCGAGGACATCCGCCAGGAGATGCACCTCGCGTCACGGGGGCCCATCGAAGGCAAGAAGAAGTGGTATCAACGGTTGTGGGGCAACTGAGGGTTATAGGCGAGGCGGCACCGGAGGCCGGAACTACCGGCCTCCTTCAGCCAGCGGAAGCGAATTGTGCTCGCAAGATAGGAATCGGGAGGTTACTTTGAGGCACAGTCACCCGTTCGCTTTCCGTCGACCTTCATCGTCACGGAGAGCGCCTTGTCCCCCTTCGGCGTCGCCTTCCGAACGACGGAAAAGCTCGTGTTCGAGACCGTGCCTTCCACGCGGGTGATCGCATAGACCCCCTCGATCTCATAACTGACATTCCCACCGTGCATGGAGACATTCATCACTTTATTTGCCGGATTGGGCTTGAAGCCGTTGAGGGCATAGTAGTTAAAGACCGCGTCGGGATCGGCAAGGTGCTCTTCCTTCAGACAGCGGCTACGAGTGTCCGGTTTGCCTGCCTCGCCGTTACTGCTTTCCGTAACAGCCGTCACCTGATACTCCCCCGGCTTCAGAGGCACCGACTCCGCCCCCACTGCCGGTGCCGCGCAAATCACCCCCGCAATCACATACATCCCCACGCCTGTCTTCATCCCCAAACCTCCTTGTCATGCCGGGGTGCGTCTGCTCCTGGGCTCACCGAGATCCACCAGGACGCCTCGCCCGAATTCGTGCCCCACCAAGGACCCGGCGATTGTGCTCATGCCTTCAGGCATTGTCAACCGCTCCCTCCTGTCGGCACCGCAACGGCACGACTCTTCCCGGCTGATTTTCTCAATGACTATGGTATAGTCTGGCGCCATGCGCATGGAGCGTTGCATGGAGACAACCAGGAGGGTTCACCCATGACCACCGGCTATCGTTCGATGATCGCGGCATTCGGCGGATTGTTCCTCGTTCTGCTTTCGGCCTGCTCCTTCAAGGCCACCTTCAAGGAAACCACGGATACCACCTCCAATATCACCGGCACGACCTCCGGACGCATCTGGTGGAACGAGGACGGCATGCTGAAGCCCGAACACAAGGTGACCGCCTTCACCGCGTATAACGCGGAGAATCTCGAAACTGATGCCGCGCGCGGACAAGGCGAGTACCTGGCTTCGCTCCGCCAGCTCACCGCCACATTTGATGGACAGACCTTTCAGCCGACCGCGCAAGAGGTATTCAGCCGATGGAGTCGATCGGCGAGTCCCTCGGCCACCGACCTTGTGACAGACCTCCAGGCGTCGGCACGCTGACCATCGAACGAGCCGTCGCAAAAGATTGCACCGCACCTCACCGGAGTTCGACATCAACATGCATGCGCCTCGCACGTCGCTTGTGATTCACCGTATCTTCCACCCCACGGATTTTTCAGAAGACAGTCAGGTGGCATTCGCCCACGCCCTCAAGCTGGCCCTGGCGTACCGAGCCGAACTCACGATCATGCACGTGGATCCCGAGGTCTCGCCTGAGGGATTCGAGGACTTTCCCCGCGTTCGCCCGACGCTGGCTAAATGGGGGCTGCTGCCGGAATCCAGTGCGAAGGGCGACGTCACGAGGCTTGGTTTGCACATCCGAAAGGTGCGCGCCCTGGCCTCAGACGCCAAACAAGCGATCATCCATCACCTGACGGCCGCCCCCACCGATCTCATGGTCTTGGCCACGCATCAACACGAAGGGTTCGCCCGGTGGGTGCATCACTCGCTGGCTGAACCGGTCTCGCGACACATGCATGTGAAGACCTTGTTCGTCCCGTCGCATGTCCAGGGTTTTGTTGACAGGGAGACCGGGAACACTTCGCTCAACCGACTCCTGTTACCGATCTCTCTCACCCCGCCGTCTCAACCGGCTATCGATGCGGCGACCGCGCTGGTCTCTCAATTGAACGTGTCACCGGTGACGCTGACATTGGTTCATGCCGGACAGGAACCGGACCCGACTGCACTGGTGCTTCCGGACAAGCCTGACTGGTCCTGGAACCAGCTGTTCGGGCAAGGCGATCCTGTGGAATGGGTTCTGGCAGCAGGCGCCGAGTTCGATGTGGATGTGATCGTCATGGCAACGAAGGGACAGGATAGCGTGCTGGACATGTTGCGCGGCAGCACGACGGAACGCGTGCTGCGCGGAGCGCGCTGCCCGGTGCTTGCGATCCCGGCGCCGCTGGTCTGATCAGGAGCGAACGTCCCGTCGAGCGACTTCCAATGTCGGCGACTCCTGCCGATCGTGCGTATCACGCCCGGTCACGGTGCGGACCACCAGCCCGTCGCGAAACACCACGAAATTTGACGGCACTGCGGCAATTCGAGGACCAGGCAATATCACACCCGCAAGATTCAGCGGATCGGCGGCCGAGAGCTTGATCTCCTGTTGATGTGCGCTGCCCGGGCGTTTTTTCATCGCTCGCAGGGATTCCAATGCCGACGGCAACGCAAACTGCTCTCCCGTAAACCCGCTCACAAACCGGCCGCCACGAATTTCCCCGGTGAATTCGAGCCGCCGATAACACACCAGCAGATCGCGCCAGGAAGACACGATCGACTCACGCGCCAGCAGGTCCCGGAACACCACTCCGTAGCGCTGCAGCAGCTGCCTCGCCACACGCTCGGAAGCCTCTGCTGCCGTGCGCGGATCCGATGAAATAGCGGTTGGTCTCAACAGAGACCAACGGCCGCCGACATGGCGTGGCCGACGGCTGCGATCGGACGCCTCCGCCCGCCGCCGCTTGGGATCGATGAGGGCGCGCAGATTGTCAAACCCATCGGCCGTGACGAGCCCGGCTGCCACCAACTCCCACAACCCGTCTTCCACCTCCGAGGCCAACAACCTGGTTCCATGCAGCAGCTCGCTGAAAAAACTGGCGCCACGATCCTGCAGGCAACGACGAATCGCCTGTGCCGGCGAACTCAGTCTGGCCGAGAGATCAAACCGGGCCAACGCTTCTCCTGTCGAGGCGAGCAAGACCGGCGCATCTTCCCTCGCAAACAGCCCCACCGGCGCCACGCGCGTGGGAACGACCCGACGCCCAGGCACCGCCGCCAATTCCTGCATCAGCCGCGGATGGGGAGTTACGCGTCCCCACATCAGCGCCCCGCTCAGGCACAGTCGATCCAGCCATTCCGGCTGGTATTTGGCCATCCGGACGCGCAGGATTTGGCTTTCCCAGGCCGACGCCGCCGCCTCGAATCCACCCAGCTGCTTCACCACTTCCAGCAACCCTGCTTCTCCATGTAGGCGCGCACCGGGCGCGGCCCGCTGCCATTGAAACAGGAACCGCATGAACTCGGCGGCCGAGACCGGCTCGATCTCCTTGCGCAGCCGGCCGATGGTGAGACGATGGATGCGCGCAAGGAGACGCCGATGGCACCACTCAACAACGTCACTCGTCGTTCGTGAGGCGTGCAGCGAAAATCGGCCACGGAGGACATGGCCCTGCGCTTCCAATCGCAACATCGCCCCATACACATCCTGCGTCGCCAGGTGCAGACGAGCGGCCAAAGCTCCCGCGGTCGTCGGCCCGATACTTTCCATCCATCCCAACACGACGCGGGTCAGCACTTCGTCGCGCTCGACCACGTCTGTGTCCTCATTCGAGGCGGAAGAGGGCTCGATCCGGGCGTCAGAAAACAGCTGCCGTCCGTAGTGTCGACACTCCGCAGCCAGCCACCCCACTTTGGTGCCTCCCTGCCACAACGTCACCAGGCGACCCGCAGCCGACAGGGTGGGCACGAGCAGATCCCAGCCGGGCATAGATTCACAAGGCACCCATCCGAGAGACAACAGCGCGTCATGAAATTCTTCCGCATCGCGCACCACCGGCCACGATTCGTCGATGACCTGATCGATGGCCGTCTGATCCAAGGCGCCCATCTCACCAGCCAATTCCGGCGGCAGCGTGCGTCGCATGTCCACCGCCCTCGCCCGGCGTTCCTCCAGCGGCGCGTCGTCGAGAAACGCATAGGGATTGGCATTGAGAATTTCGTGGCAAAAGACGGAAGGCAAGGGCGTATCGACAGCCCGACAGGCAATCGCGCCGCTCTCGATTCGTTCCAATACCGCAATCAAGCCGTCCACATCCATCGCCTCAGTCAGACAATCACGGATGGTTTCCTGGGCCAGGGGATGGTCGGGAATTTGCCGGATCGTGCGTTCGCCTTGAAAATTATCCTGGCAAGCAATCGCGTCCGGAAAGACCGCCGCGAGGAGATCTTCGGCACGCATGCGTTGAATCTGCGGCGGAACCCGCTTGCCGCCGACACATCGGAGCAGGGCCAGAGCACGCGAGGCATTCCAGCGCCAGCGCGTCATGAACATGGGAGCCTGCAAGACCGCTTGCGTCAACACCTCCCGCAAGGTCCCGGGACTGAGGAACGCGAACACGGTGTCGAGTGGAAAACTGTGTTTCTCCCCCAACGACAGCACAATGCCTTCGTCCGTGGCAGCGGCCTGCAATTCAAAGTCGAACGTCACACAAAACCGTTTTCGCAAGGCCAGGCCCCAGGCGCGATTGACTCGTCCGCCGAACGGGGCATGGATGACCAATTGCATACCGCCGCTCTCGTCAAAGAAGCGCTCCGCGACGATGGTCTGTTGGGTCGGGACTGTTCCGAGCACCGCCTTCCCCGCCAGAATGTATTCGACCGCCTGCTGTGCCCCGCGTTGATCCAGCCCGCATTCCTGCTTCAGCCATTGCACCGGCGGCGTGAAGAAGGCCGCAGTGGATGGGGTGGCGCCCAGGCGCTGATCGATCTCGTCCCGCAGCGTCGCCACCTCCGAGGAGAGATCCGCCGTTCTCGCCGGAGCCTCTCCACGCCAAAAGGGAATCGTCGGAGGTGCCCCCTGCGCATCCTCGACACGCATCTTGCCGGTTTCGACCCCTTTGATGCGCCAGGACGTATTGCCCAGCAGAATGATGTCCCCGGCCAGGCTTTCAACCGCGAAGTCCTCATCCACCGACCCGACTACCGTGCCGTCCGGCTCGGCAATCACGACATAGTTGGCCGTATCGGGAATGGCGCCGCCGGAGGTGATGGCCGTCAATCTCGCCCCCCGACGTCCTCTGATGCGATGGTTGATGCGATCATGGTGGAGATAGGCTCGTCCCCGGCCACGGCTGGTGACGAACCCCTCGGCCAACATGTGTACCACCGCATCGAACGAGGCGCGGGTAAGATCGCGATAGGGCATGGCCCGTCGGCAGAGCTCAAACAACTCCGTCTCATCCCAGGACTGCGTCGCAGCCGCCGCCACGATCTGTTGGGCCAAGACGTCCAATGGCGCCGGCGGTACCTCGATACGGTCCAGCACCCCAGTTCTGATCGCCCGGATCAACGCGGCACATTCAATCAGCTCATCGCGTGTCGTGGCGAAGAGTCGCCCTTTGGGGATTGCGTGGACCCAATGGCCGGCCCGACCGATGCGTTGTAGACAGGTCGCGATGGAACGGGGCGAGCCGATCTGGCACACGAGGTCAACAGTTCCGACATCGATGCCGAGTTCCAATGACGCCGTGGCCACCACCACCCGGACAGCCCCTGTCTTCAGGCGATCCTCCGCCGACAAACGAATCTCGCGCGACAAACTGCCGTGGTGCGCCGCCACAACATCTTCCCCCAGATGCCGCAGCCGTTCTTGCAGATAGTGGGAAACCCTCTCCGCCAGGCGGCGGGTATTCACAAATACGAGTGTGGAGCGATGCGCCTCGACCAGGGAGGCCACTCGGTCGTACACGTCGCTCCAAATTGCATTGGTGGCGACGGCACCCAGTTCGTCCTTGGGCACCTCTACGGCGAGATCCATGTCGCGCCGGTGTCCCACGTCGATGATCGTGCACGGCACAGCGCTGATGGCTGATGGCCGATGGCCGACCGCTTCGCATAGCATGTGACCGTTGACGGTTGACGCGCTTCTATTCCCCACCAAAAACTCTGCAACGGTCCCGATCGGCCGCTGGGTGGCGGACAGACCGATCCGCTGGACGACCCCACCGGCCAGCGCCGCCGCCCGCTCCAGGGATAGGGCCAGATGTGCTCCGCGCTTGTTCGGCGCCACGGCATGAATTTCATCCACAATGACCGTGCACACGGTCCTCAGCATTGCCCGGCTTTTCTCCGCGGTAAGCAAGATGAACAACGATTCAGGCGTCGTAATCAGGATGTGCGGCGGTCGCCGGAGCATCTGCTGGCGCTCGGTCATCGGTGTGTCGCCGGTCCGTACAACAACCCGCAGGTCCGGCAGCAGTAACCCGGCCGCCAACGCGGCCTGGCCGATCTCGGTCAGCGGCTGCTGAAGATTTTTCTGGACGTCGTTGCTCAACGCTTTCAACGGCGAAACATAGAGGATCTGAGTTTCGTCGCGGAGATCACAGCGCAGGGCCTGGCAAAACAGCCTGTCAATGCAGGAGAGGAAGGCCGCCAGTGTCTTGCCCGACCCGGTCGGGGCAGAGATCAAGAGGTCACGCCCGGATTGAATAGCCGGCCAAGCCCGTATTTGCACGTCCGTCGCGGAAGCGAAGCGTCCCGTGAACCAATTGGTGATGATGGGATGAAAGGGCAAGGCCGGGGTCATCGGCTGATCGTAACACAACCAAGGAAGCCAACATATCTACGGCCGGAACGGCGGGAACAGTCACCGGTGTGGAAGGCGTGTATCCTGGAGCAGGTGCGTGAACCGGGGAGGCACGATATTGCCCAGTGCGGGGCATTACCTCATTGCGCCGCCATACGTTTTCAAGATGTCGTACGATAACCGGCATTCACTGCAGTAGTTTCTCGAAAATCGTACCTGGGACGGGGTCACGACATGCCGCGCGAGATAACTGGGAAAGTCGACCCAGCAATGCGTGCCCCTCGCCGGAAATCCATCATCACGAACCCGCCGGCACAACTCACACATCGGTACGACTCGGACCATCGGCGGTCTCCTTTTGCGCGAATCCATCACCTGGCCGGACAGACAGGCGCTCAGTTGTCTTTCATGCGAGACACCTGCGTCTCAAGACCGTCCGGCCAACAGACGCGTTCCCCTTGCAACACCCGGCCAAGATAATGCCCGAGATCGACCGTGAGATGCTTGACGAGATACCCCTTTGCTCCCGCCTCGAACGCTGCCCTGACGTAGATCGGGTCTTCATGCAGGGAGAAAAAGACGACTTTCGTGTTCGGCAGCGTTTCATATAACTGTCGAGCCGCCCCGAGGCCCTCGAGAAACGAGAGGGAAAAATCGAGAATCACCAAGTCGGGAGCAAGTTTTCTTGCCGTCAAGACGATGGCTTCCGCTTCGGTTTCTGAAGAAACGACATCGAATTGAGGCTCCAACAAAATCTCCAGAAACGCCAGCATGGATCGTGACGAGTCGCCGAGGAGGACGCGCGGACGGGGAAACTTTTTTCTCATAGTCCTACGAGTGACTGCGTAGTCAAAAAGATGGCGCATAGTAGGCAAGTGCAGGGAAAACCACACGCGTAATAAAGCGGGGGCAATCACTCAAAAAATACCAGTCATCATGCCAGTATTTCCCTAACCTGCCGCTCGGTAGGCCGAGCTCAAAAGGTTGGGCACATTAAATCTGGCTGGTGAGGCCCTGCGCCAGGGCGTATTTGACGAGTTCGACGGTCGTGTGCAGATTCAACTGTTCCATGATCTGCCCTTTGTGGAATTCAACGGTGCGGGGAGAAATCTTCAGAGTTGCGGCAATATCCTTGACCGTATGCCCTTCGGCCAACAGTTGGAGCACCTCGCGTTGGCGAGTCGTAAGTTCGGGGCCGGAGGGCGCTCCGCCGTCGACGCCCCGTAACATGCTTTCCACGACTTCCTTGGTAACCAGCGGGGTGACGTAGAAATTCCCGCCCCTCACCGCCCGTATCGCCTGGGCTAACTCCTCGCCCACGCATCGTTTCAATAAATAGGCGGACGCACCGGCTTCAAATGCCGCCCGCACATAGGCCGGGTCGGCGTGCATCGTGATAAACACCACTTTGATCTCGGGATACTTGACCTTAAGGACACGAGCGGCATCGATCCCATTGAGTACCGGCATCGAGATGTCGAGAATCACGATATCCGGCTTCAACTGCGGGACGGCGTCCAGCAACGCGCGTCCGTCTCCAACCGTGCCGACCAGTTCACACTGATCGTCCAACAGGCGCCGAAACCCTTCCAGCACCAGGGTATGATCATCCGCCAACAACACGCGCGGCAGCGTCATATCGCCACCCTGACCAGCGGCACATACATCGAGACCGTCGTGCCCTTTCCCGGAATCGATTCAATCTCACAGGTACCCTGAACCGACAAGAGACGCTCGCGCATATTCAGCAAGCCCAGCCCGCCTTCCCCCTTGTTGACCAGCAGTTGATCGAACCCTTGTCCGTCGTCACGCACCACCACCACCACCCCGTCGTCTTCCACGGTGACCTCCACCTCTACCCGAGTCGCCTTCGCATGCCGGGCAATGTTGGACAAACTCTCCTGCACGACCCGGTACAAGGCCGTTGACGCGGCCTTATCCAACTGATGGTCGAGCGGCTGATGGACAAAAAGAATTTTCACGCCGGTCCGGCTGGAAAAGTCATCCAACAGCCGTTGCAGAGCGGCCTTCAATCCCAAATCATCCAAGATAGAGGGGTGGAAGCGATAGGCCATGTAGCGCACATCGTCGGACAGTTCCTCCAACCCCTTCAACACATGGCGAACCCCGATGTGTACATCGCCAGGATCCCCCGCAATGTGCCGATCAACCTCCTGCAACTCCAACAACAAGAGGGCCAGCCGCTGATTGACATCATCATGTAAGTCCCGTGCGATTCGTCGACGTTCCTCTTCTTGCGCGGTGAGAATACGTCCGGTGAGGACATGCAGCTGCTCCTCGCTCCGCTCCAACGCCATGCGGCTGGCGGCTAAGTCCGCGGTCCGCGCCTCGACGCCTTGCTCCAGCCGCTCATTGATTTCCTTCAAAAGGGACTCCGTACGACGGCGCTGATACACGAACAACACCGGAACCCAAATACCGAAGAGGCTGAAGAGATGATTAACCCACTCGAACCAGGACGGAAGGCCGGGAACGCGAGGGCTGAACGGAGCGGCGACGATGGTCAGGAGGGAGCAGGCGCCGGCGGTGGC
Organism: Nitrospira defluvii; assembly: GCF_905220995.1. Lineage (NCBI taxonomy): Bacteria > Pseudomonadati > Nitrospirota > Nitrospiria > Nitrospirales > Nitrospiraceae > Nitrospira > Nitrospira defluvii. Next base: position 121,011 of record NZ_CAJNBJ010000001.1, read on the forward strand.
GATCGGCAACCAGCGGTACTGGCTCGCGGAAGACAGCAACACCACGGCGCTGTACAACACCGCGTTCGCTACCCCCAGCGGCAACTGAAGGTCCAGGACAAAAAAGAGACAGGCCAGCAGGCCGGCCAACCCGACCATCACATGCTGTCGCCGCTGGCCCAGAACATCGACTGACCGGTCGACCTGATCCATCCGCTTGTCTCGCCGTTGGTTGAATGGCGCCATCGGGCGGGGATTTTAGCATGCAGTTTGGCCAGGAGACCAGAACCGGCAGACATAGGAAACGGCCACAGGAAACCGGCCGGCGGTTCGAGTATGATGGGGCGATGACCGCCATGCCCCCTCTTGCGATTCTGGGATTCGGCTATACAGGCCGGTGTATTTTTCGGCTGGCTCGCACACCAGCGCGTCGCATACTCGCGAGCAGTCGCCGGCCCGAGAGTCACCTGACCGACATCCCTCCACCCGATCGCCTTCGATTTGATCTGACGGACCAGAGTAGCTGGCACGCCCTGCCCTGTGACGCAGACCTCATCTGGACGTTTCCCGCCACTCCACTGGACCAGGTTCAGGCCTTCGCCCGACACCATTGCCACGCGGGGCGGAAACTGGTGGTGCTCGGGAGCACCTCGGCCTACGACCGAAATGACCATCCTCCCGTGGAGCTACCTCCATGGATTGATGAAACCAGTCCCGTCAATGGCGACCTGCCCCGCGTCCAAGGGGAAGAATATCTTCGCACGCACCATGGAGCCGTCATTCTGCGCGTCGCAGGGATCTACGGTCCGCATCGCAATCCGGTGGAGTGGATCAGGCGGGGGCGGGTCGGCCCGACGAACAAATTCGTCAACCTCATTCACGTGGAAGACTTAGCCCAACTCTGCCTGCAGGCTCTGGCGTATGGCCAGCCAGGAGCATCCTATAACATCAGTGACGGCCATCCGCGGCGCTGGACCGAGATTTGCCATGAAGTGTCCTCTCGATGGGGCGTGGTCAGTCCACGCCAGGCCTATGCGGACGAGTCAGGGAAACGGATTCTCAACCATAGGGCGCTCACACAACTCCGGTACAGACTCCGCTATCCTGATTTTTATCAGGCCCTCCGGTCGATCGAAGATCCTCCTGCCCTGGCCCCTGCACAGGACCAGCATCCGGCTGACTGAGCCGGGGCACTCCCGTGGAAATACCGGCAATAGCCGCTGCCGGATGGGACCAATGGCGTGGGCCACGGCCACCTGAAAACCTTGTACCCCCTGCGTGAAACGTGTACACTCCCCCACTCATTCGGGACGCGGGATCACGCCAGGGCAGGACCGCGAGGAGAGACATGACTCGAACAGTCCGCCCTAAGGGTGCACCGAAACCAGAGGTACACGTCGGGGACATCGTTCGACGGTTGCGAAAATCCCGCCACCTTTCCGTGCGAATGCTCGCCGATAAGTGCGGGTTTTCCCCCAGCTTCATCTCTCAAGTTGAACTCCGTCAGGCCTCACCGTCCATTGCCTCCACCGAGCGGATCGCCTCCGCGCTCGGCGTGACCCTGGGGGAATTCTTTCGCACGGCAGACCCAATCCTGCCGGCCATTATTCGCTCCGGCGCCCGCCCCGTCGTCCAGAGCCAATGGTCTCGCGCACGAATTGAAACCCTCGGGCCCTTCAACAAAGACAGCCGGTTCGAGCCCATGGTCATTACCATCCAGCCGGGCGGCGCGAGCGGACATAAACCCTACGCCCGGGAAGCCGAACAATTGGCCATGGTGCTCCAGGGCTCTCTCGAACTAACTCTGGAGGAAGACGTCCATATCCTCAAGCGGGGGGATGCCGTCGGAATCCCTGCAGGCAGCCGCCATTGTTGGCGGAACGCAAGCCGGAAGCCGGCGCAGATGCTGCTCGTGACCGCCCACCGGTCCATCTAGACCACAGCATTGATCCTTTCGCCTCGACCAGCCATCGGATGGTTCCAGGATGACCCTATGGGACAGGGACAAGGCGTCGCATCAGGATCGCAGCAACGCCATGACGCTCACACACACAAGTAGGTTGTTGAGGGCATGTCCGAGCACCCCGGGCCAGAGGCTGCCGGTCCGCTCATAGGCCCAGGCCCAGATCAGACCGCTCCAAAAGACGCTGAGAAACCCGATGAGTCCGTACCCATGGGCTAGAGCAAACAAGGCTGCGCTCAGCATGGCCGCAGTCCCCCACTGAAACCGTCGACGGAACACACCAAACAACAGCCCCCGAAACGCCAACTCCTCGAAAACCGGTGCAAAACAGACATACTCCAAGAGGCTGACCAGCAAGGTCGGCGAGGATCCCCAGACAAGGTCCGCATCGAACCATTCCGTCCAATGACTGACCAGCTTGAGCGGCTCCGCAATCCGGCCCAGTACCCACTCACCCACCAGTCCTGCTGCCACGACCGCCAGAACCGCAAGCCCGAGTTGCCCAAGGTGACGCGGCTGAATACTGAGGCCGAACCCCCGCCAAAATGTCTGTCGTTGGGGTCTGAGCAAGTGATAGTAGGCCAGCGCCAACAACGGCAGGTTCGACAGCGGCACGGCCACGACGCGTAACGAGGGCAGATCACTTGCGACAAATAAAAAGGCCACGGTCAGGAGCGCACCAACGGCGCCACCGCGGAGCAGCACGCCGGCACCGAGACGACCGGCCCATAAGGGCGGCAGTTCAGCCGAGCCCACGCGAAACATCGTGGGCCCCTTCCCCCGCCGAACCCAGACCATCAGCACCACCAATCCTGTGCACATGAGCACCAACTCAAGCCAGGCAAAGGCCCGCGATCGCCAGACCAACGCCTCAATCCGTTGCTGCGAAGAGGTATCGATCGTCACGAGCAGGGGACGGTCTCCTGCCCGCTCGGCGATGCGGGTGGCGAGCCGGGCATAGAACCAACCGGTAACCGGCTGTTCCGCCAGGTAGGCTTGTAAATTCAATGCGACCGGCGGCGACACGTTGGCATCCACATAGGCGGCCTGCAGCAACCGGGCAAACGACGGGTATGGCTCACCCTGCCGACTCCATCGCACGATGTGCTGCTTGATCTCCGGCAGTTGCCCGGACTCCCCTTGCAAAATCGCCAAGTGCAGATCGACGAACGGATCGGACGATTCTTCCGCCAGCTCCCGGTACCAGTCAATGGCCTGGTCGCGATCGTTCGCGTCGCTCCCCATCGTGAGGTCGTACAGTACCTGTTCCCACACCGGCAGCGTCTTCAGTCCCTCCTCCTGATCCATCAGGCGGCCGACCATATGACTGAGGGCCCGTTCGGCATCAGGAACACGCTCGATCCGCGGCACATCGAACGAGAGCCATGCCACCACAACAATCGAGGCGGATAGCACCAGGGCAGACAACAAGGTGACCGCCCGTGAGAAACCGGGATTGTAGGCATGCGGCGGAGGAGGGGCCCCGACGCAGGGTCCCGGGGAAGTCACAGGCTGCGCAGCCAGGTCAGTCGACGGATCCACGTCCACGAAGTCCTCCCGAAAAGAAAGAAGCGCCGGAGTATAGCACCGGCCTTGGAGAGGTGAAACAGGCAGCGCGCCGTCCCCCCCCAGCCCCGGCATAATCTCATGGCTGAATCCCCTCCGGTTTCGTTATACTAAGACGCGTACGATCACAGGCCTGTAGTCGGGCAGCGCAATTTTTCCTGACGAGACACGATCAACTCCGACGATGAGCCTGCCTCCACAGGATCACGAGTTTCTCCCGCCCTATCGCCTGCTCCTAGGTCCCGGGCCGAGCATGGTTCATCCCAGGGTCTTGCACGCCCTCTCTCAGCCGCTCGTCGGCCACCTCGATCCGCTGTTTCTCGACCTGATGAACGATATTCAGGCCCTCCTCCGCGCCACATTTCAGACCAACAATGAGTTCACCATCGCCTTGTCCGGCACCGGATCGGCGGGGATGGAAGCCGTGATCGCCAACCTCATTGAACCGGGAGACCGAGCCCTCGTCGGTGTGAACGGGGTCTTCGGGACGCGACTGGCCACGATGATTGAGCGACAGGGCGGGGTACCGTTGCGCATCGACGCGTCATGGGGAGACATCATTCCGGCGGAAGCCGTGCGCGAGCAGCTCGCCCGTTCCGCTCCGGTCAAAGCCGTCGTACTGGTCCATGCTGAGACATCCACCGGCGCCAGGCAACCGCTCGAAGACGTCGGCGCCCTCTGCCGCGCACACGGAGCCCTCCTGATCGTCGATGCGGTGACCTCCCTTGGCGGGATTCCGGTCGAGGTAGACGCCTGGGGCATCGACGCCTGCTACAGTGGCACCCAGAAATGTCTGAGTTGCCCGCCCGGTCTGGCTCCGCTCACGATGAGTCCGCGAGCCATGGAGGCGATTCGGCAGCGACAGACTCCCTGCCACAGCTGGTACCTTGACCTAGCCCTGATCGCCGATTATTGGAATGACCGGAGTCGAGCCTATCACCATACCGCCCCCATCTCGATGCTCTATGCCCTTCGAGAGGCGTTACGTCTGGTGCAGGCCGAAGGACGCGAGGCCCGGTTCGCACGCCACCGGCTCAACAGCGAGGCACTGCTGGCAGGACTTGAAACCTTAGGATTGACGCCCCTGCCTGCCACTGAGCATCGACTCCCGATGCTCAATTGTGTCACCCTGCCGGATCGAATCAACGACGCCGCGGTGAGGACCCGGCTCCTCGAAGACTATGGTATTGAGATCGGAGGCGGATTGGGACCGCTGCGCGGGAGGGTCTGGCGCATTGGGCTCATGGGCGAATCCAGCCGGGAGGCTCATGTCTTGACGCTGCTGGGGGCCTTGGAAGAGATCTTTGCGCACCACGGATGGCCCGCCCAGCCCGGCCGCGCGGTGCACGCGGCGGTCGACATCTATACCGGTTCACAGCCGACGACGAGGAGGAGTACATGAGTCGAAACGGATTCTGGATTGTAGCGGCGGGCGTGGCCGGGTTCGTCGCGGCCGTGACCTACTGGGTCATCGCCTTGGCCGTCGCCGAATCGCGAAAGGCGGATATGGTGGCTCCGGAGCGTGTCACCGGTTTCATTCACGCCGTGATTGATGCGAATCGTGCCAACTACACACAAAACGTCGTCGATAAGTTGCATACGCAAGGCGTGGTCGAGGCGCTCGAACATTGGAAGGAGGAAAAGGGCCTGCCGTTGCCCGCCCAATTCCTCCTCGAATCAGGACGGCTTGTGGCACAAAAGGATATGAAACTCAGCTTCCGCCTGGCGAGTCTCACCCCGATCTACGTGTGGAACGGACCGAACAGCGAGTTCGAACGGCGCGGCTTGGAAGTCGTCATGAAGTCACCGGAAAAACCCTTTACCGGTTTCTACCAACAGGCCGGCGTCCGATATTTTCAAGGGATCTACGCCGACCGGGCGGTGTCCGAAAGTTGCGTCTCCTGTCATAACGGGCACGCGAACAGCCCCCGGCGGGACTATAAACTGAACGACATCATGGGCGGCGTCATCGTCACAATCCCGATCAGCGAGGCGCCATGACTATTGCGATCCGGCAGATCCGAATTCTCGACGGGCTCGGAGGGCGGCTCGAACAGGGCACCCTCGTCATCGATGGGACCCGCATCGTGGGAGCCGGCCCAGACCGGAGCATCCGCATCCCCAAGGGAGCGCAACGCATCGACGGCCGTGGTCTCACCGTCCTCCCGGGGCTCATCGATTGCCATGTCCACTTCTGCCTGGGCGCAGAAGCCGATGTGGTCGCGGCGGTCGAAGGAGAATCCTCCTCTGTCACGCTGCTCAAGGCCGCCGAGCTGGCCCGCCGCACGCTCCAGGCCGGCTTTACGACCGTGCGCGATGTGGGATTCCGTGACCATGCCGTCTTTGCACTAAAGCACGCCATCACAACGGGCCTGACGCCTGGGCCACGTATTGTGGCCGCCGGGCTGGCCATCTGTATGCCGGGCGGACATGCACGCTTCATCGGGCGCGAAGCGGACGGAGTTGCCGCGGTTCGAGCGGCCGTGCAGGATCAACTCGATGCCGGGGCGGAAGTCATCAAGGTCATTGCCTCCGGTGGGGTTTTGACCCCCGGCACCTCCCCCGATGATGCCCAGATGACCGTGGAAGAACTGCAAGCCGCCGTGGAGGTCGCCGCCGCAAGCGGGCGACATGTGGCCGCCCATGCCCACGGGGCGACCGGGATGAAAAATGCGCTGCGGGCCGGCGTGCACTCGATCGAACATGCCACCCTAATGGACGACGAAGCCGCCGGGATGATGAGGCGGCAGGGCGTCTATATGGTGCCGACCCTGTCCGCACTCGCAACCACGGCCGCCTGTCCGAGCGGTTGCGGCATTCCTGACAGCGCTCGCTCCAAGGCGAAAAATATGGTGAAACAACACGAGAAGAGCTTCCGCGCGGCCGTGCGGCGCGGAGTCCCGATCGCGCTCGGCACCGATGCCGGCACGCCGTTCAACTATCACGGGGACAACGCACAGGAACTGGAGCGCATGGTAACCCTCGGTATGACGCCGATGGACGCGATCATGACCAGCACCTCCGCCGCCGCACGACTGCTGCGCATGTCCGAGGAAATCGGCACCATCGAAGTGGGAAAGCAGGCGGATCTCCTGTTCGTGGACGGGAATCCACTACGACGAATCGACCTCCTGCAGAGACCCGAACGGATCGCCGGTGTGATGCAAGGCGGGCGCTTCGTGGCAGGGCCACTCTCAAGAATGTGACCGACGGCACATCCGAGGCTATCCCCGATGAACGCCGGATGGCTTCGGCTGCCGCGTCTCAACCTCGACGCTATCTGCGTTCGTAGAGCAACTCCAAAGCGGCGGCGAAACCGTTGATCCGGCCTTTTCGAAACGCGTCGTCCAAGCGACTCCGGAGCGCCCGAATCCCGCCCTCATCGCCCCGCGCGACCACCGATTGCGACACCATCATTTGCACCGCCACTTCGAGCAGACGCTGTTTGCGCTCATCCATGTCCGGCGTCACGAATTCCTCGATGACTTCCGCTCCGCGCGCCGCAACGATCGGCTCCTTGAACGTGTCATAGCCTTGGTGGGCGACGGTGCGCTCACGGATGACGGCGAGCTCCGATTTGATCCGTGGCACCATTTTCATCAGGACGGCGAATACTTCCTTCCGCCCCTCGTCAAACAACTTCTTCTCCATCTCCTCAAGAATCTGGGAGGGATCGGCGGTCTCGGCCCTGGGCTCCTCGCCCCAGTGCAAGCGATCGTAGGTGCGCCGACGCTCCGGATCGCCGAGCACTTCGTAGGCGGAATTGATCTCCCGAATCTTCTCGTCGGCCTTGCTGTTGTGAGGATTCCGATCGGGATGGTGCTCGAAGACGAGCTTTCGATAGGCTTTCTTGAGGTCATCATCGGAGATGTCGCGCGACACACCGAGGACACGGTAATAGTCGATTCGACGCATAATACCGGCGACTATACCACGGGGCTCCGGCAGCTTCACCTTGACAACTCGACACCCTGCCCGTAGCGTGGCGGCAATTCTGTATCGGAACCAAGGAGAACTCTGCGTGGGGTGGACGAACGGCGTCACGCGATACCAATGGGTGGTCCTGTTCGTCGCCTGGTTGGGCTGGGTCTTCGACGCGATGGACGCCACGATTTACGCGATCGTGCTCCATCCCGCCCTCCAGGAATTGCTCCACACCGGAGCCGCCAACGGCGAGGTCACCGCCGAACGCATCGGATGGTACGGCGGCCTGGTCTTTTCCATTTTCCTGATCGGCTGGGCCATCGGCGGCATCGGCTTCGGCCTCGCAGCCGACTATTTCGGCCGCACCAAGACCCTGATTGCGACCATCCTGATGTACGCGATCTTCACGGGGCTGGCCGCCTTCGCGCAGGAATGGTGGCATCTGGCGATTGCCCGCTTTCTCACGGCCCTCGGCGTCGGCGGAGAATGGGCGGCAGGAGCGGCGATCGTGGCCGAGACTTGGCCTGAGGAGAAACGCGCCAGAGCCGCCGGCATCTTACAGTCGGCCTGGGCCTTCGGCTTTTTCCTTGCCGCCGGGTGTAATCTCCTGCTGAAAGATTCCGAGTGGCGGGTGCTGTTCCTGGTCGGCATCCTACCGGCGTGTGTGGCGCTGCTGGTCCGTCGATGGGTCAAAGAACCAGAACGCTGGGTGCAGGCGCATGAACTGGAGGGACGCTCAGCTCGCGCGACGCTTCTGCACCTGGGTGAATTGTTCGAGCCGGCGCTGCGCCGCGACACCCTGGTGGGCTCCACCTTGGCTTTCGTGGCCGTCTTCGGCGTATGGGGCGCGACCAATTGGGCGCCCACCCTCATCCGTGCCCTGCCCGATCTGCAGGGTCAGGACCCCGCCGTCCTCAGTGAAAAAGTGAGCTACGCCATCATGGCGCTGAACGTAGGTGCCCTGTTCGGGTATCTGGGGTTCGGGCCGTTGGCGGAACGATTCGGACGTCTTCCCGTCTTCGGCTTGATGTGTCTCGGTAGTCTCATTCTGCTACCGGCCACCTATGTTGTGCCCCACAGCTATGCGGAGGTACTGGTCTTGTTGCCGGTGCTCGGATTTTTCAACAACGGCATCTTCAGTGGGTTTCCGATCTACCTCCCTGAGCTCTATCCCACACGCCTTCGAGCCACAGGGTCTGGATTCTGTTTTAACGCGGGCCGTGTACTCGCGTCGGCGGCACCGTTTCTCACGGGCTGGCTCGTCACCGTGTTTGGTTCGTTCAACAGTGCCGCGAGCGCCATTGCATTGATCTACCTGTTGGGTTTGGCCATACTTCCATTCGCAACCGAAACGAATGGGAGACCGCTACCGGAGTGATCGCCACCGGTCACCGTCACCCTCCGCCGCGAGGCCTTACGTGCGCAGAATGCCACGAATCTTTCCAACGAGTGAATGTGCCCTCACCATCAAGTTCGGCGACGGCATCACCCTTCGAACACACGAACTAGTACTCGCCTATTCCGCGGCAATCGACCAGGCAGCTCTTCCCGGGGTGGTAGAAGTCGTCCCCACCTATCGATCCGCGACGGTCTATTTTGATCCGTTGCAGACCGATGAGACCACACTCACCAGACAGATCCAGCCCCTCATCAGCAACAAGATTCATACGCCCTCCCGCCCCGCCACCACACACATCATCCCCGTGTGGTACGGTGGCGCCGCGGGGCCGGACCTGCTCAACATCGCACAACAGGCTGACCTGACGCCTGTCGAAGCCAGCAGGCTCCATGCCTCTGTCACCTACCGCGTGTACATGTTGGGATTTAGTCCGGGGTTTCCTTATCTAGGCACCGTACCGACGCGCATCGCCACACCCCGCCACCCGACACCGCGCCAGCAGGTTGCCGCCGGTTCCGTCGGCATTGCAGGAACTCAAACCGGTATTTACCCGCAGACCAGCCCAGGTGGCTGGCGCATTATCGGGCGGACACCGGTTCGTCTGTTCAGTCTCACCAGAGCCAAGCCGTTTTTGCTGGAACCCGGTGATTTGGTACGGTTTGTCCCGATCGACGAAGACGAGTTTTCCAGGCTCTCTAGCCCGGATTATTCATGACGGTTCGTCGCGAAATCGCCAAGCCGCGTCGTGAGACCGGCGTGCGGAGCCGTGAGGGCCCGAGGCGTACTCGTGCAGGACGTCGAGGGGCTGAGAGGCAAGCCCGTCGGCCGCGGGCTTGTCGGCACAGCGGGTCGGCGAGTGCAGCAGAAGTGTTCATGAATAGTGCGGGTTAGGGACCGGACATGACACAGAGACGCCGCATCGATTTGAATTGTGATCTCGGCGAAGCCGTGACAACCGACCAACTCGAGGTGGAAGCGCGCCTCATGACTTTGGTCACTTCGGTCAATATCGCCTGCGGTGTGCATGCCGGCGACGTGACGCTCATGCGCCACACCGTTCGCATGGCCCTCCGTCACCGGTTGGCCGTCGGCGCTCACCCCGGGCTCCCGGATCGGGAGTCCCAAGGCCGGCGTGAGCAAACATTGTCCCCTTCATTCGTGGAGGAACTGATTCACTCACAGGTCGGCGGCCTCATGAGCATCAGCCAGGCGGAGGGAGCACGCCTGTCGCATGTGAAACCGCACGGGGCCCTGTATAACATGGCGGCACGGGACCGCGTGATTGCGGATGCCATCTCCACGGCGCTTGCGCGACTCGACCATCGATTGATCCTCATCGGACTGGCCGGATCCGCGTTGATCGCCGCGGGCTCGGCGCAGGGGCTCAGAGTCGCTGCCGAAGGGTTTGCCGATCGGGGCTATCAAGCCGACGGCAGTTTGGTTCCACGCGGACAACAGGGCGCCATCATTCACGATGAAGCGACGGTGGTGGCCCGCGCACGGTCACTCGTCACGGCGGACCGTATTGCCGCCATTGATGGCTCCATGCTGCACTGTCATATTCATACCCTCTGCCTGCACGGAGATACGCCCGATGCGGTCCCGCTGGCCCAGGCGTTGCGGGTCATGTTCGACGAAGCCGGGATCTCCGTTACACGCGTAGACCATGTCGCCTAACCCATCGATCATCCATGTGCTGCGCCCCGGACTCTTCACGACGATTCAAGATCTCGGGCGCTACGGTTATCAGCGGTTCGGCGTATCGGTGAGCGGTGCCATGGACCCCTGGGCCCTAACGGTCGGCAATCGCCTGCTCGGCAATCCCGACCGCGCCGCCGGGCTGGAACTCACACTGCAAGGCCCTGAGCTGCTCTTCGAGCAGCGGCTGTCCATCGCCATCACCGGGGCAGACCTGTCACCGACATGCGGCGGCCAGTCCCTTCCCATGTGGACCGTGGCGACCATGCCGGCCGGCAGCCGATTGCGGTTCGGAACGCGCCGACAAGGTACCCGCGCCTATTTGGCAGTCGCAGGCGGTATCATCGCGCCACTCCTGCTCGGGAGCCGTTCGACACATGTGCGGAGTGGACTGGGCGGATTGGCAGGACGCCCACTGAAGAAGTCAGACCAACTTGTGGTGGGATCTCCCCCAAGCACGAACAGGTGCTGGGAGGGTCGCGCGCTCGCGCAGTCGTCTCGGCCTCAGTATCTCGCTTCTCCGATCCTGCGCGTGATCCCAGGGTCACAAGTCGACCACTCTGCCGAGGAAGCGCTGCACGTCCTGGCGACAAGCCCTTATCGCGTCACCTCGGAATCTGATCGTATGGGGTATCGTTTGGAAGGAGCGGAATTACCGCATTGTGGCCCAGCCGATATCATCTCGGAGGCCGTCAGCGCCGGCAGCATCCAAGTGCCCTCGAACCACCAACCGATTCTCTTGATGGCCGACTGTCAACCGACCGGTGGGTATACGAAACTGGCGACGCTGATTCGTGCCGATCGCCATCTCGCCGCCCAGCTGGGGCCGGGAGATAGCCTCTCGTTTAGGGTCATCACCATGAAAGAGGCATCCAAGCTATTTCGGTCGTCGCATGCAGAACTTGACCGGCTGTTGCCGCCACAGAATCCTTGAATCGTCCGCACCAACCCTATGCCTGCTGCACGACGGCGCCTATTCATGGCTGTGCTCCCCGCCAAACGAGAGGGGCCTGCCGGGCCAACCACTTCTTGACTTTGCCCTGAAGCGATCTATTATTATTCGTATGGACACCACACTGACTCCTCGACAGATTACCCACGATGAGAAAAAGGCGGCTGAGGCCGCTTTCGCTGGTCGCCCATTTAATCCGAAATGGTCGGACGCGGCTCGCATCGTTTATGACGGCCTTCTCGCCGCGATGGGGAAAGACGCTCGAGCCGTCGATACCGACGACGAATTCGAGCCGGTTGAGCCATTGGCCTAACCTCCATCAGTCGTGTCGTCGGCTCCAAGGCACCTCGTTCTTGCCTCCGCCGCACGCGGTGGTGCGGTCGGCACCGAGCGGTCTTTTCCCCATCAGGGACCACCCGAGGTTTTCGATCGTCCCCGTCCTTGGTCGACACACTCCTTCACCAGCGCCCGTTCCTCCGCCTCGCTCTTCACCTCGCCATCTAACCGCGCCTCGGTTAAACGCGCCAGAATCGTGCGGTACAGGGGGCCTGGTTTCAGGCCCAAGGCGTTGAGTTCCTTCCCCGTGAGCGCGGGCTTCACGTTACGATAGGTCGTGAGAAACAGGGACAGCTGCCGCTTTGCCGAGTCCGTCAGACTCTGGGCCAGCAGGAACACCAGGCACTCCTCTGACAATCCCGTCAACACCCGAACCGTTTCCGATGGTTTCGGCGGCGCGCGGCGACTCAGCGTCCGACAAGCCGGTTGCGTGAGGAACCGGGCTTCGTTGAGTGCAGTGCGCTCGGCATCGGCAAACGGAAATCGCTTCAGCATGTCGTGAACCGCCTGGTCCGGCATGGCTTCAGCCAGTGCCATGGCATAGACCAGCCATCCACTGATAGGCCGGTCAAGGCAGGAGAGCTTATACCAATCCAGCGCCGCCTCCACCTCGATGAGTCGACGATCCAGCCGATTCGACCAGGTGAGTTTCGGGTGGATGAATCGCAATAGGTCGAGTTCGGACAAACGTCGAACGGCATGCCGAGGCGTCCGCTCCGAAAACAGCAGGCGCAATTCATCCAACAAACGCTGCCCGGACAGCCGGTGAAACAATTCCATCTTCACTGCGCCCTTGATCAGCGCCAACGTTTCTTTGCTCAATTGAAAATTGAACCGCAGTTCAAATCGTATCGCGCGAAACACCCGCGTCGGATCCTCCACGAAACTCAGACTATGGAGCACCCGGATCAGGCGTTCCTTCAGATCACGTTGCCCGCCGTAAAAATCGATGAGTTGACCGAACTGTCGCGGCCGGAGCGCCACGGCCAAGGTGTTGATCGTGAAATCCCGCCGATAGAGATCCTTCTTCATCGAACTCTGCTCAACCGTCGGCAACGCAGTCGGGTACTCGTAATATTCGGTGCGAGCAGTCGCCACATCCAGCTTGAAGCCATCAGGCAGGTGCACCACCGCTGTGCCGAACCGCTCATGCGCCTTGAGTTTTCCTCCATTCTCCTTCGCCAGTGCGCGCGCAAACGCGATCCCATCGCCCTCCACCACGAGGTCGACATCCAGATTGTCGATCCCGAGCAACAGGTCACGGACAAATCCGCCGACGACATACACCGACACGCCCAGGCGCTCTCCTAACTCGCCAGACATCCGTAATAGATCGTGCACCGCATCAGGCAAACGATCACGCAACAGCCCCTTGAGGTCCCGCCGCCGCACACCCCCCGTCGACTCCAATCCCATCAATGACTTCGGCTTCCCGCGCCCACCCGCAAGAACATCGTCATGAAGGCTGCGCAGCAGATCAGTTCTGGTGATGACCCCGACCGTTTTGCCCTCGGACAACACCGGCACAAATCGTTGGTTCAGCTCGATCATCTTGGTTTCAATGTCGTGGAACGGCGTCTCAGGCTGCGCAGTATATTGCCCGCTGCTGGCCCAATCCCCCACGCAGTGGGCTTCAAGGTGATGGAACAGCGCCTTCTGAATGGTTTCCCGCGCAATCGTGCCGAGATACTGCCCTTTCCGATCGACCACAGGAAGCACGTTGACTCCATAGGTCGTCATGGCCCGTTCGGCCTCCGCGATGGTGGCCTCCTCGGCAATTGATTTGACCGGCGTCGTCATGACATCCCGCGCCAACAACGTGGGGCGATACCGCTGCGTCAGCAGCTCTGTCAGATGCTGCTGCACTTCCACTAAGGTTCGGCCTTTGACGCTGGCGGCCGCGGCGACCGCATGGCCGCCACCCCCGAATTCGCGCGCAATCCAGGCCACATCGATTTCCGGTCTCCGGCTTCTCCCGATGACCTCCACCTTCTCCTGCAGCGCAATCGCGACGATCACCGCGTCGAGGCCTTGCAGCTCCGCAAGCCGCTGAACCGCTTCAGCCAGATCGCCCGTATACCGATCATAGGCACTGGACGCGACCAGAATTTTCCGACCTTCCAGGTAATAAATCTCGCCTGATTGCAGAAGATCATTCAGCAGCGCGATCAGGTCCGGATCCAGGGGATGTTGCAACGTCTCCGCCACCACACGTAAATCGGCCCCCGCCCGCAAGACAAAGGCCGCCGCCTCCACATCCCGCGGAGTGGTTGACGGATAGACGAACGAACCGGTTTCCTCGTATAAACCCAACGCCAGCACCGTCGCCTCATCGGTGGTGAGGGGAATCTGCCTGCGCTGCAATTGCTCGATCAGCAGGGTGGTGGTGGCCCCGACGGACTCGACATGACGCTGGCTGACCGACGGCCACAGCGGCTGCTTGGCAGTCTCCTCGACTCCATGATGGTCGAAGAGATGGACATCCACGTCGCCGCGAGAACTCAGCACGTGTAATGGGCCCAGCCGATCCGGCTCCTGCACATCCACCAGCACCAAGCGCCGGACTCGTTCCAGCGCGACGTCCTTCAAGCGGGCCATCTCCCAATTATGCGTAGCCAGAAAATTCCGGACTGACTCCTGCGCGCCCCCCGGAAGCACCAGCACGGCCCCGGGATAGAGTTTCCTGGCTGCCACCATTGAGGCAAAGCCGTCAAAATCAGCATTGACATGAGTCGTGATCAGATCCATGTCGGCATTCTAGCAGGATCAGCCGAATCGATTTAGAAATGTCAGGGATTTCTGCGAGGGCCAACTGAAGGGGGGATCAAGTACTGGCATCACAACAGGAGCCGTCAAAACAGCCGTGCCGTCCACAACAGGTGTCGCGGACGGCACGAAACCACTCGACGAGAAGTATGAGCGCGGAGTTCGATAGACCGGTCGGGCGCCCCCGTGCGCACACTGACTGAAAGCCGGCACGCAGACGGAAGGTTATCGCTGCTGGCGGTCGTGCTTCTGGCGGGCAATATGGCGCGACGTGCGATCTTGGGCATGTCTGATCCGAGCGCGTTCTTTCTTCGTGACCACGCCGTCGCTCTTGGCCTTGTCCTCCAGGTTGTTGATGTGGTCCTGTCGATTGTTCAAGCGAGTGGCCTCACGTTCATTCAACTGGCCGCTCGCAATCCCTTGATCAATACGCCGCTCCTGGTTGGCCTGTCGCTGATCAATCCTGGGCGTCTCTGCCTGCGCGAACACCACTGATGCGGACAACATTGCGGAGAACATCGACAACATCGCAGCACTCCAAATGACCTGCTTCATACATCCTCCCTTGGTTAACGCTCCTGCCTGTCAGCCATTCCAACGTACAAGGGGGCCGCCGCGTTGACAACGAGATTCCATTTTCTACAGCGGTCTGAGCACTCAGCGGCAATAGCGGTTTCGAACACCACCAACATCCTCACGGCCCCCCGCGGATCGTCGGCTGAGCAGTATTGAACAGGGGCGCGCGATTGGCCTTCCACCTTGTACGCCATGCGCACACAACAGGACAGAACCGCTACAAATCAGACGGATTCAGCACAGAGAAGGCAGACGTGGTGGGCACATGGTTTGCTGACTACAATTCCGATTTGCCATGAGACCCATCGCTAAGGAGGAACGAGATGAAGAACAACACCCAGCTGGCCATCGCCACCCTCGCAGTTGCGACCCTCGCAACCGTCAGCTTCCTCGTCACTCCCGCATCTGCGAAGGACAAGGCTGAGAAACACGCGAAGCACGCAACCACCACATCGGCAGTCGCCGCAGCCGCCCTTTTGGGATCTGTGCCGGAGCAGGCTCCCGCGCCGAAACCAGGCCACTCCGACTCAACACCGGGAGTCGCATGGAAAACGATCGGCGGGACCGTCAAAGCTATCCAGGGGGAAACCTATACCGTGGAAGACTACGAAGGGATCCAGATAAAACTTCGTGTCGGAAAGAGCACCAAACACCTCCGAGGCGACAAAAAGGTCGGTGACACCATTCGGGCTGAAATCACGCAGGGCGGCTTCGCAAACTCCATTCAATAACCCACAGACGCTGCGCCCCCCTCAGCTCGCCGGTGTCCTGGTACGGCCGTCCCCTACAGGTCGGCCGCACCGCAGTTCATCGCGCACAATTATTCACCAGTCCACTTACTTCGTTGCCGACACGAATACGATATCGCCGTAGTAGGCGACGGCGCGCTCCAGAGTATTGTCCGTGTCGGTCATAATCGCCACGCCGTTGATCGCCGGAGGCTCTTCCCCGAACGCCTGCTTGTAGTCCTCATACACATTGCGCTCTTCTTCAACCCACGAACCGACATGGCGGGGACCACTCTGCACCACGATCATCTTGGCGAACCCAGTATACGCATTGTCCACCATGGTGCCCATCGGGCTCTTCCCGTCCCAAATGTAGTTGAGCGCCGCAATGGGAATCTCGCCGAACAGTGCCTGCCCAGCCTTGTACCTCAACTTTTTGCCAACACTGACCTTGTCCGGCTCATACGCAAACGTAATATAGAGCCGCGCCGGGTAATCATCGCCCTCTTTGCGACGCACATCGCCGCGTTCCAACAGATTCTCGACCTTCCAGCGCCAACGGACAATCGGAAACTCACGCGGGCTGATCGTCACGGCCCTGGTCAGCCCTGAAGCGGAGGCGTCGCTCACCGCCTTCACCACCGACGTTGCCCCATCCTTCACAACCTCGTAATGCGTGTGTTGGGCGATCTTCTTGAACGTGAGCGGACTCCACCCCTCCGGCAGGCGATTCCCTTCGGTGGCGAGCGAAAATCCCCCCACCACCAGCCTCGTTGGTTCTTGCGCCACCCCATCAGACGCCGAGCTCAACAACAGGCTCACGAGTAGAGCAGCCTGCGTCGACGACCGGCTCATCGCCGCACCCATGCAAAGAGTCGGGTCAAGAATGCCTTGGTCCGAGGGGTAAAATGCGCCTTGCGCCAGAGATTCACGGTCTTCTTGATGATCTCCGCCCGGGTGGGATAGGGATGAATCGTGGCCGCAATGGTCTTGGCACCGACCCTCGCGTTCATGGCAACCGACACCTCACTAATCAGATCTCCGGCATGAGCCGACACAATCGTCGCGCCGAGAATCCTGTCCGTCCCTTTCTGGATATGAAGACGGGCAAACCCTTCCTCCTCACCATCCAGAATGGCTCGATCGATCTCATTGAAGTGATAGGTATAGGTTTCGACCTCCATGCCCGTCTTCTTGGCGTCGGCTTCGTACAGACCAACGTGGGCAACCTCCGGCGTAGTGTACGTACACCAGGGCATGGTCAGTGAATCCGTCCTCGCATAACCCAATCCAAGGGGATGCGGGAACAAGGCATTTTGAATGAGGATCTGTGCCATGGCATCCGCTGCATGGGTAAATTTGTATCGTGAACACACGTCGCCGGCGGCGTAGATCCGCGGATTCGTGGATTGAAGGCGCTCGTTGACCCTGACGCCCGTCGTGTCGAATTCTACCCCGACAGTCTCCAGCCCTAATCCCTGCACATTCGGCGAGCGGCCTGTCCCTACCACAATTTCATCCACGATCACCTCATGGCGCTGACCATGGGACTCGACGAGCAGGCGCTTCCCCTCGGGGGTGCGTTCGACCCTTACATCCTTTCCACAACAGAAGAGCGTGACGCCATCCTTGGCCATCACCCGCTGAACAATCTCCGCCGCATCCCGATCTTCATTCGGCATGATGCCGTGCATCGCCTCGAACAACGAGACGCGACTGCCGAATCGCGCGAATGCCTGCGCCAATTCACAGCCGATCGGTCCCGCGCCGATGACAGCAATCCGGGGAGGGAGCTTCGTCAGCGAAAATACGGTCTCATTCGTAAGATACCCGGCATCTTCCAACCCAGGAACTGGAGGGGCAGACGCCCTTGCGCCCGTGCAGACTGCCGCGTTGACAAAAGACAAGGTCCGGTTCCCTGCCGGTCCTTCCACTTCAGCCTTGTCCTGCCCGGTAAACCGCCCTTGACCGATGTAGACATCCACGCCCAATGAGGTGTATCGCTCTGCGGAGTCGAGGCGGCTGATCCTGGCACGTACTTGCCTCATCCTAGCCATGGCTTCGCCAAAGTCGTACGACGCCCCGGATCCCATCTGTGCGCCGAAGCCCGACGCATTGCGCAGTTGGGCCCACACATTGGCGGCACGAATAACCGCCTTGGACGGGACACAACCGACATTCAAACAATCGCCCCCCATCAGATGGCGTTCAACGAGGGCAACCTTCGCGCCTAATCCCGCCGCAACGACCGCGGTGATCAAGCCTGCCGTACCGGCTCCGATGACCACAATGTTGTATCGCCCCGCCGGTTCTGGATTCACCCAATTGGACGGATGAATGTTCTCCACCAGCGTGCGGTTGTATTCGTCATCCGGCAACACCAAAGGCTGCGCCGGTGCTGCCATCGACGACGAGCCGACTCTTGCATCACGCGACATCATCGATACCTTTCTCCCCGTCTCCCCGAGAGCATCTCATGAACACTCATACTGCCGACGTCGACCTGCCGGCGAATTTCTTGTACAGAATAGGAACCAGCGCCAGGAGGCCCAGCAGCATAAAGGCCATCAACACATTCGGCGAGACGATTTCCTTGAGCGAATTGATCGTCCCTAGCTGACGCCCGGCATAGGCGAACACAAAACTGCCTGGAATGATCCCCAGGGACGTGGCGACCACATATGTCATGATGGAGACTCGAGTTAGGCCCGATACTAAATTGACCAAAAAGAATGGAAACAAGGGAATCAGACGCAGGGTCATCAAATAGCTGAACGCATTTTTGGCAAACCCCTCCTGAATGGCACCCAACCGGCTCCCGAATTTCCGCTCCACCCAGTCTCGCAGCAGGTACCGCGCCACCAGAAAAGCCACGGTCGCTCCCATGGTCGCTCCGACATTGACATACAGGGTCCCCAACACGCTGCCGAACAAAAATCCTCCGGCCAGGGTCATGATCGCCCCGCCTGGCAACGACAGTCCGACTACGAGGCAATAGGCGACAACAAACAGGGCCACAGCCGTCGAGTAGTGTGAGTCGGTGAAGACCAGCAGGTCATCGCGGTTGGCTTTCAGCCCATCCAACGAAAGGTACCGCCCAAGATCAAAATAAAAAAATGCCGTGACGGCCAGCCCGACTGACAGTCCCAGCATCAGTTTGCCGGTGTTGGAACGTTTCGGCTGCAAGGATCTATCCGCAGAAGACGTCATCGTGCTGCTGTGCTCCTTGGCGGTATCATCGTGTCTCTCCACGCATGTGTCAATTGTGACCTCGCCTCATTGCATACCGTACCCTCAACCACAAACGCCTGCTGTCATCCAGCCTACAGACGCGGCGCCCTCTCAATGACGGGATGAATGGATGCGCCCGCCGTCGCAACCCAGTTCCAAATCGGTCGCTGACCTGCTCGCCGCACCGCTCAAGTACGGGATGTCGCCATCCGAAAGATCTCTTGAAGCCAGGGGGCGAGAGGAGGTAATGTCATGGTCGTCACACTGATTGAACTTCTGGACCCTGCTATGCCGACGACACATTCGGTTTCGCAGCAGACCCGTACCTCGCACCCCAGCCACGAGACCACCTCACATGTGTGGATGCGCCCCTGCCCGCACTGCAGTTCACGCCTGAGAAAAAAGTCGCCCGAAGAATCATGGCGTTGCAGTTGCGGTTGGCGCACGGAGTGATGGTGGTACAATTGCATCATAGCAGGGGGGTGACGTCATGGGACCGCTCTCGATGCATGATATGAAAGGTGGATTTTTCCTCATCGCAAGCTTCGTGCTCCTGGCGACGATTTGTGCCATCGCCGCGCTGGGGACGTTGATGCGCCCGCAACGCTGGTGTGAACGAGAGACCAGGCTCCACGCCTGAACCTTCTTCTTCCTCGTGCCGCCACACTCCCTGGCCGACCACAGCCAGGTGCGCCGCTCCGCCTCGACTGCCCACGCCGCTTCTACCCATAATGATCAAACATTCCAGGCACTTCTGCTGAAAAGCTCCATTGCAATCGCGGGCGTCTTTTGTCACCGGCCATGCACGGCACCTCTAGTTCTCAGGCCCTCTGCCCTTGTCAGGCCAGACCCACTTGCCCTACTCTGTAGTGTTAGGAGGGGGGATATGGATCAGAATGACCGTTTGACCAAGAGCAAGGAACAGTGGGCCAGGGCCCGCCGCGGCGGGGAAGAGCGCGAGGTCTTCTATGAGGGGGACGATCGGCTTCCACCCGGCCAGCATCTGGTGGAAACCTGGCCGGTGTTGGACCTCGGCCACAAACCGGAGATTTCTCTCGAAGAGTGGAGATTAACCATCGGGGGTGCCGTCACCACGGCAGTCATCTGGACATGGGCAAATTTTCTGGCCCAGCCGCAGTTCAAGGACGTCTCAGACTTTCACTGCGTCACATCCTGGAGTCGCTACGACAATGAATGGGAAGGGGTCAGTTTCAAACAATTGATGACCGTTGTTCAACCGCTGCCTTCCGCCCGATTCGTACTGTTCAAGTCGTACGACGACTACACCACCAATTTACCCCTCAGTGCCTGTCAGGATGACGACGTCTTGCTCACCTATAAATGGAACGGCCGTCCGCTCACGAAAGAACATGGCGGCCCAGTGCGCATGATCGTCCCGAAGCGCTATGCCTGGAAGGGAGCGAAGTGGGTTAAAGAAATCACGTTTTCGGAGCAGGACGAAAAGGGCTTCTGGGAAGTCCGAGGCTATTCCAATACCGCCTTCCCCTGGAAAAATGACCGGTACGGATGAACCACTCGTCACGAATGCCGCACATCCCGTGAACGCCCACACCATACAACGCATCGAGATCTGGCCGATCGATATCCCGGTCACCGATCCGTTTGTCGTCGCCACGGGCGCACGAGTCACGGCAGAAAACCTGTTCATCCGAGTGACCTTACGTGACGGGGCTCAAGGCCTCGGAGAAGCGGCACCGTTTCCGGAAGTCGGTGGAGAAGACCGGGCCACGTGTGTTGCGGCTGCGACGGCACTCGCCCGCACCATGATCGGCCAATCGGCCGCCGACTGCGAATCGCTCGCCGACCGACTCACGAAGCAGGCCCCCCTCCAGCCGGCCGCCCGTTGCGGGCTGGAAACCGCCGTACTGGATGCCTATTGTCGATCACAGGGCATGCCACTCTGGCGGCTGTGGGGAGAGGCCGAGATTCGTGCCCATGAAACCGACATCACCATTCCCATCTGCAGTCTAGAGAAGACCGTGGCCCTGTCGCGCGCCTGGCATGGACGAGGATTCCGCCTGTTCAAAATGAAGGTGGGCACCGATGTCGAGGGGGACATTCGCCGGCTCCACGCCGTGCATGAGGCGCTTCCAGGTATCAGCTTCATCGGTGACGGAAACCAGGGGTTTTCCCGCGAGGACTGCCTCCGTTTCGCAGGCGGAGTGAAGCAATTCGGAGGGCGGCTGGTTCTGCTCGAACAACCGGTAGCACGGAATGATCTCGAAGGCCTGCAGGCAATCCGGCATTTAACCGGCATTCCCGTGGCGGCAGACGAGTCCGTGCGATCGTTGGACGATGCACGCCGAGTCGTCGAGATGCAGGCCGCCGACTATATCAACATCAAGATCATGAAAACCGGGGTGATCGAAGCCCGACGCATCGCCGCGTTCACCCGCTCAATCGGCCTCCGTCTCATGGTCGGAGGAATGTTGGAAACTCGTATTGCCATGGGCTGTTCATTCAGCCTGGTGCTGGGGATGGGCGGCTTTGATGTTCTCGATCTGGATACCCCACTCCTCCTCTCCACCGATCCCGTCGCAGGTGGCTATCGGTACATCGGCCCTCGCCTGCAGCCCTGGCAGGAATCAGGCCTGGCCATGCAGGTGCCGTCCCCGGCAGACACCATCACCATTGAATAGGCAACCGACCGGACGCACGCCCCATCCCCTGCCCAGACAATCGACTGCAGGTTTCCCGAAATATTTTGCCGTTTTTCCCCTTTTCTGAAAAATTACCTTAGGCACAGTGGCTTCGCACAGGGCGAGCCACCCGACGCAGAGACTGCCACTCTACGCACCTGAGAGGAATGTCCCATGCAACCAACGACCCCATCTTCACGAGCAGCGAATGTCTCAGCTCTGGCTCCCCGAGCCATCACCCTCTGCTGGATCGTGGCAAGCGCTGCATTGATGTTGGGAGGCTGTGTCTCACAACGGACCTACGACACCGCCAAGCAGGAAGTGAACACGAGGGCCAATGAACTGGCCCAGACCCAGTCGGACATCAAGGGGCTGGAGCAACAACGGGAGGAGGCACATCTCGCCAACCAGCGTGATGAACGCGCCCTTGCCGCGCTCAAGAGCGAGCTGAAGCAGATTCAGGCCTCCTATGATCAGATCCACAAGGCCAACCAGGCCAAACTGGCGCTCCTGGAACACAACATCGCCGCACTACGCGCCCGGCATCAGGCGATGGTGAAGGAAATCGGCGAGACGAAGCGACTCGAGAAACGGTTGGAGGCGCTGACCGCCGAGCGTGAACAGACCATGGCTCCCGTCGAAGCTCCGACGGACGCGCATGCGACGATGATTGATCATGTGCAACCGGCGCCGCCGATAGTCGCAGTGCTGACACCGCAACCAAGCCCGGTTGAATCCTCGACGGCCTTGCCGGCCCCTGCGGCAACTCCGGCTCCAACCCAGACGTCTACCCCAACGGCTACGAACCTCGCCCCAGCGACGACCGTACCGCATCCGGCGCCGACGGTTGCGCCATTCGCGCCTTCGCCTGCACCGACAAAAGTGGCTCAGGCACCAGTGACTCCGGCGGCCCCTCGCCCCGCGACAGCCACAGCCCCGCAGGAAGAATCCTGGTTCTCCAGTGTGACCGGCTGGTTCTCTTCTCTGTTGAATTGGATTTGGGCCTAGCGCCCCTGCAGCGGTTCGACTTCCGGCACCCTGATCAGGACGCCCCGCAAATCGACGTCAGCCCTACCGGGCCCCTCAGGACAGGGATCCGGTGGGGTTGTATCCATCCCCACCCTCTTCACACTTTTTACAATTGAGCTCGGTGCCGAGGAACGCCCGCCGCCCTTCCACGGTCAGCACCCAAGGACGACTGGTCATGGGCGGCTGATGGCGCACATGCTGGCCATGCCCGCAGCGGAGGTCTGCGACCCAGTGACCTTCTTCGTCTTGATGATACCCGATGATCGCTTGTTGCATCCCGGACTCCCATCGCTCCTGCCGCGCATACACGATTCTAATGGCCCGACCGCTTCAGGGGGTCAGGATACCTGCATCAGAAGTGACTATGGTACACTTCCGCGCCGATAAGAGCAGCATGTTTTCCAGGAGGGCATGGATGGCACAGTCAGACTTTCGTCTCGGCATCGTCGGAGTAGGACGTATGGGGGCCAACATGGCCCGACGGCTCCAGGAACTCCACTACCCCGTTGTGTCGGTCTATGACGCCGACGCACCACGCGCGCAAGCACTGGCGCAGGAACTGGGATGTGCAGCCGCCCCAACCCTGGTAGGCCTGGTCGAACCCGCCAACACAGTGCTGACCGTCGTCTCGAACGATGAAGCGATGCGGCGGATCTACGCCCCCGGATCAGCTGATAGCCTCTTGCGACAGGCGACCGGGCGACTCTTCATCAATTGCGCAACCCTTTCCCCGGCACTCCAACGAGAGGTCCACACGTTGGTGGAGCAACAGGGCGGACAGTGTCTTGAGGCCTGCATGGCCAGCAGTATCACACAAGCTCGCCAAGGGACGCTCTACCTCATGTGCGGCGGACGCCCCGACGTTTTCGAGCGGGCAAGACCATTACTCAACGCCTTGAGCGCACACCTGCGCTATATCGGTCCGGCCGGAGAAGCTGCCGAGGTGAAGGCCCTCGTGAATATGGTGATGAACGCCAATACCGCCGCCCTGGCCGAAGGACTGGGATTGGGATCTGCTCTGGGCCTGGACCTCACCATGCTCCGCGAAGTATTTTCTCAAACCGGCGCCAACTCCCGCGTGTTGGAAACCGACGGTGAGGACATGCAGCATCGTGCGCACGAGTGCTATTTTTCTGCCGCCCATGCCGCGAAAGACTCAGGAATCGCCTGTGCCTTGGCCGAACAGGTCGGATTGGACCTCCCGCTGGCCACGGCCACGTATGAGCAATATCGGCGATTGGTCGCGATCGGCAAGGGAGAGATGGACAAGTCGGCCGTGGCGGAACTGACATTCAAGGAGCGTGCAACAGAGTCACGCACCGGGGAATAACCCCGCCTCACGATCACAGCTTTTCAAACGGCCGTTCCGGTCTGACCGAGGGCGGGAGAAATTGCCATCGCTTCTGCGCATCGACGTCGAACATGCCCAGATAGATGGCCTGCCCGGCCAGGGATTGAAACTCCACCAGGCGAATGGCACAACTGGACGGATCCACTACCCTCGCGTCGTACTGCCCCAAGACCGTGATCACTCCAGAGGCCTGCTGATACAGATTGCGGCGTGCGGCATACCCCGTATCAGGAAACAGTTCGGCCGTCGCCTCACAGCCTTGCCGGCCGGCAACATGGAGGGTCAGCCGATAACGGGACAGAAACGGATGGGTGGCGACACGGGTCAGCCGTACGCGTAACCCGGCGGATGGGAGCTCGACCTCTGCCGGCTCGGGGCGATCACTATTGCAGGCGACTAGGACAAGGACCAGGCCAATCACCATCCAGCCCGGTCCCCTCCCTCGCATTCGTTTCATTTTGCAGTAGGCATCTTCGAGGCGGCTCCGATGGCATCGAGACCGGCTTCGGCACAGGCATCATCCAGATGAGTGCCCGGAGCACCACCGACCCCGATCGCCCCCACCACCTCGCCGGCAATTTCGATGGGCAGCCCCCCGCCAACCATCAAAATACTCTCGTTCATCTCTCGCAAGGCCTGCAACGCTGGTTGCTTGGCAATCATCTCCGCTAACTCCGTGGTCGCACGACGCAGACTTGCCGCGGTGTAGGCCTTCTTCCTGCTGCTGTCGACCGTGTGCGGACCAGCGCCGTCGGCCCGCAACATGGCGCGCAAGACGCCGGCCCGATCCACCACGGACGCGCTGACCCGGTAGCCGTCCTTTTTACAAAAATCCACCGCTGCCTGCGCGGCTTTTCCAGCCAACGACGACGGTAAGACTGACTCTTTCGGCAACTCATCCGCTGCCTGTGCCACCATCGTTCCTCCGCCGGCCAGTACCAACATGGCGGCCACCAGCCCTGCACGGCCCAACTTCCTCCTGGACACCTGTATCGCCCTCACCATCATTGGCCTCCCTTGGTCGTTGTCTCGATGAGCCTCGCATCGCGAGACTACGGCCATCCACCCGCTCTGTCAATACTCCGACCATCCGCACCGGCAACCATAGGACGAACACAGCAGATGAGCAAGAGAGTGCGAATCTCGCCGCCGGAGACGAACGGTCTGAATCGAATGATCGTGAGAGGAATAGCGCGACGACGTGAGCGTCCGCAGCAACGCGCGTACAAGTGCCTGGGCGAGAGGGGGAGACTGGACGAGATCGACGGCGGTCAGTTGATGGAAATGGGATGGATGACGGGGTCACCTGCACCGGGACGATGCAGTTCCTCTATCCACACCTTCGCCTGCGCGACATAAAAGGTGTAGTCGCTTTCGGGATAACTCAATACTACGGCATACAAGAGCTGTTCGGCCTCCTGCTCACGCCCCGCGCTGAGGCTTGTCCGGGCCGCCTGCAAGGTGCACGACGCAGCCAGGGCTTTGGGATCCACAGTCGTGCGCACCGGCTGTTTCGTGACAAACCGATCCAGGCTTTTCGGCACATCGGGAGCGGGAACGACATGGGTATCAGCAGACTGCTGCAATTGCTTTGCGGCCGATAGGACTGTCTCGACATCCTCGCTGGACTGGCAGTGACGGTACAACTCCCACATCGACATCACCGATGTCGATCGCATGGTCGTCGATTGCGTGGAGGCATCGAACAGCTGACAACCGGCGAGCAACATGCCGACCGAGAGCCACGCAGACAGACGTATTGATTTGGACAACACCATTGAACGTATGCTTACCGGAACGATTCCGGCGCTGTCAAGAATTTTGGGGAGGTATCCGGAGAAAAGACCGACGCGTCATGCGTGCGGGAAGGACAGGCCGCTACGTGGTGGCGGGCAACGAGCAGGGCACGGCAGCTCAGCGCAGCAGCGGCGCGCCCTCGCTGGTCACAGCGATATCCTCGATAAGGGCGCGTAAGGGCTCCGCTACGGACCAGGCTTGCGCGACACAGCCGCGTGCCCGATGGGGACGCTCTCCGTCAAAAATTTCCGACACCTGGCCCAGACAGGCCTCGTCAAGATGTTCGAACAACCCCTGGAGGAACAGCCGTGCTTCACGCCGCACGGACAGACTGCCCCCATAGGTTTTCACCCAAGCCGTCACGAAAGGACCGAGCAAGAAGGGCCACACGGTCCCTTGATGATACGCGGCATCCCGCTCGGCCACACCGCCTTCGTACGATGCACAGAACCGAATGTCTTCCGGCGCCAACGTTCGCAGCCCGACGGGCGTAAGGAGGCGCTCCTTGAGCAATTGCAGCACTTGTTTCGCCTGCGCGTCGGTCACCAACTGATCATCCAACGCCAGGGCAAAAATCTGGTTGGGCCGCAGCGACGCATCATCCCCGGTCGGCCCGTCGACCACATCAAATAAATACCCTCCGGTCGGGTACCAGAACCGGTCCCGAAACGATGCGGTCGCGCGGGCACGATCCTGTCGACACTGTGCCGCATAAGCCGACTCACCGAACTGCTCCGCCAACACAGCGGCAACCGCCAGGGCCCGTACCCAGAGGGCCTGAATCTCGACCGGCTTTCCATGCCGCGGCGTGACGACCCACTCGCCGATTTTGACGTCCATCCAGGTCAGCTGCACCCCTTCGACGCCGCCGGTGATCATTCCGTCCTCGTCCATACGAATCCCGAACCGCGTGCCCTGCCGATATCCGTCGAGAATCTGCTTGATCGCGGGCCAGGCCATCCGCTGCACGCCCACAAGATCGCGGCTGTAGTGCAGGTACCGATCTACGGTGTGAATAAACCATAAGGAAGCATCGATCGTGTTGTACTCCGGCTGTTCCCCGATGTCGGGGAAGCGATTGGGGACCATCCCCTGCGACACATACGACGCAAACGCTTCGATTACCTGCCGGGCCACCTCGTATCGGCCGGTCACCAGACAGAGCCCCGGCAGGGCGACGAACGTATCGCGCCCCCAATCGGCAAACCAGGGGTAGCCGGCGATCACCGTTTGCCTGGCTGCCCGCTTGACAAGGAAGGCGTTCGAGGCGACCCACAGGCGGTGGGTCAGTTCGTCTTCTGTCGGCGCAGAGGTCACCAACGTGTCGCGGCGACGACGTTCCGCGTCCATCACCTGCGTCACGCTGAGGGTCGGAATGGTCTCCGTGGTGAATACGAGTTCGGCAGTCGTCCCCGGCGTAAGCGTGAACAGGCACTCGCCCGGCGACCACCAATCCTCGACATGTTCAAGCCCGCGCTCCCGATCAACCCGGTAGTGAATCTGGCGGTACCAATCCGGCCGGTGATGGTACTGCCCGTTGTGCTGCGCCCGCACCGGCGGCAAGCCCTCATAGGGATGCCAGACCACTTGCCCCTCCGTGATCGTCGCCTCGCTTCGTAATGCGGCGTTTTCCAGGTGCGTCGCGTGAAAATCCCGCCCCGTGAGCATCGGGCGCACTCGCAACACCACGGCCGGCGAGGCGTCATCGAGCAGGCGCCAGCGAAGGACCACCAGGTCACGGCCATACGGACAGACGAGTTCTCGCTCCAACCGAATGCCGCGACAGGCGAACCGCCAAGTCGGCCAGGGGACGTCGGAAAACCGCTCACAATATTGATAGCCCTCCGGATGTACGGCGCCGCCATAGACGTTTGTCGAGAGGGGTAATGTGCCTTCTCCAATCTCGATCGATTCTTCCACATGATTGACCAGTGCCACACGATCGACCGGCGGATGCCTGGCCACCAGCAGCAAGGCGTGGTACCGTCGAGTGTTGGCCCCGGCGACTGTTCCCGACGCATAGCCGCCGCGACCATTCGGTTCCAGCCATTCCAGACTCAACGCCCGCTCAAGATCCCGGCACCCCCTCGCATCGATCGTCATGCCACGACTCCGAGTTACGTCCCTGATTGCTGAATCAACTTGGCAACCAGGCCGGTCCAGCCGGTCTGGTGACTGGCGCCGATCCCGGCACCATTGTCGCCATGGAAATATTCGTAGAACAGCACGAGGTCACGCCAATGCCGGTCCTGTTGAAACTTCTCCGTGCCGCCGTACACGGGACGCCGGCCGTCTGTGCCGCGGAGAAATGTATGCGTGAGGCGACGGGACAACTCCGCGGCAACGTCGGCAAGATGGCGCCGCTGCCCGGACCCGGTCGGATACTCAACAGTAAACGAGTCACCTAAATAGTAATGGAACTTCTGGAGCGATTCGATGAGCAGATAGTTCACAGGAAACCAGACCGGCCCTCGCCAATTGGAGTTGCCCCCGAAGAGTCCGTTTGTGGATTCCGCCGGCTGATACTCCACGCAATGCGTCGTCCCCATCATCGATAGGATGTAGGGATGTTCTTCGTGATAGCGAGACAACGCCCTCACACCATACGGCGATAAGAACTCGCGTTCATCCAGCAAGTACCGCAACACCTTGGGTAAGCGATGGCGATTGACCAGCGACAGGAACCGACGCACCTCCCCGTCCTGGGACTGTGTTTCGATGTGCAGACTGAAATCCGGACGATTCTCGATGAACCACTGCATGCGATGCTTGAAGCGCGGCAGCCGGTCGATGAGCTCGGAGTCCAAGGTTTCGACGGCAAACAGGGGAATCAGTCCGACCATCGACCGGACCTTCATCGGAAAGGTTTTGCCGTCGGGCAAATGCAGCACATCGTAGAAAAACCCGTCTTCCCGGTTCCAGAGTTCGATCTTCGCATTGCCGATGTTGTTCATGGCCCGGCAGATATAGACGAAATGCTCGAAGAACTTACTGGCGACGTCTTCATAGGCCCTATCGTCGCGCGCCAATTCGAGGGCGATGGACAACATGTTGAGGCAATACATGCCCATCCAGCTCGTGGCGTCCGACTGTTCGATGTGCCCGCCGGTGGGAAGCGGTTTGCTCCGGTCGAACACCCCGATATTGTCCAATCCCAGAAACCCGCCCTGAAAGATGTTTTTCCCTTCGGCGTCTTTGCGATTCACCCACCAGGTAAAATTCAGCAGCAGTTTGTGGAAGACTCGCTCCAGAAAGATGCGATCCCCCACCCCTTTGCGTTTCTTTTCGATCTTGTACACCCGCCAGGCTGCCCAGGCATGCACGGGAGGATTCACATCCCCCAGAGCCCACTCGTAGGCGGGAATCTGCCCGTTGGGATGCATATACCATTCACGCAGCATGAGCACGAGCTGGTCCTTCGCGAAGCGGGAATCGATCAGCGCAATCGGCAGGCAATGAAACGCCAAATCCCAGGCGGCATACCAGGGATATTCCCATTTGTCCGGCATAGAGATGACGTCGGCGTTGTACAGATGCGTCCAGTCGGCATTCCTTCCGCGCAACCGCTCGGATGGCGGCTCAGGACCGGCCGGATCCCCCTTCAGCCAGCGATCAACGGCGTAGTGATAAAACTGCTTGCTCCACAAAAGGCCGGCGAAGGCCTGCCGCTGAACCAAGCGCGCGTCGTCGGACACATCCGGCGGTGCCAGGGGCGCGTAAAATTCATCGGCCTCCCGAAGCCGTGCGGCAAAGACCGCATCAAAGGTATCGGCGTCAAACGCCCCGTCGGATGAGCCGTTTGTGAAGCGTAACCGGATGCTCACCGGCTGCCCCGGCTGGGTGGAAACGACATAGTGCGCCGCGGCTTTCGAGCCGACCTGGTCGGGATTGACCGCAGCCTTCTCCCCCTGCACGACGTACGCGTGAAAGCTGTCCTTCACATACCGTTCGCCCTCTGCGTCGCCGTACAGACGCTGCGTGTTGGTCTCATTTTCGGTAAAGAGCAGCTCGGGGGCTCCCTCGCAGAGCAGTTGCCGGCGGCCATAATAGTCGTGATCGAACTCCACGACGCTGACACCAGGCAGAGATCGGCCCTTGCGCATCCGAGGGCGGCGCACATCAAGGCCCCATGACCACGTATTGCGGAACCAGATCGTCGGTAACAGGGTCAGTTCCGCAGGCTGCGAACCCCGGTTGATGACCTCGATCCGCACCAACAGGTCTTCGGGCGAGGCCTTCGCATACTCCACGAACACATCGAAGTATCGGTCGTCGTCAAACACCCCCGTATCAAGCAGCTCAAACTCCGGATCGTTCCGGGTCCGGCGGCGATTTTCCTCGACGAGCTGGGTATAGGGAAACGCGGCCTGCGGATACTTATAGAGAAATTTCATGTAGGAATGCGTGGGAGTCGAGTCGAGGTAGAAATAGTATTCTTTGAGATCCTCCCCGTGATTCCCTTCATGGCCGGTGAGGCCGAACATCCGTTCTTTGAGAATCGGATCGCGCCCGTTCCAGAGCGCCAACGCAAAACAGACAAATTGGTGACGGTCGCAAATTCCGGCCAGCCCGTCCTCATTCCACCGATAGGCTTTCGAACGCGCCTGGTCGTGAGGGAGCGCCTCCCAGGCTGTTCCATAGGGGCTATAGTCTTCTCGCACCGTCCCCCAGGCGCGTTCGCTCAGATAGGGCCCCCACCGCTTCCAATGTTTCTGACGCAGATCATCTTCCTCAAGGCGCTGTTGCTCCGCCGAGGGCTGACGCGCGGCCTTCCCCCCTGCCGATGTCGACATATGACACAGACTCCCGTCCAGTGGCCGCAGTCGGCCACGCAACGCCGCCAGCATGCACCCAGCGTCAAAAAGATTCAACTGGGGGCTCGGGACGACACATCCCGGCCTCTCGAATCACACTGCACTGGAATCTGAAGTTGAGGAGTAGGACTGAGCGGGGAAGGAAACCGGCCCCAATGAGGGCCAAGACTGACCGGAACGATGCCACGGAACGCGTGGGAAGCACGTCGCGGGAGGATCAGCCGGGAGGCGGAGGCACTAACTCCAGATCACACCCTCTTGGTTCATGAGATAGTCGATGACCTCGATGCTATCCCGCAGCTGGAGTTGCGCCTGCTCGGACATGGGTAACACCGCCCCAAGCAGCTTGCCGGATTCCACTTCCGCCAGGTTAGGAATCCCGTCGGTACTACGCTTTTCTAGATCGAATCGAAAGCTGGCCACGTCTTACCTCCAATCCCTTGTCGGTCGTAGTACAGCAATTCTTGAGCCATACCGGAACCACGTCATGTCTCCGCTCACGATGAAGCATAGCACATGGACTTGTCCGGCCTGGCGCGCGGGCTAACCACTGAATTTGTTGCTGCTTTGGTCGACGATTAGTGGGATTCGGCCAGCGGAGGGAGGGCGCCGAGATAGGGGAACCCGCCGATGCGGACCAGGGAGGTATCCGCTCGTAGCCTGAAGTCGTCTCGCGCAGTGTCAACGAAACGTGGATCCACCGTCAAATCGGAATCGGGTTTCAAGTCGGGAGCCGGTTGGTTGGGGGTGCCTGAGCGTAAATAGTTGGAACCGGAATTCTGCATCGCATTGTAGGACAACAGCACCCGGCTGGAGGCGCCCACGACAAATCCATAGGCATTCAAGCTGACGATGTTGCCGGACGCTTCGTTCTGGGAGGTTCCGAGAAATGCAGCGCCTCCACCGTTTTTCACGAACGTATTGCCGACCAGGATCGCGCGGGATTGATCATTCACGATCACCGCCTCAAAGAGACTCCTCGTGATGACGTTTCGTTCCAGACGCACGGTGGATTTGCCCGCCACACTGACCCCGTGGTCGTTGTCATGGATAAAATTTCCCCGCATGACCGCCTGCGAGTTGGCAAACTGAATGCCCGTGGTTTCACTGCCGCCGATGACGCAATCTTCGATCCGCACATCCTCCACCTGCTGCGTGAACAACATGCCCTTCACGCGCGCATGATGAAAATGAATGCCACGGCCGTTGAACATACCCATCGCGTGCCCGCCGTGTTCATTGACCGTGATGCCGGAGATCTCAATGTTCGTAGCGCCGTACGGCCACTTGCCGATATGAAACACGCCCACCCGTTCCCGGCCCAGAATCGTCACCTGATCCATGCCGGCCCCGATCAAACGCACGTTCTCCTTGCTGTGAATCGTGACATCTTCGGCATAGGCGCCGGGCCTGATCAGAATGGTGTCACCTTTCTTCGCGGCGTCGACCGCCTCCTGAATCGAGCGGTACTGCCCCGACCCGTCCAAGGCCACAACCAGAGGCTCGCGCTCCGCAGCCACCGGCTCTTCCGCGAGGGCACCCGTCACGGCCATGGCCACGATCCCTAGACACATGAACAAGCGTTGAAACATCGAAGAGGTCATATGGATGGCTATACCGCCGCGACCAACGAGAAGTCAATCGAGCCTCATTGCGGGGGCCAGCACCCCATGTTATCTTCACGCCCCATGATTCTCGTGGGCCTGACCGGCGGAGTGGCGACCGGCAAAAGCACGGTCTCACGCATGTTTGCTCGTTGCGGGGCAGTGATCATCGACGCCGATGCACTGGCCCACCAGGTCGTCGAGCCTGGCAAACCAGCCTGGCGCGCCATCGTCAAGACGTTCGGCAAGACCGTGCTGAACCCTGATCGCACGCTGAATCGTCAAGCCCTAGGGGCCCTCGTCTTCCGACAGCCGGCACAACTGCGCCGCCTGGAACAGATCATTCATCCTCGCGTCGCGCGGGAGCAGGCCCGACTGACCAAATCGGCCGGCCGCAAGGATCCCAAGGCCGTCGTCATTTATGACGTGCCACTCCTGTTCGAGGCCGGTATCGACGCACGCGTGGACAAGGTCATCGTCGTCACCGCAGATCGCCCCACCCAAATCGCTCGTTTGAACCGCCGCAACGGATTCACGCGCGCCGAAGCGATCAGGCGCATCCGCAGCCAACTGCCGTTAAAGCACAAAGCTGCCGCCGCCGACTATCTCCTCGACGGCACCATCTCCCGTCCGCGCCTCTTCACCGCCGTGAAACAGCTGTACCGCGAACTCCTCGCACTGGCCTAACACCAGCTTTTCCCTCGCGGCTTCGGTATGTTAGCATCCGCGCATGCGCAATCTCGTCATTATCGGATCCGGACCGGCCGGGCTCACCGCCGCCATCTATGCCGCGCGGGCCAACCTGTCACCTCTGCTGATTGAGGGCTGGCAGTCCGGCGGACAACTGACCACCACGACAGAGGTGGAAAACTATCCCGGTTTTTCCAAGGGCATCATGGGACCGGAGCTCATGAAGGAAATGCGGGGGCAGGCCGCACGGTTTGGGACGGAGTTCCTGACGGGCGACGTGTCGGCGGTGGACCTTTCCAAATGGCCTTTTCGTCTGACGATCGACGGAGAACAGACCGTCGAGGCCGCGGCCTTGATTCTGGCCACCGGCGCATCGGCCATTCAGCTCGGTCTCCCCGATGAGCAACGCCTGACCGGGCATGGCGTCTCGACCTGCGCAACCTGCGACGGGTACTTTTTCCGCGGCCAGGATTTGGTCGTCGTCGGAGGCGGGGACAGCGCGTTGGAGGAAGCCACTTTCCTCACAAAGTTCGCGCGCACCGTCACCGTTGTGCACCGACGCGACAAGCTGCGGGCGTCGAAGATCATGCAGGACCGCGCGATGAACAATGAAAAAATTTCGTTCGCGTGGAATTCCATCGTTGAGGAGATATTGGGGAAGGACGTCGTCACCGGAGTCCGTCTGAGGAATATCGTGACCGAAACCACCACGGAACTCGCTTGTGCCGGAGTCTTCGTGGCCATCGGCCACCGACCCAACACCGACCTCGTGAAGGGACAGGTCGCCATGGATGAGAAGGGCTACGTCATCACCTCGCGGGGGACCGCCACCAGCGTGGCCGGCCTGTTCGCCGCCGGCGACGTCCAAGACACGAAATATCGTCAGGCGATCACGGCAGCCGGGTCCGGCTGCATGGCCGCCATTGACGCCGAGCGATTCCTTGAATCTGCGCTTCATCATCTCTAACTCCCCCACAGGATGCTCAAAATGGTTGTCCAACGAGGCCGCAGGCGAGACAGATACCGGAAGCGTACCCTTGCGGTACGTTGAGGATTTTGGTGAGTCGAGAACGAAGCTGGCAGCCATCGAGGACGGACAATTTTCAAAAAACCAACATCGAGCTTCATTAAAAGGAAGCCGCTCAAAAGTTTCTCCGGCAAGGCCGCAGGGAGATTGACCGACCGAGCGTACGCGTTGGCACGTGAGGAAGGGAAAGCGACTGAGAACGCCGCCGGAGGAAGTTTTCAGCGACCGAGACCATGCACTGCGCAATCGTCCACTATCACGAACTCGCCCTCAAGGGCCGTAACCGCGATTTCTTCGAGCAACGACTCGTGCGCAACCTCCGCTTGGCGCTGCGCGATCTGAAGATTCGGCGGATCGAATCGCTGCAGGGGCGCATTCGGGTCACCATTCCAGATCAGATCTCGCCGGAGCAGGTGGTGGAACGTCTCCGACGGACCTGCGGAGTGTCGAATTTCCTCCTCACCGAATCGGTCCCGCTGGATCTCCAGGCACCAGACCTCACGCCGCTCAAACAGGTCGCGGAACGGCAACTTGCCGGACAATCCTTTCATTCGTTCAGAGTGACGGCCAAGCGCGCGGACAAACGCCTCAGGTTGACCTCCATGGACGTCGAACGCGAAGTCGGCGGCTACCTCTTCGATGTCACGGGAAAAACCGTCAAGCTGAAACAGCCCGACCTGACACTCTACATCGAGCTGCTCACTCACGAGGCCCATATCGCGGCACGAAAAATTCAAGGGCCAGGCGGCATGCCGGTGGGCACGAGCGGAAAAGTCGCCTGTTTGATTTCAGGCGGCATCGACTCGCCCGTCGCCGCGTATCGCATGATGAAACGCGGGTGCAAGGCCGTCTTCGTGCACTTCTCGGGTCGCCCGCTGGTCAGTCGGGCCTCAGAGGAAAAGGTCCAGGAGTTGGTCCAATTGCTGACAGCCTACCAGTACGAATCACGGCTCCATATCGTCCCGTTCGGCGAGATTCAACGGGAGATCGTCGCCAACGCGCCGGCACCCTTCCGCGTGGTGTTGTACAGACGGATCATGATCCGGATCGCGCAGGAACTCGCTAGGCGGGAACGGTGCTGGGCGTTGGTCACCGGAGATAGTCTCGGCCAGGTGGCCTCACAGACGCCGGAAAATCTATCCGTGGTCGAGGAGGCGGCGGAACTTCCGGTGCTCCGGCCGTTGATTGGGATGGATAAGATCGAAATTACCGAACAGGCACAGCGGATCGGGAGCTTCACCACTTCGATCGAGCCGGATCAGGACTGTTGCAAGCTCTTTGTCCCCCTGCATCCCAGCACCCGAACGAGACTCGACGACATCCTCCGCGTCGAACGGAGTTTGGAAATCAGCGCCTTTGTGAAACAGGGGGTGGAAAAGGCCGAACTCTCCACCTTCACCTTTCCTTCGTAACCCGATCCAGCGCTCGTTGCCGCACCAGGCGGAAATGCACGTTGAGTTCCCGCTCCATTGCGACCGCAATCACCCAATCCGGCATCATCGTCTTCGGCTCGACCAAGAGTTCAAATTCCGCTCTCGTCTGACTCCCGTCCCCGGCCGCTTCAAGCTTCCAGGCCCGATGGTATTGCTTGAAATCGCCCCCCTTGAGTTCAGTCACGAGTCCGCCCCCCGGCAACACCTGTGACTCACAGATGAGTCGCTGTTCGCCCGGCAGCAGCGGATGGGAAATGTAGACATCGGTGAGGACATGTCCCTCGCGCTCTGCGACCTGTGCCATTCGCATCTTGGTCTCGAATAGCTCCGGCCACTTACTGTATTCAGTCAGGATCGAATGGAGCACGGAGGGATTCCCGGGAAACAGGAGGGTGGCCGTCGCCCGCACGCCACCGGTTGGCTCTGCTTGCACGACAAGCTCACGAAGCAGGTGTATAGCCCCCACCTCTCCCGCCCAGACATGAACCACAGGACTGAGCATGGAGGCCATTAGGCCACCCAGCATCATGCCTCCACGACACACACGACCTACCATAGCGCGCATCAGCAAGTTCCAAGGTTCTCTTAGAAGTATACTGATCGGCGGCGGTGAGTGCGAGAGTCGAGGAAGGGGCCACGAAACACTTTTGACACACGCGCGTGCAAGAGGCAGGAGATTGAATCAGACGATCGCCGCAGGACGAAACACCAGGACCACGCCTGACGCCGTTCCCCGCTCATCTTGAATCACGGCCGTACTATCACAAATCAGGCGCTCCTCCCCCCGACGATCGATGAGGAGAAACGGCCGCGCACTGGGCCGCGAGGGACGCGGCGTGCCCAGCGCATGCAAGGCCGGATGCGGGACCGGCGTTCGCAGCTTCGGGTCCAGGATGACCATCACCTCCTGAATGGCTTTCCCCAATGCGTCCGATTGCGACCAGCCGGTCAATTGCTCCGCCGCTGGATTGAGCAACGTCACCCGGCCCAGCGGATCAACGGTCACAACGGCATCTCCCATCGACTGCACCACGGCGTCGAGCCAGCGTCCCCGTTGCTCGGCGATACGCGAGACGCGATAGCGAAACAGCGCGAGTTCCAGTGCCGCCCGCAGATCGCTACTGACAAACGGTTTGATCAAATAGGCCAAGGGAAGCGTCTGTCTCGCCCGCTCCAACGTGTCCTCGTCCGAGAAGGCCGTAAGATAGATGACGGGAATACCGTACTCTGCGTGGATCGTGCGCGCCGCATCGATCCCGTCGATCGGGCCCTTCAGCTTGACGTCCATGAGGATGAGGTCGGGCCGGTGTTCGCCCGCGAGGCGCACGGCATCATTTCCCGACGAGACGACGCCGACCACGAGATACCCGAGAGAACGGAGCTGGCGCCTGATGTCCTCAGCCACCACCACTTCGTCGTCCACGATGAGGATTTTTTCCTGTGCCATGCTGTCACCAAGAGGTTCCGGCACTGCCACAATGAGCGAGAACCCGTTCACCACACACGTATCCCTACGCCGGTCGATGCCTTGGAGAGAACGCAACTAGCATGCCATTGAGGCTTCTCTGCTTGGGCATTGAGTTAGGCTTTGACTTGTACAGACACGCTCCTCCAAAAGGTGATTTTTGAACAGGGCGTGGACAGAATCGGCGCATCCCTGGAGGCGACGCCGGATGGTCAGGTTGCGGGGGGTTCGCCGCAGAAACCATGGCTGTGATACGATGCCGTTTTTCTGGAGTTCACCGGGTATGGATCGACGAAATCATTTCCCGCTGGTTGTCGCTCTGGGTATCATCCTCATGCCGTTCCTCACGTCGGCTGCTGTCCAGGCGCAGGCCCCGACCGATTCCGCCGCAACCACAGAGCAATCCTGCAGCTTCGGCATGGCCAAGGGCGACCCGGCCCATCAGTGCCAAGTGCCGATCCCGAGCGGCTGCGTCATTGCCAAATTTCCCGGGACAGACAAACCTTGGACTACCGTGTCTAAAGCCGGGCGCACCTTCTGCACCTTCGACAAAAAGGGGACGGACTGGAAAACCCGCATCACCGGCCACTGCACGCGGTGCGACTCCAGCCATTGCACCGGGCAGTTCATGGTGCGGTTCGAGTGCACGAAACCCTGATGCCCCTGACGCTTACAGCGCAGATCAAACAGGCTGCGCGAGACCTGGGCTTCGACGTTGTCGGCATCAGCCGGCTGTCGACGCAGAAGCATGAAGCCCCCTCCCGGGGACAACACACTTCCCCCGACAGCCTGCTCACACGGTTAACAGAATGGCTTCAACGCGGCTTCCACGCCACCATGGCCTGGATGGCCCGTGATCCCCAGAGACGAACGGACCCGGCCCTGGTGTTGCCCGGCTGCCGCTCCATTCTTTCCCTCGGCATGAATTACTACACCGATGAGCGCGCCGACGAACGACAGGGTAATGGACGTATCGCCCGCTATGCCTGGGGCCGTGACTACCACGACATTCTCGGTGATCGCCTCGGACGGCTGGCTGCGCGCCTCAGTACGCTGGCCCCTGGCCACAATCATCGTGCCTATGTCGATACGGGCCCGGTCATGGAAAAAGCCTGGGCCCAACAGGCCGGCTTGGGATGGATCGGCAAACACTCCAATCTTGTATCGGCAGAATTCGGCTCCTGGCTCCTGTTGGGAGAAATTCTGACGACCGTGGAGTTGGAGCCTGACGAGGCCGGAACGGATCTCTGCGGCAGTTGCACCCTCTGCATTCAAGCCTGCCCGACAGGCGCCATTACCGAGCCCTATGTCGTCGATGCCGGGCGCTGTATCTCCTACCTGACCATCGAACTTCGTGGCAGTGAGCCCGTCTTATCCGAGGAACTCCGCCGCGGCATCGGCAACCGGATTTTCGGCTGCGACGATTGTCTGGACATCTGCCCTTACAACCACCAGGCCATGCCCACCAACGAACCGGGCTTCCAGCCCAGCTCGCTCACGACAGCCCCCAACCTCACAGAACTCGCCGATATGGACGAGCAGACCTTCATGGCCACGTTCTCACAGAGCCCCATCAAGCGCGCGAAATACTCCGGGTTCCGGCGCAACCTGTCCTGGGCCTCAGCCAATAACCCCGCACCGCCGCCGACCAGCCCCCGCTAACCTCGGCCCACTGTTCCTCCCCTGCCGATAGTGGTAGGCTACGGCATCACGTCCTCGCTCATTCGAGGATCCACCACAGCCGGCACGAGGCCATGCAGGCACCCACTCTCCTGATCGTCGAAGATGAAGAGCGCATGCGGCGGCTCTTTGAGCTCGTGTTGAAACCTGCCGGGTACCAGCTGCTTCTGGCGCGTTCCGGAGACGAAGCCCTTCACCTGATCCAAAACCATGACGCCCTCGACATGATCATCACGGACCTGCAACTGGGCACGGTGTCAGGCATGCAGGTGCTGGAGGCCGCCCGCCAACAAATCCCCGACGTGCCGGTCCTCATCGTCACCGGGTATGGAACCGTGAAGTCGGCCGTCGAGGCGATGCAGAAGGGCGCGTATGACTACATCTCCAAGCCGGTCGACAATGAAGAGCTCAAGATCGTGATCGCCCGCGCGCTGCAAGTCCGCCAGCTCGCCCGGGACAACCGCACCCTGCGCGCGGGCCTCCAGGAGCAGTTTGGGTTCGACCGCATGGTCAGCGTTTCCAAGGAAATGGAACTCGTGAAGCGGCTGGCGAAGGAAGTCGCGGCCACCGATGCCACCGTGCTGATCACGGGGGAAAGCGGCACGGGCAAGGATCTGCTGGCACGCGCCATTCACCTGATCAGCCCGCGTGCTCACGGACCGATGGTAGCCTTGAATTGCGCCGGCATTCCCGAACACCTACTTGAATCCGAGCTGTTCGGCTATGAAAAGGGCGCTTTTACCGATGCCAAGAAATCCAAGCCAGGCCGCTTTCAGATCGCCGATCGAGGCACGCTGTTCTTGGATGAAATCGGCGAACTCAGCCTCACGGCCCAGGCAAAACTGCTACGGGTGCTCGAGCAGCATGTCGTGGAGCCGCTGGGCGGTGTCCGCAGCATCCCCGTGGATATTCGGGTGATCGCGGCCACCAACCGGGAATTACCCGATCTCATCAAGGCCGGCCGGTTCCGTCTGGACCTGTATTACCGTTTGAATGTCTACCAGCTCCGCATGCCGCCCCTACGGGAACGGCCGGAAGACATTGAGCCGATTCTCACCCAGTTCCTCAACCAGGCCCGTCGCGAGCGTGGCAGCCGCATCAAAGGGATCGCTCCCGACGCCCTTGCCATGCTGAAGTCCTATGCCTGGCCTGGGAACGTCCGGGAACTTCACAACGTCGTGGAATGGCTGACCATCACCTGTAAGCAAGACACGATTCTGCCCGAGCACCTTCCGGCCTCCCTGCACGCCTCGCCGCCTCAACCTTCCGGCCTACAGGCAGACGCGCCATCACTGCTGTCGCTGGGACTCTCGGTCGAGGAAGTGGAGAAAGCGATGCTCCAGGAAGCTCTTCAGAAAAGCGGGGGGAATGTGTCCGAAGCGAGCCGTCTGCTGAAGATGACCCGCAACACATTGCGATATCGAATGGCTAAACACAACCTCTCGCAGCCTCAAGGCTGATGCACCCTCCAGCACGAACCGGGCGGCTTCAGAGAAAGTTCTTCTTTGCGCTGTTGATTGTCGGCATCGTGCCCGGCATGGTCGCGCTCTGGGCGACTTATCACTCCAGCACCGCCACCCTCAAGCAAGCCATCGGCGAAGGGTTTCAGGAAATCGCACGCTCCACATCGATTCGCCTGGCAACCGCCGTGGATGATGAAATCGATCGCGCCGCTCAACTGGCCGCAACCCTGGCATCTCAACACACGCAGGACTCATCCGCTGCGGACATCCGCAGCGCTCGAACACCTGCACCTTCCCAGCAGATGCGGCGGCTGGCTCCCGGCTTAATTACGCCGCACGTTCTCGACATCTGGGCCCGCGAATCGCGGCACTATGCGCGTATCACCGTCGCCGACCACCAAGGACTCGTCATTGCCTCCACGGACCCTGCCGTCTCGCCGCGACAGGAAAACCAGGCCTGGTGGCGCGAAGGCATGCAGGCACCAGCCGGCACTGCCTACGTGAGCAACGTGGCCACGGATGCGGGGAACAGCGATGCCTTGTTTCACATTGCCGTCCCCATCGTCGACAATCCAGGGAGTGGCTCGATCGGGGTCGTCGGCCTCGTCCTCCGTCGCAGCCTGCTCACGCAGATGATCCTCCCGATCCACATCGGGAACACCGGCCATGCCATGCTGCTCGACACCCAAGGCACCCCCCTGATCTGTCCGGTACTGCCACCCACCGCACACCTGATCCCCTCCGGCCTGATGAACCGATTGGCGATGGACCATCCTCTCTGGCTGGTCGCGGACGACGACGCACACGGCGGGCGCGATGCGATCGTTGGGGCCGCGCCGGTGCGCTTCAGCCACCGCCTCACGCCCTCCAGCCTTGACGGAAACCGGTGGTACACCTTCATCCGTCAGGCACCGGAGGAGACCTACGCACCGGTCTACGCCTTGTTGCTGACTGTGGGAATAATCGGCTTCGGACTGGTCATCGTCCTGTCAGGCCTGGGCTTCGTGGTCGGTTCCCGCATCGTCAAACCCATTACGGCACTCCAACGCGAAGCCGAAGGGCTACGCCTCGACTTGGCGACGCCGGAGACGCCCAACGCTCCCCCACCCGTGATTGCGTCGTTACCGCAGGACTACCGCACGGGCGATGAGATCGAGGACCTCGCCACGACCTTCGCCGCCATGCGGGCGGTGTTGGAAGAAAGCCTCCGCACGATCCGCTCCCAGCAGCATGAACTGATCCGGCAGGAGAAGCTGGCCTCGGTGGGACAATTGCTGGCCGCCCTCGCTCACGACCTGCGCAATCCGCTCGGCGTCATCCGAAGCTCCGCACAGATCGTGCTAGAGGGACCGCAGGAAGAACCGATACGACAGGAGATGGCCCGGTATATCATCGACGAAGTCGACAAACTCTCGCAGCGCCTCCACGATTTTCTCCGTTACGCGAGGCAGAAACCGCCGGACCTCACCAACACCTCCGCAGAAGACGCGGTGCGCGCGGCCCTCAAACAATGGGAGGCACAGGGAGGACATGAACGGATCCGAGTTGAGCACCGATTCGGTCCCAACCTGCCACCGGTTCGCATTGATCCCGAACAGATCAAAGAAGCGCTGATGAATGTGCTGATCAATGCACGGGAAGCCATGCCCGACGGAGGGACACTCACTCTCACCACCAGGTTGGGCTCGGAAGGCGATGTGGAAATTGAAGTGGCGGACACGGGAAGCGGAATCCAGACCGATCACCTCGCACGGATCTTCGAACCATTCTTTACCACCAAGGCTTATGGAACCGGACTTGGCCTCACGAACGTCAAACGGCTCATCGAGGATAATGGAGGAACTCTGGCCGTGACCAGCGAGGTAGGGAAAGGAACGTCCTGCACACTCCGCTTTCGTCCCGCAGGGGCGGGCTGAGCAAAAAGGCCATCGTTCGTGAAGCGTCGTTCGACGCGAGCACGCCGCTGGCGACCAAGCGAAGCAGCATGGCAGGCGGCTCAAACAGGCCGTCCAGCAAGGCCGCAGCGAGGCGCACGGCGCGAGGAATAACGAGCGCCACGTTTGTGCGCGCCCGCGAGCCGGTGAGCGGGCAGTGTCTTAGCAATCTTCACGCGTCAATGCGGCAAGCCGCCCAGCGCCGCGAGAACGCTGCAGGCGGCCTGTTTCAGCCGCCTGCCACTAGACACGCTTGGTCATTCGGGAGAACCGCTCCTGCAAGATCACCCCCGTGGAGGTGAGATGTTTGCCCTGTATCGTTTTTTGCACCGCTTCGATGCGTGCAGTAAAATTCGGATGCGTCTTGAACAGCGCGCGATCATCACCCTTCAACTCCCGCAAGCGCGTCAGCAACCCGACATAGGCCTCCGGATCGTATCCGACTCGCGCGGCAAAGACTTCGCCGATCGTATCGGCCTCCATTTCCTTCCCCTGGTCCAGCCCTTCGTCGAGGAGTTTCTTGACGGCCCCGTCGATCACGTTCTTGAACGCAGCCGGATTACTGGTCGCATAGGAGAGGCCTGCCTCTGTCACACCGGCCAGGCGCTTGCTCCGCTGAATAATATCGAGGATGTGCTTCTGGCTCACATGGGCGATCTCGTGCCCCAACACGGCAGCCAGTTCCGCCTCGTTCCTGACCTGTTTGAGCAGCCCGCGAGTCACAAAAATGTACCCGGCCGGCGCGGCGAAGGCGTTGATGGACTCATGTTCCAGAATCGCCACCCGGTAGGGAATGTCCGGCCGATCCGAGGTGTTGGCCACGGCCCTCGCAACAAGGTTCACGTATCGGACCAGCTCCGGCTGGTCCACGACACCACCGTAACGGGCCACCACCTGCAGGGCCATCGCCTGCCCAATCGAAGATTCTTCCTCATAGCCGATGGGAAAGAGACTGCCGACGACATTCCCGACTCCATGGATGGCCCCAGCCAACCGCGGGTTTCCGGATTGCCGCGCGAGATCTTCCCCGGCACGTTGAACCTCCGCACAGCCGGCCACGGTCAGAGACAGCGCGAGCAGACTTGCCGTCACGACGTGATTATTTCGCATATTCGCCAAGCCCTCCTTCCCGCAGAAACTCTTCAACCTCCTGATCGGCAATCTGGTACGCTGTCATGCGATCCACCGCTTCACGATCCCTCGCCGACACGCCGGTGCGGTCGGCATACCCTTCCGATGCCTTGTCCAGGCCCCTGGCCCCGGCTGATGCCGTGGTCGCCGAGGCGTCACCGCCGCGCATACTTTGCCCGAGCCTGGCCAGCGCATCATTGGTCCCGGAGGGTTTTGTGCTCGACGTTTTGTTGGAGAAAATCCATCCTTTGGCACCGGTAGCCGTCTTGACCTCCACCCAGCTGCCGTCGCGACCGACCACTTCCAGCGCATCACCGTACTTGACGTTGCCGACCACCGCATCCAACGAGGTTTTCCCTAAACGGAGTTGCGCGGTCTTCGCTTGCACATAGACCGTCTCAGCCCACGCCTCTACGCCTCCCGTCACCAGCACGGCGCAGAATGCGACCAATGGAATCCAGTTTCGTCGTGGTTGTGTCACAGCGTCCTCCCCTCAACACCGCAGCTTACTTTGATGTCATCTCATACACCCCGTCCCAGTCGGCCGGCGGGGGTGTGTGCCGATAGTTGGTGGACCGTTCCACGTAAACCCGTGACGGTCCATCCGACGGATCCATGGCGAGCGCCTCGGTGAATCGCGTACAGGCGGTCTCAAAATCTCGCTGTTTGTAGGCCGCCAGCCCCTCCAGATACCGATCGACGACACGTCGTTTCGCCTCGTCCACCTGCCCGTTCCGGCCCAGGAGTTCGAACACGACGACCGGCTCTTTTTTACCTTTCACTCGTAACAGATCGATCTCGCGCACTTCAACGTCGTTCTTGGCCAGTTCGGCGGTCCGCTGTCCGATCAGGATCAACGTATCGTAATATTTGCTCGCGCCTTCCAGACGCGACGCCAGATTGACGCTGTCGCCCGTCACCGTATATTCCATGCGCTCCTCGGACCCCA
This sequence comes from Nitrospira defluvii, assembly GCF_905220995.1. Taxonomy (NCBI): domain Bacteria; kingdom Pseudomonadati; phylum Nitrospirota; class Nitrospiria; order Nitrospirales; family Nitrospiraceae; genus Nitrospira; species Nitrospira defluvii. The sequence continues at coordinate 165,156 of NZ_CAJNBJ010000001.1, forward strand.
TGTTCCCCACGATGCAGGGGCCGGAATTGATGCCGATTCTGGCCCCGATCTCCGGGAGTCCCTCCTCCACCCAGATGCGGCGAAGTCTGGCCAATTCGGCCTGACAGTCCAGCGCGGCATAACAGGCCAGCGACGCATGCTTCGGATCGTCGAGCGGCGCCCCGAAGAGCGCCATGATCCCGTCCCCCAAATACTTGTTCACATTCCCGCGATGGCTCGTCTTGATGATCGTCGTCATCGCCGAGAGGTAGCGGTTGAGCAAGGCCACAAGATCCTCGGGCGTCATCTTCTCCGAAATCGTGGTGAAGCCCGCGATATCGGAAAACAGGATGGAGATTTCCTTCTTCTCTCCCCCCAGCCTGATGGCCTCGGGGTTGCGCATGATCTCCTCGACCACCTCGGACGACATGTATTTGTCGAAAGCCGCACGCATGAGCCGACGCTGTTTGCCTTCAGTCACATATTCGACCGTCGCCGCGGTACCGAACGTCACGACCAACGCTACCTCCGGAAAAACAAGTTCCAGCCAACGCGCATGTCCGCCGAACGCATGCGCCACCAGGCCGTAGTAGGCCACGGCCAGCCCCAACGTGACGCCGAATTTCGCCGGATATGATCGGAACAACATGAAAGTCCCGGCTGAAGCGAGACACAGCCCTAACAGGACGGTCAATGAAAACCAGGGTGGAGCGGCCTGCAACCCCTGCCCATGGAGCACATTGTCCAAGGCCGCCATGTGGATCAACACCCCGGGCGTGGCGGAGGCAAACGGGGTCACTCGAAGATCGTACAACCCGGCAGCCGTCCCAGCGATAAACACGACCTTGTCTTTGAAGAGCGTCGCGTCCAACGCTGGTCGTTCCCCCTTCTGCTGCTGGGCAAACGCCTGTAACACCCGCCCGATCGAATACTTTCGGACATGGTACGTCTCCTCCAAGGACCCGTGCCACCGGATCAACAGACGGCCATCGGCATCGAGCGGCACGCTGGTGTTACCGATCTGTACCCGGCCGTCCTTGACGGTGATCCCCTCCGCCCCGAGCAGATAGCGAGCAACCGCGAGGGAGAGGTGCGGCACGAACCGCCCGTTCACCTGCCCCAGCAACGGAATGCGTCTCGTGGGGCCGTCGGCGTCGGCTGACAGATTGATGACACCCAGCCCCCTCGCCTGCTGGGCCAACACAGGAATCGGGAGTTTCACTCCACCCTGATGCGCGGCAACCCGGTCCGATTCCGGCAGTTCGACTTTCAGAGTCGCGCGGGATTGCAGATCCGGAGGAAGCTGACCCGGCTCGGCCTGGAACAACATCGGCAGGAACACATTATCTGCCGCGCGCATGTCGTCCGCAAACGACTGATCAAATTCCTCGGCATTTTCATCCGGCTCAAAAAACATCACATCGAACACGACGGCCCGCGCACCCGCCTGCTTGAGATACCGCACAACATACCCATAGCGATCGCGCGGCCAGGGCCAGCGCCCGAAGGCCTCCAAGCTCGACTCATCAATGGCCAGCAGCACAAGATTGGAATCCGCCTTGGCGGGTTCGGCGTAGCGACGGACAAGATGATCCAGCGCCTTGAGTTCCGCGACCTCAAACCACCGGGTCATGCGCAGTCCTGCCACGAAGGCACAGACCGCGAGGCCGACTGCAAGCGCGGAGAGAATTTTAGTTGTCTGGGTCGAAGAGGACATCGAGACGATTCAACCGGTGTAACAGTCTGTACGGGATGGGCTATCGTACTGGAGAACGGGTGAGAGGGAAAGAGGCGGGAAACGGCCGCATCTCCCGGCAAGGAAAACCAGCGGCCTGGTCCGCATCCTGACCGCTACGGCGCGTCATTCGCGCACCGAAACCCCAAGGTCGGACCCCAGTACGTCATCTCGTCCCAGCCTCGATACCCGGCGCGCAATTCCAGGGGCCGTTCCATCCAACTGCCGCCGCGCAAGACTCTGAACGTTCCGCGCAGCGGCCCTTGTGGGTCTCGGACGGGCGAGGTGCGGTAAAAGTCTTCGGCATACCAATCCTTCACCCATTCCGAGACCAGGCCGATCATGCCGGACACGCCATAGGGGGAACGAGCCGCCAGCGGCATGCCCGCCGGCTCAACGCCGTTCGCTGAGGCCTTTCCATCCGTCAGTGCCGCACGGCTTTTCTGGATCACCTCGTCACTGTTGCCCCAGGGATACCGCCGGCCATCTGTTCCGCGCGCGGCCTTCTCCCATTCGGCTTCCGTGGGCAACCGCTTCCCGCCCCACTGACAGTAAGTTCTCGCCTGCATCCACGTCACATCGGTCACGGGACGTGGCTCCAACTGAGGATCATCGAAGGCCGCGCGTACTTTCGGCGGAAGACAACTCCCTCCGTCCACGCAGGCTCGATACTGCCCGTTCGTCACCCCCTGTTGATCGATCCAGTAGGCGCTGAGATAGAGACGATGGACCGGGCGCGCATCGGGCAGGCCATCCTCCATGCCCATCAGAAATTCGCCTGCCGGAATCAGCACCATCCCGGGTGGCGGCGTCAGACCTTGGTCCAGCAGCCGTTTTACGGCTTCCTGCTGGTCCGCCTGAAGCTGCGTATTGACCCGCTCAATGACATCCTCACCGAGTGACGGAGGAGTGTCATTCGACCGGACAAGCGGCGCTGGTGCGCGGGCAACCGAGGGCTGCCCGCCTCGTAGCGTCTCCGCAACCGGAGGAGGCGCCGCCGAGTGGCTCGGGACAGCCGGCGGTTCAGACATGCGGATCGTTTCGATCCGGACCGAGGTCCGCGCCATTTCCAGCACGGGATCCCCGTTCCCCTTTGCTTTCTTGGACTCCTTCCTGACTTTGCCGATCGCAGAAAAATCAAAGTCCGGAATGTTGGCCAGCAGAGGCGTGGCATAACTGATCGGCACAGCAAACGCCATGCCTTCGGGCACAATGCCGGAGGGGTGCGTAAATTTCGTGGTGAGAATCCCAACGACTTCACCCTGCCGATTGAATATCGCCCCGCCGCTGTTGCCCGGGTTCACCGCCGCGTCGACTTGAAACACCCGTTGCACGCCTCTCGTCCGCACGGCGGCCACATGGCCTCTGGTAATCGTGGTTTCGCGCAACCCGAACTGAAACCCGACGGCAATCACCTCCTGGTCCAATTTCACGGCACCGGCATACCCGAGCGGCGCTTCGGAGAGCCCGACGGTTTCGACCTTCAAGAGTGCCAGGTCATGCTCCGCATCCACACTGACGAGGACCGCAGGCGCGCGAAACTCTCCCGGCGTCACAATCGTGATGCGTTTTGCGTTTGCGATCACATGATGGGCCGTGAGCACATAGCCATCATGATGCACGATGACCCCACTGCCGGCCGGTTTCTCAACCGGCAACAGCGGGCGCTCATTGGCGGCCCCGCAGTCAACAGTGCCGAGAAGCAGGGCAAGTAGCACCAGAACGATCTTCATGGTTTGACCGGCAGTAGTACGCTGATCGCCCCGGCATTTTGTCCGAGAACGAGGCCCTCCCGTGGATAGCCCATGCGGTCGACCACGCCTTTGGGTTCACCATGACAATCCAGACAATGCCTCGTCGCGTACAACGGAAACATCAGCCGGAACGACGCGCTCTTGGCCGCCATTTCACTGATGACGGTTTCCCGGGGATAGGCGGAATCGGCAAAGGCTTCCAAGGCACCCCGTTCGTAGGCGTCCGGGCGATTGGCAGGGTTCCGCGGCGCCAAGGAGGTTTGTTTCAAGCGCACCCCTGTGTGATCGGTGAACCGGGCCGACACCCTTGCGCCGAACGCGGCGGGAATAAAGCCTCTGAATTGGGTCGCCTGGGGATGGAGTTCCTGACGGAGATCGGCGATCACCTGCCTGCTGGTCTCGACCAATGCGCGGAGCAGCCGTTTGGTGCGGGGGGCCAGAGCCGCGCCGTCCAACTCATGCAGGTCGATACCGGCCCGCCCCCGGAACATGTCCATGAGTTGTCGTTCGAAGGCTTCCGGCGTGAGGCCCTTGCCCTGCGATTCCTCTAACACGATCTGATTGTCGTTGATGACCGCACGACCGGAGTCGAGGAGCACGGCGAGTAGCCGAGCGGCTTGTTCAAGCTCAAGGACTGTTTGGAACGGGATGGATGAATGTTCGGGTTGTTCAAACCCTGAGGTCGCCGGGATGACGGGCAGCGCCCCTCCGGCTAAGAGACAGGCCAACATCCACGGCAGACGACGTCGCATGGGCAACCCTGATGCGTTCGCGTTGCGGGCTGTGGGGAATCGTGCGCTGCCGCCCGCGTCAGTCGGACAGCAGCACACGTCTGCAGAAATGGTACGAGTCGCGTGAAAGCAAGTCAAGGAGCACAGGCATGCCGAACCCTGCGCCTCACCGATTGGACTGGATGTCGATCATCACATTATCTGCATCCAGTTCGATCGTCACGGGCATCCCTTCCTGGAACACCGAGAGCTTGCTCCCTGCCAGCGTATCCACCTCGAACCGTTCGAACCCTTCAGGAGTGGAGATCTGGATTTCTCCCCAATAGGGATCGGCGTAATGTATTCGACCGGCCAACACCTTATGATTAGCAAAATCCTCTCCACCTGGCCTGGCGGCGTCCAACAGGACATTGCCTGAATCGAGCAACAACCACACCTCATCACCGACCCGCGCATCATGCAATCCGACTCGATCCGCCTTATTGGGGCTGATCGTCCGTAGTTGCAGCCCGTACGGCGTCTTTACAAACAGGAGCCCGCTCTCGATCTTGGTAATCTGCCCGCTCACGGCCAGATGCACGCCTGGCGATGACGCATCCGAGGAGCCGGCCCCGGCCGGCCCCAACGGCCACACAACTCCGAGCATCCCGACAAGAAGGCACGCCGTCCACTTCATGGCACCCTCCTTTCACGTCTGTCGTGATCCGTCGTCCCGTTCAGTAGCCCGGCTCACTGCCCATGCCCGGAACCGGTGGGACAGCAATGCCGTATTCCTGGATCGGGGTGACCATGACGGCAAAGTTAAACAACTCATCGGCCGCGACATCGTGAATGCCCTGCTCGCGAGTCCGTAACATCTTGAACCACTTCCCCATCTCGGTTTTGACGGTCTTGGTATCTCCACGCCCAATGGCGTCCTTCACCACCGCCAGCCGCTGGCTATACGGCTCCCAATTCGCGCCCGGATAGCTGGTTTTGTAGAAGTTGAGCGAGCCGTTGATCTCGTCGATCCACGACTGTTGGGCACCGGCGTGTCCGAGCAGCAGGCTCGTCCCCAGACAGAATCCGAACAACAGGGTCCACAGCCCGTATCCTGGCCTGTAACTGTTCATGGTGCGCCTCCTTGGTCATGACCCGATCCCCGGAAATAGGATCAATAGGAGACCGATGATTGACGATCCGATTCCCGTGCCTCTTCTGCATCATGGCTGTCCGGCGTCTTCAGCATTTTCATGTCCATTCCACCGGACGTCTCGTTCTCCGGGGCCAGCATCTGGCGCTCAAACCTCTTGTCCGGCTCACTCCCCGCCGGTTCACTAAAGGCCGGACTTTCCCCGGGCCGACTCTCCAATTGCGGCGAAAACGTCCCGAGCATCTGATCCGGGTGAATAACCTGGGCTCCCATGCCAGATGCCAGGAACAGTGCGACAGCCGACCCGACGATGATCTGAAATGCAGCCGCTAGACGCGCGTTCGTCTCCATGGTGCGTCCTCCTCTCTCAAGCATGTTCACGGCACTCCGTGACGACTGACACTAATCCCACTGTACGGATAGTTGTCTGCGAGGACTATTGCCTGGGGGATGGATTTTCTCTCCACCCTTCGGGTGAGGAGAAACGCCTGAGAGAGCTGACGTTAGCCATTCCCGAGGTAGACGAGCACGGCCTCGACACGCCCGCTGACCTGCAACTTTTGGTAGGTATGATGGAGATGGGTTTTGACGGTATCCAGGGATACGCAGAGTTGATCGGCGATTTCTTTATTGCTGCGACCGGCGGCCGCGCAGGCCAGAATTTCCCGCTCACGATCGGTCAACAGAGACAGCCCTCCCGGATCCGCCCGGCCTTGTCGGCCCGCCATGGACAGAGCCTGCTTGGCAAACCCGTCCGGCATGTAGGCCGAGCGCACGGGAATATTCTGGAAGGTCGCACGGATGATCCGCAGGAACTCCTGATGGTCGGCGTCTTTCAAAATATATCCGCAGGCGCCGGCCCGCACCGCAGCAACGATACGGGCATCGTCGTCATGCACCGACAACATCAACACACGGCAATCCGGCACACAGCTGCGGATCAAACGGGTAGCGGTAATGCCATCCAGCCGCGGCATGTCGACATCCATCAACACGATGTCCGGCTTATGCTCGACCGCGAGGTCAAACGCGTGCCGACCGTCCATCGCATCTCCAACCACCACAATGTCCGGCTCGTGCTCCAGCAACATCCGGAGACTCTGCCGGAAGAGCCGTTGATCTTCGGCGATCAGGATGGTGAGAGGCATGACTGTTCCTGTCTGACCGGTAACGCAACCGTCAAGACGGCTCCACCCGCACGACGATTGCCGGCCGTGATGCGCCCCCCATGGGCCTCGACCACGAGACGACAAAAATGCAGCCCCAGACCGCGGCCGATCCGATAATCCTGTCCATCCTTTTTTCGGAAGAACATCTCGAACAGATGCGGCACATCTTCCGGGGCGATTCCCGGGCCCTCATCCTCGATACAGATCGTGACCATGACTCCGGGAGAAGGTTCACCGGGCAGCGTGGCGTTCGACATCGGCGTCTCTTCCACCTGCAGGGTCATGGTGATCGTGCCCTGAGGCGGCGAGTACTTGAGGGCGTTATGCAGCAGGTTGATCAGCACCCGTTGCAGCCGTCGCCCGTCCCCCCATAGCCACACCTCGTCCGACGGCGTACGCACCGCAAACCGCACGCCCTGCGCTTCCGCCTCGGAACGAAAGAGTCGTAACGTCTCCTGCAGCAGCAGGCTGGCGGCCACCGGTGAGGTACTCAACGGAAGTCCTGAATAGTGCTCCTGATACACATCCAACATATCGTTGATCATGCCGAGGAGCAGATCCGTCGTGAAGCGCAAATCTTCCAAGCAGCGTCGAGGCAGGTCCTGCGCCATCTCCGGACGCCCGCTCAGCCATTCCAGTGTCTTCTTAATCCCGGCCAGGGGATTCCGAATATCATGCGCAAACATGGAGGCAAATTGACTCAGCGACGCGAGCCGTTCGGATCGGAGCAATTGCTGTTCGAGTGTTTTCTGCTCCGTCAGATCTCGGAGTTGCACCATGATGGACTCGATGCGGCCGGCCTTCGTGACCGGCACGCAGTCGATCTCCATCGTCAAATCACCTCCGGGTGTCGGCACGCCCATCACGCCTGCCGAGACCTCCGCGCCGCGATGGAGCACCAGATTCAGTTGTGTCTGCAGGCGGAGCCGCTCAGCCTCCGCGACGAGGTCGAGGACCGGCCGATGAAGAAGAGTTGAGGCCGGCCGGGCAAGCATCACCTCGCCACGTCTATTCACGGCCTGAACCACCCCGAGGGGATCGACTAGAATTTTGGTATCGACCGCATGATCCCAGAGCAGCCGATAGTGTTCCTCAGACGTGGCCAAATCGACATTCGCCTGCTCGAGCCTTCGAACATATTGTTCCTTGGCCTGTGAGGCCAACTCCAAGCGTTGCGCAAGGTCATCAAAACTCGCAGCCAGCCGATCGATCTCCTCAATGCCGCTCGCTTCGCCGGGCGACGACGCCAGAAACGTGGCGGGGGTTCCGCCGTCGGCCATCCGGTTGATACGCTCACTCAGCGTCCCCAGCGGGCGCACAATTCGCCGACCAAGCCGCCAGCGCAGCCAGACCATAAAGACACTCGTCCCGATCCAGAAGGCGCCAAGTTTCCCGAGCAGGGCGGCCAAGGGCTCGAATGTCTCAATCGGATCCTGCTGCACCAGAATAGACCAGGCCGGCGCCCGCACCACCTGAGCCGAAAGCACGACAGGAGCCATTCCAATGATGCTCTCCTGGCCGCCGTGACTATCCTGATTGACCCGAGCCCATCGGACAGCGTTACCCTCGGTTCCCCACTGCGTCACGCTCGCCGGAAGCGGCATATGGAGGGTGGGGGCAAGAGCGGAGCAAGCCAGGATTGTGCCGTGATCGTCCAACAGCATCATGTGGCCTGTTCGACCGAGTCGGCTCCCGAGGATCGAGGACAGGATGCGATCCGTTCCGATGACGACCTTGAGGACTCCACGGACCGCCTCACCTCGCTCACCGATCGGGACCGCAACTTCCCAGTACCCATGTCCCTCCTCGTCAACCGTGAGAGGTCCCGCCCAGGAATGCCCCTCCTGCACGACCATCGTCCACCACGGCTGCCTCGCGTAAAACTCTCGGACGGAATCACTCAACCGGCCTCCGACCAGTTGCCCATCCGCCCGCACAATGGCCAGTGAATGAAAATAGCGATGCTGCGCTTCGCGCCAGCGCTCAACCTGCCGAGCCGCCTGAGCTGGCAACAGGGTGCCTTCCACCGACGTACGCAGATCGGGAAGCGCAGCAAGCCGTTGCACCCATTCAATTTCTCCGGTGAGCAACAAGGCGGCTTTGTCGGCACTCTGGCGGGCGATTTCCTGAAAGGTGATCCCGACGGTGGTCTGTAGCGATTGTCGGGCATGCCAGTAGGCATAGGCGAGCCCCACCGTGCCGGAGACCAGTCCCACGGCGAGCACTGAGAGGGTGACCAAACTTTGAAGACTGACCCGCTGGCGCATGACGGCGGCCATGGGGTAGATTGCGGCGTGACCGGCAGCGTGGACTAAGTGGTGTGTGCGGCCCGGCGGAGCCCCGGTCCCGACGCAATATGGGTGACGTCATGTCATGCTCCACACACCCTGTGGCGTGCGGACATCTGCACACAGCACCCCTTCAGCATACAAAACTTCAGGCATCGAGCATAGTCCCCCGGCCACGGGCCGCGGGGTTATCGCAATTCCACGATCGTCACCCCATCGCCTCCCTCCGCACGATCACCAGGCCTAAACGCCACGACGTAGGGGGAGGCCTTCAGATATTCCCGCAAGGCAGTCCTCAGCCGACCCGTCCCGTGCCCGTGGATAATGCGCACAAACGGGCTTCCCCCGAGGACGGCACGATCAAGGCCGGCCACCACGACATCCAGCGCATCATCAGCCGCTTGGCCGCGCACGTCCAATGTCTCCTGAATATCCTCGGTGGCGAGTGTTTGACTGGTACGCCTGGAGGGAACCGAACTCGCCTTGACCGGCTCACGACGTGCCGCCTTGTGAGGCTTGGCAACACCCGCCAGACTTGCCACGCTGGCCAGAATCTCTCCCTCACCGACTTTCAGTCGCACCCGCTTTTTCCCTTGAGGTGATTCCAGCAACGTACCCGTCATTCCCAACCCGACCACTTCCACCGGATCCCCAGCGGCAAGCTGATCGACAGGAATCGGCGCCTCGGGTTCCTCCACCTCACGTCGGACCGCCTGTTCCAATTCAACCAGCCGGACTTTGGTCTCCTTGGCCTTGAGCAATTTTTGATCGCGTTTGAGATCCTCGATCGTCGCCTGCACCGCGGCACGGGCACGTTGAAATTCCTGTGACAGCTTCTTCTTCAGTCCTTGCCGCTCATCTCGCTCTGACTCGCGCAGCAAGGTCAGCAACTCGTGGGCTTCCTGCGAAGCCTGTTCAGCGCCATGCCTGGCCGCCACCGCCGCGGCAAGGTCTTCGCTCAACCGTCGTTGTTTGTCCTGTAGATCAGTCAACAGCGTCTCCAGCACACGGTTATCGCCCTGAAGCCGCGCTCGAGCATCATCCAGCACCGCCTGATCCATCCCGAGCCGCCCTGCAATTTCAATCGCAGCGGAGCCCCCTGGTTGTCCCAGTATCAACCGATAGGTCGGCGACAAGGTCTCAATATTGAATTCGACGCTCGCATTGGCAAATCCAGGTCGCTCCTGGGCTAACCCTTTCAGCACGCTGTAGTGGGTCGTGGCTACGACTTTCACACCAGCCTCAGCCAGCCGACAGAGTAGGGCGCTCGCTAGCGCCGCCCCTTCGGCGGGATCGGTGGAGGTCACCGGCTCGTCCAGCAAGACCAGGGCACGGGAGGGAGGCGCTGTCGCAGGTCGACCGGTAGTGCCGACTCCGTCGGACACCTCACTGAGCAGTTGCACCATCTGCGTAATGTGGGCGGAAAAACTGGACAGGTCGCGCGCCAGATCTTGTGCATCGCCGATATCGGCATACACCGACGGAAAGATCGCCATCTCCGACTCCGGCGCACAGGGAAGATGCAAGCCGCAGCGTACCATCAAGGCGAACAGGCCAAGCAACTTCAGCGTGACGGTTTTTCCGCCCGTGTTGGGACCGGAGATGATGAGCACTCGCACAGTTTCGTCAAACGCCAAGTCATTGGGCACCACCTGCTCCTTCGTCAACACGAGAAACGGGTGACGGGCCTGCTTGAGCACCACGCGCCCCTGATCATTGAGACGCGGGGGGGAGGCGTGCAAACGCTGACTCAATCCTGCCTTCGCAGAGATGGCATCCAGGCGACCGAGCACCCCTACCGCCCCGGCGAGTGCTGGTTGGTGAGGGGCCACGAGGGCCGAGAGCTCCCGCAAGATTCGACGCACCTCACGCTCGACGTCCAAATCCACCACTTTAATCGAGTTATTCAGATCCACCAATTCACGCGGCTCCAGAAAGAGGGTGGCACCGCTCGACGACACGTCGTGCACGATGCCGGGGACCCGCCCCTGCATCTCAGCCTTGATCGGAACCACATAACGCCCTTCGCGCTGCGCGAAGTATTGTTCCTGCAAGACCGCTTCGTAGCGGCGCGAATGCAAGATTTGATCGAGGCGATGCCGCATCTGCTGCTTAAGGTCGGTCGCACGTTGCATCAGGCGGTGCAATTCAGGGCTGGCCGATTCCCGTATCGACCCGTCGGGCTCGATCGCGCCCTTCAGAGCCGCGGAGAGCCGCCGATACTCGTTGACCGGCCCTAACTCCGACACCAGGGCGCTCACCGTGGGGGCATCGACCTGGTGGCGGAGGAGATAGCGCTGCACATCCTCGATGACTTCTAGGACGAGCGCGATGTCTCGCAACTCATGCGCCTCCAAGGCTGCCCCTTTCGCCACCCGCCCTAACCACTCCAGCACATCCGGAAACCGGAGGACCGGGAAGGGATCGGTACCGTCACGCAAGCGCATCATGTCGGTAGTTTCCGCCTGCCGGCTGCGGGCCTGTTCCACATCTTGCTCCAAGCCCATCGCGCGACAGCGTTCTGCGCCGACCGTCGACTGGGCGTAAGACGCCAGGTGTTCCAATAACTTCCCCCACTCGAGCACGTTTCCCGCCTCGACCTGCAACGATTCAGATGGCATCTTGCTCCAACTCTCGATGGATGTTCAGGGATCAGACTCTACCGGACCACTTGCGCCGACAACAAGACGTGCCGACCCTCCGCTGATTCCGAGAGGCTTTCTTCGCCAATATCCACCAGCCTTCCCTCTTTTTGTATGCTTGACACGCAGAAAGTCGGTCAGTACTATCGCCTCAGATTCACTCAGTTCAACCCGTTTAATTCTTGAGGATTTAGCCCCATGACCACACGCATCGGCATCAATGGATTCGGACGCATCGGCCGCAATGTTCTCCGCGCTTCCCTGGGAGATCCCAGCCTAGAATTTGTCGCCATCAACGATCTGACCGATGCCAACACATTGGCCTATTTGCTCAAGTATGATTCGGTTCACGGCACACTGGACGCCTCAGTGGAGGCCAAGGATGACCACCTGATCGTCGACGGCAAAACCATCAAAGTTTTGGCCGTCAAGGATCCGAAAGAACTGCCATGGAAAGCGCTCAACGTGGATATCGTGATCGAATCGACCGGGCGGTTTACGGATCGCGAGGGCGCAGGAAAACACCTCTCGGCCGGTGCCAAAACCGTCATCATTTCTGCGCCCGCGAAAGACCCTGATGCCACCGTCGTCCTCGGCGTCAATGAGCAGGTGTTCGACCCCAAAGCGCATAACATTGTTTCCAACGCCTCGTGCACGACCAACTGCCTTGCCCCGGTCGCGAAAGTCTTGCTCGAAAACTTCGGCATCAAACACGGGGTCATGACGACCATCCACTCCTACACCAACGACCAGCAACTGCTCGACCTGCCCCACAAGGACCTGCGACGGGCACGCGCAGCCGGTATGTCGATGATTCCTACGAGCACCGGCGCGGCCAAAGCGCTTCACCTGGTGATTCCGGCATTAAAGGGGAAACTGGATGGACTGGCCATTCGAGTTCCCACCCCGAACGTCTCATTGGTGGACCTCACCGTGGAAACGGAAAAGGACTGTGATGTGGCAGGGGTGAATGCCGCTTTCAAGAAGGCCGCCGAAGGCCCGATGAAGAACGTGCTGGCCTATTCGGAAGCCCCGATTGTATCCATCGATCTCAAGGATGATGCGCACTCCGCCATTGTCGATGCCCCCCTCACCGCGGTCATCGACAAACGACTCGTCAAAGTCACCGCCTGGTACGACAACGAATGGGGCTATTCCTGCCGTGTCCGGGACCTGATCAAGTACATCGTTGCCAAAGCGTCGTGAACTGACTCCCACACATCGCGCTTTTCTGACGTGCAGCACGGGCCGGAGCTGCCAACAACCGGCGCGGAACACCCGGGAAAGGAGTAGGCTCTGCCATGAATATTCGCAAACGAATTATCGAAGATCTTCAGCTTCGCGGGAAGCGCGTAATTATTCGCGCCGATTACAATGTCCCGCTCGATGATTCGTTGCAGATCACTGACGACACGAGGATCCGATCAACGCTTCCCACCATCAACCGAGCCGTTGACGAGGGAGCGAAGGTGATCCTGTGCTCTCACCTCGGCAGACCGAAGGGGAAATTTGATCCGAAATTCAGCCTGGCTCCTGTTGCCAAACGCCTCCAGCGCTTGCTGGGCAAAGAAGTGACGTTTGCCCCTGACTGCATCGGCGCCGCCGTCGAAGGCCTCGTCGCCAAAATGCAGCCGGGCGATGTCATGTTGCTGGAAAATCTCCGGTTTCACCCCGAAGAGGAGAAGAACGACGAAGCATTTTCCAAGGCCCTCGCCTCACTCGCTGATGTCTATATCAACGATGCTTTCGGTGCGGCGCACCGGGCTCATGCCTCCACTGTCGGCATCACGAAATACATTCCCGAGGCAGCGGCGGGCTATCTCCTCAAGAAGGAAATCGAGTATCTCGAAGGAGCCGTGGAAAATCCGGTGCGGCCCTTTGTGGCCATTCTCGGAGGGGCCAAGGTATCAGGCAAAATCGGCGTCATCGAGAATCTCGGCAAGAAAGTCGACAAGGTCATTATCGGCGGCGGTATGGCCTTTACCTTTTTGAAGGCGATGGGACTTGAGATCGGTCAGTCACTGGTTGAAAACGACATGCTCGATTTCGCCAAAGGCGTCCAAGACCATGCTTTTTCCAGCGGCGTGAAGTTTTACCTACCGGTGGACTGTGTCGTTGCCGCCAGTCGCGAACCGGGCGCCGAAACAAAGATCGTTCCGGTTCAAGAAATTCCCAAAGGTTGGTATGGGCTGGATATCGGGCCGGCCTCCGTCAAACTGTTCTCGGAAGCCGTTCAGGACGCTAAAACCATTCTGTGGAACGGTCCCATGGGCATGTTTGAGGTAGATGCCTTCGCACGAGGGACTCTGGCCATGGCCCATTCGGTCGCCAACGCCTACGCGCTGACCATTGTCGGCGGCGGTGAAACGGCTCTGGCCATCCACCGTGCGGGGGAATCTGAAAGCATCTCGTTCATCTCGACCGGTGGTGGAGCCGCGCTGGAGCTGCTCGAAGGGAAAACCCTCCCGGGACTTGCTGCGCTTCCCAATCGACAGGCGTAACGATATCCTTCGCCCGCTCTTCCCGATAGAGGCTTCGTGAGAACACGTTTCATCGTCGGCAACTGGAAAATGAACAAGACGGCCACCGAAGCCGTGGCCTTTGTCCATCGCCTCAAGCAGGAGCTGCCCAGCGTTGAGGGAATCCAGGTCGGGTTCACACCGCCGTTCACAGCCCTACACGCCACACGTGACGCCCTCGCTTCCAACCCGGCTTTTCTCCTTGGAGCCCAAAACCTACATTGGGAGGAAAAGGGAGCCTTTACCGGCGAAGTCTCAGGCCCCATGCTGAAGGACCTTGGCTGTGAGTTCGTTCTTGTCGGTCATTCTGAACGTCGCCAGCACTTTGGGGACCAGGATACGTGGACGAACAGGAAAGTCCTGGCAGCCCTCCGACATGGACTCCGGCCGATTCTGTGTGTGGGAGAAACGCTCCAGGAACGTGATAGCGAACACACCGACGCCGTCATTGAACGACAGCTTCGGGCCGGACTCGTGGGCGTAGATGATCAGGGACTGGCTGCCGTCACGATCGCCTATGAACCGGTGTGGGCCATTGGAACCGGGCGGGCCGCGACGCCACAGCAAGCCGTGCTCGTCCATCGCATGATCCGTCGAATCATCGGCGAATTAGGCGGAGCGGACAGAGTCCAGCAGTTGAGAATTCTTTATGGCGGCAGCGTCACACCGCAGAACATTGCCGACTTTCTCTCGTTTGAAGAAATCGATGGGGCCCTGGTCGGCGGGGCTTGTTTAGATCCCCTCTCTTTTGCTACACTCGTCAGAGTCGCGATTAGGGCAACACCCACCAGGACCGCATAAATACCTATGTATACTCTCCTCATTATTGTTCATGTCATTGTCTGCCTACTCATGATTGGAGCAATTTTGCTGCAATCGGGTAAGGGTGCCGAGATTGGTGCGGCCTTCGGCGGTTCCAGCCAGACCGTATTCGGCAGCCGAGGTCCTGCGAACTTCCTGAGCAAATTTACGGTTATCACCGCTTTCGTGTTCATGTTCACCTCGTTGTCTCTGGCCATCCTGGCAAAAGATCGAACCTTCTCCTCCACCGTCATCGACCTGAACAAGAAATCGGCTACAACGCCCCCTAGCTCGACATCCACCGACAGTAGCTCCGCTCCTGCGAAAGAATCACATTCCTCCGGCGAAGGATCCCACTAAGCTTTCAGTTCCTATCGCTCAATCCCTCCCACGATCGATGCTCGAGTGGACTCGTAATCTCGGGTGCCGCCTCTAGCGATCACTTTAGACCATAAAACTACACAACGGTTCTCAGGAATGAGAACGCTGCTTGTCGCGGAACAGCCGGCACGTTTGACTCCAAAGCAGGGAACTGAGGCGGGAGAATCCTGAAACACCTCCCTGAAGAGCACCCTAGTAGAGAATTCCGCCAATTTTTACAAAGGGACGGGAGCGCGCGACCAAGACGCCGGCTGTGCCGAAGATGCGTGAACAGAAACCGGGGGATGACGATGTTGCCAAGATTCAGGCAACTCTTGGGGCAAGAGGGGAAGAACGTTCCAAAAGATGGCTACACAGGGGTCAGCCAATGACGATGAGCGGGATCTATTCCGCCCACCACGTCAAAAAATGCCTTTTGTAAGGTTTTGGTGATGGGACCAGGAGTTCCTGTACCGATGCTCCGCTGATCGATCTCCGTCACCGGCGTAAGTTCTGCCGCGGTACCGGTCACAAACACTTCTTCGGCCACGTACATTTCGTCACGAGTGAATCGCTCCTCAACCACCGGAATCTGACGCTCTTTGGCCAGTTGAAGAATTGAATTTCGCGTGATCCCCTCCAAGATCGAGGTGAGCGGTGTCGTTTTCAAGACTCCGCGTCGCACGATGAACACATTCTCCCCTGTGCCTTCTGCGACATACCCTTCGGGATCCAGCATGATGGCTTCATCGTATCCGTCGGCTTTGACTTCGCGCTTGGCGAGTATGGAATTCACGTAGTAGCCGGAAATCTTCCCGCGGGTCATCGAAACATTCACATGGTGGCGTGTAAACGAAGACACTCGCGCCCGAATCCCCTTCGCCAGCGCTTCATCACCGAGATACGTTCCCCACTTCCATGCGGCAATGCTTACGTTGATGGGATTCTCACCGGGATAGAGCCCCATGGCTCCATAGCCGATATACACCAGCGGACGGATGTAACAAGCTTCGAGCTTGTTGACCCTGACGGTTTCAACAATAGCTTCGGTAATTTGCTTCCGATCATAAGGTATCTGCATCAGCCCGATGTGTGCCGACTCAAATAGCCGATCCACATGCTCGGGCAGTCTAAAAATAGCCGACCCATTCTGCCCCTTGTAGCACCGGATCCCTTCAAAGGCTGCCAGGCCATAGTGCAGTGAATGGGTGAGTACGTGAACTTGCGCATCGGCCCACGCGACAAATTTTCCGTCCATCCATATTTTTTCGCTAGTTTGTAACATGGGGCGGATATTACCAGCGCCTCGCGATGAGCGTCAAGGCGGCATCGCCGGCCACCAACGCAGCACTCAGCATCATGCACAGGCAGAGTGACACTCCGGCGCATCGCATCACACAAGAGCGCAGCGGTTCTGCGCATGCACTTATTCTTGACACCCCCTCGATCCCTATGATAAACACCCACGTTCTGCTGACGAGGAGAAGAAACGAACATGTACGCTATTATCGAAACAGGCGGGAAACAGTATCGAGTGGAAGCAGGGACCGTGCTCCAAGTGGAGTCACTTCCCGGCGAGGTCGGGCATTCAGTGCAGATCGATAAGGTTCGACTACTGCACGGAGATGGCGGCCTGGTAGTGGGTCAACCGGTGGTTGCCGGAGCAACAGTGACGGCGGAAATTCTTCGCCAAGGACGCACCCGCTCCATCACGATCTTCAAGAAACAACGTCGCAAAAATTATCGGCGAACCAGGGGCCACCGGCAAGGCTTCACGCAGCTGCGGGTCACCGGGATTGAAACGAAGTAACGCCTCGTAAGGAGAGTTTGCCATGGCAACAAACAAAGGCGGCGGTTCCACACGGAACGGCCGTGACAGTAATCCACAGTACCTCGGCGTCAAAGCCTACGGGGGAGAGACGATCAAGGCCGGATCCATCATTGTGCGCCAGCGCGGCACGAAGTTTTTTCCTGGTCTGAACGTGGGGTTAGGTCGCGACCATACCCTCTATGCCTATGTATCCGGTGTCGTGAAGTTTGAAGGTGGCCGTGGCCGACAGAAGGTCAGCGTTTATCCCGTGACCGCAAAGGCCTGACTTCTCTTCAGTCCCGACCACGATTCCTGCGGAACTGGTACCCTTCATTCACGCAACGCCCCCATGAGCCGGCGGATACGGTATACTCCTGGTTCTGAATAACTTCGCCGGCTGAGGGGACGTTGCGATGTCCACATTTGTCGATCAAGCCCAGATTCTCGTGAAGGCTGGCGAAGGCGGTCACGGCGCCTGCAGCTTTCGTCGCGAAAAATTCGTACCCCGTGGCGGCCCAGACGGCGGGGACGGAGGAGACGGCGGCAGCGTCCTCGTCCAGGCCACGACTCGCCTCTCCACCCTACTCGATCTTCGCTACCAAAAGCACTATGAAGCAGAGAAGGGCGAGGGCGGCGGCGGTAGCAACTGCCATGGCCGGCGCGGAACCGACGTCCTCATTCCTGTTCCAGTCGGTACCATGGTATTCGACGCAAACACGCAGGAACTTCTTGCCGACCTGACGGCAGACGGCGACAGTTGCGTCGTTGCCAAGGGAGGTCGGGGGGGGCGAGGCAACACCCAATTCGCCAGCTCCACCAACCGCGTCCCGACTCAGTTTGAGCCGGGCACTCCTGGCGAAGAGCGTCTGCTTCGACTCGATCTCAAACTCCTGGCGGATGTCGGCTTGGTCGGGTATCCGAACGCCGGGAAATCCACGTTCATCGCCGCCGTCTCCGCTGCACGGCCCAAGATTGCCGACTACCCCTTTACGACCCTCACGCCGAACCTTGGCGTGGTCCGATCGAGCGGGGAGCATACCTTTGTCATAGCGGACATTCCCGGTTTGATCGAGGGGGCGCATGAAGGCAAAGGCCTCGGCTTTCAATTCCTCCGCCATATTGAACGCACCAGCCTACTGATTCACATGATCGATGTGTCCGAGTGGGCCACGGAGGACCCGGTCGCCAGCTTGAAAGTCATGCGGCACGAGCTGGCGACGTATGATCGCACCCTTGCCGATCGCCCCTACGCGGTGGTAGGCACCAAAATCGACATCAAAGGCGAAGGCAAACGGCTCGAACAGCTCAACAAATACTGCCAACGGCGCAAAATACGCTTCTTTGCCATCTCGGCCGCCACGCGTGAAGGATTGGACGAGTGCCTGCGCTACATGGGGCAGCAGGTGGAGGCGTTGCGAACAATCCCGTGCGAGACGAAGTCATAACACAAGCCAGACGCGTGGTCGTCAAGATCGGGAGCAGCCTCATTGCCTCGCGCGAAACGGGACTGAGCGCCGAGCGCCTTGAGCGGCTCGCTAAGGAAATTGCCGAGATACGCGCCCAGGGACGTGAGGTGCTCGTCGTCTCCTCCGGCGCGGTGGTGTCAGGCATCAAAAAACTCGGGTTGCGCGAATATCCCAAAAGCCTGCCGGTGAAGCAGGCCGCGGCAGCAGTCGGCCAGAGCCGGTTGATGTGGGCCTATGAAAAGGCGTTTGAGCGACTCGATCTCCGCGTTGCGCAAGTGCTCCTGACGCATGCAGATCTGGCAGATCGCCGACGTTTTTTGAACGCCAGGCACACCCTGACGACCTTGATTGAATTTGGAGTCGTTCCCATCATCAACGAAAACGACACCGTTGCCGTTGAAGAAATCCGGGTCGGAGACAACGATACGCTGGCAGCCCAGGTAGCGCATCTTATCGATGCAGACCTCCTCGTCATTCTCTCGGATGTGGACGGACTGTTCACCGCCGATCCTCGAAAAGATCCCGGCGCGACCTTGATCCCGCTGATTCACGAGATCACCGAAGACATTGAACAGCGCGCAGGCCTGTCCTCTACCTTTGAAGGCACCGGGGGCATGGCCACCAAGGTACGAGCGGCGAAAAAGGTGGGCGAATACGGGGTCCCGACCTTGATCCTCAACGGCACTCACCAACGATTACTCCCAGAGGTGCTGTCCGGACACCCAGGCGGCAGCTTGTTTCTTGGCCGCGAGCGACGCATGAACAGCCGGAAACATTGGATTGCGTTTACCTTACGCCCCAGGGGCCAAGTCCAATTGGATCAGGGCGCGGTCGAGGCGCTGGTGCGCAAAGGCAAGAGTCTTCTGGCCTCGGGGATCCGCGACATCACCGGCCAGTTCGACGCCGGCGACCCAGTCACCTGCACTGGCCCAGACGGCAAGGAATGCGCCAAAGGCCTGGTGAACTTTTCCTCCGCAATCCTCATCCGCATCAAGGGCCTCAAGACGGCCGATATTCAGAAGATCCCCGGTCTCCAGGAGTACGAAGAGGTCATCCACCGCGACAATCTGGTGATTCTGTAGCGCCCGTGGCCTAGCCCGCGCGACGCCGGCATCCCTTGATGTCAATCGAGTACTCGCTTCGCAGAGACCTGAGTTCGAGTGAGGGGAAGAGCGTGCGCCTGGGACTCTTAGGCGGAAGTTTTAATCCCGTCCACCGCTGCCATCTTTCGATCGCACAATCGGCCCGGCAGCTTCTGAACCTGGACCGCGTACTGTTCATCCCAACCGGAGATCCTCCGCACAAACAGTCCAGGACGCTCGCCGATGCCCAGCATCGGTACCGCATGGTCGAGCTGGCAATTCAGGACATTCCTGAATTCGCCCTCACGGATATCGAAATCCGCCGCACCGGCAAATCCTACTCGATCGATACTGTCCGGGCGATTCAGCAAGAATACGGCCCGGACACCTCACTGTTTTTCATCATCGGCCTGGATGCATTTTTGGATCTCCCCTCTTGGAAGGAAGCCGGCCTCCTGCTGAAGACCTGCGATTTTGTCGTGATTTCAAGACCGTCCACCAGGTTTGTGACCCTGGCCTCCGTTCCGTTCTTCAACGAAGTTCCACGAGACAGGCTGGAGGCCTTGGACGCCGCCACGCAAGACCGGGCAGACGTGCCCCTGGCCAACGGCCGCATCCTGACCTTCCTTAGACTTCCGCCTTGCGAAAGCTCCGCATCAGAGATCCGCGCCCGCCTTCGGGACGGCCGTCCACTGGCAAATCTGTTGCCCCCCCTCGTTGAATCCTATATACTTCGCGAGGGGTTATACAGGGAGGACGGTGAGCGTTTCTGAATCAAAAGCCAAAGCGCTGGCGGTGGCGAGTGCCATCCTGGACAAAAAGGCCACCGACGTTCTGATCCTGCATATTGCCAAACTGACCTCCCTCGCCGATTACTTAGTCATCGGCTCCGGAGAATCGGAGCGACAGGCACGGGCGATCGCAGACCATGTGAGTGACGTGCTCAAAGCTGAGGGGCATGCGCCGCTCAGCGTCGAAGGGGCCTCGTCGGCCAAGTGGGTCGTCATAGACTTTGGTGACGTCATCGTCCATATTTTCCAGAAGGATATTCGCGAACACTACGCACTCGAACGACTGTGGGGCGATGCAGGGCAAGTACGGGTGCCGGAAGAGCGCGCCGTGAAGGCGGCAAAACCGGCACGATCGACAGCACGCCCCGCGCGCACCCGGAAACGGGTCTAGCATGTTTCGGCTCCTGTCCACGATCTTCCTCGCCAGCGTCGGCATTTTTCTCTACAGCTACTTTCGAGAGCTGAACCCCGGTACCATTACGGTCAGAACCAGCCCCGATGCCCTGTTTGAACTCAGTCCCGTATCATTGGTGCTATTCTCGATGGCCCTTGGTGCCACGCTGGTGGCCCTGATCGTCACGATCAAAGAAACTTCGCATGTCTTCATGAACTGGCGCACCAACCGCCTCGTGCGCCGGAAAGAAAAGGTCGATGCCCTCCATCGGGACGGGACGCACGCCTTCATGTCCAAACGAACGGCCGACGCCGTGAGTCTCTTCGAGCGCGCGCTGGTGATCGACCCCAACCGGACCGACTCACTGCTCTGGCTCGGAAATATTTACCGGTCCGAGAGCAACTTCGCCGAAGCGATCCGGCTCCATCAGCAGGCCCACCGCATCGAAGAACGTAATGTGGAAGTGCTCCTCGAATTGGCTAAGGATTTGGAGGGCGCCCGCCGGTACGAAGACGCGCTCCAAACTCTGCAGAACATTCTCCGACTCGAACCCGATAACTTGATGGCCTTGATTCGCAAGCGGGACCTGTACATCCGCCTTGAAAAATGGAGCGATGCGCTCGAGATTCAGCACCGGCTCGTGAAAGCCAATCTGCCGGAAAGTGAGCGCCGAGCCGAGGCCAATCTCCTGCTTGGCTGCATGTACGAAGTCGGCCGGCAACTCTTGGAACGAGGGCACCCCGACAAAGCTCGGCGGTATTTCCGTGGCGCGATCAAGAAAGACCGCACCTTTCTGCCGGCCTATATTGGCATCGGTGAAATTCTGGTCCGCGAGGGCAAAACCAAAAACGCGGTTGAAATTCTCAAGAAAATTTACGCCAAGACACGCAGCGTCATCATTCTCCACCGCCTGGAGGAACTTTTCCTGGAGCTCGGGGAGCCCGACGAGATCATCCGCGTGTATCAGGAAGCCCTTCAACAAGATCCCCACAACGCCGTCGTCCAGTTCTACCTGGGGAAGCTCTACTACCGGCTGGAAATGGTGGACGAAGCCTACGACGTGCTTTCGACGCTGGACGGCACGCAGGAACATCTGGTCGATTACCACAAGATCATGGCGAACCTGTATCTCCGCAAGCAGCACATGGACGAGGCCGTGGGAGAACTCAAGAAAGCGCTGGGATTCAAGAAGCGAGTCGTCGTCCCCTATCAATGCTCGCAATGTCACCATGAACTGGCGGAATGGTCCGGCCGTTGCCGACGCTGTGGGCGCTGGAACACCTATGTCGCGCTCCCCTGGCGCGACACCACCAAGGCCGAAACGGACCCGGGCAGTCACAACTCCCGCCTGCCCTCCGTGCCCTACCAAGGCATTGCATCTCCCTTTGAAACCGTGTAGGGTTTCGACCGCACTTTTTTCACTTCACAGAGACGGCCTCCGCCCACGGACACACCGGTCGGGAATCAAGGTTCGATCTGTTTTTTCCAGGAGTAGCGTGCATGACTGAGCTGAGCAGGCTGGCCGAGAAGGCCTTACGAGACGAACCGTTGACCCACGAAGAATCACTGGCCGTGTTGCAGACCCCAGACTCTCGTCTACTGGAACTGTTACAAGCGGCCTTCACGGTGCGTGAGCGTTACTTCGGCAAGACCGTCCGCCTGCAAATGCTGCTCAACGCCAAGAGCGGCGCCTGCCAGGAAGACTGCGGATACTGTTCGCAGTCGTCCGTGTCAAAGGCGCCGATCGAGCGGTACGGGCTCCTCCCGCAAGAGCAGATGATCACGGGGGCACGGCGCGCGGCTGCCGCCAAAGCTCAACGCTATTGCATCGTCATCAGCGGACGTAGCCCCCTTGATCGCGACATTGCCGAGATTGCCTCGGCCGTCCGGTCCATCAAGCAGGAAGTCCCGATTCAGATCTGCTGCTCATTGGGTTTGCTCAGCGAGCACCAGGCCAAAGACCTCAAAGCCGCAGGGGTCGACCGCATCAATCACAACCTGAACACCAGCGAGGCCTACCACCCCGAGATTTGCACCACGCATACCTTTCAGGACCGGTTGGCCACGATTCGACACGCTCGGACCGCCGGCCTCGAAATCTGCTCCGGCGGCATTGTCGGCATGGGCGAAAGCGACGAGGATCTGATTGATCTGGCCCTGGCACTTCGGGACGTCAAGCCCGATTCGATTCCGATCAACACCCTCCATCCCGCAAGCGGCACGCCGATGGAACATGCTGCGCCGCTCACCCCCCAACGCTGCCTGAAGGCGCTCTGCCTGTTCCGCTTTCTCCACCCCCGTACG
Source organism: Nitrospira defluvii (assembly GCF_905220995.1). Lineage (NCBI taxonomy): Bacteria > Pseudomonadati > Nitrospirota > Nitrospiria > Nitrospirales > Nitrospiraceae > Nitrospira > Nitrospira defluvii. The sequence goes on from NZ_CAJNBJ010000001.1 coordinate 188,113, forward strand.
GAGATTCGGATCGCTGGCGGTCGGGAACACAACCTTCGAAGTCTGCAGCCGCTCGCCCTCTATCCGGCGGATTCGGTCTTCGTGAACGGCTACCTAACGACGCCCGGCCAACCGGCAGCAGAAGTGTGGCGCATGATCGAAGACTTGGGATTCGAGATCCAGGTGGATGCGCTGCCTCTGACGCAGGACGCCGCTCCAGCCGGTGAGCCGGCCGTCGGGCGTCACTCATAGCGCAGCCCCTCCACCAACGGTTGCCTGGCGGCCCAACTGGCCGGCCACAATCCGGCAAGGAGTGAGGCGAGGAGGGTGAGGAGGGAAACTTCCACCAGCAGCCCCAAGGGCCATGCCATCTGGATCGTCCAGCCGAAGGACTGCCGGTTGATGACCCTGATCAAAATCAGCGCAAGGGCAAGCCCTCCGATGAGTCCCATAGCCGTTCCCAGCAACCCCAAATAACCGGCCTCCCACAGAATTAACGCCGTCACCTGCCCCCGGCTGCTTCCCAAGGCTTGCAATGTCGCCAATTCACGGCGCCGCTCGACCACGGATGTCACGAGCGTATTGATGATGCCCAGCATGGCAATGATGATGGCAATCGCCTCCAAGACATAGGTCAAGGTGAACGTCCGGTCGAAAATGCGAAGAATCTCCCGGCGCAATTCCGCATTGCTCAGGACCGTCGGCATCAGGCTTCCGCCGGCCTCCCGTGCGAAGATCTCCACAATGGCTGAGCGGGCCTGGTCCAGGTCCATCCCCGCGCGTACATAGACAGGAAACACGGTCACGCCGTCGTCTTTCCACCATTGCTGATAGAGGGTTCGGTCGATGACGAGTTTGCCTCCGTCGGTCGCGTAATCGTAAAAGACCCCCAGGACCGGTAGCGACCGCTCTCCTGTCGGCGTAGCAATGGACACCCGGCTCCCTTCGGCGAGTTGCAGACGATTGGCCAACACCTCCGAGAGAATCACGCCCTCCCCGGCTGCAGCACGCGTCAGAATACGCTCGGAATCACCTTCAAGAAAGAGATACCGGCTTCGGGCCGCGTGGAGCGCCAGATCCCTGGACACCAACGCGATTGGTCGTCCCTGTACCTCAATCCGCACATCACGGTAAGCATCGACCGCCGACACCGCTCGTGAACCGGATAACTGCTCCCGCCACAGCCCCGGAAGCACGGTCGGCGACGCCCCATGACGGGCGACATTCGGCCACCCGGCAGGCGCTACGATAAAATCCGCCATCACGGTCTGATCAATCCAGATTTCTACGGTTTCTCGGAAGCTCCTGATCATCACCATCACACCGACCATGATGGCAACACCGACCAGAAAGGCCGACACAGTCACCGCGTTCCGCCCCATTCCCCTGGTGGTCTGCTCACGGGCGATGTGGCGCACAGCCCCACCCAGGGAGGGCGCCGGGGACATCAGGCTCAATTCTCGCGTGCGACAGACCACGTGCATCAACTTCGGCACGAGGCACGACAACCCCGCGAGAAGACAACACGTCGCCACATACCCAAAGACGGGCATTCCGGCAACCGGTCCGGCGAACACACAGCCCAGCGCGACCAGCAAGAGCAACACTCCTGTCACAGCAAGTGAGCCTGCGCGAACGCGCTGGGCGACATCGTACTCTCCCGGCGCCAATGCTGCGACGATCACCGTCCTCCCAGCGTCCAGGCTCGGACCCAACGCCCCCAGGACAGAGACGACGCTTCCGATGAAGACAGCCTCGAACAACATCCGACCGGAGCCAGGTGCGAAACTAATTGCCCTGGTCGTCTCAGCAAGCGGTGTATACAGATCGTGAATGGTCCGTCCCACCATTCCCACAAGCACGTTCCCCAACATCAGCCCGAGCACACCTCCCACCAGCCCCCCGCCCACGCCGAACACACCGGCTTCTGCAAGAAAGAGCCCGATCACCATCGGCTCAGACAGGCCGATGGCGCGCAAAATCCCCACTTCCTTCCGTCGCTGCGCCACCATGAAGGACACCGTGTTGTAGATCAGAAAGATCCCGACCAGCAGGCCGACCATACTCAACACAGACAGGTTCAATTGAAAGGCTCCCACCATCGACTCAACCTGCTGGCTCCGTTGAATCGGGCGGCGAACCGTCACGGCAGGAGGCAGAACCATCTCGATGGCCTTCGCCACCTGCTCGACGGAAACGGACGCCCCGCTCACCACATCGATGCGATCCAATCGCCCGGTGAGGCCGAAGGTCCGCTGCGCAGCAGCAATATCCATTATGGCCCAATGGTCCCAGGGAGAAGGTGCGCCAGGCCTCCGACCCATCACTGCCAGGATTGAAACAGATATGGCTCGACCATTCGCCTCCAGGGCGACCTGCGCCCCAGGCTCGACGCCCAAATCTTTGGCGAGCGCCCCGCCCACCAGCAAACCGTTGTCACGCAGAAGCCCTTCCATTGCGACGCCCTCACCGCGCCGGTTCCGCGTCTCGAATACGGCAGGAATTCTTCCGTCAGCGCGATTCAATTCGTCCAACAGATCGAGACCCAACACGGAGAACGACTGTCGGCGTCCAGCAGCGACCGTCACCCCGACTTCGAGCACAGGCCGAGCGGAGTCGACACCGTCCACCTCTCGCACCGCGCGAATCACACGCTCATCCAAACCGGCCTCCCCGGCCGACACTTCCAACGTGACCGGCCCGGCAACCGTCAACACCGATTCCTCGAAAGAGCGCAGTACCTCAACATTGGCCGTTTGCACCGCAATGGTCGCCGCAACCCCCAGAGCGACGCCCATCATTGTCAGAACCGTCCGACCCGGATGAGTGGACAAATGTGTCCACCCGAGACGTGTGTAGACCTTCAAGAGCGCCGCAGGTATCAAGGACATCGCCACACTTGCCGATAGAACAGTCTAGTAATTGTTTTTACAGATTTACCCAGGTATGCTAAGATTACGTTCAGTAGAATTTTGGGGTACAAATTCTTATGGCACCACGCAAACGTCCTCAAGTCAAGAAGTCCGCGAAGACCACCAAAACCACTCCAGCAGCCAGGAAGCGAAAGGCTGTCAAGATCGTGAAAACCGCACCCGTGCGGAGCAAACGATCAGACGGACTGACCCCTCGGCAGAAAGAGATTCTCAAACTGGTGTCGCAGGGGAATACGAACCGTGACATCGCCCGTCGTCTGGATATCAGCGTGCGAACCGTCGAGGTGCATCGCTTTAACCTCATGCGGCGACTCAAAGTCCGAAACGTGGCCCAGCTGTTACGCCAGGCACTGCAGTTGGGATTCCTGCCGAAGAATTTCGCGTTCAGATAGATGCCGCCGGGGCAGTGCTGCGCGGAAGCCACACGTCGATCTTTACAATTCCTTGAGTTTCCCCCGAGATTCTTCCAGCGAGCGCAGCCCCCGAGTCTTGAGCTCAGCCGCCAACTCTCGCTCCAGTCGTTCGAAGACCCCGACACCCTCCTCGACCAGCACGGTGCCGACCTGAACGGCCGAGGCTCCGCATAGCACGTGTTCATAGGCATCGAGCCCCTGTACCACCCCGCCGGTCCCGATGATGGGAATCCGCCCCCCGAGTAGTTTCCAAAACGCCCGCACGTTGGCCAACGCGACAGGCTTGATCAGCGCCCCCCCCAATCCGCCGAACCCGCCCTTGGGCTTGATCACCGGCGTTTCACGTGTAGGATCGATCACAAGCCCGTTGCCCACGGAGTTGATCAGATTCAAATAGTCGACCTGACAATGCGCGATGACCTCAGCCATGACCGCATGGTGTGCCGGATCGAAGTAAGGCGGTAACTTTACTCCCATCGGCACCGTAATGAGAGGCCGTACACGCTTGAGCAACCGTTCGGAATCGACCGGATCGTACGCGATCTGCGGCTTGCCCGGAATATTGGGGCATGACAGATTGACCTCAATCAGATCGGGACGAGCCTGATTGATGACCCGCGCCATGGTCAGAAAGTCATCTTCGCAAAGACCGGCGATACTTGCGATCACCGGTTTCCCAAACTGTTTGAGCTCAGGAATGAGTTCGGCATAGGCGCGATAGCCGAGATTCGGCAACCCCATGGAGTTGATCGATCCGCCAGGAAATCCGTAGTAACGCGGCTCCGGATTCCCGCTCCGTGGTTCCACCGTCATCGACTTGGTCACAATGGCCCCGGAGCGCGAGCGGCCCAATGCCAGCAGTTCTTCCCGCGTCATGCAGAGCGCTCCTGACGCATTCATAAAGCAGCTGGGGAACTTCACGCCCGCAATGGTGATGCTCAAATCCATTTGCTGTCCTTTCTCCAGCCAGAAGCGTTGATCCGCCGACCGGCTTTGCGTTCCGTTGCTTGGAGCACGACCTTACCACGGGCAATACCGATGGGGAGCCTCCGACACTGCGGCCTCACGTCACCATCTGTCCGAATGTTCCGCCTGCAACGGCATTCCTGGCCGACTCACCACAACCTGTGTCCAGTCCCTGAGGACATGCCCTGCGATTCCTACGCTTGCTGTCTGACGCAGTTAACCAACCGACCATCGCGCATGTGCCAGACATAATCCGCCGCCGCCGCCGCGCTCTCACTGTGCGTCACCAACAAGACCGAATGACCATACCGTTGCGGCAAGGTCCGAAACAAGTTGACGATATCCGCTCCCTGTTTCGAATCCAGATTGCCTGTCGGTTCATCCGCCAGAATCAACCGCGGCCGATGCACGATCGCCCGGGCGATCGCGACGCGCTGTTGCTCTCCCCCCGACAGCTCACTTGGTCGATGCGAGCGACGCCCCTCCATGCCCACCGCCCGCAGGACCTCGTCGATACGAGCCGCAATCCCGTGTCCCTGCTCACCCTTCAGGAGGATCGGCAACGCGACGTTTTCCGCGACGGTCAGACCGGGGATCAGATGGAACGCCTGAAAGACGATCCCGATCAACTCCCGGCGCAGGCGAGTCCACTCCATGGGGCTGGCATCGGTGACCGGCCGACCGTCGAGAGCAATAGTGCCTGCCGTCGGAGCATCCAACCCTCCGATCAAATTGAGCAGGGTGCTCTTTCCGCACCCACTCGGCCCCACGAAGGCGCAGAACTCTCCCGGCAGGACGTCGAGCGTCACATCGTGTAATGCACGTACGACTGCCCCGCCAGGGCGATATTCCTTGGACAGATGCTTCACGCTGACCAACGCTGGGGGAGGATCGTGCATTGTCGAAGCCCATAACCATGAGGGTTCGTAGAGATTTCCGACCGGTGCGTGCGAGCCGACTCTGAGCGAGGCTAAGCAATCGGCTCGATGCAGGCGAAGGCTGCTATACCACACCCACTTTACAGGCCACAACCTTGACAGCCCCAGGGTCTTTCCGTGCACAATCTCTCTCATGCGCCTGGATCGCAACCACCACGCGTCAACCCGTGCACTCACCCAATGATCCTGAACGTCCTCAGGCAGGTCTCCCGACTGCTGCTCCCAATACCCTGTACCACCTGCGCGCAGCCCCTGGCCGATGATCCCGTTCCCTTTTTCTGCCGACCCTGCTGGGCACTGATCCGCCCCCTGCGAGGATCAGCCTGCGCTCGATGCCGCCGCCCATTGGCCTCCCCGACGGCACTGAGCCATAGCCCCACTCACGAATGCCATGACTGTCGCACCCGCAAGCTCTACTATGCCGAGGTGTGGGCCCCCTATGCCTACTGCTCGCCGCTCCAGGATGCGATTGCCCTCTTCAAGTATCACGGGAAGGTCTCACTGGCCGACGCGCTGGCGACCCTGCTCATTCAGACCCTCCCGCCTCAGCTGGAGGGCGACGTCCTCATGCCGATTCCCCTCCATCCCAACCGGCTTCGACAGCGGGAGTTTAATCAGTCGCTCCTGCTGGCAGATCGAGTGGCGGCGGTGCTGAAGTGCCCAGTCTCCTATCGAAACCTGGTTCGTACCGTCGATACCGAGCCGCAGACCACGCTTCCACGTTCGGCACGCCTACACAACCTCCACCGGGCATTTGCTCTCCATGAGCCTCAGGAGGTAGCCGGAAAACGAATCCTCCTTGTCGACGATGTGTTCACCACCGGCACAACGTCCAATGAATGCGCCAGAATTCTCTGCAATGCAGGGGCTGCGCGGGTCACGGTGCTCGCCCTCGCCCGTTCCGTAGAGGCCGGCATAGTACCGGAGGTGTGGTTGCCTCCGTCCGGTCCAAGATCACATCCAGAGCTGCGAGCGTAACGTATGCCGATCTACGAATATCGTTGCCGACAATGCGGGACACGCACCACGCGATTGGTGTTGAGCGTGAGTGCGGCTCCGCAACAAACCTGCGCCCATTGCCACAGTGCCGACCTGGATCGCTTACTGTCCAGATTCGCCTCACCGAAATCCGAGGAGGCCAGACTTGAGGCCCTCGCCGACCCCAGCCACCTCAGCGGACTCGATGAAAACGATCTCGCAAGCATGGAGCGGTTCATGAAAAAGATGGGGCAGGAAATGGGCGAAGACTTGAGCGAGGACCTGGATGCGGCGATGGGGGGAGACAACTCATCCGCCAATGAGATGGACATGACCGACGGACAATGACGGACAGGGTCACGAATATTCTCTTGACAGGATTGTCCATGTCTCCTACCATCACCCCTGAATCCCATCACACGTGCCAGGGATTGAACGATGCATGCACAGGTCCCCATACCCTCTAATAAGTCCCTGAGCGGAGGTTATCGCTAGTGTTTGCCGGTGAACACCTTTGCAAGGTCGATGAGAAGGGACGGTTTCTGATCCCCTCTCCGCTTCGGGAGCGATTCCAGGCCGAGGGGAACCAGGTCATGTTCCTGAAAAACACCGAGCAGACCCTGTGGATGTACTCAGCCAAAGAATGGGAAAAGGTGCTGGAGCGGACCAGGGCCACCCTGGATGAGGATCAAAGCCGCCTGTTTATGCACCACGTGATGGCGCAGGCCGGCGCCTCGGATATCGACAAGGCGGGTCGGGTGCTGATTCCAAGCCGCCTCCGCAAACTTGTTCCGATGGATGACGATCAGGAAATCTACCTCGTGGGCATGTACCATCGCCTGGAAATCTGGGGCCCGTCGGAATGGCGGCGGTATCTCACCAGAAACGAAGACCGGGTCGAGCAGGACATGGCTAAGATCCAAAACCTCCTCTAGTGTTATAGGCAGGCCCTTGCGCCGCGTCTCCCGTCCCCGACAATCCTCGATCCCGATTCGTTCCACTTCGTTTCGGACTCCCCCTGACAAGGTGACGCCTCCGCCCACCAACCTTGTGCTCAGGAAAGGATCGACTCGCAGCCTGCCTGCTGCCACCTCAGGCGTGCCGATTCACGCCGACGTCCGGGTCTCCAGTGACGCCCTCGCCCTCACGCTCCCCATCCCTCCGAGCGTGAATCACCAATATGCCACCGTGAACGGGCGCCGGTTGCTCTCCGCCAAAGGCCGCGCCTTCAAGGCATTCGTAGGGCAACAAATTCTGGTTGCGCTTGCCCAATCGCCCCATCGTGGTACTCTAAGGCACAATTTGCAGCAGGCGAGTCTCTCCCTATCGATCCGTTTCTTTTTTGCGTCGGCCCTGCGACGGGACACCGATGGCGGACTCAAGATCGCGCAAGATGCTCTCTGCGAGGGCCTGGGGTTGAACGATAATCGGGTAGTGGAAACACATCTGTACAAGTATCAGGACCGAGACCATCCTCGCATGGAAATTCTGTTGGCGGTCGCACCGCGAAGGCCCACGACATCCCCGGATCCCATCCTTGCGAAAACAGCGCCTGCGGTGCTCCCGGGATCATCGACCGTCCCTGAACGAATCCCCTAGGACGAGCAAAGGCCACTCGCGCGAGAGACGACGAGCCTTTTACAGTTACACGGCATGGCCTACCGCCCCATCACCATTGACGCACTCCGAATCGGCATGCACGTCGCCAAGTTGGACGTGGCCTGGTTTCGCTCACCCTTCATGCGCCACTCGTTCTTGATTCGAACCGACGAACAGATCGAGAAGTTGCGACGAGCCGGCGTCAAACAGCTCAGCATCGATCCAACGCGAGGGCTCGACCTGCAGGACACGACGGCTTCCCCTCAAGACCAGCCCAACGTCACCGCTCCACCCTCCCCTGCTATCCAGGCTACCTCCCCGGCAGTGGCTGTCCGCTCTCTCGCGAACATGGCACAGGAGCTTCTGGCTGCGAGGTCAGTGCGTGCCCGCCTCGAAGAGTCGGTCCAATCCACATTCTCACGCATCGCGAAGACCGGGATCGTCGATCCGGAAGAAGCGAGTCACGCCGTCCATGCCATCAGCGCCGTCGCACAGTCGCTCAACAGCCACGCCTTGTTTATGGTGTTCAGTCAAGGTCGTGAGGCGAATGCGCCGCTCAGCCAACATTCGCTCGCCACCTGCAGCTTTTCGATGATTCTCGCGCATGCCGCTGACTATAACCTGGTCGCCATCCAGGAGTTGGCCACCGGGGCGCTGCTCCACGACATCGGACTGTTGCAGGTGCCGCCGGCCATGCTTCAACGCGTATTTGACACGTCCGCCCCTCTGACCGAACAGCAGCGACGGACCTACGAGGCCCACGCGCGCGGGGGGGCGATTTTGCTGGAGCGTCAAGGCGGGTTCACCCAGCCGGTGGAACAAATCGTGGCGGAACACCATGCCTATTTGAATGGCAGCGGATTCCCCGCCGAATCCGGGGGAGCCTTCACCTCGGACATGACCCGAATCGTAATGGTCGCCGATCGCTATGACGAATTGATGACGGGATTCGGCGGCGCCTCACCGCTGACGCCCCACCAATCCTTACAGCGACTCTATCAAGAAGGACAGGAGGGCAAGTACGAAACTCGGCTGATCTCCCTGTTCGTCAAAGTCATGGGCATTTACCCGGTCTATAGTTATGTCGCCCTCACTACAGGCGAGCGGGCGATTGTCTCCGTCATCAACACCAGCAAGCTACACCAACCCATCGTCACCATCACACATGATCCTTCCGGAGAACCCTACATCGTTCCGCTCGTGATCGATCTCGCCAATCAGGACGCACAGGCGCCAGCACGTGGAATCCGCTCGGTCCTGGGGACCATCCCCGAGGAGTTTGAGCGAGCCTACCATTGATCCCGGCGTCGCCTGTCGTCACGACAGGTCGCACCGCTTGCGCTCCGGACCACGATGCGAGTGTTGCAAGGGTTATTCGTAACGAAGTGCGTCGATCGGATTCAGGCGCGCGGCCTTGTTCGCGGGATAGAGCCCGAAAAAGAGGCCGACCCCGAGAGAGAACACACAGGCCGTCGCGATCGACTCAAACGAAATGATGGTCGGCCAGCCGGCAATCACCGTCGTCAGCCTGGCGCCGGCTACTCCCACGATGACACCGATCACGCCCCCAAACAGGCTTAACGTCATCGCTTCAATTAAAAACTGGGTCAGGATATGCATCCGTTTCGCGCCCACCGCCATACGCACCCCGATTTCTTTGGTTCGTTCGGTGACCGAGACCAGGAGAATGTTCATGATCCCGATGCCGCCCACCAGCAACGAGACCGACGCAATGGCAAACAGCATGGCCGTGAGGGTTTGACTCGTGCCTTCCTGTACCTTGCCGATGTCGACCTGTGTGCGAACGGTAAAATCATCTGCCTGATCCGGCTGCAAGCGATGTCGAGCCCGTAAGACCTCGCGAATATGCTCGACGGCCTCCGGCAAATCGGCACTCTGTTCGGTCGAGGCAAAGAGGGCGCCCACCGACCCGAGAAACTGGCTCCCGAACACCTTCCGTTCCGCCGTCGTAAAGGGCACGAAAATCACATCGTCCTGATCACTTCCCTGAGCCGACTGTCCCTTTGGCGCCAACACGCCGATGACTTGGAAGGGCACATTCTTGATACGAATCGTCGCGCCGACCGCCTCTTCGCCAGGATCGAAGAGATTCTCCAAGGTCGTCTGACCGATCAACGCCACCCGTGCGGCGCTTTCCATATCCGACTGCGTAAAGGGACCGCCGCTCGAGAACGACCAGTCGCGAATTGTGAGGTAACTCGGGGACACACCGTTCACCGGCCCGTTCCAGTTGCGGTTGCCATTGACGATCTGCATCACGTCACGCTTGGCCCAGGCCGTATCCGAGAGGAGCGGACTCCGCTTCTTCATTTCGGCCGCATCGTTGACCGTCAACGTCACCGCGCCGCCCTGCCCACCCCGTACACCGCTGACCGTGGTGGAGCCAGGCATGATCACGATCACGTTCGTCCCCATACTCGCCACCTGCGCCTGCACTGCAGCGCGCGCGCCTTGCCCGATGCTGACCATCGCAATGACGGCTCCCACACCGATCACGATGCCGAGCATCGTCAGACCGGCCCGCAACCGGTTCCGGCTCAGGATCCGCAAGGCAGTCATGACGGTGAGTAGAACGAACGCTGACATGGACGGCCTAGGGGACGACGGACAATCGTGGCGTACGACGGACATCCTGCACAATCAGCCCGTCTTTCATGATGAGCTCGCGGGAGGCGTAGGCGGCGATGTCAGGCTCATGGGTCACCAGGATGATCGTAATGCCGTCTTCCCGGTTCAGTTCTTCAAGAATGCCCATGATTTCGCGGCTGGAAGCGGTATCGAGGTTGCCGGTCGGTTCATCCGCAAACAGGATCGACGGGGCCCCCACCAACGCCCGCGCAATCGCCACACGCTGCTGCTGACCGCCGGAAAGTTGAGACGGATAGTGCTGCTCACGCCCCGCTAACCCCACGCGCTGCAACGCGGCGGCGGCCCGTTGGCGTTGTTCTTTGATCGAGGCCCCACGATAGAACAGCGGGAGTTGCGCATTTTCCAGCGCACTGGTCCTGGGGATCAGATTAAAATTCTGGAAGACAAAACCGATCTGCCGGTTGCGTAGTTCGGCCAGCAGATCCGGCTTGGCGCGGGCGACGTCCAACCCGTCCAATTCATAGCGCCCTCGAGTGGGTTGATCCAGACAACCGAGCAGATTCATGAGCGTGGATTTGCCGGATCCTGAGGTGCCCATCACCGCCACAAACTCACCACGCTCGATGGTAAGATTGATCCCCCGCAGCGCCTGCACCTCGACGTCACCAACGCGGTATACCTTCCAGACGTCTTGGCACACGATTAAGCCGGCCATAGAGAGGTCTTCATCCGCCGTTCAGAAGGCATGAATACCTGCCCTGTTCAATGCTCGATGCCCAATACTCAATCGACGGCTCGGTATTGAGCGCTGAAAATTGAACATCGACCATGCCACTATAGCCCACGATCGCGCCGCGCACCACGCGATTGCCCATTGCCGAACCCGGGAGGAAGCTCCGCGCCCTTACGCTCGCCGCGCGGCGCATCGATCGCCACCACGACCTGATCCCCTTCCTGTATCCCCTCTGCCGCGATTTCCACATACGCCCGGTCTGAGATGCCCATCATCACAGGTATTCGCTCCAAGTCATTGTTCGCAGTCAGCTTCCACACGCCCCATCGGCGTGAGGCCGGGGTTTCGGCACCACCAGCCGGGGACGGCCTGTCTCCCACTGCCCCTGCTTTCTCTTCTCGAACCGCCTTCGGCGGCGTGAACCGCAAGGCGGAACTCGGCACCTTCAAGACCTGGTCCTTTTTATCGATGACGATGGAGACATTCGCAGTCATTCCCGGCTTGAGACGAAAGTCCGGATTCTCAAACTCCACCACGACGTCGTAGGTCACGACGTTCTGAATATTGATCGGCGCATTGCGCACCTGCCGCACTCGTCCCTGAAACGGTTCCCCAGGATATGCATCCACGGTGAACGTCGCAGCCTTCCCCTCGGCAATTCCCCCGATATCGGCCTCGCTGACATTCGTGTCCACCTGCATTTTGGTCACGTCTTCGGCGATCAAAAACAAGGTGGGAATAGAAAAGCTGGCGGAAATCCGCTGGCCGACCTCCACCTGCCGGGAGATCACCACCCCGTCGACGGGTGAGCGGATCACCGTATACTTCAGATCCAACTCGGCCGCCTGTAGCATCGCTTCAGCCTGCTTCACGGCGGCTTCCGTGACCTTCAGCTGCGCCAGGGCCCCCTCTGATGCGGTCAGCGCGACATCCACCTCATTCTGAGAGATGAACTGTTGCCCGATGAGCGACTTGGCACGATCCAGCTCGCGTCGCCGTTGCGCGAGATCGATCCGTGCCTTTTCCCAGGCGGCCTTGGCATTGGCAAGACTGGCCGCTGCTTGATCGCGCCGGGCCTGGTAGGGAAAAGGGTCGATACGCGCGACGACTTGGTTCGCCTTGACCCGGGAATTGAAATCGGCGTGGAGACTCTCGATCATGCCCGACACCTGACTTCCGACTTGAATCGTCGTGATGGGGTTGATCGTACCCGTGGCGGTGACGAGCGAGACGACCGTCCCACGTTCAACGGCCACCGTACGGTACCGCACGGGCACCTTTCGCTCACCGTTGAAAAAGACGTAACCGGCGATCGCGAGGCCGAGAGCGAGCACAGCGACGATCACAGTGACACGGCGCATCGACGGACTCTCCTTCTGCCGAACTGTGGGGGCATTCTAACAGAAAACAATTTGGCCGGGGAACGCGAGGCCCGCATGAGGCCCGCCGCAGGAGGGAGAGAAAAAAACGAAAGGCCGCTTGCCAGGAGGCAAACGGCCCTTCAGAGGGTCACTGTCCCGCCGACTCTGTTCAGTCGGCCGAGGCAACTACGGACTGACGGTAATACGATCCTTGATGTCGTCGAACACGTCTTTCGGCACCACGTTCTTTGCGACGAGTTCGCCCTTCACCTTGTAGGGACGATTGCTCACAATACGCTCGGCCACATCCTGCGAAATGCCCAGGGTGAGGACGAGATCGGCCGACGGCGCCTTGTTGATGTTCAGCAAGGAAGCCGCCGGCGCGGGGGCATCGAACGGGGACGGCACGGGCGCGGTTTTCGTCGAAGACGACCCTGCACCCGAGAACGGAACCGACCCGCCTGATGATTCCATCGACGACGACAAGGAGCGTGATCGCTCCTTCATTTCCTTCTGATATCGCGCGACCAACGACTTCAGCTGCTCGTTGTGGCGACGAGCTTCTTCATACTCTTGCTTGACGTTGCGATTCTGCGCCGTCAACTGCTTCACCTTGTCTTCCAATTCCTTGGTACGAACCTCGATGGTGTCGCGCTCTTTATCACGCCCGTGCTGGATCCGCTGCAATTCATCCCGGGCGATCTGACTTTCGGACCCGAACTTGGCGTTCAGATCCTTGAGTGTCTTAACCTGCTGCTCCAGGGCATTCTTCTGCGCCCTCGCACGCTCCAGTTCCCCTCTCGTGGCATCGGCATCGGCAAGCGCCTCGTGATACTTCTTCTCTGTTACGCACCCGCTGACGGCTATCGCGCTCATCAACGCAAACCCAGCCATCCACACATGCCTCATGCGCCCCTCCCTGTTCGATCTGGACCGATCGGACCTCTACTCTCTTGTTGTGTGTATGCCATCACCTCAACTTTGTCAACAAGTTTGCCGATTGCGACTCACGTGTGGAGAACCGGCCGGCTTCCTGCCCTGCCGCCGCAAACTTCACGTCGCTTGACTGATGGAAAGCAGTCTGGGAATATGCAGCGACTGTTCGACGAAGTGACCGAACCAACCACCACATCCCACACACCATCTCGCACACACTATGATGAACTGGGGCCCGGAGCTTGCCGTCATTCTCGGCATCATCGAAGGACTGACCGAATTTCTTCCTGTTTCCTCCACAGGCCATCTGATCCTCGTCGGCCACGCCCTGGGATTCACCGGCGACATCGCCTCGAACGTGGAGATCTCGATTCAGCTGGGCTCCATCCTGGCCATCATCGCCTACGAACGCACCAAGCTCTCCTCCCTGGCTTCCCACGCATTGCGGGAGCAACGTGATTTTCGCGCGCTGATCGCCGCTCGGGGTACGACAGCCTGGCCGGCCCTCATCCAAGAGTCCATCCGCGACCAACCGAATCTCTGGTTCGTCATCGGACTCGGCCTCGCCTTTTTGCCCGCCGCGCTGGTGGGATTCCTCGCCCACAAGTCCATTAAGGCCTACCTCTTCTCCCCGACCACCGTCGCGATTTCGTTGATCGTCGGAGGCATCATCATTCTGGTGGTGGAGCGCATGCAGAATCGCGTGCGTGTGAAGGAACTGCTGCAGGTGACGCCACGATCGGCCTTGTGGGTCGGCGTGGCCCAATGTTTCTCGCTGATTCCCGGCATGTCCCGCTCCGGCTCGACGATCGTGGGAGGCCTCCTCGCCGGGCTGGACCGGCGTGTCGCGACGGAATATTCCTTCTTTCTGGCGTTGCCGACCATGATCATCGCCACCATCTATCAAATGCTGAAATCGCAAGCCGCCTTCTCCCAGGATGACTTCATCGCGCTCGGCATCGGCTTAGTGGTGTCCTTTGTGGTCGCCTGGGCCGTGATCGCCGCATTTTTGACCTACGTGCAACGCCACAGCCTCAGCGTCTTCGCCTACTACCGCATGGTGCTGGGCGTCGTCGTCCTGTTGGTGGTGCGTTAATCTACTTCACAACAAGGAGTCGAGTCGGCATGGGAAACGAGATGGACAGCGTCCACGTGTACGATACCTGGGTCAAGGGAAAGAACGGCAAGTTGCACTTCGATGTGATGACGACGAGTCAGGAAAAGGCACTCACGCTTGCCAAACAGCACCTGGTGAGCATCGGCGAACCGCAGGCGGTCATCACGCTCAAAGAATGCCAGTTCTGCCACAGCGAACCGCTCGTGATGTTTTCCGTGGAGCAGCAGCGCCAGTTTCGCGAGCAGGGCGGGTTCATCATTACGCTGCCGGTCTGATCGGGAGAGGAAGCCCCCTTCGAGGCGTTCCTCAGGAGGAGGGATTTTCCGGAGCGACCGGAACCTCCTGCGCCTCTTTTTCCGTCGCAAAGTGGAAAATCAGAAACACCACCCCGACGGTAATGGCTGAGTCGGCGACGTTGAACGCCGGCCAATGGTACCCGTTGATGTAAAAATCCAGAAAGTCGATCACTTCCCCATACCGCAACCGATCCAACAAATTCCCGATCGCTCCGCCGAGTATCGCCGCCACGCTGAGCCGCCCCATCCAATCGTCCTTCGACATACGCACCAGAATCATCCCCAACAAGCCGACAGCGAACACCGAGGTCAGTCCGAAAAACACAAAGCGGAATGAGCTGCTACTGGAGGAAAGAAAGCCGAACGCCGCGCCGGGATTCCGGATATAGGTGATGCTGAACAGGTTGGCGATGACGGGAATGGACTCATGGAGCCGCATGGTCTCCATGACAGACAACTTCGTGACTTGATCCAGCACCACAATCGACAGGCTGAGCAGCCCGAGCAGCAGATACCGAATGGATGGGCTCACCTGACGGCCTCAATGCAACGGTCGCAGAGGGTGGGATGATCGGCGGAGGTGCCCACGGCCGATCGATAATTCCAGCAACGCTCGCATTTCGCTCCCGTGGCCTTGTCGACGGTGATGGCAAAACCGGCGGACTCCGCGAGCTGATCGACCCTGGTGAGCATCACATCCGACACGATGAAGAACGAGGAGAGATCCTGCTGGTATCGAGTCAGAAATTCATACCGTTCGGCATTCGCCTCGATCTCCACCCTCGCCTCCAGGGGCGCACCGATCACTTTCTCGCGACGCTTGACTTCCAAGGCGGCCTGAACGGCGGTCCTCACTCCGAGTAACGTTTCCCAGCGCGCGGCCAGTTCCGGATCGGCCCAGCGCGGATCGACCTCGGGAAACATCGCGATATGGACGCTTTCGGCCTTCGAATCCGCCCGCACCGACTCCGGCAGCATCCGCCAGATTTCCTCGGCGGTGAAACTCAGCACGGGCGCCATCAGTTTTGTGAGCGCGACCACAATGTCGAACAACACCGTCTGCGAGGCACGCCGCACCGGTGAATCCTTCCGGAAGGTGTAGAGCCGATCCTTCAGAATATCCAGGTACACCGAGCTCAGATCCACTGAACAGAAGTTGTTCAGCGCATGGAAGATCGAATGGAATTCGAACTCGTCATAGCCCTTGCGCACACGCGGGATCAACTCCCCCAGGCGCATGAGCGCCCAGCGGTCTAATTCAGGCAGTTGCTCAAAGGGCACACGATGCTGCGCCGGGTCGAAGTCGTACAAATTGCTCAGCAGGAAACGGCAGGTGTTGCGAATCTTGCGATAGGCCTCGATCAGGTGGTTCAGTATCTCCTGGGAAATCCGAAGATCTTCACGGTAATCCTGCGCCGACACCCACAGGCGAAGAATCTCCGCCCCCGATTGTTTGATGACATCCTGCGGCGCGACGACATTGCCCGCCGACTTCGACATCTTTCGCCCCGCCCCGTCCAACACAAATCCGTGCGTCAGCACAGCCTTGTACGGCGCGCAGTGATCGGTGATCACCCCGGCTAACAAGGCACTATGGAACCACCCGCGGTGCTGATCCGATCCTTCCAGGTACAAATCCGCCGGATACCACTGGCGCGGCTTGAGGACAGCCGCGTAACTCACGCCGGACTCGAACCAGACGTCCAGAATGTCGCGCTCCTTCTCAAATTCCGTTCCACCACAGCCTTCGCACCGGGTGCCGGCAGGCAACAACGCGCCGGCCTGGTTGGCAAACCAATAGTCCGTACCATGCTGCCCGATCAAATCGGCCACATGGTCGATGACCCTGGGATGCGCCAGGACCTTACCGCATGTGAGGCAGGTAAAACCTGGAATCGGGGTACCCCAGACGCGCTGACGCGACAGGCACCAGTCAGGCCGGTTCTCGATCATCCCGTTGATCCGGTCGCGGCCATAGGCCGGAATCCAGCGCACCCGTCCGATCTCCGCCAGCGCGGCCTGCCGCAACTCGTTTGTCTCCATCGACACAAACCACTGTTCGGTCGCGCGAAAGATGACGGGTTGCTTACACCGCCAACAATGGGGATAGGAATGCCGGAGGGACCCATGGCCGAGCAGGCGACCGTTCTCCTTCAGACGCTCCACGATGTTCGGATTGGCCTTGAACACATGCTGACCGGCAAATTCGGAAACGGCGTCGGTAAATTTCCCGCCATTGTCCACCGGCGCAAGAATTTCGAGGCGCTCACCCACGCTGGCCTTCGCATTGTGGTCCAGCACCAGCAGATAGTCTTCCATACCGTGGCCCGGCGCGATGTGGACACACCCGGTTCCCTGCTCCAGCGTCACGAAGTCGCCCAGGAGCAGTGGCGAGAGGCCGGTGGTCAGCGGACGTTGCGTTTCCAGCCCTTCGAACCCCTCCGCGCCTTTTTTCACGCCGACGATCTTGTACTCCGGGAGACTGCAGGCCTTCACGACCGGTTCCACCAACTTTTCCGCGATGACGAGCAGCTCGTCGCCGACCTGCACGAAGGCATAGTCGATGTCCGCATGCAGACAGACCGCCTGGTTCGCCGGTAGGGTCCACGGAGTCGTCGTCCAGATCAGGACGGAGGCATGCTTCACATCGGCAGGAAACGTCAACCCACCGAATCGCTTGCTCAGGACAGCCGGGGGGCTGACCAGCGGAAACTTCACATACACAGACGGCGACGTGTGGTCCTCGTATTCGACCTCCGCTTCAGCCAATGCCGTCTGGTCCTGCGTACACCAGAGGACTGGCTTCAGCCCCTTGTACACCCCGCCCTGCTCCACGAAGCGGCCGAACTCACGGATGATCGTGCCCTCATAGGCGGGATTCAGCGTCAGGTAAGGCTCCTGCCAGTCGCCGAGCACACCCAGCCGTTGAAACTCTTCCCGTTGGATCGCGACATATTTCTCCGCATACTCCTTACAGAGCTTGCGGATCGCGAGGGCATCCAGATTCCGCTTCTTGTCGCCCAGATCTTTCAAAACCTGATGCTCGATCGGCAGGCCGTGACAATCCCATCCCGGCACGTAAGGCACTTGATACCCCGACATCGTCTTCGACTTGACGATGATGTCCTTCAATATCTTATTCAGCGCGTGGCCGATGTGGATGCGCCCATTGGCGTAAGGAGGGCCGTCATGCAGCACATAGCGGGGAAACCCCCGGCGGGACTCCTGGATGCGCTCGTACAGCTTTTCTTGCGCCCACCGCGCCAGCATCTCCGGCTCCCGCTGCGGCAGGTTCGCCTTCATGGGAAAGTCGGTCTTCGGCAAGTTGAGAGTCGATTTATAGTCCATAGGTACTCACGCTGTCGGCTGACAGCCTTCAGCGATCAGCATATCAAGAGGTTACACGCTTCATCTCGGGTGATCTGGTGGAATATACCGGAAGGAAGGGGGAAGGTACCAGCCCTTTCAAGGGCGGATCACACGTAGAACAGCTGACAACTGCGGCCAACTTTGGCAGGATCGTCAACAGCGTCTATCGGCAAGGCCGCAGCGAGGCGCACGGCGCGAGGAATAACGAGCGCCACGTTTGTGCTCGCCCGCGAGTCGGTGAGCGGGCGGTGTCTTAACAATATTCGCGCGTCAATACGGCGCACATCTGAGCGACGCGAGAACGCCGCCGGAGCTGGGGAAAGGCCGATGCGAGGCGTTCGAGACCGAAGCCCGCCGTGGCTTTTCGCACGTGAGGCTGACGCAGGCGTACGTCTAGTACGTCGAGGAGGCTGAACGAGAAAAGCCGCGCCGGGCGAGAGGATCGGACGACGTAGCCGGCGCTTTTCACGATGCGGTCAACTGAGCGCCATCATGCGGTCCAACGCCACCTTCGCCAACTGCTTTTCGTCGTCGGGTACAACGATTCGGTTCACGACATGGCCATCGGCGAGATTTTCCAGCGCCCAGCAGAGATGCGGGGCGTCGATGCGATACATCGTGGCACATTGGCAGACCGTGGAAGAGAGGAAAAACACCTTCTTGTCCGTCTGTTCATGCTTCAGGCGGTTAACCAGGTTCAATTCCGTGCCGACCGCCCAGGTGGTTCCCGCCGGTGCGGCCGTAATCGTCCGGATGATGTATTCCGTCGAACCGACCAGGTCGGCCTTGTTCACCACATCTTCATGGCATTCCGGGTGGACGATGACCTTCACCTCGGGGTGCTGCTTGCGGAAGTAATCGATGTGGGACGGCTGGAACATCTGGTGCACGCTGCAATGGCCCTTCCAGAGGATCAGCTTGGCCCGCTGAATGGCTTCAACCGAATTGCCGCCACGCGGCATGTAGGGATCCCAGACAATCATCTGCTCGCGCGGGATACCCATTTTGTTCGCGGTGTTCCGGCCAAGGTGCTCGTCGGGGAAAAACAGAATCTTCTCACGTCGCGCCCAGCTCCATTCGATCACCTTGCGGGCGTTCGACGAGGTACAGGTCAGTCCACCATGTTCGCCGCAGAAGGCCTTGAGGATCGCGGCTGAATTCACATAGACCGCCGGCATCACCGCCTCTTCCACCGGCACTACACGACCCAACGCTTCCCAGCACTGTTCGACCTGTTCAATCGCCGCCATGTCAGCCATGGAACAACCTGCCGCCATGTCGGGAAGAATGACCGTTTGATTGGACCGGCTCAGCACATCGGCAGTTTCCGCCATGAAGTGCACGCCGCAAAACACGACATAAGGCCGGTCGGAACGCTGCTCGGCAACCTGCGCGAGGATCAGGGAGTCGCCGCGAAAATCGGCATGTTGGATCACTTCATCGCGTTGATAATTATGGCCGAGAACCATGACGCGATCGCCGAGGGTCCGTTTGGCCGCACGGGTCCGTTCGAAGAGTTCTTCGGCAGACAAGGATTGATAGTCGGTAATGGGACGGGGAAGCGTGGCGACCGTTTTCACCTGCAGCCTTTCGGTTGATTGAAAAAACTATACCACGAGCGCACTTATACTGTGTGATTCTACGACACCCCCTCGTGGCTACGCAATGAAATGAGTCGGAGCAGATGGCCTATGGAGAACCAAGGGGATGGGGCGAAGGGGAAGGAGGCGCCGATGCCTGGCAGGCGATTGGTCCGCCACGGAAGCCTGCATGAGCGCCCGACTAAGCCCCGCCTGCTGCGGCAAGTCGGGTACCGCCCATGCAGTCAATCGGCGGACAATCACCTGTCCGGGCACCATTATAGAAGCGGTATCTCGGGAAGAATGGAGCGCCGCGGCCAGACGATTCCCTGTGCTCGCGCAACGCGCGGCCTCAGAAGGCCCTCGTTGGACGCGCGCACCGAGGGAACCAGCCAGGCCACCGCCAGGACCTGGACGAAGAGAAGCGAAAAAAAATGGTTCGACCCCTTAAAGCTGCCTGAAGTCGCTCCATAAGACAGCTCGCGTCAGATTGTGCGTGACGGCCGAAGCCAGCTAGGAGTGAATGGCTCGGTACAGTGGACCAAATCGCCCAACCCGGCAAAATTCTCAGGGAGCCGTTTCCTGCTTTCTTGGGGTCCCTCATTGACAGGAGCGGCTTACGCTACAGCAAGCCGGCTCGTTTCGCGTCGGCGATAAACTGGAGTACGTTATCAGAAAACGATTCCTTATAGTCTGTGGTAAAGAGATTGATCCAGAAAAACGGTAACAACCCGATCCATTGGATGCCGGTTCGACTAATGTTGTATCGATAACTCTGCTTTAAGCGGTTATCCACAAACACATCAAAGTGCGTCTCGAGTACAGTCCCTTCCGCGAAGCAGGGAATGATGGCCAACGTCCAATTCGATACTCGACATAACGTGGAGGGTGGTGGACCGTCGGTCTGATAGGCATTGATATGCACACCCATTGCCGGCGAGCTAGGAGTGACGATGACCTTTATAAAGGGAGTGTACTTCTCAAGTGAGTCCTTCAGCAGTTGACTCGGCCACGGAATCTTTTCTTCATTGCTAACAGGAGGAAATCCTGCGAGATAGGAGAATGAGAGAAACTCTAACCTGTCGTGCGTTTCAACAAGCGGTATGGCCGGCGCCCCGGCGGAACGATAGCTCAGAACTGTACAGGCCGAATTCAGGAGAAGCACGTGTCCTAAGAAAACGAGACTGATCACGGTGGGTGAATAACGTTTGATACCCTTACGCATTCGGATCGTGCAAGCATTCAAGGGGACAGCCTAAACGAGCCGTGCCTGCATACCATATCACCAACAATTTGGCCACTTCCTTCCGCGCGTGAAAACAAAGGGGTCGGGAGTCTTTTGTCAGCGGGCTGCGATGTCCGGGTCAGAAAAGACTCCCGACCCCATTATTCGACCCCATTATTGTCACAAGAAGCTGAGCCAGCTCACGGTCCACCACAACACATTGAGCTTTGAACATTCCCCCTTCCCCTCAGTTGACACCCCTCGCGATTCTGCGTACTCTCCGCCGCCAGATGAGCTACATACCACGCCGGATTGAAGGGGTCGGGCGGCGGGTGGTCGCCGCGCTAGCGTTGATCAGCCTCTTCAGCCTGACGCTCGGCTGTGAGTACGTGCGCCCGACGATGAACGCACCGCTCGCCAAGTGGGACGCCGCCTACGGCTATCGCTCCACCAATCTCCCCCCGTCAAAAACCGGCAGCTCCGACAGCCTCTTTATTGTGGCCTCGTTCTCCGGCGGCGGCACAAGAGCGTCGACGCTTGCCTATGGCGTGCTGCGGGAACTGGCGCGGACGCAGATCGTCTGGGAAGGCCAACGCAAGCGGCTGCTGGATGAACTCAACATCATCAACGCCTTGTCGGGAGGCAGCTTCACTGCGGCCTACTATGCCCTTTACGGCGATCGCATCTTCGACGACTTCGAGACGCGCTTTCTCCGGAAGAACTGGGAGAGCGAACTGCGCGCGAGAATCTTTCGATCCCCGATCAACTGGTTCCGTATGTGGTCACCCTTCTTCGGCCGCGCGCATATTTTTTCTGAACTGCTGGACGAAGCACTGTTCGACGGACACACCTTCGGCGATCTCATGGCACAGCCCCGGCGGCCAATGATATTTATTCATGCCTCCGACATGGCCAGTCTCTCGCGATTCGAATTCAATCAGCGCCAGTTCGACCTGATTTGCTCCGATCTGAATCAGTTGCCTCTGTCGGTGGCAACTGCCGCATCCAGCGCTTTGCCCCTACTTCTGAGTCCGATCTCCATGACCAACTATGCCGGTCAATGCGGATATGTGTTGCCACCCCAACTGCAAGAGCTCCGAAAAACTTCGTGGGGACGGCTGCGGGCGACCCAGCTGCGGACATACCTCGATGCGAAAAAGCGTCCGTACATCTATCTGCTGGACGGCGGACTCTCCGATAACATCGGCATGCGAGAAGTGTTGGAAAACACCTCCTTCTATGGAGATATTGAGTCTACGTTTGTGTCATTGGGAGCGAAACAGATCAGAAAACTAGTCTACTTGATGGTGAGCGCGGAAACCTCGCCGGATCCAGACCAATATATCCTGAACGAAATCCCCGGCCTGATGCGCGTGAGCCGGGCACTTATCGATATTCCGATCAATCGCTATTCCACCGACACCGTTGAGTTCATGAAGCAATCTGTCGAACAATGGCGGGCGCAACTTCTCCAGCGACCGCAGGGCGTCGAAAGTGCGTTCACATCCAATGCAGACATTTATATTATCAACGTCAGCTTCACGGAGATGGAAGACTTACAGGAGCAAGCACGCCTCATGAATATCCCTACGAACCTCGCCTTGAACGGTGAGCAGGTCGACCATCTACTCCAGGCCGGGGCCCAACTCCTCCGAAACGACAAGGAGTTTCAACGCCTCATGCGGGACCTCGCTGAAGAAGCCGCCGTGAGGCCGTCGCCCTGACAGCGCAGACGCCTCCCCTTCCCCCACGCTTCCATCGTGATGCATCCCCCTGCCTCTGCAGTACACTGAGCCGCATAGAGTTCACATGCCCCATGTGTTGATTATTGACGAAGTCGAAGCCTACCCGGCTTGGAAAGCCGTGTTCGATGGCGCGGCGGATCGGCGGAAACGTGCCGGGACAATCAGTTACCAACTCCTGCGTTACAACGAAGATGCCAACCGCATCGTCCACTTCTCGGCCTGGTCTTCGCTAGAGAGCGCCCGGCGTTTCTTTGAGTCACCGGAGTTGGTCGAATTGAGGCGAGATGCCGGCGTGAAAGCGCCTGACTTGCTGTATCTGGAAGAGATCGAACGAGGCGTCCTCTAGCCCGGACTATTCATCAATGCCTGCTCCGGCGTCCGATCCTCTCGCCCGAGTGCGAACAAAGGGGTCGGGAGTCTTTTGTCATCGGACTGCGATGTCCAGGTCCAAAAATACTCCCGACACCATTATTGTCATTCTCCCTCCATCTCGGGCTTGCAGCAAACTTCTCCGATAACGAGCCGCCTCCCCTCGGAGGATGGCATGACGCAGCAAACCCTCTCTCAGAGCGACCATCATCTGCGAGTGGCGCCCTCCGCGACCTGCTCAGGAGATGACAGGGTGTCTTCCAAAGTTCCCTGCATTGCTCGCAATCTGTCAAAACCTTCCTTGGCAAATTCAGCAAGGTCGGCAGGAAACTTGAACTGCGGATAAAAGGCAGCGGAACCCTCCTTCTGCAAAATCGATCGCAGCTTTCCGTTCTTATATTTTTCGGTATCCTGCCATCGCCCCATGACCGACCGCATCTCCGAGACATGCGCAACGAGCTTTATTAACACCTCGGGGAAATCTCCATTCTGATCCTTGGCTACCAATGCCGCCTTTGTGAGAACGAGGTTTTCTCTCTGTTGATTTAAAGGGCCAAAAGTCTCCCTCATCGCACGCATATAACATTCAAGAAATTCCTCGGGCGGCCCAGATTCGATACCATCCTCATCATGCGTCAAAAATTTATCTTGGTCGCAGTTCCTTTTATAGGTTTCGCAGAACTTCTTCCACAGCCTCACTCCAGTTGAGTCAAGAGCATGAAGCGGAGCATAGAATTCATTCAACTGCGCATTGACTCGCTTAAGTCTTTCCTGATCAATGAGGATTTTCCGCTGAGTAGCTAAACCCGACTTTACCGTGTTTTTCGCAATGACTATCGTGACAATAATTCCAGCAATCGACACAAAAATTGTTATAAATGAAGGACTAGAATACCACTTCTCGTTTTCGACCCTCTCGGTTACAGCGATCAGGTGCTTCGTTAGATCAGGGTTCAGGTGAAGAGTAAAACTCTCACCACTGCCTCCATCTCCCCTCGAAGACGATTTGGGAAGATCAACTTGTCCGCGAACCGGCGAAGGAATACATGCAGCGACTAAGAAGAATAGGCCTAGTACGAGCATGGCGGTTTTAGTCTTGTGTCCTGCCTGAAGTATGCCCGACAAAAATCGCTGCGATTTAAGTATTTTCATCTGACTCCCCCCTAGATTGCCAGACTGAAGAGGCAGGCCCCCTGTTGATGTACAGCATTCATAAGCTTGGGGTGATCCTGGAGTCTCAATCGACGCGATGCGCCTCTCGCAATTGCCTTGACGGATGACACCGCCCAGGCGCTCTATCGTTCAGCAGGATGGAGACGCGACTAGCAATTTTCCGTCTATCAGCTGGTCTTGCCTGCTTAGGCGAGACTGCCTCCGGTCATGACGCACCGTTCCTCGTGACGCTCACGGCAAGCGGGCCGAGCCTTCAGGCACCGGCCCGCTTCTCTACCGCCCCACGCCGGCCTAGCGGGAAACCGGCTCCTGATCCTTGAGGCTGGAGAGGGCCTCCTTGATCACTCGCATCGTGTGCTCGATATCACCATTTTTCTCACGCTTGGCATCGCGTTTGACATCGCGCGGCTCTTTCTTGAGCACCGCCCCGTGCTCCACGAGCGCCGCTCTGAACCGGCTCAGATAATATTCATAGTCGGTCCGTCCCAAGGTCGCGATCGCCTGATCCTTCTTCTCAAGCAACGCGCTCGTATAGAGCTGCCGGGCCTCCTCAATACGGGGAGCGGATCGACGGAGACGGCCTCCGGCCTCCTTGGCGGACGCCATCTCCCCCATGCGATCTCCCATGTCGAGCACCTTGTAGTCCCTGGCCAGCGGCGCAGCCAACGCGACGCGCGCATGACAGGCCACGGCACGATCGCCGAGCCGGTCGTTCACTTCCCTGAGCGTGTCGTTCCCTCCACGGAGTATGACGCTTCCGTCAAAGTTGAGGATGCGGCCGACGTCGTCGGAGAAGAAGTCCTGCGCAAGAAACTCTTCGTCGTAGCCTCGGGGAGGCGTGACACGAATCGTCAGGGCGTCCGAGACGATATCCTCCGTCTCCATATGGAGCGCGATCTGGATGGTGTAATAGCCCGGTTCGGCAATATCCCACCCGTTTCGCCCGACGGAGATGAACAGCGAGTCGGTGACAAACTCGCCGGGCATTACGACCTGGGCTTGCTGATCGTGGCAGTATCGCGCAAAGGGCAGGTACTGACGCGCCGGCTTGTCCCGCTTCTTGACGATGACGGTCATATGCTCCGTCATGGAGAGCAGTTCCTTTTCCAGCACCAGTGGACGCGCACCGATGTTGGTCAGCTTGAGCTCGAGCACCACCGGTTCAAGGAATTGGTAGGTGGCTTGTGCCCGATCGACGCGAAGATTGAGCTTCAACGACGGCTCGGGTGACGCGCTCGCCTGCTCGAATCCATGGTGATCGAACCAATCGGCATTCCCCATCTGCACAAACCGCTCCGGCGCATGGCGCATGAACACCAACTCGTTGTCGCTGAACCGATAGGCGAAGTCGGAGAAAAACGCCGTCTGTCCGCCGGACACGTTGTACGGATAATTCATGAAGCTCCGCGCCTCCGGCTCGTTCGCCAGGGGAATCCAGGGGGTGCCCCAGTCCGGCGGGTGTTGCTTTTGCCACGAATGCGCCAGGTTGAAGGCGTGGCCCATTTCATGGCAGGCCGTCCAGAATCGCATGCGCTCGACCCAGGCCGCCGGTCGGGCATCACCGGCCGGTGGCCTGGAAATAAATGAGTCGTTGAAAATCGCCGTCCCCTGACGATGATTCGGCCCGATGTCGTCGAACATGATGCCGCCCAGGCTCGTGCCCTGTTCGTGCAGCTTGGCGAAGAACACCCACAGCGACCATTGTGCCTTGCCCGCAAATCGCGACCAGTAGACCTGCATCGCATCGTGCATTTCGTTGTCGCTCCAGCGCGCATTTGTCCCCGCATCGCCGATGGGCACGATGCTGTCGCTACCCGACTTCCGCACGTCGAACCCGACTCTCCGGTAAACCTCCTCGATGCTGAGCGTTTCATTCGGCAACGTAGCCGGACGATTCGGATGGTCATGGGTGCCGATGTGGGTGGTTGCGGTGACGCCGGTGGCACAATCGAACTCGAATTCGACCTGCCGGAAATACGGTGATTTGAACGCCAGCGTTCTCGTACGGACAGCCGTGCCGCCGCCCGATAGTCGCACGACCGCTTTGCGCTGACTGGCCAGAAAGGTTGACGTTGTGGTGATGTCGACCGTCGTGTAGGGGAAACCGGCGACATCGCCATCCTTGAACCAGATCGAACCGGTCCAGGCGTTCGGCCCGGATGCGGTGAGACGGGCAATCCAGTGCACACGTTTGGCCAACACGCCATAGAGCGTCCCGCTGGCCATCATCTGCGGATACCGGCCATCGACATCGAGGCGGAGTTCCTCGCGCAGCAAGCCCCAGGGCAGGAGTTCCTCAATCTGCCAAGGACCAGCCGATGTGGGCACGATACCCGGCAACGGCTGAGCGATCGGGATGGGCTGAATCGGCAAGGGGCCAGGCGCTGAGATGGGCGGCGTCACGATCCGGGATGCGACGTACAACCCGCTCACACGAAGACGCGGCGGCCAGGGGAAGATAGGGATGAGAGGCTCGATGCCGGGACGAGCTATTTCAGCGGCCTCGGCAAGATACTCCTGCTCCATGTGGTCTTGCTCTTTCATACTCGACCTCCTGTTGTGAGAGTCACAACGATCATGCATACGTGCCGATCCGGAACGCCCCGTCATAGGTAGCCAAAGGGTTCGTGTGAGGTGTTCCAGACCAACTTTCCTTCAGGTGTGAGGGACAGGCCGACATAGGTCGGACGATCCACCGACACCGAGTTGCGTTGAGTCACTCCCCGCTTGCTCAGCACCACCTCCACCACGACCGGACTGCGCGTCACGTCGATGTCCACGGACGCGGCATAGCCGGTTTGTCGCCGCGTCGTGACGTCCGTATTCGCCAATGCCTCCCGAGCATCCACAAGCACACGCACGTCGTCGTGATGGAAGCCCTCTTGTAGAGCGATGTGCAGCAACACGAGACACCTCGCTTGAAACGTAGAATGTGGCGGTTGTAGGGAAGTGTTCCCAGGGTCTGTCGCGAGCAAATCGTGTACCGCATTCGGCGGCGGCGCACTCAACGCATGCGGTGAAAATGCAGGTATTTGGAAGTCGGTGAAATGTGGCGGATCCGACTCATCGCTTCGGATGGGCACTCAGGGACGACCAGGAGGGTCTCAATCACCGATGTAATCGAAGCGTCTGATTCGTATCCGATGCGATACGAGGCCGGTATCTGATGCGATACAACCACATCGAATACGGCGCCCTGTCGCTCTCTTTCTGAATTGTCGGCTATTGGATCGAGACACAGGCCGGCGAGAATCGAATGATCGGCCAAGCCCGTTTCGTGGTGCGATCCTCGCCGCCTAGTGGCTGAGGGGAATCGTCAGCAGAATGCCTCCCATGACGTCATGCGGCTTGAAGTCTTTTTTGGGGCTATTGGGATGGGCATTGTGGCAGCCGACACAAGACTGAGAGGCCGCTTTGTCTGCGTAGATGGCTTGAAAGAGGCGGGTGCGCCCGTCGGTGGTCACCGCCGTATACGGCCGGTCAGGATTCAGGAGGATTTCTGTGAGTCCCGCCCGTTCGAAATCGGAGTTGGGCCGGTTCTTATTATTGATTGCCCATTGGCTGATCAGCCGGTATTGCAGTCCGCTTCGACCTGCCGCCACCAGCCGCCCGGTTTCCAGCAAGTATTGCGCGGGAAGAGGAAGCCGAGACGTTTCCCGCCAGTTTTCCGCCGCAAAGGCGATGCCGCGCATCTGCATCCGTTCGACGACATCCGTGGTGTAGAACGTGCGATCCGCCTGGATGACGCTGTGCAAATACTCGGCCACCAAGCCCGCCTCGATGCAGGGAGCCTGGCCCACCTCCTTGCCTGCAGCCGCAGGGCCCCATTGCCCCAGCAGGCCCATCACACCCGCGCCCAAGACCAGTCCGAACCAGAAGCCTCTCCCGCTCATGATGTGCCTCCATGTGTGTGAGCACAGACCATGATGCACCCGGTGGAAAATTTTACGCCGGTCGATCAGGCAAAGCGAGAGTTCCGGCCTTGCCGATAGGCGCTGCCGTGCACCTACCCCATGAGGTCCCTTAGCTACTAGGCCTTCCAGAAGATTGACTTCGCCCCGGCGGGTCGGTACGATCACCGACGACAGCTAGGGGTGCCATCCGGCTGAGAGTCCGAGCGATCGGGCGACCCTCACAACCTGACCTGGGTAATACCAGCGTAGGGAAGCGACCGGTCCACTGGCTTCGAGATCGCTTCAAGCCGCACCCAAGCTGGATGCGGCTTTTTTTATTTGGCCGTCAGACGCTCACTTCCGACGAAAGGATTGCTGCCATGAGCGAGGCCCATACACAGAACGGTTCACAGAATGGTCACGGCTCCAAACCTTCCACGGCACGCTTGACCACCACGCCTTTTCCCGCCTCGCGCAAGGTGCATGTCGAAGGGTCGCAGCCCGGTGTCCGGGTGCCGATGCGTGAAATCAGCCTGACCTCGACACACTCGACCAACGGCAATGGCGGCATGCCCAACCAACCGATTACCGTCTACGACACATCCGGCCCCTATACCGATCCGAACGTCACGATCGACGTGCGGGCGGGCCTGCAGCCTTTGCGGCGAGCCTGGATCGAGGCCCGCCAGGATACGGAAGAACTCCCGCAGGTGAGTTCGCAGTACGGTCGTCAACGGGCTGCCGATCCAAAGCTGGCCGAGCTCCGCTTTACGCATATTCGCAAACCCCTCCGCGCCAAGGCCGGACGGAACGTCAGCCAGATGCACTACGCCAAGAAAGGCATCATCACGCCGGAGATGGAATTCATTGCGATCCGGGAGAATCAGTCCCGCGCGCGAGCCAGAGAACTCATGGCTTCGACCAATGGCCATGGCGGCGGGGTCTTGCAGCACCCCGGCCAGGCCTGGGGTGCCCGCATTCCCAATCTCATCACGCCCGAATTCGTGCGCGACGAGGTGGCTCGCGGCCGCGCCATCATCCCGAACAACATCAATCACCCGGAAACCGAGCCCATGATTATCGGCCGGAACTTCCTCGTGAAGATCAACAGCAACATCGGCAACTCTGCCGTCGCCTCTTCCATCGAAGAAGAAGTCGAGAAGATGATCTGGTCGATCCGCTGGGGCGCCGACACCGTGATGGACCTCTCCACCGGCAAGAATATCCATGAGACTCGCGAATGGATCATTCGCAATTCGCCTGTGCCGATCGGGACGGTACCGATCTATCAGGCCCTCGAAAAGGTCAACGGCAAGGCCGAAGACCTGACCTGGGAGATTTTCCGCGATACGCTGATCGAACAGGCCGAGCAGGGTGTGGATTACTTCACTATTCACGCCGGAGTCTTGTTGCGATACGTGCCGATGACGGCGAAACGCATGACCGGCATCGTCTCGCGGGGCGGCTCCATTCACGCGAAATGGTGCCTCGCGCACCATCAAGAGAATTTTGCCTACACGCACTTCGAAGAGATCTGCGAGATCATGAAAGCCTATGACGTGGCCTTCAGCCTCGGCGACGGTCTACGCCCCGGCTCGATCGCCGACGCCAACGACGAGGCGCAATTCGCCGAATTGGAAACCCTTGGCGAACTGACCAAGATCGCCTGGAACCATGATGTCCAAGTCATGATCGAAGGGCCCGGCCATGTGCCGATGCATATGATTCAAGAGAACATGGAAAAGCAGCTCAAGGAATGTCAGGAAGCGCCCTTCTATACCCTGGGGCCGCTGACCACCGATATCGCGCCGGGCTACGACCACATCACCTCCGGCATCGGCGCCGCGATGATTGGTTGGTACGGGTGTGCCATGCTCTGCTACGTGACGCCGAAGGAACATCTGGGCTTGCCGACGAAGGAGGATGTGAAGGTCGGCGTCGTGACGTACAAAATCGCCGCACATGCGGCGGACCTGGCAAAGGGACACCCAGGCGCGCAAGCTCGCGACAATGCCATGTCCAAAGCGCGGTTCGAGTTCCGCTGGGAAGACCAGTTCAACCTCGCGCTCGATCCCGAAACGGCCCGCTCGTATCACGATGCGACGCTGCCGGACAATGCGGCGAAGGTGGCTCATTTCTGCAGCATGTGCGGGCCACATTTCTGCTCGATGAAAATCACGCAGGATGTTCGCGACTATGCGGCGAAGAAAGAGCTGGAGGAGCAACAGGCCATTCAGATCGGCATGAAGGAAAAGTCAGAGGAATTCAAAAAAGCCGGCTCCGAAATTTATCTATAAGGCTGGTCAACATGGCTGCCCGGCGAGACCGCAGGCGAGTCCAAACCGGAGGCGTACCCTCAGGGGTACGTTGAGGATTTGGACGAGCTGAGAACGAAGCTGGAAGCCATGTTCAACAGCCGCTGAAGGGGAACACCGCATGGGCAAACCGAAACCTGCGCCGTTACGCGAACGCGACATTACCCGCCAGATCGCGCGGGAATACTATAAAGAGTTCGATCAACTGATCGAGAGCGACGTCATCATCGTCGGCGCTGGGCCGGCCGGCCTCATTTGCGCCCATGATCTGGGCAGAATGGGGGTCAAAACACTGATCGTCGAACAGAGCCTTGCATTGGGCGGAGGCTTTTGGTCCGGCGGCTACCTGATGAACAAAGCGACCATCTGCGCCCCGGCCCATAAGATCCTGAAGGAAGTGGGCGTGCCCTGCAAGCAGATCAAGGAATGCCCCGGCATGTACATGGTCGATCCCCCACATGCAACCGGCGCATTGATCGCCGCGGCGTACGATGCGGGCGCGAAGATCATGAACCTGACGCGGGTGGTCGATCTCATTCTGCGCCGCGAAGGCGTGCTCGAAGGCGTGGTCGTCAACAGCACCACCGCCGAAATGGCCGGCCACGATATCATCCACGTCGATCCGATCGCCTTGGAGAGCAAGATCGTGGTCGACGCCACCGGACATGACGCGGTGGTCGTCAATTTATTGCACAAGCGTGGGCTCTACCAGCAGGTGCCCGGCAACGGCGCCATGTGGGTGTCGCGGTCGGAAGAAGAAGTGATGGACCGGACCGGAGAAGTCTCTCCGAATTGTTTTGTGATCGGGCTGGCCGTCGCCGCCGTGTTCGGCACGCCACGCATGGGCCCGGCCTTCGGCTCAATGTTGCTGTCAGGCCGATATGGCGCAGAGTTAATTCAGAAAAAGCTGAGGCATAAGTAACGCGGAGCAAACAAGGCCCTCCGGCCTGCAGGCTGATCAAAAGGGTCATCCAGCGAGGCCGCAGAAAGTGCGAACCCGCAGGCGTACTTCTCAGTACGTTGAGGAGTTCGCACGATTGAGAACGAAGCTGGGGACCTTTTTCATCAGCCTGACCACCATGGATGTCCAAGATTTTCTCATACAGGGCGACGGCAGCGAGGAAGACAAGCGCGAAGCCTGGCAGCTCTTCCAGCAAGCCTATGCGCAGCAGATGAAGGGGCAGCTGGAGGAGGCCGTCAGCCTGTACAAGCTGTCGCTCGCGACGCATCAGACCGCAGAGGCGCATACCTTTCTCGGCTGGACCTACAGCTTCATGGGCAAGCTGGACGAAGCGATTGAGGAATGCCAGAAGGCCATTGCCTGCGATCCCCACTTCGGCAACCCCTATAATGATATCGGCGCCTATTTAATTGAAAAGGGCGACTTGGACGAAGCGATCCCTTGGTTTCAAAAAGCGATGCAGGCCACGCGCTATGAAAGCCCGGCCTTCCCACACCTCAACTTGGGCCGCGTCTATGAACGTCAAGGCAAGTGGAGCGACGCCATCGACTGCTACAAGCAAGCCCTTGCCCTCAACCCTGATTATGCCTTGGCCAAGAAAGCCTTGGGGCGCCTGATCAGTTCACTCAACTAGACACGACACACGATGACAAACCCGACGATTTTGGTAGCGGTCACCGACATTTTTTTCTACACGAAGGTACGCGATGCCTTGCGCCCGCATGGCTACATCTTGGAACGGATACGCAATCAGGCTGAGGTGGCAGACAAGGCGGCTTCAGCGAACCCGGCCGCGCTGATTGTGAACATGAACGATTTGGGAGTTGATGCCTTCAAAGCCCTGGAAACCCTCCAGACCAACCCGGCATTGCGTTCGCTGCCGATCCTGGCGTTCGCCAACCACGAAGAGGTGGATACATGGCGACGCGCCAAAGAGCTCGGGGTGACCAAGGTGGTATCCCGAAACGAATTTTCAGCCCGGACCAAGGACCTTGTCGAAGAACTAATTCATCCCCAACCCTCCGCACAACCGTGAGAACTGGGCCCAAATAGAGGATCGCAGATTCCCATGAAACAATCACGACTCCAGGCTCATCACCAGCAACTCGGGGCTACCTTCGAAGAAACGACGGGATGGTCGATGCCGGGCCACTATGGCGATGCGTCGGCAGAATATACCGGGGTGCGAACAGCCGTCGGGTTGTCCGACCTATCCCACCGCGGCAAGCTGCGAGTGACCGGCGACGACCGCATCAAGTGGCTCCAGAGCATCCTCAGCAACGACATTCTTCCCCTCCAGCCTGGACAGGGCCGCTATTCCAGTTTTCTGACGCACAAAGGGAAGATGCTCGGCTATTTTCGGGTCTACATCCAGAGCGACGCGGTGTGGATCGAAGACGTGGGCGAAGTCGGTGATGCGACGTTTCAGGCCCTGCGAAAATTTCTGCTCTACGGCACCAAAGCCAAGATGGAACCCTGCACCGACACCTGGGGCTTGCTGCTGGTGAGCGGACCAAAATCGGCGGAGACCGTCAAGGCCGCGTTCGGCGCAGATGTGGGCACGTTGCCCCTGTTGCACACGATGGCCCTCACCATCAACGGCCAGCAGGCGTTGATCCTACGCACCGAAGAGACGGGGGAATGCGATCTGGAACTGTTGCTGCCCGCAGAGGCGGTAGTCCCGGCCTGGGAACAACTAATGACCGCCGGAGCCCCGTTCGGTATCAGACCGGTCGGCGCACAGG
The DNA here is from genome assembly GCF_905220995.1 of Nitrospira defluvii. Taxonomy (NCBI): domain Bacteria; kingdom Pseudomonadati; phylum Nitrospirota; class Nitrospiria; order Nitrospirales; family Nitrospiraceae; genus Nitrospira; species Nitrospira defluvii. The sequence continues at coordinate 221,347 of NZ_CAJNBJ010000001.1, forward strand.
CACGCGAGCTGTTGAGGATCGAAGCGGGCCTTCCCAAAGCCGGGCCCGACCTCAATGAGGAGATCGTCCCTCCGGAAGCGAACTTGGAAGGGAAAGCCTTCAGTCTCTCGAAGGGCTGTTATCCGGGACAAGAGGTCGTGGCGAGGATGGATACCTATGGAAACGTGCGTCGACACCTGGTCGGCCTACTGATTCAGGATCACGCGATTCCACCACGAGGCTCAAAACTGTTCAGCGGGGATCGTGAGGTCGGCTGGATCAGCAGCGCGGCGTTTTCACCGGGACGCAATGCGGTGTTGGCGTTCGGTTTCCCGCTGCGTGACTTTTCGGCGTCCGGCACCGAACTGACCGTGGAAGTGGCAGGGACGCGCCGTTCGGCTACCGTCCATGCCCTTCCCTTCTACGCTCATTCTCAGTAGGAGATTGAACACGCCCCCAGGCCCGCCAGCATGGCACTGGCTGGCTATTTTTCCGGATTGCGGACAGCCGTCACGGCAGACGCAAACCCGAGCACGCTCTTTCGCTCCTCGTCGTCCAAGGCCAGCAATAGGTGTGTTTCTTCGGCGTGCATCAGCCGGAGGCTCAGGAAGGGCTCCTCGCGGCGCTTTTCCCGGTTGTCCCACATCGCATCAATGATCTGAACCTTGTCCAACTGCCCGACCGACACCACGTCGTAACGGAAGTAGGAATCACCGATGACGATGTCGAAAATGACATTGCCGGCCGTCAGGAGCACCAGGTTGAACCGCCCCTGATCCTCATAACCTTCCGGCAAAAACTTATTGATGTGGCAACGTGCCACCTTGCGATCGCCCAGCGCCGCACGAAACTTCAGTTGCAAGGCTTCATAATCGATCTGAAGCGCCTTCTCATCCGCATTGGTCGCTCCGACCGCCGCATCCTTCGCTTTTTCAAAAATCTCGTCTGCCGACATCAACCCTGCCATAACGCCTTACTCCTTCGTTACAAGACTGTCTCCTGCGTATGCTGTCGTCTATGATTCGAGGCTGTGCGCGGCACGTCGGGCTCGAATTGCCCGAGCCACTCCGACCAGAGCTATCCCAGCCCACGCAAATTCCAACAACACGAACCCCACCCGTCGATCTTCTATCGCTACGATCCCCAGCAGCAGCGACCCCATGATATTCAGCGCCAGGTAACCGGCGTCCAGTTCCCGCCACGTACCGGCCTGATTCAACCCGTAGGCCAGGAGCACCATCAGCGCTCCGGCCACCGATATGACCTGCATGACCATGGATAGGCTCGCACCCTCGGTCCGAAGCGGACTGGAGAACGGGGTACGGTACCTGGCTGTTTGACAGGATTGCAAGTGGAAATTCCCCGGAAGGAATCAGAGGCCGCCCCGCCGCCATCGGCCTGAGAATGGCCGACGAAGCCGAGCCGCCACGTTGCATTTGCGGATCGATCTCCGGCATACTTCGCCACAACCAAGGGGAGGCACAGATGAGCGGACAGAGTTGCTTAATCGATGGTTGTCAGGCGAGAGTCTACGCGCCGGCCGGCACCCGTTCTATCTGCAAGGATCACTTCCTCGGATTTCTGACCTGGCGAAGGCGGCGAGGGCCGCAGATGTTCCGTAAGTATGCGGGACTGTCAATGGAAGAGCGTGATACCATTGCGGCCGAATGGCTTCAGACCTTGGCGACGAAAGACCTCCCTCACCCCATTCCTGGGCTCTAATCCAGGGTTCCGACTCGCGCTGCCCTGTTCTTGATGGTATCTCACACAGGGACGCCGAGCACTCCCCCCAGGCCGGCTCACCGGTCACTGTACTCCGCTGAAGCGCGCTTTGACATCCGTCGTCTGAAGTAACTTGCGCTCCAAGGCCGCCTTCAGCAACTGCGCCGTGTTGGACGCCCGCAACTTCTTCATCATATTGGCGCGATGAGTATCGGCAGTCTTCATGCTGATCTTCAAGCCTGCTGCGATGCTCCGGTTCGTATGCCCTTCCCAGATCAGTCGGAGAATCTCCAACTCGCGCGGTGTGAGATCCTCCGGCCTGCGTTTCCCGTCGGTTGGTACCGGCTCCGGCGACTCCGCACGACCGGCTTTTGACACTCTCGTCCGGCTCCGGTCTCTGTCGCTCACCTCATTCTCGTCCATTTCGGCCAACATACCTCTTCGTCCTCCTTCATGACTCTACCCCAAAAACTGCCCCTCAGTTTTCTCGAACCGTGACGGGTTTCGAGGTGTCCCACAAGCGTTGCAGATACCCCAATACGGCCGTAATCGCTTGCGTGCGTGGTTGCCAGGCCCCCTGTGCATTGCCGTTCAGTTCGACCCATCCTCCATCCACCTTCTGACGTACGATCAACCGTTCGAACATGCCATGCGTGGCCGGTTGAATCGCCAACAAATACTCCTGCTCTTCCTGATCCTTCAGCAGGAACCCCTTCACCATCATGATCACGCCTCCTTGTTGTATCCCGGCACCCTCTGTGGCACTGGGGTCTTTCGTTCGCGTTGCTGTTGACTCAGCCGCTCCCGACAACTCCCCAGGGACTTCTCCCTACCAACACGACCCTGTGCATATCAAAGCTCGTGCCGGACGGAAAACTGCCAAGAGTACTCAACAATAACGAGGCGTTGCGTATGGCGTCGGCCTCACGCGCTTGCCGATTCACCTGTGCCACAGACACGACGACTGTGCCAATAAGACGTTATGAGACGGTCTGAGACACCGCATGGACACCTGGACCTACAAGGCCGACCAATCATTCAGTTGCAGAGGAAACAGAACAACCGGACAGGGAAGGGCGCTGCGAGAATGCCGAATGACGCGAACGAGGCCGGGGATCAGGAGATGCCTACTCGGAGCAGGCGCAGCCTTCTAACGAACGAGTGGCGATATAGGTGAGATTGTTGATGTAGCGAGTGAACCCTTTCCTCCGGCCGTACAGCCGCAAGAAACATTGGTCGCCTTTGAGTTGGACGAAGAAGCTGTAGTCGGCACCGGAGGGTGAGGAGACACCGAATGGACGAGGGCCAAGGGAGCCGGTCGCCAAGACCACCGTCGTGTTCACGGCCAGGCGATTGGCCACTTCTGGCTGTTCACCTTCTTCCAGGAGGATGGATTCAAGTTGGCTTTGCACGGTCCGATGGCACGATTCATCCGACAAGCTCGTGATCTGCGCGACCGTCGTGCAGCCGGAAAGCAGTACGCACCCCAACCCCATCCAGTACAAGGGCCGATAGCCCCGTCTCCTCGCAGAGGACGCGACCCGCACGGCAGCGGCTACCCCATCACCGGGCTGCCATGATGGTGGATCATCAACCATTCGTCGCCGATCCGCTCGAACAAATTGGTGGCAAGGACGCGCGTTTCTACCGGCTGATCGTCCTGACGACTGGTCAGGTGTTCGGTACAGATGACCCAACCAAGATCCCCGGCCACCTGCACTTGCACGTCGGACAGTTCAAACTTCATGGAGAACGTGTTGTTGAAGATCAGGACCCAGGAGTCGCGCACGGCCGGCCAGTCACTGCGAAGGCTCCAGCCGGGATGAATGCAGGTCACATACTCAAGATGTGCCCACACTTTGTCCATCTGGAGCATGTCCAGACTTTCAAAGGCGGCATAGAAGGCGAGATTGGCGCGCGTGATTTCTTCGATGCGTTGTTCGACCACGGCTGGCTCCGGCAACGGTGCGGCATTGTACTGCAAACACCGTTGCCGGTGCGAGCCTCAATTACGCGGTGAGGGGGCGGACTCACGGGGAGCCGTTGCACCGCCGAGAGTGGGACTTCTCTCGAGAGTGCAGGCCGCCGCGAGTCCCATCAGCCCGCATGGGTGGCGAGCAGCCCCTCTTCCAGCGCCGTCTTCAAGAGTTGCGCGATATTGGAGACCCGAAGCTTCTTCATCATGTTGGCCCGGTGGGCCTCCGCCGTCTTGATGCTGATATGCAGCTGCTCAGCGATCGTTCGGTTCGTCAACCCCGCCCAGACCAACTGCAGAATTTCCTGCTCTCTCGGGGTCAGATCTTCCGGACGGCGCCTGGTCATCGTGCTGCTGCTCGCCACAGCATCCGTTCCCGGCGGAACCTCACGCAGATTCCCCTCCCGACTGAACCGCAAGACATTCTCATTGTCATTCCACATCATTTGCTCTCCTTTATTACCGAGCCCACACATTCAACTGTGAACGAAGATGACCAAGAAAACCCGACGAAATCGGCACCAGCCCTAGCAAGCAGCTCAACACGGCCCCGACCGCCCGAGTCCGATTCGACCAGGTCCTGATGCGGGAGGCGGCCCATATCGATCCAGCGCCCATCAATCTGCTCTGCGACGACCGGTTGATCAAAGGCACCCCGCGACGAGGACGGAATCGTCATCAACACGTCGTGATCAGAACCGGTTGAGATGAAAAACCCTGCGAACCCCATCTGCGCCTCTTGATGCTGCGCCAGCTGCCGATTTCTTGACCCGACCATCACTCTCCGACAATCACTGAACCTACCCATCAAGGATCATGCCATGGCTGTTGCCGAGAGAAGGTTGAGGAAAAACTAGGGATTTACGCCAAGACGCCCACCAGCCGGAGGTGCCATGTGTCAAGGAGATGGCACAACGTGCTGTGCCACACCTGTCTCATGTGGCGCAGCGCACACCTGTCGGCGATACTCGGATGTGACCCAGGCCTGAATCTAAGTTTTGGACCGTTCGGCCTATGCGGAGGAGATCTGCGAGAAGCGGCACCTGATCATCGGATGGATATTCTGGTGTGTCATAGGGGGAAGATTTTCGCGCCTGCATCGAGCAAGGTCACGGGCGAAAATCTTGAGCGGTGTCTTCGGAGGCGGCCACATCATATTCGGCCAGACGCCGATAGAACGTCCGGCGGCTCATGCCCAATAATCGAGCCGCCTCGGAACGATTCCCGCCCGTCTGCTGAAGGGCCCCTAGCATACGGGTCCGCTCATCGTCACGCTGGAGAGGAACATAGGTCGACTTCGGCTCGGGATGCCTGATCTCCGGCGGGAGATCCCCGACCTGCACGACCGTCCCTTTGCAATGAATGAGCGCCGATTCCACCGCGCTTTTCAGTTCCCGCACATTACCGGGCCAGGGATAGGCGGTCAGGAGTTGCAACGCCTCCGGGCTGACCTGGAACACCGACTTTTCCATGACGGAGCGAAACTGCCCGAGAAAGGCATGGACCAGCAGGGGAATATCCGTCGGCCGGTCACGCAACGGCGTCAGATGGAGCCGTGCGACCTTGATGCGATACAACAGATCTCTCCGGAACGTCCCCTTTTCCACATCCTCCGCCAGGTTATGGTGCGTCGCCACCACCAGACGGACATCGACCTTCCGTGGTTTAGACTCGCCCAAGCGCGTCACTTCCCGCTCCTGCAAGACACGCAGGAGGCTCGTCTGGACTGCGGGGGAAATATCGCCGATCTCGTCCAGGAACAGCGTGCCTCCCTCCGCCGCCTCAAAAACCCCTTCCTGGTTGTCGATGGCGCCGGTGAACGCCCCCTTTTTATGGCCGAACAACTGGCTGCCGAGAATCGAGTCGGTGAACCCCGCACAATTGACGGCCAGAAATGTGTGGGGTGCCCGCCGACTGGTGAGATGGATCGCACGGGCCACCAATTCCTTCCCCGTGCCGGTTTCTCCCTCGATCAGGACGGTCGCATCCACCGCGGCGATCTTCTGGATTTCTTCGTACAACACCACCATGGACGGGCTCCGGCCGATCAAGTCATGAAATTTTCCGTGATCCGCCAACTGCGATTGGAGCGCTTGAGCCTGATCCTCTGCCGCAAATCGCCGTCGGACGCTTTCCACCCATTGCTCCGCAATCGTCAGACGCAGTTTCAGAAACTCGACGCCGACGGGCTTCACCAGATAGTCGTTGACGCCTGCCTGCAACGCCGTCCGCAAGGCATCCGGTGAATCATGCGCCGTAATCATGACAATCACGCAGCGATCACCGCCCGGACTCGATCGGATGGCGCGGCACAACTGCAGCCCGTCCATGCCGCCGCCACGCAACTCCCAATCGAGCAGCACCAGTTCAAAGGCTCGCCGACTGTAGGCCTCCCAGGCCGACTCCCCATCCCCGCAGGCCGTCACCTCATGCCCGCGCGCGTCGATGACCTGTTCAAACAAACGCCGAATGTCGATGTGGTCTTCCACCAGCAACACGCGCATGACTGTTCCACCCTTTACTTACACATAGACCACTTGCAGGCGATCCAGATAGCTGGTGCACGCGTTCAGCGTCTCCCGCACCGCCGCTCCGTCCTTGCGTTCCGCCGCCGCCTCGAGAGCCCGCCCATACGCGCTGATGGCGTCGAGTCCGTAGGTCCCTCCGGCGCCCTTGAGGCCATGGCCGATTTCACGGACCAGGACATAGTCTTCGCGTTCTACCGCATCCGCGATCTGGACCAGGTCCTGGCGCCGACGTTCCAGAAACCCCGGCATGAGCGACTCGAACTCTCCGCTGAGCTGTAGCACAACAGGAGCCAAGGCCGCGTCAGACCGCGACGGTGCTAGCGCTGCTGTTTGGGAATACAACTGAATCGCTTCCATCAGTCGCGCCTTACGAATCGGTTTCGTGAGGTGGGCCGTACACCCCGCCTCAAGACTGCGCTGCACTTCACCTTGCAGCGCATTGGCCGTGAGGGCCAGTATGGGAACCGGGGGTCGGCCCTGCTCCCGTTCCCAGGCTCGAATGGCCTTTGTCGCCGCATAACCATCCATGACGGGCATCTGGATGTCCATCAAGACCAAATCGTACGATCCCCGCAGAAACATCTCGACCGCCACCTGGCCGTTGGCTGCTGTTTCGACCCGATGCGGCGTCGCCTTGAAATAGAATTCCATCATGCGACGATTGTCCACAAAGTCTTCGGCCAGCAGAATCGACAGTCCGGCCCTACCGTCTACCGGGCTGGAGGGCTCCTTTGGGGAACCGGGCAGGTCCCCATGCCCCTCGGCCGATGCAGTCTTACCGATGACCGCCATCATGCCATTGAACAAATCCGATCGCCGGAACGGCTTGGTGAGATACCGCACCACTCCGCATTCCCGCGCGCGAGCCTGATCACCGGCTCGGCGTTCCGACGTCAGCATGATCAAAGACAATCCCGCCAGCCAGGGTGAACGGGCGATGGTCTCCGCAACCTCCCACCCGCTGAGCTTCGGCATGCGCACGTCGAGAATCACCAGGCGATACGGGACACCGGCCTTCGCTGCGCGACGCAATTCCTCCAACGCCTCATCACCGCCGGACGCCTCGACAGCAGGGATTCCCCAGCCCGTCAGCGTTTCTCGCACAATCAGACGATTGGTGGCATTATCGTCCACGATCAAGGTGCGTAAGCCGGCCAATTGCTCCCACTGTGCCGGAGGAACGGCCGGGACCGGTTGGAGATGGACGGCGAACTTGGCGCTAAAGCTGAAGAGGCTGCCCTTGCCGACCTCACTCTCCACCCACATCTTCCCGCCCATTCGCTCGACTAAACGCCGGGAAATCGTCAACCCGAGGCCGCTCCCGCTGTATGGCCGGGTCATCGACGAATCGACCTGGGTAAACCGTTCGAAAATGACCGCCAGCTTGTCCGTTGGAATCCCGATACCCGTATCCCGCACGGTGAACAGAAGATTTCCCGGCCCATCCGCCTGCGGATCGCACTCCACTCGCAGCACGACCTCCCCCTGATCCGTGAACTTGATGGCATTCCCCAACAGATTCAGCAGCACCTGCCGCAGTCGGTTCGGGTCCCCGACCAGCGAGGTCGGCACATCGGGCTGAATCTGGTAGGCCAACTCCAAATTCTTCTCGGCGGCGCGCACGGCGACTAATTCGGCCGCGCGCTGCACCAAATCGTTGAGGTCGAAATCGACGATATCCAGATCCAGATGTCCGGCTTCAATTTTTGACAGGTCGAGCACGTCGTTGATCAGACTCAGCAGGTTGCTCCCCGCATCTCGAAAAATCTGCACATACTCCCGCTGATCCTCGTTCAGCGACGTTTCGGACAACAAATCCGCCATGCCCACGATGGCGTTCATCGGAGTTCTGATTTCATGGCTCATCGTGGCGAGGAAATCGCTCTTGGCCCGATTGGCGAACTCCGCCGCCTCCTTTGCCATCACCAGCGCGCTCTCCGCCTCCTGGCGCTGCTTCGCCTCGTAGGCCAACGTCACAAGATTCCCGATGGACGTCGCAAACTGCGTCTCCTCACTGGTCCAGGCACGCGGCACGCCGATCCGTTCATGGCACACCACGCCCGCCAGCCGCCCCCCGAAGAAAATCGGCACATCCAACAGGGAAACAATACCCAAAGGCTGGAGATACGCAGGCAGCAGTTCGGACGTGCGAGGATCCCGATCCACATCGTGGGCGTCGACCACTTGCTCTCGAAGCAGTTCGGCAAAGTAGCGAGGGTACTGCGCGACATTCAGGCGCTGCCCGCGTGAGTGCTGTGCCACACGCTGCTCGTACAACTCCGCACAGTCCAGCATGGCCCCGTTTCGGTCCAGTAACCAGACGCTGGCGCGATCGACCGCCAAGGCCTGCGCGGATGTCCGCATCAACTCCTCGAGAGCCGCCTGCCAGTCCCCCGACCCAATGTGTTGACTCTTGGTCAGACGCATCAGCGCGTGCTGGTGTACCTGCAACACGGACTGACTGTGGCGTAGGGCCGCTTCCGCCTCCGTGCGTCTGGTAATGTCCAACACGAGCGTCAGCAGGCAATTCTCCCTGCCGATACAGACCGGTTCCACGTTGAACAGTCCTTGCCGCACTTCACCGGATTTTGTGCGAAACGCCTTCTCCAGGTTCCGGAGGAATCCATCCCGACGAAGGGTGTCCGCCAACTGTTGACGGTCTTCGGGATTGACCCAGATTCCGACCTCGAGCGACGACATGCCGATGAGTTCTCCGCGGCTGAATCCTGACACCCGCACAAAGGCGTCGTTGACGTCGAGCACCCGCCCGTCTTCCAGACGACTGATGGCCATGCCGGCCGGGCTGCTTTGAAAGGCTTTGGAAAAGCGTTCTTCGCTTTCACGTAAGGCCTGCTCGACCCGTTTCCGCTCCGTAATATCGCGTGCCACGACCTGAAAGCCGCTGACAGTCTCCCCCTCCATCAATAATTGCGCATGTTGTCCCAGCCACACGTCGCGCCCGTCCTTCGTGGCAACCGGCACCTCATACACGGTTCGTGGCACTTTTCGCACAAACTGCCGCCCATAAAACCGCTCAGTTTGCGCTCGACATGGCGGCAGGACAATCTCCAGATAATGACGCCCCAGCAATTCTTCAGGCAGATACCCGAGGATGCGGAGCGAGGTGGGATTGCAATAGGTAAACCGACCGGCTGCATCAGTCCGATAGATGATATCGCCGGCCTGCTCGACCAGCTCGCGATACCGTTCGTCGCTCGCTCGCCGAGCCTCCTCGGCCTGTTGCTGCTCGACCAATTGCTGAGTCAGTCGACTATTGGCAGCCGTCAAACTCTGCGTCTGCTCTGCTACCCGCAATTCCAGTCGGTTGTTCGCAGCGCGCAGCGCCGCTTCAGCGGCGCGACGTTGACTCAGGAGGAAGGCGCCGCCCCACACTATTCCTACGCCCAATGTCCGATTGAACAACGCCGTACGCACTTCGATACCTGGCGGCGCCAGGACAACACCGGCTCCAAGTAGAACTGTACAGAGCGAGGCATACCGCAGCGGGACGGTTGGCGACACACATCGTGAACTGAGCCAGAGAGGGAGCAGATACAACAACCAGACGACATGGCCGAGCGGAATCATCGCATCCAGCGCGAACACTCCGGCAGTCATCAGACCAATCACGGCCAGCATGATCGTACGTTTCCTCGCCCGTCACGGCGAATGACCGATACGCGAGTCGTCTGTCAGACAAACACCGGTAAGATACGCGTCTGCGACGGGGACGTAAACCCGGGCAATCGGCCCTACTGCGGCCCTACCGAGGGAGAGGCGGGATGGGGTGCATTGACGGATCGTCCATGCAGAAGAGGCGCGATCAGCCAGGATAACCGTGCGTAACTCGTCGGAAGAAGTGGAGCGTCGCGGTCTCGAGTTGGGGGGAGCGGGAGGCTTGAGGCACGAACGTGGTGGCCCTGGTTGCTTGTCCCCCTATTTCACGCCGCCGACCGTGAGCGGCAAAACCGCTCACCGCATGGAGCGCCGTTCGTATCCACAGGTCCTTCGGATGACGGGAAATTTCCTGCACCCCACAAGCGTCAGCCATGTCCCGAGCCACGAGACCTCTCCCCCACGTAGCGCCACGAGCTCAAGCCGGAAGTGAGACGAGCGTTGGGGCAGATGGACGATTCGGCGAACGCCTTGGGTTCAATGCATTCCGTTACTGATCGGCCCCGATCAGTCCGGTCCGAATGGCCAGTCGTACCAATCCAGGAACGTCATGAATTTCAAGCCGTTCCATTAGTTGGGCGCGATGCGTCTCCACGGTCTTGACGCTCAGGTCGAGCCGATGAGCAATCTCTTTGGTGGAGCTGCCCTCGGCAATCAACTGCAGGATTTCCCGTTGACGCGCCGTGAGTTTGCCCAATGGACCTGCCGCGGCGGTGCCTTCACGACAATAGGCGTCCAGGGTGAATTTGGCCATGGCCGAGGTCAAATAGGTTTCTCCTCGACACACCGTTTTAAGCGCAAGTTCCAACTCTGAACGGTCGGCGTCCTTCAGAAGATAGCCGGATGCCCCGGATCGTAACGCCTCTTTCAGATATTCCTCGTTTGTATACATCGTGAGCATGATCACTTTCGCCTTGGGGCATTCCTGCCGCATGCGACTCGTGGCCTCCAGCCCGTTCATCCCCGACATCGCGATATCCATCAGAACCACGTCGGGAGCTAGTGCTCTGGCGGCGCGCACCGCCTCTCGACCATCACTCACCTCCCCAACAACCTCAACCTTATCCAGCTTCTCCAGCAATGCCCGAAATCCGGCGCGCACCAATGTGTGATCCTCGGCCAGCAACACCCGAATCGTGTTCATTGCAGATCCTCCCGACTGCTCTCGGATGCCGCGGCGAGGGGAAACGACGCACGAATTTCGGTCCCTGCAGCAGGAGCGGACGTGATCGTGACCGTTCCACCGGCAAGTTGAACGCGTTCCTCCATCCCGGACAACCCGACACTGGTGCCGGCTCTGGCACCCGCCCGAACCATCTCCAGATCGAACCCGATGCCATTGTCACGAATGACCAGCGTCAATTCCTGATGCGCGCGCTCCAAGCGCACTTCCACCTTGCTCGCCTGCGAGTGGCGCGCGACATTGGTCAACGCTTCCTGCGTCAGCCGGAAACAGGCGATCTCAACCTCAGGCGAGGGCCGGCTTGTCAGCGCCTCAACAGACACCAGGGCCTCCCACCCCGCGCGCTCCGCCTGCCGGCCGACGTACCATCTGAGAGCCGGGCCCAACCCCAGTTCGTCCAACAGCGATGGCCGTAAATCCAGGGCCAAACTGCGGACACGTTGCAGCACCTGCCCAAGAATCTCCAGACTATCGACGATTTGATTCTCCACCGCCTCACTGCCAGGCACCGTGCGAATTTCTCGCAAATTGAGCTTGATCGCCGTGAGCGCTTGGCCGATTTCATCGTGCAAATCACGCGCAATCGCACGGCGCTCCGACTCTTGAATTTCCATCAACCGACGGGACAGTATGCGTAATCGCTCGTTCGCCTCGCGCAATGCCGCCGTACGCTCCAGCACCCGCGCCTCCAACTCCTCATGCGCATGCGTCAATGCTTCCTGTGTCCGCTTCTGTTCGGTAATATCCGTGTTCAATTCGAGACTGCCGCTCGGGACTCCCGATGAATCACGGAGCAACGTCCACCGGCTCGACACCGTGATGGTCCGTCCCGCGCGCGTCCGATGCACCAATTCGCCCCGCCACAACCCTGCCTGCAAGAATTCCCGCTTAATCTCCTCCAGCGGGCACGGAAAGGTCGTGTGTAAGAATTCGTGAATATACGCACCCAACGCTTCCCCGGACGTCCATCCGTACAGCCGCACCGCGCCCTCGTTCCAATACGTAATCGTATCACTCACCAGGTCGCGCACGAGGATCGCATCGTTGGCCAAATCGAGCAACTTCGCTTGACGTTGGAGTAAGGCTTCCGCCTGCAGCTGGCCTCGACGATCCTTGACGACAAAACAATAACCCACAATGTTCCCGCGCTTGTCAGGCAGAGCACTGACAAAGAGGCGCACCGGAATCCGGCAGCCAGTACCATCGATGTACGTCCACTCCTCCTCGACCATCTGCCCCAAGCTGACCAATCCGACAATCACTCCGAACGGATCCTCGATCACCGTGCCAACCTGAGCCACGATCGTGCGTCGCCGAGCGTCCAACTCGAGGGGGTCATGAAAAGCGGCCGGGGTGAGGTGCCCGACCACGGTCTCCGCAGTCACGCCGAGTAATCGCTCGGCAGCGTGGCTGAAACTGCTGATGATCCCGTCTGGCCTGGTGAAGATCACCGCAACCCTCGTCAACCCATCGTCACCGAATGCGATCCTGTCACTGTTCATCGAGACGCCTTCGGTTCAGGAAACAGCCGCAGCCGCATGATGACCGGCCCACAGTAGAGAGATGCTTACAAGTCACCCGTGCTCCCGCCCATCACGCACCCACACAGCGATCATACAAAGAGCGGCCATCGCCACGAGCTCATGTACCGAGGCACACACCGGGCGACGTCGCTAGCCCCTACCCTTGAGTCGAGCCGACTGCCTTCCGACCAGCCAGACGCCGGCGAGGATGAGAGCAATCCCCACGACTTCCCGAACGCCAATCGCCTCACCCAGTATGAGGGCCGACAAGAGCAGGGCCGACACGGGAATAAGGTTCACGAAGACGCCGGCCCGTGAGGGACCGACGCCCTGCACGCCATAGAGCCAGGCTTGCTGGCCAAGAGCGGTGGCAAAGACGATCAGATAGCCCAAGGCCAACCACCCGGAAAGCGGAACGACGCTCATACCGGTGACGAGCAGCTTTTGATCGGTCCAGAGGAGGGGAATCTGCAGCATCAGCGAGAGGAACAAGGTCGTCCAATTGACTGTCAGCGGGGTTAGACGCTCCATCACCTGCCGGCCTCCGATCGAGTAGAGCGCCCAGCTCACCAACCCCAACAGGACCAAGATGCCGCCCAACCAGGGATTCTCTCCGCTCGGGGCATCTCCTCCGACTCCGGACACCAGCGCCACCCCCGCGAACGACACCGCACACCCTCCCGCCACGGTTTTAAAAGGCACATCGCGGACTAACAGCGATGAGAGGAGGGCGGTGATGGCCGGACTCGCCCCGATAATCACTCCAGCGGTGGCCGCGCCGACATACCGAAGGCCGAACAGCGTCAACAGATGGTTGCCGAGCACGCCGAGACCCAGCAGCGACAGCCACTTCAGATCGCGGGCCGTCAGAGTCGTGCGCCCGCCTTCCGTCCACCACCAGAGAGGAATCAGGATCGCCAACGCGCCGAGGCCGCGCAGCAAGGAGGTCTCCACGGCCGAAAACGCGCCGAGCGCGAGTTTCTGCCCCACAATCGAGCCTCCCCATACCAGGGCGGACGTGGTCAAGGCGGCATAGGCGGCAGGGGCTGACGGTCTGTCCATCCGTTCACGTTCTCCCTTCACTCTGGTGTGCGACACACCGGATGGTTAAGACGGCTCGCGTGACGGTTTCGGGGAAATGACCCACACTCCATCGCGAATAGTGGCCAGCACCGCCGTCACGCGCGAATCAGCCGCCACGACTCGGTTGAGTTCCTGAATGGCCGCGGTGCGATCGTCCGGCGGCGGATTCAGCAGGACATCGCCGTCCCACAATACATTGTCGATCAAGATCACGCCGCGCGGGGACAGCAACTCCATCGCCCGACGGTAATAATTCACGTAGTTGATCTTGTCTGCATCAATAAAGATCACCTCAAAGGGGCCGGTCAGATTCGCCATCGTCTCCAGCGCCGGACCCATCCGAATGTCAATTTTCCCTCCATGCGGCGACTGGGCAAAGAATCGGCGAGCGACGGCGGCGGATTCTTCATCCACCTCGCACGTCATCACCCGTCCCTGGTCGGGCAAGGCTTCCGCAAAACACAGGGCGCTATACCCCGTAAACATCCCAATTTCCAGCACGCGCTGGGCCTGAACGAGGCGAGTCATCATGGACAGAAATGCGCCTTCCAGCGGCCCCACCAGCATCCGCGCAAACTCCATGGTCCGCTCGGTTTCCTCTCGCAAATTCCGGCGGACCGGAGTTTCCGGCAAGGAACAGGCCGCGGCATAGGCTTCGATATCGGGCAGGACCAGATCAGCCATGAGTTTCACTCCACTAGAGACTTGTGCGACAATTCGCACCGGTCGCGAATCATACCACGGACATCCCAGCACAAGAGGCCAGCACGTGAAGACATTGGCAACATTGGAACCATTGACGGACCGTCTCCTCGAAATCCGGCGCATTCAGAGCGCAGCGTCGGTCCTCTCTTGGGACCAGGAAACCTATATGCCGGCCGGGGGCGGCGCGGCACGGGCCGAACAGATCGCCGCGTTGGAAGGACTCGCGCATGAGAAACTCGTATCCCGCGAAATCGAGACGCTATTGACCGATTGGGTCGACCCAGCGACGGGCCAGGCCACCGAAGGGTGGGATGAGCCATCACGTTCTTTGCTCCGTGAAACCTGGCGAGATTTCAGTCGAGCCAAGAAGCTTCCCTCTGCCTTTGTGGTCCGCCTGAGCCGCGAATGCTCCCTGGCGCAGCAGGCCTGGGTGACGGCACGGGAGGAAAGTCGTTTCTCAAAATTCTTCCCCTCGCTCAGAACCATCATCGACCTCAAGCGCGAGGAAGCCCAATACCTCGGCTATCGGGACTCCCCGTATGACGCACTCCTGGACACCTATGAGCCAGGCGCGACAATTGCGCATCTTGCGCCGATGTTTCGCGAACTACGCGAACGGCTCGTCCCGCTGCTCAAAAAGGTGCAAGGCAGCGGAGTGACCATCGACGACAGCTGTTTACACCAACGCTTTGATCAAGCCAAGCAAATGGAATTCGGTCGCCTCGTGCTCGTGGCCATGGGGTATGATTTCGAGCGCGGCCGCCTCGACCTTTCCGCCCACCCCTTCACGACCTCGTTTCACCCAACCGATGTCCGCGTCACGACCCGTGTCTTCGAAACGGATTTGCCCTCGTGCCTGTTCAGCTGCATCCACGAAGGCGGTCACGGCCTGTATGATCAAGGGCTCGACCCTCGATATTACGGCTCGCCTCTCGGCGAGTCCGTGTCACTGGGTTTCCACGAGAGTCAGTCTCGTCTGTGGGAGAACTGCGTGGGCCGATCGCGCGCCTTTTGGCGCTGCTTTTACCCGATCCTCCAACACACATTTCCTGAACAGCTGGCCACCGTCCCGCTCGATCACTTCTATGCCGCGATCAACCGGGCCGCGCCCTCCCTCATTCGCGTCGAGGCCGACGAGTTAACTTATAACCTCCACATCATGCTGCGCGTGGAAATTGAGCAGGCGCTGATTGAAAATCGCATCCAACCGGATGACTTACCGGGACTCTGGAACGACAAAATGCAGTCGTACCTCGGAATCGTTCCGCAACGGGATGCCGACGGCGTGCTCCAGGATGTGCATTGGTCGATGGGGGCATTCGGCTACTTTCCGACCTATACGTTGGGCAACCTCTATTCAGTCCAATTCTTCGAGCAGGCCAACCTGGAACTGCCCCAGTTGGAAGAAGACATCGCGGCCGGGCAACTCGTTCCGCTCCGGCGATGGCTGGAACAAAAGATTCACCGCTGGGGACGTATGTTCACGCCTGACCACCTCGCCCGGCGAGTCACCGGCAACGGGGTGAGTCCCGAGCCATTCCTGCGCTATCTAGAAAAGAAGTACGGCCAACTGTATCAACTCTAGGCTTTCCAGCCTTCCCTCGCGTTCATGCCTTGGCCTTGAGCCAACCTTCCCGGCCGCGTGAACCGCGCCCCCGCAAAATACCTAGGGCCATAACAGGATACTTCAGATCTAGGGAGACCTTCGAGAACCATGTTAATTCTCATTGGGATACATCAACGCACCAGATCCTAAGTGCTGACCCTGCTCCAGGGAGTGAATCGGCTGAGCACGTGGGCGAAGGAATCGCACGAATGGCCTGGATCTTCCGCAGACGCTGGAAGTCTCCAACGAATCCATGGCCTCACCGTCGATGTCCATGAGAGGCTGCCACGACTAGACGACATGACGGGGCATGACGACGTGATCAATCCGTCCTTCGATCCGACGCGACAGTCCCTCACTGTACGACCGATTCCCTGGCTAGGCTCGCTCGACAAAAGCCCCAGTGCAGCCGCACGGCCGGGCGCCGCAACGCACCGTGAGGGACATAATTGCCGTGAATGTATTGGACGAATCGCCGACCGTTAAAAGCACTCTCAAGATTCTCCTCGCAGACGACCACGCACTCCTCAGACGTGGCCTCAAAGAGTTCCTGCAAGACTTTCTGGCAGAAGACGGGCAAACACCGTACATCGCCGAAACAGGATCCGCTCAACATGCGATTGAGCAGATTCGCGCGGCCGCCTGGGACCTCGTCATTCTGGACTTGAACCTGCCCGACATGCCAGGCCTCGAGGTCTTGCGCATACTCAAGTCTGTGCAACCAGCCCTGCCGGTGCTGGTTGTCAGCATCTACTCCGAAGAACATTACGCGACGCGTGCCGTTCGAGCCGGTGCCCTCGGCTACCTGACGAAGGAAACAGGCCCAGAGGAACTCCGCGCGGCGGTTTCGCGCATTCTGCGCGGCGGCAGCTATGCCCCATCTTCCCAGATCGACCCGCAACAGCAAGATGCACTCTCCACCAGACCCGTTACGTACACGGACAGGCTGCCGGCCGGACTGTCGGATCGAGAAATAGAAGTCCTTCAGTGGATCGCCCAGGGTCGCCGCTTGACGGAAATCGCCGAACACTTGAACTTGAGCATCAAGACCGTGAGCACGTACCGCTCGCGCCTCCTCATCAAGCTCGGCATGAGGACGACCGCTGAATTGATCCGATACGCCCTGGACCAACAATTGGTCTGAATGCATCGGAGATTCGAAAGGAGGCCCACCTTCACGCCCTCACACTCACGCACCAGGGACGTCTCCTGCGATGCCGCCACAGGCCCTGACAAGCCAGCACCGCGCTCTCCATCACCTCTTCGCGTTGGGGGACTATGGCCAATATCCTGATCATCAATGCCGACGCAAATCTCAGACGGCTGATCAAGCTGGCCCTACCTGGGATGGAACACTTCGTTCAGTACAGCGCCAGCCGGCAGGCCGCCTTTTCGCACCCCTCCTCCTCCACCATGGACCTGGTCATTGCTCGACTGGTCGCTGATGACGATCAAGGGCCGGAAGGCCTGGTTGAGCTTCGAAAAGCATTTCCCGCCGCCCGGCTGATCATCACCGCAGCGCTTCACGACCCGGCCTTGGAGGGCGAGAAATTCCAGCGCGTCGTGCGCGAACTGCATATTGAATATTGTTTACTTGAGCCGATCGACACCGGAGCCATGCTGCATACGATTCAGGCAGCACTCGCCCTCCCGAAACGACCCGAATCTGGACCACCTGCCGGGAGAGCAGCCACCGGGGCTTAACACTCATCTCGACGGAAGGGGTAACGGTCAATCGCGGCGTGGCACTCAGGGGAACGATCCCGGTCCCCTGATCACAGACAGGATCAGGGCGTTCAATATCCCATCGCCACATTCAGCTTGGCTAATTGATTTGCGGGCAGGAGAAACTCCGACGCCACTTCGATTCTGGCCGGGACCAGCAGCGTGGTGTGAAAGACGATATCGCGAATGGGAATTTTGAACTCCGGCTGTTGAGGGGTGCTCAACTCAACCGATTCGACTGATTGCGTAATGGCCGTCACATCCTGCGGCCCGTACGTCGAGATCACGGCCTGGATAAGGTCCCGAACCTTTTCATTGACCTCATTGCCGTCAATCCCCTTCATCAACAGCGGGAGCACCTCGTCACGCACGTGATCTGATGGACTGAAATTTTCGATCCGCTCTTTCCGACGAAGCGAGGTCAAATCGTTATCCAAGTCGCGACTGAACGCCCCATACGCAAACCGGACGAATTCGAAGTGTAATCCCTTGATGCCTTTACCGAACAGCTGCAATTCGCAGAGAAAACAGAGCTGTTGAAGTTTCACGTCGCTCAAGAGCCCATAGGGTTCAGCCAGCGACAAGACATAGAGTAGCAAGGCCCGGTCAACGGTCATCTCGTGAGGCTTTCGCACGGATCGCATCTCCTCTGCATGAACGACAACGGGGTGGACTATAAACAGGCCCCTTTGGATTCGTCAATCGATGATCCTGAAGTCGCGTCCCCCTCTTGACCCATTCACCCACTTTCGTTTTTAATGGGCCTCTTTCAAGCCTGACCACACACGATGAGCAAAAGCCTTAAAGAAATGGACGTGCTTCGTCAGCATCTGGCGAAGCATCAATTGAAACTGACTCGCCAGCGAGAACTGATCCTGACGGCGTTCCTTCGACAGGAGCACGTGACGGCCGAGACAATGTATCATCAGCTTGCGAAGAAAGATCCTCATCTGGGGCTCGCGACGATCTACCGCACGCTGAACCTCTTTTGCGAGGCTGGGATTGCCCAGGCTCGCCACTTCGGCACCCAGACGCAATACGACAACATCTCCCATAAAGGCCATCACGACCATCTCATCTGCACCGGCTGTGGCACGATCGTCGAGTTTGAGAACTGCGAGATCGAGCGGCTGCAGGAGGAGGTCGCGACAAAAAACGGCTTTGTGATCCAAACTCACCGCCTGGAACTCTACGGGCTCTGCCCGCGTTGCCGCCATTGACGGATTGCCGTCTCATCCAGTATCCTCTTGAGACGGCTTATCAATTTCAACTAGAGCGCCCGTCACGGGCCGTCTTTACACGTGGAGGCATGCCGCATGGCTACATCCCCTCGTACCATCCTTGCGCTGGCCCTGATCCTCGGCAGCCTATTCTGCTCGCAATTGGCCACGGCCCCCGCAGCCGCGGCAGACAAACTCGTCGTCTATTCGGGTCGAGCCGAACGTCTAATCAAGCCGGTGCTGGACGAATTTCAATCGAAAAGCGGGATTCAGATTGAACTCCTTTCATCCGGGACAACCGAACTGGTCAACCGGCTGCAGGCTGAGGGCGACTACAGCCCGGCCGACGTGTTTCTTACCAACGATGCCGGCAGTCTTGAACATGCCCGGGAACTGAAGCTCCTCAGGCCCATGAACATGCGTGAAGTCGAACGGGCCATTCCTCCACAATTCCGTGCGAGCGACAACAGCTGGATCGGCCTGTCGGGTCGATTCTGGATCGTCGTCTACAACAAGAACATGGTCAAGCCCGAGCAGGTCACCTCACTGCTCGATCTGGCCCAGCCGCAATGGAAAGACAAAATCGCCATTCCCAACTCAGGCAGCGAGTACCTTCAAGCCGGCGTCTCCGTCATCAAGGCCACGTTCGGCGATGACCGCACGAGGCAATTCCTGCAGGGGCTCAAGGCCAACGCCGGAACACAGGTGTATCAGAAAAGCTCGCAAATCGTGGAGGCCGTCGCCAAAGGCCAGGTCGCACTCGGGATCGTGAACCACTACTACATCTACCGACATCTGGCCGCCCAGCCAGCCGCCCCTATTGCCGCCATCATGACCGATCAACAGGAGGGCGGCATGGGTGCCATCATGAATGTGACCGGAATCGGGATCACGCGGACGTCGAAACACGTGGAGAGCGCCAAACTCTTGGTAGAATTCCTGGTGGCCCAAGCCGGGCAAAAGCTGTTTGCAGACCTCGACAAAGAATACCCCTTGCATCCGGAGGTCAAGGCCGACCCGGCACTCGTCGACCGGCACAGCTTCCGCGCAGCGCTCGTTCCACTGGCTCGGCTGGCGGAACTGCGCGAGAGCACACTCACGCTGATCGAACAAGTCGGCCTTCGCTGAGCTGTTGGCCGCGCATGTTCACTGCCACACGAGCCCACACGCCATCGTCGCTGCAATGGGTAAGCCTTCTCACCGCAGCATTTCTGGTCCTCCCCACCGGCTACATCATCTACGTGGCCTTGACAGCCGCGCCGACTGTATGGACTCGTCTCTGGTCGACCCGCATTCCTGAACTCCTGGGAAACACCCTGTCGCTCGCCGCCAGTGTGGCACTGGCCACTCTGGGGCTCGGGGTGTCCCTCGCCTGGCTCATCGTTCGCTACGAATTCCCCGGCCGCCGGTTGTGGGAATGGGCCCTCGCCTTACCCCTGGCGATGCCGACCTACGTGCTGGCCTACGTCTATGCGCATCTCCTGGGAATGGGGGGACCTGCGGAGCAATGGTGGCAGATGGTGCTGGGGGCTGACGCACGACTACTCTCTCCCCAAAGCTTTCTCGGGGTGACGCTCATCATGGCCCTGGACACCTTCCCCTTCGTCTATCTCCTGGTTCGTGGCGCATTGCTGAATCTGAATCTATCCTTTGAAGAAGTGGCGCGAGTCTGCGGCGTCTCTCCCTGGACGACCCTCTGGAAAGTCACACTCCCGCTCATCCGCCCCGCTATCGCAGCGGGACTCGCGCTGGTCGTCCTGTACGTGATCTCGGACTTCGGGGCCGTCTCACTCCTCCGCTACCAAACCCTCACCTATGCCGTCTACCAGCAAATGACCAGCCGCTACGACCACACGGCTGCGAGCATCCTGAGTCTGCTGCTCGTCCTCATGGCAGGAATCTTTCTTGTCACCGAGCGATGGTTTCGCCAACGCAGCCGCTTTTATCAAACGTCGGGTCGATACCGGAAGGCGATGCGCCGGCAGGCTGGACCCATCGCAACGGCAGCGATCACCGGCTATGTGGTCCTGGTCTTCGGCGTCTCCTTCGGCATTCCCGCCGCAATGTTGGTGCAGTGGAGCATTGAAGCCATCGGACAAGGCGCACTGGATGCGCGTTTTGTAGGATTCGTCTGGAACAGCACCGTGCTCGCGGCCCTCGCCGCCAGCGGCGCAGTACTTATCGGAATCCCGTTGGCGTACCTGGCCAGCCGTCGCCCGTCCCGGTTGAACCTCGCCTGCCTCCACGCAGCCTATGCCGGATACGCGTTGCCCGGCCCCGTCGCAGCCCTCGCGGTGCTCGTCCTCTTCACACACTTTGTCCCCGCGCTCTACGGCACCGTCGTCGTGCTGCTGATCGCCTACATCCTGCATTTCCTCCCGGTCGGGCTGCAGTCGATGGAGCCGGCCCTGCAGCAAATTACGCCGAATGTAGAAGAAGTCGCTCGCACCCTGGGCTGCACGGCACAACAAAGTCTGCGACGCATTACACTTCCCCTCGTCCGCAATGGCTTCACCGCGGCATGGGTGCTGATGTTTCTCCAAACGATGAAGGAGCTTCCGGCCACATTGCTGCTGAGGCCGGTGGGATTTGATACACTGGCCATTCGGGTCTGGCTGGAGGCCAGCGAAGAATATTACCAACTGGCAGCCCCTGCCGCTCTGTTGATTGTCGTCCTAAGCCTGCCGGCGCTGATGTTACTGGTCGCCAAAGACTGGCGCGCCCAAGAGCAGGAGATTGGCACGTAACCCCCGTGAACGGATCGGACACCGGCGAGCAACTGGTTAAGAACGAGGAGACAGCCCTCGCGACGGCTGAGCCGACGTCGAACGGCTCAGCGGTGCTGGAGCTTCGCGACGTCTCCTGCGCCTATGAGGCAACGCGGCCGGCGGTCGAAGACATCTCATTCAGCGTTCAACAGGGAGAAATTTTGTGCCTTCTCGGCCCGTCCGGATGCGGCAAAACCACGATTCTCCGCGCAATCGCAGGCTTTGAACGGGTCACCACCGGCACCATCACCCTCTCCGGGCGTCTGGTCTCTTCACGGGACACGCTGGTGCCGACGGAACAACGACACATCGGCATGGTCTTTCAGGAATACGCGCTGTTCCCCCATTTGCGCGTGGACAAGAATATTGCTTTCGGCTTGAACCATCTCTCACGCCCCCAGCAACGAGCGATCGTCGGTGATCTCCTGGCATTGACCGGGTTGCGCGGCCTGGAACACCGCTACCCACATGAGCTTTCTGGAGGGCAACAACAACGGGTGGCGTTGGCCCGTGCACTCGCCCTGCGTCCCGTGCTCCTGTTGCTGGATGAGCCGTTCAGTAATCTTGATCCGGATATGGCCAGTCGGATGCGCCAAGATCTGCATGCCTTATTGAGACAAACCAAAACCACCGCCATCCTTGTCACCCACGATCACGACGAAGCCTTCTCCATGGCCGACCACGTGGCCGTCCTGAACCGTGGGCGGCTCGAACAGTTCGATACCCCTGAGGCCATTTACCATCTGCCGACCACACCGTTCGTGGCGGACTTCGTCGGACAGGCGGATTTCGTCTCCGGCGTCGTGGACAACCATGTGGTCACGACTGAGCTCGGAGACTTTCCCAACACGCAGAAGCTCGCCACCGGCACCAAGGTCGTCGTGATGATCCGCCCAGACGACATTCACATCGTCCCAACGAAGGGGGCCAATGCGCGTATTGTGGCGCGGCAATTCAAAGGGTCCGAAAACGTCTACACCATCCGACTCGCGTCAGGACAGATCGTGCACAGTAGCGAATCGTCGTTGAGCATTTATCAAGCCGGAACGGCCATCGCGCTGCGTGTGGTGGCCACCCATACGGTCTTGTTTCCCCAGTCCCCTGAATCGCCGGCTGAGCCGGAATCGCACGACGGGAATGCTTCGATTCCGTAAGCGCGGCACAGGTACAATAGGCACTGACGAAGGCGGACAGGGCCACCGTGCATCAATAGTGACAGGTGGAGGATTGACGAATGGATGTGCTCAAGAATGCGGTAGAGTATGGCATCATCGGGCTGTTGATTGCGTTGAGTGTGTGGTCGGTGGCCGTCGCTGTCGAACGCTGGCTCTACTATCGACGCGTAGACCCCGCGCAATTTACAGACGTGCAAACATTTGAAATCGCACTGACCAAGCGGCTGGTGATCATCGGGACTGTCGCGGCAAATGCCCCCTACATCGGACTATTGGGCACGGTGCTTGGGATCATGATGACGTTCCACACGATGGGAACCTCAGGGACCATGGCCGTCAATACCATCATGATCGGCTTGAGCCTCGCGCTGAAGGCGACGGCCGTCGGCTTGCTGGTGGCCATTCCCTGTGTCGTCATGAACAATATTCTTCGCCGGCGCGTCGCTGAACTCCTGACAACCTATAAGGTGGAGCATGGAACGCGAGGTTAATCAGATCAACGTCATCCCGCTGGTGGACGTCATGCTCGTATTGCTCGTCATCGTCCTGACGACGGCGACCTTCATCAGCACAGGACAAATTCCGGTCAACCTCGCCAAGGCCAAGGAGGCCGGCGATCACAAGGATGTTCCCGTGGTCGTCACGCTCACCGCAACCGGTGAATTGTTCCTGAACGATCGCCCAGTTCCAGCCGATGGCCTGAAAACGATGCTGTTAGCCCACCCTCGAGAGTCACTGGTCGTCGTGCGAGCGGACAAAGTCACCCTGCTCGAGCGCTTTGTCTCGGTTGTGGATGAGATACGCGGCCTTGGATTTCAGTCCGTAAGCCTGGAAGTCGTGCGCCTATGACTGCGGAGCACCCCACGACTCACGATCCGTTCGTCCGTCAACGGGCGGGAGGCTGGATCATCTCCCTGTGCCTGCACGGTACCGCCATTGTTCTGGCGGGACTGCTGATCGCGAAGATGGGACTTGCCCCATCCTCGTCCTCATTTCATTGGGATGTCACTGTTGTGGCCTCACCCACGACGCCCCATACCCTCTCCACCCCACCAAGCGAATCAGCCTTGGCGTCAGCAGCAACCAGGCCGGTCCAACGGAGCATGCCCGCTCCACCGGCACGCCCTGTCACGACTCAGTCTTCAAGTCCTCGTCCGACCGCATCCACGCCCCTTCCACATCCGGTAGAACCTCAAATTGAAGAACCTGCCCCTCCGCCATCAATCCAGCACCTCCAGCCAGCGACAGAAGCGGTGATGCCCCCTCCTCCGTTACTACCAGAACCGATGACGAAGGAACTGGTACCTCCAGCCCCGGCTCCCCAAGCCATTCTTGAGTCTGCCTCTGCTCCCGAACGGACAGCAGCCACACCTTCATTGCCGGAAATTATTCCCGCGCAGGCCCCTTCTGTCTCACCAACCAACAGGGAACAAACTCCTGACAGCGGCGCTCCCTCAACGCAAACAGCAACACTCGTGCCGTCGACACCCAATGCCACAATGGCGAGAAAACCTGACTATGGATGGCTCGCCGCGTCGCTCCTGCCTCGGATAGAATCGCTCAAACAATATCCGGCAGAAGCACGGATCAACCGTTTGGAAGGGCGAGTGCTCGTACGCATTGTGGTGCAGGACGACGGCCAGATCATCTCTGCCACAATCGCAAAAAGTTCCGGACATGACATTCTCGACCAGGCGGCACTCGAGACCGTGCAGAAATCGTCGCCCATCCTGTTGACCCAGCCTCTCGAAAAATCGTCGGTCACCCTTCAGATTCCCATCAACTACCAACTGGTGCACTAACTCTCCTCCAGATCTTACCCAGAGACTTGCGGCCCGAGGCTCAGAAATAGGGCTCGGTTACTGCCTCTCCACTTACGACGTAACAGGGAAGACCCGATGTCGACTCAGCAACGGACATCGCGGCACGAGTATCTCATCGGCCGACAGACTCTTCATTCATCCTCACTCGCCCACGAAGAGAGGATGAGACCCACACCTTGCCGTCGCGATCCACGATGACGGCTCCGACGCCAGGCATCTGTTCGACCAACGCCATACCACGCGCCCGCCCCATGACAAAAATGCCTGTATCCAATCCATCTGCAGTTACCCCGTCAGGTGCCACGACCGTCACGCTCTGGCAGTCCCGCGCCGGCTGCAAGGTCGCTGGGTCCAGAATATGGTGGTATCGCACCCCGCCGCGCTCAAAATATCGCTCGTAGTCCCCGGCAGTTGAAATCGCCTCATTTTGAAGGTCAATATACGCCAGCACGGCTTCTTCTCGCCGGGGGTGCCGGATACCAAAGGGAAACGTTCGTCCATCGGGAAGCAGCCCGAATGTCCTAATATCACCGGATAGAGCAACGACCCCCGCAATTGCGCCGACCTTTCTCATCGCCCCCACGGCCATGTCGGCAGCATACCCCTTGCCGATGCCCCCTACGTCGACTCGCATACCAGCCTTGGCCAGCCTGACCGCCCTTCGCTCCTCATCGAGGTACAGCGCAGTCCGGTCGGTGAGGGGGCGAAGCTCAGCCAATTTTGCGTCAGACGGAACCTCTTGGCGGTCAAGCACGCTCCACGCATCAACAGCAGGACCAACGAGAATATTGAATCCCCCATCCGTCAATTGGGCGATCTTCTCCGAATCCTTCAGCACCTGTATCGTCTCATGACTAACCGTCACCGCTTCTTTTCCTGCTGCGGCATTCACGCGAGAAAGCTCACTGCTCTCAATCCACGTACTCAACAACCCTTCCAAGCGGTGGATTTCCTGAAATCCTGCCGAGGCTGCAGCCTGGGCCACCTGGCGATTCGGTGCTACCGACGTGATCGTCACCAGCGTTCCCATCTGCATCTGCGTTCTTTTTACGACTACCGGAGAGGGAGTGCGCGTCGGTCCGGCACAACCAGCGAAGATGAGAAGATAGCCGGAGAGGACGACCATGGTCGTAATCAGCCCTGCCTGCGCAGAGGGGGAACGTTCAAGAGCGGTCGAGGCAGATGTTCCAGAGAGTTTGACGGACCTATGTCGATTCATCCGGCGTCTCCTTTGCGCGTGATCCCAATAGACCGCCATATTCTCCGGCCTCCCTGCAAATTGCAATTATTCCCACGTCCGGAGAGCGAACGACAGGCTTGACAATCAGATATCGATCGGGATATTAATAATCGTTCTCAATTTCACAAACTTGGACACCGAATCCTCATGACTGCGCACAATAACTTAGCGAGACCCTGCGGCCAAGACAGTGAAACACGCTGCGAGTGCGGTCAATTGATCGCAAAGGTTCGCGGGCAAGGCCTCGAGCTCAAGTGTAAACGCTGCAAACGTATCGTCGTGATTCCGTTCACCGCGATCGAAGGCTGGGGAACGGTGCCGGCATGATCCGATTTATGGAAGGAGGTCTTCTCACCTACACTCATCGAAGACGTCAAGCTCACATGCATGTTTTTTCAACAGACCAGAGACCGCCGAGTCCCGAGTCATCCCACAACCTTACTCGCAGACGGAGGATACCCATGAAAATGCGGGCATTCCTCGGGGCGTTCCTGTTGGTCGGTCTGTCGGCAATGCCGGCACTGGCAGAAAACATGACCCCGGAGGACATCAAAAAGCTGGTTGATGAAGCGGTCGAGCAACGATTGAAAGAACACGAACGGCGTGAAGGCGGCATGCAGCAGGGCCAAACCGAACCCGGCTCGGCCCCACAGTACCCTGTTGCGACCGGCCCCATGACCGACATTCGCGTAGGTCGACCGGGCGAGGAAAAAATTCCATTGGGATTCGGATCGACCGGGTCCGGCAAACTCCTGTACGCCAAACCCTTCTTGAGTGCACCGAAGGCAACGGTCGGTGGGTACGCCGATGTGATGTACAACTCATTGTCCCGTCAGAACCTGGACAACCCCAGCCGCAATTCATTCGGTCAGCAACGGCTGGTACCCTTTATTTATGCCGACATTACCGACCACATCAAGTTTGCCACTGAAATCGAGATCGAACGCGGCGGCCAGAATGCCCCGCAGAGCGGCGATGGATCTATGCAGATCGAATTCGCCCAATTGGACTATTTGATCGACGAATCCATCAACCTCCGCGCCGGCATTCTGCTCATGCCGGTCGGCAAATTTAACTTGCTGCACGACTCCCCGCTCAACGATCTTGTTGATCGACCGATGGTATCCCGCATTGTCATTCCCAGCACCTGGTTTGAGGCAGGAGCCGGTATCTACGGAACCTTGTATCCTTCGTCACGGTCGAAGCTGGACTATGAAGTCTATGCCGTCAATGGAATGAGCCAGACCGCCGGTGGGATTACAGACCTTGGGGTACGTAGCGCGCGTGGCAGTGTCTCTCGGGATCGCGATGACAACAAGGCCGTCGTGGGCCGCGTCGCCTTCAGCCCGATGTTAGGCATTGAAATCGCCGGATCCGGATACCATGGAGCATACAAGCCGGCGGCCGGAGCCGTGGGCGCGGGATACATCGATATGTTTGCATTGGACTGGACGCTCCAAAAAGGCCCGTTTGAAATCATCGGTGAGTCGGCCTGGACCAGAATCAGCAACAACAATGCGACGGGCGTGGCCAACCGGGCCATCGGACCAGCCGGCATGCAAGGGTATTACGTTCAGGGGAATTATCACTTCATGCCGGAATTCCTCAAAAAATGGGCCCCCAGCCGTTTCACCGACGCCTCTACATTCACAGCAGTCGTCCGGTGGGAACAGGTCAACACGGACACCGACGATCGCACCAAGCAGAACGCACTTGGTGGCCAGCGGAAGCTTGAGCGCTTGACCCTCGGCCTGAACTTCCGGCCGATCGAAGACACGGTGATCAAATTCGATTGGCAATTCAACACCCAGAAAGACGCCAAGGGGCTTGTCGCCGCCGGGGATCTCGGCACTGCAGGCAGCCCCATGAATGGAAACGGGTTCTTGATCCAAGCAGCCACGTACTTCTAACCGGATTCTCGGCCAGGCCGTCCCGATCGGGATGGCCTGGCTGAACTGAATGAGATGGTATGACACAACGCCACCGCAGACTCAGCTTCATTCTGCTTCCCTCGCTCTTGACCGCTTGCGCAGCGATGGGCGGCACGCAAGAACGATTCGCCGTCTGCAGTTACGACCATGCCTGGGAGGCCGCGCTTGAGGCAGTCAAAGATCGTGCGATTGCCCGGCAGGATAAGACTGCAGGCGTGATCGACACGGCATGGCTTGAAATCTCGATGCCGGGACGGACCTTTGGTGCTTTCCAACGAGACTTGGGAGACAGCAGAGATCGGTCCCGGATTTCCCTGACAGTCAAACGGCTGGACGACGTAACCAAAATAGGTTTCATCGAAGAGCGACAGCGGTGGGCCTTCCGCGGCGGATCACGCCTCTTCGGCTGGACCGATACTGAGCCCTCTGCTGAAGTCATGACTGATGTGCAGAACCGCTTGAACAGCAAATTGAAGGAGCACGGATGTTCAGTACAGTGAGTGCGTACCGCACCTTGATCACAATCGTCTTGCTGATGACCTCATCAATCCCGGCTCTGGCAACGGAGAAAGTTTGGGACAACGAATTGCGCCGCTTTCTGAAAGACGACGACTTCAAGTACGAAGAGTTCATGACGGAGGAGGAGGCCGTCAAGACCATCCTCCCGAAATCTCAACATGTCCGCAAGGAAATGATTCGCCTCGCGCAAGACAAAAAAGAACTGATCGAACAACGCATCGGCTGGAAGTTCCCGGAAGACTCCTTCGACCTGTATATCGGAGAGACTGGAGGCAAGGTCGATGGATATGCCATGATCCACAACACCATCGGCAAATATAAGCCCATGACGTATATGGTTGGTGTGGATGCCAAAGGCAATTGCACCGATGTCGAATTGCTAGTGTTTCGAGATGCAAAGGGCAGCGAAGTTGGAAAGAAGCGATTCAACTCTCAGTATGACGGCAAGACCGTCTCGGACCCCATCCGCATCAACAAAGACATTATCAACATCAGCGGCGCAACCATGTCCGTCCGTTCAATGAACGCCGGCGTCAAACGAGTTTTGGTGCTGGTTGACGAGTTTTATTTGAAGCCGGCCGGCTTGGGCAGCGACACCGTGGCAGTGCAGAAGGCCGAGCGAGGGCTGTTGGGGACCCTGTTCGGCAACTAAGGACGTCGAGGCTCTGCACTGGCATGCGAAATTTCAATACCCGATTCCGCCTGCGTGATTCGGATCGTCACATCAGGCTGCTGTACACGCAATTCCTCTTTCTCATGCTAGTGGGGTTTCTTTTTTCGTTCTTCTGGGCTCACAGCATGACCGGCCTCTCCCCCCAAGGGATTGCTGCTCACTATCGCGGCTCCGATGCCACCTTCGGCGAACCAATGTCGTTTCGTGAATTGGCGGAAGTCACACACTTTCACCTGTTCACCATGCCGGTGGTGTTCATGATCCTCGTTCATGTGCTGTATCTGACAAATGCAAGTCACGCGACGAAGGTATGGATCTCGTGGCTCTCGTTCGCCGGGGTAGGGCTCGATTTGGTCTCCCCTTGGCTCATCAGTTATGTATCTCCGATCTTCGTCCTGACGATGTTGACGGGGGATACGCTCATGATGTTGTCGTTTCTCGTGATGATGTGGATCCCGTTGCATGAAATGTGGATCCTGAAACAACCGCTCATGGCTGGCAAACATGGGGACGGGCATAAGCCCCCACCCTAAACACCTATTCTCCATACAGAGGCCAGAGGTCATTCGCCCAGAGCCCAGGATCGAGCCACACGGTCCTGGGCTCTGTTATTTGGGAGGCATCTCATGCATCGACCAGCAGTCCCAATCAATGCCGCGACACAACTGATCCAGGAGGCCTGCCAACAACTTGGCAACCTGGACACTCTTGAACTTTCCCAGGACGCGCTGGAATCAGTTCGCATCATTCAGCTTCAACGGTTAGCCCGTCAAATCGAAGCCTCGATCCCCGGCCACTTCGGTCACGGTGAACGCACTGCGCACTATGCCCTCCTGCTTGCCAAACACATCGGTCTGGACCGACAACAGTGCCTCGACCTGCACTATGCGGCATTGCTGCACGACATCGGACTGCTGACACTACCAGGGCACCTCCGCGACGACACCGTCCCTCATTCATCACACGACTATGCCCTCCTCCAAAGTCACCCCAGGGATGGCGCAGCCCTTCTTGCTGCCTTTTCGTTTCTCTGCGAACCAGCACGGCTGATCGCCCATCACCATGAGCGATGGGATGGTGCTGGGTATCCCTATGGGCTTCGAGGCGTTTACATTCCTGTCGGGGCCAGACTCCTGGCTATCGCAGATGTGTTCGACACCATTGCCTCCCGCTCGACGTCATGGCACACCGCCCTGCGTGCCTTACTCGCCTCCGCTGGATCCCAATTTGACCCCGATCTCTGTTCCACATTCTGCGCCTTGCTCTCCGAGCAGGATGCGCGCCAGCAGGCCGACGACCGAGCACTATTCAACCCATCCACTGAAGCGGGGCCAGAAGCCCCATGCCCCGCCGCCGCAACTTTCAGGACGTGCTGAGCGCACAGGGAAGGAGACACCACATGACGACCAAACCCTCTCCATCACCACATTTTGCAGACCGTCTACACATGCTTGCTGCCGAGCTTCGAACACAGTCACCCGAATGGGCGGATCGATTGGAGCAAGTCCGAACAGAGCACGAACTGCGTGCTCTCGTCTGCGATCTCTTCAACCTGTCACATACCATCCTCTCACATGGGTCATATCTTCCTGCTCCGCCTACACTCCCTGCGCGCATCAAAGCATTCATCAGCGACAATCTCCACCGAGGAATGAGTCTCAAAGAGCTGGCACAATTCCTAGGTTACTCAGAAAAATACTGTTCCGATTTGTTCTCCAAAATGATGGGCGAACCCTTTTCGACTTATCTGCGCCGGTACCGGATCGAGCGCGGGAGTAGACTGCTTCGCACCAGCGGTCAGACGCTGCCAGAAATCGCGGCGAGCTTAGGGTTCAGTGACCAATTCGCCTTCAGTCATTTCTTCAAGCGAGCGACCGGACACTCCCCGATGGAGTTACGGATGCGCCACATCCGGCAGCAACCCCGCCAGGGTATTCATCCATTCCGGTACTCCTCATCCGACAGTTCTGCGTAGACTGGGAGGCCGTGATCGAGCACCGGCTTGCAGGACCGTCTGCACACACGTTCCTGCAGACCGGCGCACTGCGGCCATACCTGGAACCGGCTAAAAAACCGGCTGGCATGCCAGGCCGAGGGATAAGAGAATTGTTAGGAAAAAAGAGTGGCAGGCCGATCGGCACTTCTGTTCAAGAAACGCCGACCGGCGTGGGATGAGAGAGGTCAGTTACGACTTGCCTGCAATCTGCTCGGCCAGATATCGCTCCAGCCCTACCTGCGAGATCGTGCGAAGATGGGTCTCAAACCACTCGATATGCTCTTCAGTATCGACGATCATTTCCTCCAACCGATGTCGCGTGGTGTAATCCCCGACCTTCACGCAGTGCACGATTCCACCTCGCAATGCATCTGCATCTTCGCGCTCGAACGCCAAGTCAGCCTCGAACAACTCCGGCACCTTCTTGCCCACGGCTACCGCATCCAGACGATCCATTGCCGGGGCGCCACCGAGGTACAAGATATGATCGATAAGGCCTGAGGAATGGCTGACTTCCTCTTGCGCCAAGTGGCTATAATGCTCGTGCAGTCGACCATATCCCCAATGCTTGCAGAGTGCCGCGTGCAGCAGATACTGGTGCACCGCCGTGAGCTCGCTGACCAACACCTTATTCAGAATCTCGAGAACTCCCTCTTTCGCTTTCATCCCTGCCCCCATAACCACGCCGATCTGGCGCTTCGTTAGCTGTCCTTGTTAATCTGCTCGGCCAGATAATTCTCGAGACCGATCTGTTTGATCGTCTCCATTTGCGTCTCGATCCAGTCGATATGCGCATCTACATCTTTGGCCATGTCCTCAAGCATGTGCCTGGTTGTAAAATCACCGACCTTTGCACAATGGGTGACCCCGTCGCTCAACAACGTCAGCATTTCCTGTTCGGCCTTGAGATCGAGCTTCAACTGCTCAGCAACCGTTTCTCCGATATGCACGGTATTCATCCGCTGAACGTTGGGCACGCCCTCAAGATACAAAATGTGGCTGATCAATTCGTCGGCATCCTTCATCTCATCGATGCTACGCTCCCTCACTTTGTGGTGAAGCCGCTCGTATCCCCAGTTCGCGCACATCTTCGCATGGACGAAATATTGATTGATCGCGGTGAGATCAGCCGTCAGCACTTTATTCAGCAATTCGATCACACCCTGTTTCGCTTTCATATGTCCCTCCTTCCGGCCGTGAACACCCTCTGAATCCCGAGTCGGATGGCCCTGGTCGCTCCATGCTCACTGAACATATCCTACTCCTTACTTAGAGATTCTCGAAGCGATTGTCAACAAGAGAAGTACGTAGTAATGAGGAGGGTTATCAACTTCGTCGAGAACGCTTCTCATTTCCTTCATCAGAACAACCGCGCGAGTCTATCGTGAACGCACAGCGGGTCAGAGTTTTGACACGCGGGGAGGTGAACAGAGGTGAGGAGGTGACTCGACCTACAGAGCCCAGAGATACGCCGAGACCGGTTATCCCGCTTCGCGATACCCGCACTCTTCGTTACGACACTGCACAGAGCGGCCGGCCTGCTTGCTGACCTTCTCGATAAGGAAGGGAGCGTGGCACGTGGGACATGGCTTATTGATGGGGCGATCCCAGAGCGCGAATTCACATTCTGGGTAACGCCCGCAGGAGTAGAAGTTTCGGCCTTTTTTCGTACGCTTCTGAACCAGATCGCCACCGCAACCTGGTTGGGGACATTTCACGCCCAATGCGATGGCTTTGGTCGTCTTACATTCCGGGTAGGCGGAACAGGCGAGAAACTTGCCGAAGCGCCCCGATTTGACGACCATGGGACTGGAGCACTTGTCACATTTCTCGTCCGTCGTTTCTTCGAGCTTGGGAACGATCTTGATGGTCCCATCCGGCAATCGTTCAAAGTTTTGCGTATTCTTGCACGGAGGCTCTTCTTTGTACGCAGGACAGGCCAGGAACTTCCCGTTCCGTCCCCACTTGATCTCCATCATGCGGCCGCACTTTTCACAGGGCAGGTTCGTCGGGGGCTCGACGGTATCTTTGGGCCCCGGAATACTCTGCGCCAGCTCCATTTCTCTCACGAACGGAGTATAAAACTCCCGCACTGCCGAGACCCAGGGCTTCGTGCCCTCCTCAACCTCGTCGAGTTGTTCTTCCATGTGGGACGTAAATTCGGTGTCCAGGAGATCCGGAAAGCCCTTCAACAAAAAGTCATTCACCGTTCGCCCGGTTTCGGTCGGCAGAAACCTCCCCTCAAGCTTCTCGACATATTTCCGGTCCTGAATCGTCGAGATAATGGTGGCATAGGTCGACGGACGTCCGATGCCCTTCTCTTCCAGTTCTCGAATCAACAGTGCTTCATTGTATCGCGGTGGTGGTTGCGTGAAGTGTTGTTTGGACACCAAGCCCGGTGCGGTCTGGCCCTCTTGGCTCACGAGACGCAACGACTCGCCTTCACTCAGGACCGGGAGTTGACGATCTGATTCATCTTCGGACTCCTGCTCGCTTTTCGGCTTCTGCGAAGGCAGGATCGCATCGGTTCCTTCAAGATACACCGCCGTATGTCCCGGGAACTTGACGACGGTCCCGGTCGTGCGAAACACATAACGATCCGCAGTCCCGACGGGACTCGAATCCACCCGCGTGACGTCCAAAATAGCGGGAACCATCTGCGACGCGATGAATCGGTTCCAAATCAGCTTATAGAGGTTATACTGATCCTGCTCGAGGTACTGCTTGATCGATTCCGGATCACGAGCCGCGACGGTTGGACGAATCGCTTCATGGGCTTCCTGCGCGGCCTTTTGCGTCTTGTATACATTCGGCGTGGCCGGCAGATACTCCGCCCCGAATCGCTCCCCAATCACCGCCCTGGCATCCTCAGTCGCCTCTTGTGAAATTCTCGGCGAATCCGTTCGCATATAGGTGATGAGGCCGGTCTGACCTTCCGCGCCAATTTCCACCCCTTCATAGAGCTGCTGCGCCAGCGTCATGGTCTTCTTGGGCGTGAAGTGCAGTTTCCTGGCAGCCTCCTGCTGAAGCCGGCTGGTAATAAACGGCGCCACAGGGTTCCGCTTCTTTTCCTTCCGCTCAATCGATTGAACCACGAACGCCTTCCCCTGCACGGCTTGGAGAATGCGATCGGCCTGTTCACTGGTGCCGATGTCCGCGTCCTGCCCGTTGACGGAATGTAACTTCGCCTCGAAGGCTGGAGGATTCACCCCGCTCAAGAGCGCGACGATGGACCAGTATTCTTCCGCCCGGAACGCTTCGCGCTCCTTCTCTCGATCGCAAATGAGCCGAACCGCCACTGACTGGACCCGCCCCATGCTGAGGCCGCGGCGGACCTTTTTCCACAACAACTGGCTGCCCTGGTACCCGACGATGCGATCAAGCACGCGGCGGGCCTGTTGCGCCTGCACCAGCTTGATATCGATCTCGCCCGGCGACTTCAGCGCACGTTTGATCGCCGATTCCGTGATTTCGTTGAACAAGACCCGAAAGACCTTGCCGTCCTTTTTCTTACCCTTGCCGTGTAACTCCTGGGCAATATGCCAGGCGATCGCTTCCCCTTCGCGATCCGGGTCCGGCGCCAGAAAGACGGTGTCCACCTCCTGGGCTTTCTTCTTGATATCCGCAAGAACCTTGGATTTTCCCTTGATTGTGACGTATTGGGGCTCGAAATCATGTTCCAGATCGACACCCAATTTACTGGTCGGCAGGTCTTTGACGTGTCCGACGGAGGCCATCACGGAGTAGCCACGGCCGAGATATTTCGTGATAGTGCGCGCCTTCGTCGGCGACTCAACAATGATCAGCGATTTGGCCATATCGATCCAGGTTCCTCAATGCCTGCGCCAGACTACCACACCCACTATAACAAATCTCGAAGCCTTGTCAGCTCTAATCTCTCAAGGGATCTCGTTCGAAAGCCGTACGTACTCATTGCCGGGCAACTGTCGGACGCAATTCTTCAATTCCAATGAGAGCAACAGCGCCGCCACCTGAGCGGCGGGCAGTTCACTTCGTCGAATCACGTCATCTACCGACTGCGGCAGGACGGACAGGGCTGCATACACACGCGCCTCGTCGGCGGCTAACACGAAGCCTGATCGCTTCTTCGCCGTTCCCCGCGCACTGAGCTGTTCGCGGAACGGGGCATCAAGCTGCGGCAGCAATTCTTCGACGATATCTTGCGCCGATTCGACCAGTCTCGCGCCGTCTTTGAGCAGGCTATTCGGACCGCGGCTATTCTCGGCCTTCACGAAGCCCGGCACTGCAAACACCTCACGCCCCTGCTCACCGGCTAATCGCGCGGTGATGAGAGAGCCGCTCTGCACGGTAGCCTCCGTGACGATGACCCCCAGCGACAATCCGCTGATGATGCGATTGCGGCGAGGAAAATGATAACTATTCGGGGCAGCCCCCAACGGCAGTTCGGACAATACCGCCCCCTGCTTCTCAATCGACTCGCGCAGCTGCCGATGATCGGCTGGGTATGTACGGTCCAGTCCGCAACCCATTACCGCGAGTGTCCGTCCCTGTCCGGCCAAGGCACCGCGATGAGCAGCCGCGTCGACTCCGCGGGCTAACCCGCTGACGATCGTAAATCCCAAGGCCGCCAAGTCAGACGCCAATTCCTCGGCAAACGCTCGTCCGGCCGTACTCACCTTCCGTGTTCCGACAATCGCCACGGCCCGCCGGTCGGCCTCCTCCAACGTGCCCTGGACATAGAGCAGCGGGGGCGGATCCGCAATCCTCTTTAGCGGCGCAGGATAGCGTGAATCCAGATAGGTCCACACCGAGATCCTTCGCTGCTGCAATTGCGTTAATTCATGGTCAAGCTGCTTGATCGCATCAGCATCAGGCCCGCGACGAATTGCCTCGCCCAACTGCGGCCGACACCCGACATCTTCCAAAGCGGCTTGCGTCGCGGAGAACACTGCCTCTGGATCCCCGAACACCTGCACCAACTTGAGCAGCACCGCATCGCCCACCCCGGGAATTGCGCGAAGCATCAGCCAGGGCCGGAGAGAATGACTGTTCACCATCGTCCGATCTGTCCTCGCAAGGCTGGGACGACCCAGGGGGCCATTGTATTGGAGAAAGCCGGGCGGCTGTGGGGTGTCCGATCGGAATCGGCCGTGGGGCACGAGGTCCCGCGCTACATCACGACAAGGTCGAACTGTTCCAGATGCAACCGTTCGTCCGGAGTCACGAGAATCTTGGCACTATACCGCCGCTCAAGATCCTCGACTCCCGACAGCTCTTGCTCCTGCAACAGCAACGCCACGGCAGGATGCGCTCCCACCACGACACGCTGTTGTTCGATTTCATGACCGAGTCGACGCACTTCCCGGAAAATTTCATAGGCCACCGACATGGGAGACTTGGTGTACCCGCGGCCATCGCAGTAGTGGCAGGGCTCGGACAGAGAACGGAGCAAATCTTCCCGCACACGCTCACGGGAGATTTCAATCAATCCGAGATCCGAGACTCTGGAGATTCGCGTGCGAGCCTTGTCCGAAGACATCGCATCCACCAGCGCATGGTAGACCTTGTCACGATTCTTTTCCCGCTCCATGTCGATAAAATCGACGATGATGATCCCGCCGATTCCCCGTAACTTGACCTGGTACGCGATCTCCCGCGCCGCCTCCAAGTTATTCCGCAGGATGGTTTCTTCCTGATCTCGCTTGCCGACAAATCGCCCGGTATTCACATCGATGACCGTCATGGCCTCGGTGTGATCAATGACCAGGTAGCCGCCCGACTTGAGCCACACCTTCCGGCTCATCGCTCGGGTGATCTCCTGTTCCACACCCAGGTAGTCGAAAAGGCTTTCTTCTTTGTCGTAAAAATGGATGCGGGAGGTTTGTTCCGGAGAAAACCGCTGCACGAATCCCTTGATTGCGTTGTATTCGTCCCGTGAATCGATCAGCAACCGGTCGACACGCCGGCCGAACAGATCCCGCACCACGCGAAAGCTCAAACTTAAATCACTGTGGAGCAGGCTGGGAGCAGGCTGCTGATCGCGTTTCGTCAGGACGTCCTGCCACAAGACATGGAGGAACTCGACGTCGGAGCGCAGCTCTTCTTCCTTGACCCCTTCGCTGACCGTCCGGACGATGTAGCCGTACCCCGGCCGGCGAGCCCGCTTCATGATTTCTTTCAATCGCGCCCGCTCCTCATCGCGGGGAATCCGGCGGGACACGCCGATATGCTCCACCGTCGGCATAAACACCAGGTATCGACCCGGCAACGAGACATACGTCGTGACGCGCGACCCCTTCGTGCCGATCGGCCCCTTCGAAATCTGCACCATCACTTCCTGCCCTTCGGACAGCAACTCTTCGATAGGCTTTGAGCTCTGCCGCTTGGGCTTGGGAACCTCAGAATCTTTATTGTCCTCATCGTCACCCTCAACAAGGGTGTCGCCCGGCTCGATATCTATCGATAGATCGGACACGTGCATGAACGCCGCCTTCTCCAGCCCGATATCGATGAAGGCCGCTTGCATACCCGGGAGCACCTTCGCCACCCGGCCCTTGTAAATGTTGCCGACGTAGTCCTGGTCCTTGGCGCGGTCACCATACAAATCCGTGACGACCCCGTTATCCAACACCGCCACGCGGGTTTCTTCCCGCGCGATACTGATTGCGATCTCCACACCCATAGACACTCCTTTACACTCAGATCGACGGACCGGCAGACGCACGCGGACACGTAGTCCGGGTTGTGACTCGTCTCGCTGTCGTTTCAGCGCCGATCTGGTTCACATGGTTATTTCACAACGACTCGGCCTCTGTCCAGGCATGGCCTAGTAAAACAGGGTCAGCCGACGTCGCTTGACGTTCAATAACAGCCCTAATGACGCCATGGTCATGATGGTCGCGCTGCCTCCATAACTCACGAGAGGAAGCGGAATACCCACGATGGGAAACATCCCCGCGGTCATGCCGATATTGACCACGACGCAAAAACACAACATGGCGACGATGCCTGCCGCGAGTAGCGCCCCCAGCGTGTCCTTCGCACGCGCGGCAATTTCCAATGACACCCATATCAGCGCGATAAACAAAGCCAATAGCACTAAGACCCCAACGAAGCCCCATTCCTCCGCATAGACGGCAAACACAAAATCGGTGTGGCCTTCTGGCAGGAACTTCAGCTGACTTTGTGTGCCGCCGTACAGCCCCTTTCCCGACAGTTCCCCTGAACCAATAGCAATCCTCGATTGCAGAGCGTGATACCCCTTGCCTCCCGGATCATAATCCGGGTCCACAAAGGCCATGACCCGTTCACGCTGGTAGTCATGCAGTGACGCCCAAACCATTTCCCAAACAAACGGAAACAGCATGACCGAAAGCAACAGAATAATCCCCAAGGCCTTCGATCTGACCCCGACCATCAGCAGCATGGCTGCGTAGACCGCCAAAAAGCTGAGACCACTGCCCAAATCCGGCTGCTTGAGAATGAGCAACAGGCCCGGCAACACAATCAGCCCCGGCAAGACCACCCGATGCAACCAGCCGACGCGAGGAGCCCGAGAATAATAGTTGGCCAATACCAAGACCAGCACCAACTTGGCAAACTCCGACGGCTGAAAGGCAAAGGGGCCGATAGGAATCCACCGCTGAGCACCGCGGCTGGATTTCCCCATGAACAGCACCACCGCCAGCATAATCAAAATGACCGCGTAGGTCGGATAGGCCAAGCGCGCGATCTTGTGGTAGTCCGACAGATACATCACCAGGAACGCCACCGTTCCCAGGAGAATCCAGACCAGCTGTTTGAGGTAAAACGGAAAGGCCGTATCCTGCGAATGCGTCACGCTGTAGATGGAGAGCACCCCGACCGACAGGATGACCGCCACCAGCCCCATGAAGCGAAGATCGAAACTATCGAGCCCTCGACTGTCGATCACCCGATCAATCATCACAAGTTCGGTCGCGTGCCGACTGCCGGTGCAGTCGACTTTGCCCGCCCGTTAGAGGGAACACCGTGGAGAACTTCGGGATACGCTTTCACATAGGCTTCGATCACATCTTTCGCCAGAGGCGCGGCGGCCGATCCACCATGGCCCATATGCTCGGCCAAAACAGCCACGGCGATACGCGGCGCTTCGACCGGCGCGAAGGCCACGAACCAGGCGTGGTCCCGGAACTTCTTGGGAATGTCCTTCTCCGGGCCGGTGCGCAGCGCCGCGGTCTGGGCCGTTCCGGTTTTCCCGCCGATCGTGACGAGGGACGACTTGGCCCGCGTCGCCGTTCCCTTGGTCACCACGTCGGCCAGCGCCTCCTTGATGAGCGCAATGGTCGCCGGCTTCACCGCCACCTTTCCGCGAACCGCCGGCGGGAATTCAGCCCGTTCGCCAGTGGCCCGATTCATCACCGCTTGCACCAATCGCGGCTTGACCGACACCCCATCATTGGCAACCGTGCCGATGACGCTGGCCATCTGCAGCGGAGTGACAGTCACATACCCCTGTCCGATGGCAGCAGAAATGGTTTCGCCCGGATACCAGGGCTGATTCCGCGCCTTTTGCTTCCAGGCCGTGGACGGGACGATGCCCACCCGTTCGGACGGCAATTCCACGCCAGTCTCCTGCCCCAAACCGAACTGTTTCGCGTATTCGGCAATCGTGTCGATTCCCATACGCTGGCCGACGGTGTAAAAGTAGACGTCACAAGAATGGATCAACGCCTCGTTCAGGTCCACCGATCCATGCCCGCCCTGTTTCCAATCACGAAACAGCCGATTGCCGAATTGATACCCGCCGTTGCACCGCACCATGGTCGAAGGGGTCACCGTGTTGGATTCGAGTGCGGCTGCCGCCATGATGACTTTGAAGGTCGAGCCGGGAGGATACTGTCCTTGCGTGGCACGATTGTTCAGCGGGCGGCGTTCATTCTGCACGATCTCTACCCATTGCTTGTTGGTCAATTCTTTGGACAACACGTTAGGGTCGAACCCCGGACGACTCGCCATCGCCAAAATATCGCCGTTCGTGGGGTCGAGCGCCACGATGGCCCCGGATTCTTCGCCCAGAAGATCCTCGGCGATCTTCTGGAGCCGGGCATCGATGGTGAGGTAGAGATCATCCCCCGCCACCGGCTTATCCGATACAATGGCACGTTTTTCATGGCCGAGCGCATCGACTTCGACGCTCTTCTGCCCAGCCCGCCCGCGCACCTGACGATCGAACCATTTTTCGACGCCATATTGACCGACAATGCTGCCCTGATGAAGATCGGCAAAATCTGGTTTCTCAAGCTGATCGGCCGAGACTTCGCCGACATACCCCAACAAATGCGCCGCCACATCCCCTGCAGGATAGTTCCGCTGTGACTCGACCTGGATCATCACTCCCGGTAAATCCAGACGGTGAGACTCAATCAGCGTCGCCTCGCGCAACGTCAACCGGTCTTTGATCTTGCGAGGCTGTAATTTGCCCCCCTTACCGATCGACAGTTTCTTCTGAATCAACTCCGGATCAAGGCTGAGCAACGAGGCTAATTGACCCACCAGCGCGGCGCGATCCTTTACATCTTCCAGCGTGACGTACAGGGCGAAACTCGGCACATTGTTGGCCAGCAACAGGCCGTTTCGGTCGAAAATAAGCCCTCGCGCCGGTTCGAGCACCACGGAGCGTGTCCGGTTGTTCTCGGAAAGATCCCGGTAGTAGGGGCCCTCTCGAATCTGGAGGTGCCACAAGCGCAACGCGAGCAGACCCACCACCAGCAGGAGGCCTACCCGCAGAATGACCAGCCGCCGCTGAAGATCCAGGAGCTCGGAATCGTTGAATCCTGCCGTCGCCATTGTCGCCTGCTCGTTACCGACTCCCGCGGAAAATCGGGACTGACTTAGAGCGTCCCCTCCGTGACCATCCGATCATCGGACCAGCGTTCCCGGAACAACAGATAGAGACCGGCACCGAGGGCTGCGTCGAGCCCCGCTTGCACGAGAATAGTCGATCGCACCCCCAGCCACACTTCATCCAAGCCGGCGGGATTCAACGAGTAAAGAAATACTGCGCTCGACAGACAGGAAATAATCGCCAATCCCGCCGTCATGACCGCCGGCGTGATATGTGCCATATGGCGCCCGGCCAATCCGGCCAGAAACCCGCTGCCCCCCTTCGTCACTACGTTGATCCACAGATCTCCCGCAGACAACATATCTTGAAAGCATCCCAGAATGAGGCCGAGCATCAGCCCGTCGAGTTCGCCGCCAAGAAACCCCACAAGGCAAGCGGCCACTAACCCAAGATCGGGACGGACGCCGAACACACTGAGGTAATGCAGCAGCGTGGTCTGAAAGGGAACCACGACCAACGCCAGGAGGAGGTACAACAGAAACTTCATGGCTTCTTTCGATCCCCATGGATTTCCTGCAGCAACTTCTGCGCGGCCTCGGCATCGTCATAGGGGGCCGTAATGATCAGCACTTCGTCCAGCTTGGACAGATCGACTTCCGGCTCAATCTCGGCCGACTGAAACAGATCGCCTTCTGATTTTTCGACTTGAGTCAGCCCTCCGATCGCCAGCCCACGTGGAAAGGCTCCGGTCAAACCGGATGTGACGACGCGGTCACCCGCTTGAACCCGCGACAACAGCGGAATGTACTTGAGTCGCGCGCGGCCGTTACTGGTGCCTTCGACGATCCCTTCATCACGGGTCCGCTGTACCACACCGGCGATCGCATTGTTGGGATCGGTGACGAGCAGGACGACGGACGACGTGGAGTTGGTTTTGACGATGCGCCCGACAACCCCAGCAGGAGTGACCACACCCATTTCCGGCCGCACCCCGTCACTCTCGCCTTTATTGAGAATCATCCCACGGTACCAGTTGGTGGCATCCCGACCGATGACCTGCGCGGCCACGGTTTGCGAGGGCGACTGCTGCTTGAAGTTCAGGAGCGTCTCGTACCGCTGCGACGCGGCCACGGACTCGCGCAGCTGATTGTTCTGGCCCTTCAACAGGTCAATGTCGCGGCGCAGCTGGCGGTTCTCCTCATGCACGGTCTGTAGAGCGACATAGCTGTTCCAGGCGTCGGAAATTCCATGATCCACGGAGGAAAACGCGGCGAGGGGCACACTCAGGACCTGCCCCAACGGGCCTCCGACATACTGCAACAACCTCTGGCTTTGGCTAGGAAGCAGAAAGAGGGCGATCAGCAAGCAGGCGAACAAGGCGATGGCGAGACGCCGGGTGCCGTATGTAGAGCGCGATATAGCCATCCACACTCGGGATGGAGGTCATCGAGAGGTACTGCACTGCGACATAACCGAGACTTTGCGCAGAAGGTCCAACTCGTCGAGAATCTTCCCCACTCCCAAGACCACCGAGGTCAGCGGGTCGTCGACCGTAATGATCGGAAGATTGGTCTCTTCACGAAACCGAGTGTCCATTCCCTTCAGCAAAGATCCGCCGCCAGTCAACACGATACCACGATCGATGATGTCTCCGGCCAATTCAGGTGGTGTATTTTCAAGCGCCACCTTGATGGCATTGACGATGGTTCCTATGGGTTCCTGTAACGCCTCCCTGACTTCGGCATCATCCACCACCAGCGTGCGCGGAATACCGGAGATCAGGTCGCGCCCCTTGATCATCATGGTTTTCCGCTCTTCGAAGGG
The DNA here is from genome assembly GCF_905220995.1 of Nitrospira defluvii. Classification (NCBI taxonomy): domain Bacteria; kingdom Pseudomonadati; phylum Nitrospirota; class Nitrospiria; order Nitrospirales; family Nitrospiraceae; genus Nitrospira; species Nitrospira defluvii. The sequence goes on from NZ_CAJNBJ010000001.1 coordinate 264,028, forward strand.
ATAGGCCGAGCCGATCTCAAACTTGATCCGTTCGGCCATGTGCTCTCCGATGAGCAGATTATATTTCTTCTTGATGTAATTCATGATGGCGTCATCCATCCGGTCGCCGGCCACCTTGACCGACTCGCTGTAGACGATGCCACCCAACGAGATCACGGCGATGTCCGTCGTTCCGCCGCCGATGTCCACCACCATGTTTCCCGATGGTTCAGTAATCGGCAACCCAGCGCCGATAGCGGCCGCCACCGGTTCTTCGATCAAATACACTTCACGCGCACCGGCGAGTTCGGCGGAATCCCGGACCGCACGCTGCTCCACCTGGGTAATCCGGGACGGAACACCGATGATGATGCGGGGCCGGACGAACGCCGTTCGGTTATGAGCCTTCTGAATGAAGTGACTCAGCATCGCCTCAGCCTTTTCGAAGTCGGCGATGACGCCTTCCTTCATCGGGCGCACCGCGATGATATTCCCCGGCGTACGCCCCAACATCCGTTTCGCATCAGCGCCGACGGCCATCACGCGTTCCGTCTTCTTCTCCACGGCGACCACGGAGGGCTCGTTTAACACGATACCCTTTCCCTGGACGTACACGAGAGTCGTCGCCGTTCCCAAATCGATCGCGAGATCGTTGGAGAACCACCCGAACATGTCACTCATGAAGCCCACTAGGACTCTCCCTTCACACGATTCCTGCGCGCAGCCGCATTACACGTTCAGTCCGACACTTCCAGTTGTCCGGTTTCCAGCACCTGCGTCTTGGCGATGTCATCACCCAACCGGCGCCCCTGTTCATTCCCGATGACCAGCAACCCTTCCAGCGAGAGCAGCGCTCCCCATCCGATCCAACCCACATACGGAATTTCAAACGCCAGCTGGGCAAGTCCGCAAGGCAGATTACGGATAATCGACTCCCGGAAGCCCGCCGGATCCCGTGTACGTGGGACGATGGTTTGAAGCCCGATAAGCCGCTTCCCGACACTGCGACCACCACCAAATCCGTCGGCCAGCAGAATGTAGGCAAGTCCGGCAAGAACACCGATTGGAGGGACCAGTTTGCCCGCCGCCGCCACGATCAGGAGATCGATCGTTTTGGCGATGAAGCGATTCAGCACCTGGGCCTTGGGATAGACACCCAGTTCCACCGGGCTGTGCCCGATTGCCTCCTCCGCCACCGGAAATCTCCCCAATTCGTCGTCACTATAACAAATCTCTCGAACCTGCACAAACAAAGTCGCAATCTTCTCACACCCGCGCTCCATGCGATTCTAGCTCTTGCCTTTGCTGTCGCCGCCTGAGTAGAATCCGCGAAACGTTGCCGACAAGAGGCGCTCTCGATGATCAAGCTGTTACGCGAAGCCGCTCACGACTATCCATGGTTTTTGAAATCCATCATGGGCATTCTTGCCCTCGCGTTCGTCATCACGATGGGCTGGTGGGGGTTCGGCCAGCAAAGCGGCAACGTCGTCGCCTCCGTGGGTGACCAGGTCGTCCCGCTCGATGAATATCGGCGGGCCTATGAAAATACGTACCGCTTCTACAAAGACAAAGGACAGAACGAGATCAAGGACGAGTTCCTGAAACAATTCGTGCTGGACCAACTCATCGACAACCGCATGTGGCTGCACGTCGCCAAGGAAATGGGACTGACGGTGTCCGACGAAGATTTGCGGAAGGCGATCATGCAGCGGACGGAGTTTCAGAAGAACGGCGCCTTCGACCCAGAGGCCTATCGGCGACTGTTGGCGGCAAACCGGTTGACACCGGCCTCCTTCGAAGCCATGGAAGCCAAGGATATCCTCACCAACAAAGCACGATTGGTCATCATGGACGCTGTGGCCTTGACGCCGTCCGAATATGCCGAGGCACAGACCCTGGCTTCACGAGAAGGAGAGTCTGATCCGGCCAAAGCCGCCATCATCAAGGAACGGGTGTATCAGAACCTGCTGTTCCAAAAGCAGCAGCGCGCCTTGATGGCCTATTCCGAATCGATGAAGAGCAAAGTCCCCGTCAAAATCCACAAAGAACTCATGTAGCGACCGGCCACCCCGTCCCAATCAGCATCGCATCTCCATAACTGTAAAACCGGTACCGTTGCGCCACCGCTTCGTGGTAGGCAGCGCGAAGCGGTTCCACGCCGACAAACGCAGACACCAGCATCAGCAAGGTGGTCCGCGGCAGATGAAAATTTGTCACCAGCGCATCGATCACCTGAAACGGAAACCCAGGGGTGATGAACAGGTCGGCCGGTCCCTGAAACGGCTCGATTCCACGTCCCCCCCGGGCCGCTGTCTCCAGCGCGCGCACGACGGTGGTCCCGACCGCAACCACGCGATGGCCGCTCCGCTGTGTTCGCTGAATCTGCTCGACCGTGGCGGTCGACACCTCCACCTGCTCCGACAACATGCGGTGATCTTCGATTCGCTCACTTTTCACGCTACGAAACGTGCCGGGGCCGACATGCAATGTCACCTGCGTCACCCCGATTCCCTTAGCCGCCATCGACTCCACCAATGCTTGTGTGAAGTGTAGTCCCGCGGTCGGCGCGGCAATCGCTCCCTCGTGTCGGGCAAACACCGTCTGGTACCACCCCCGGTCCTCCGGGGACGGCTCACGCTTGATGTACGGAGGCAGCGGCATCGTGCCGGCCTCATGCATGAGGTCATACACGTTGGTGACGCCTCTGACCATCATGGTCGTTCGAGCCTGGCTCCGTTCCACGATCTCACCGCTGGCACCACCGGGAAAATCGATCATGGCCCCTGGTCGAAATCGCCCTTTGATCAGCACCTCCCACATATTCTGTCCGAGGTCCTGCACGAACAGCAGATCCAGAAGTTTTCCGGTCGACCGCACCTTGGCCGGCACTCGCGCCGGCATCACTTTGGTATTGTTCACCACCACCAGATCGCCGGGACTGAGCAACGAGGGAAGATCCGCGACCCGGCGATGGGTCCTCATACCGCTCGAGCGCTCCATGACCAAAAGCCGTGCGTGATCGCGCGGGAGCACAGGATGGTCGGCCACGAGCACCGGGTCGAATGGGAAATCAAACTCGCTGAGCAGCATCAGGGGGTTGGAATCACCGGCATCAGAAGCTGCGACCGGGCGGCATCATGCAACTCGGTGCCTGGATAGTAGTACTGCAGAATGCTGTTGTAGGAATAGCCGAGTTCCGCCAACTCTTTCGCGCCCCATTGGCAGAGCCCCACGGCATGGCCCGCTCCGTATCCGGCAAAGACCACCTCGGCGCCGATCGATTCGACTTCAAATTGGGTACTCGGGATCACTGTATATCCCGCCGCCTTGCGAAGGTCTTCTCCTCGCAAGATCGTCTCGCCGCCGGAATGCAGAATGCGTAAACGGGCGACTCGCCCGGCACGACTATAGGCAATCGGCGTGATCGTTGCAATCGTACCCACGGAAAATCCCTGGTGGCGGAGATTGTGCTCCAGCTGATCAATCTTCACGCTGGCTCTCCATTGATAATAGGGCGATTCCAAATCAAACGGACACTCGACGCCTTTCAAGTAGGGCAAATCTTTATTGGCCCACACATTCACGGCATCTTCGGTCGGGCCGGCGGCGGTGGAGGAGAATGCAGCATAGATCGGCGCCTTCTGATGGGTCACCACAATCCCGCGCGTCGATTCAACGGCTTCCTCAACCCGGCGATCCACACCCACGCGCCCCCTATAGACCTGATCTTGAATTGTGGCGACGACGTCATACTCCCGCGCGGCACTCAACATTTTGTTGTACAAGGCATACGTTCGCGCCGCTACCGCCTGCACCTTCAACATTTCCGGATGCCAAGCCGAGCTGACTTCGGACGGCACCACACCTTTGACGTACTCTTCTAAATCCACCTGGTTGACGACGGAGAGCGCATGGCCTTTCCGCAACACCCGCACGGCACCGCTGATCGGCAGCGGGGTCATCGCGCCGGTTCCTCCGTCCTTTCCGATGAGCAGCGTCAAGTTGTGCCGGAGCGGGCGAAGCTGCACCTGCCCACCCGCGAGACGTCGGCCGTCGAGATGCAACCCATCCCCCCGAGCGGTGAGATGAATCGGCCCATGCAGTGTCTTGGTCTCGCCGCTCTCACTCACAAGCGCAACGGCGCCGGCCGAGCGCACATCGAGGAACGGTGCGTCCTGCGCCAACAACACCCGAATGGATTCAGCAGAGGAAGGATGGGCACAAACGAGTGACAGCCACGCCATGCCCCCCGCGACGACGGCCACTCTGAAGAACCGATGTGGAATCAGCGGCGAAAGAGCCATGAAAGGACGTAAAAGAGCAGACTCAGCAGAATGCTGAGCACAAGACTGGTCGCGATCGGAGCATAGAGGCTAAATCGCTCTCGCGTAATCGAGAGATCACCGGGTAACCTTCCGACCCAACCAAACAGCGAACCGATACCGGGCCATTTCTCTGCCAGCGTCAGTATCAGACCGACCGCCGCGAGGGCCAAGCCTGCGACAATCAGGAGACGGCCTATCCCGTTCCAGGCATCCATCATTCATTGTATCAAACATTCGGCGATTTGAACGGCGTTGAGCGCGGCCCCCTTCCGCAGGTTGTCGCTGACGACCCACAGATTCAAGCCGTTGGTGATCGACTCATCGACCCGAACACGCCCCACGTAGACCTCATCCTTGCCGGACACGTCAAAGGGCATCGGATAGAGTTTCTTGACGGGATCATCGTAGACGATCACCCCCGGCATATCGGCAATGGCGGCCCGCGCGTCGTTGGCCTTCAACGGACGTTCGAGTTCCACATTGATTGCCTCCGAGTGACAGCGCAAGACCGGCACCCTCACCGTGGTCGCGGTGACCCGCAGTGACGGCATCTCAAGAATTTTCCTTGTCTCCTGGACGATCTTCACTTCTTCGGAGCAGTCGCCGCCCTCGCCGAACGAGCCCACCTGGGGGAGGAGATTGAACGCGATTTGATGCGGATAGACCTGCACCTTCACATCCTGAAATGAGATGAGCGCCTTCGTCTGATCCATCAATTCATCCATCGCGGCCGCCCCGGTGCCGGACACCGACTGAAACGTCGTCACCACCACGCGTTTGATACCGGCCACATCCCGAAGCGGCTTCAGCGCCATGACCAACGGAGTCGTCGTGCAGTTCGGGATGGCCACAATGCCCCGCTTCATAGACTGCAACGCCGCAGCATTGACCTCGGGCACCACGAGCGGGACGTTCGGGTCCATCCGGAACACGGCGCTGTCATCGATGACGACGACACCCGCCGCGCCTAATCGTGCACCGTAGTCACGACTGATGGCGTCGGTGGCGGAAATAAAGGCGAGGTCGACGCCGGCGAAGGACGAGGCCTCCGTCAATTCCTCAACCTTGTATTCTTTGCCCTGACACGACAACACCTCGCCGGCGGAGCGCTTCGACGAAAAGAGCCGCAACGTCTCGATCGGAAAGTTACGCTCCTCCAGGATCTCCAGACTTTCTTTTCCGACGGCCCCGGTCGCCCCGAGCACCACCACCGTATAGGCCTGCTTTTTCTTCAACATCATGCTGTCCTTACGCCGTTGCCCTCAGAATCCGGATGCGGTGGTTAAAGGTATCCGCCACATACACGGTTCCGGCCGCATCGACCGCTACACCAAATGGATAACTCAGACTTCCCGCCAACGCCTCACCGCCATCTCCACCGAATTGCGCGACACCGGTCCCCGATACGCGCGTAATGGTGTTGGCACGCCCGTCCCACACCCGGATCAAATGACTGTCCGAATCCGTCAAGTACACCCGACCGTCGCGACCGACCGCGATGGCGGCCGGGCGCGACATGCTCGGCGAATTGGGTTCTTCCGGCCCTTGGTATCGGTAGGATCCCCCATCCCCCGCTACGGTGTTGATCCGGCCTGTTGCCGGATCGACTGACCGGATCCGGCTATTGAAGGTGTCCGCAATGTAGAGCACACCATCGGCGCCTAACGCCACGCCGCTGGGCCCGGCCAAACTCGCTTCAGTGGCAGGAACATGATCGCCGCTGTAGGCTGCGGTCCCGTCTCCTGCGACGGTGCTGATCAGACCGGTGGCCAGGTCGACACGGCGGACACGGTTGTTGCTTTGGTCCGCGATATACACATAGTGGTCGTTGACGGCCAATCCGGTCGGCTCATTGATCGCAGCCTGGGCCGCCGGCCCGCCGTCTCCGGAATATCGCGCCTGCCCGGTACCGGCCACATGACTGATGAGTCCGGTCGTTGCGTCGACTCTCCGAACCCGGTGGTTCATCGTATCCGCAATATAGAGATTGCCCGCCCGATCGACAGCCACGGCACTGGGAAAGTTCAGGCGGGCGCGACGTGCAGGGCCATCGTCTCCAGAATCCTGTTCGATGGTCAGCCGCCCACCCGTCACGTAGCGAACGGTGCCGCTCAAATCGGTAACTTGGGTATAGGCCTTCGTCTTGTCGCCGGAACTGTCCGCGAAGGGATCTTCGTCCTCATCGCTCCCGACGACCGCCGGCTCCGGCATCGAAACCTGGGCCGTCGTTCCCACAGGACCGATTCCCGCTACGGTTGTGATCACCCCGGTGGTTCGATCGATCCGCCGGATCACATGATTCTCCGAATCCGCAATGTAGAGATTGCCCTGTGAATCGACGCACAAGCCCTTCGGCTCGTTTAACGACGCCGCAGTGGCCGGCCCGCCGTCACCGGCATACCCAGGCTCGCCGTCCCCCGCCAGGGTCTCAATGATTCCAGATGGTGTCACACCGGTTGTCATGGGGCTTATGCGGGAAGATTCTGCAGGATAGCATCGCCCATTTCCGTGGTACCAACCAGCCGCATCCCTTCGGCATGGATATCCTTGGTACGGTATCCAAGTTCAAGCGTCTTGACGATCGCCTGGTCGATCGCCGCCGCTTCCTTGTCCAACTGAAAGGCGTACGACAGCATCATGGCGGCAGAAGCAATGGTCGCAATCGGGTTCGCAATATTTTTCCCCGCGATGTCCGGCGCGCTGCCGTGGATCGGCTCGAACAGTCCGACCTTGGCCCCGATGCTGGCAGACGGCAACATGCCGATCGACCCGGTGAGCATCGCCGCCTCGTCACTCAGAATATCGCCGAAAATGTTATTGCAGAGCAGCACATCAAACTGCCGTGGATTCCGCACGAGCTGCATCGCACAATTGTCGACATAGATGTGGCTCAGGGCCACATCGGCGTAGTCCTTCTGTACCTCGGTCACCACTCGCCGCCAGAGCTCCGACGACTCCAGCACGTTCGCCTTGTCGACCGACATCACCTTCTTCCGACGCTTGCGCGCCGCCTCGAAGGCCACCACCGCAATCCGGCGGATTTCCTCGGTCGTATACACTTCGGTATTGACCCCGCGTTCTCCGCCACCGGGCAATTTCTCAATCCCTTTCGGCTTACCGAAATAGATGCCGCCGGTGAGTTCACGGATCACCAGCATGTCGATGCCCTCGATGACCTCGCGACGCAATGTCGAGGCATCGGCCAGCATGGGATACAGTTTCGCCGGACGAAGGTTCGCATAGAGCCCCAGTTGTTCTCGCAAGCCAAGCAGGGCCCGCTCGGGGCGAAGGCTATACTCCAACCCTTCCCATTTCGGACCGCCGACGGCCCCCAGCAACACTGCGTCACTGTGCTTAGCGATGGTGAGGGTCTCAGCCGGTAGCGGCACGCCGACCTTGTCGATAGCATGCCCCCCGACATCGGCCGACTGAAATTCAAAGGTATGCCCGTACCTGACTGCCACGGCCTTTAATACCTTGACCGCTTCCGGAACAATTTCGCGGCCGACTCCGTCACCGGCCAAGACTGCAATTCTCGCTTTCACGTCGCGCTCTCCTCTCGGCTATTCAACGACCGCCTCGTCTTCCGCCTTCCACGCGGGATCGACGAGGCAGAGAAATTCGATCGGACTCGTTCCGGTGTTCAGCAGGGCCTGCTTGGCACCAGGCGGCACATAGATCACCGAACCGGCCTCCACCGGCATCGACTCCTCTTCCACCTTCATCAGGCCACAGCCGGCGATGAAGTAATACACCTCCGAGGATGTCAACCGGTGCCAGAGGGACTGCTGGCCAGGATCGAGGAATCCGTGAGCCAGGCTATAGCCCAGTTTCAGGTCGGCCTTGGCCGGGTGCAGCAGTTCTCGCAACCGGGTGTGATCGCCTGCAAGAAATTCCGGGCAGCGCTCACGATGCGTGCCGAACATGCCGTACCTTGATCATGATGAATCCACACACAAACGTCGCGTGACCGAGTCGACACACCCGTACCGACCGGAGGGAGGAATCTACCGTGCAGGTCGGGATCAAATCAAGCTGACCTTCTGAATCCCTTCCGCCTGTTTCGCAGCAAAGTATGCCAGCTTATTGAGCGCATTGAGGTAGGCTCTCGCCGCCGCCGTAATGATGTCGGTATCCGCCCCATGTCCGGAGACCGTTCGCCCATCCTCTTCCAGACGCACCGACACCTCCCCTTGGGCATCGGTCCCGCCAGTGATGGCATTCACGCCGAACATCAACAATTTACTCGTGGTCTGCGTCATGGCCGCAATCGTCCGATAGACCGCATCCACCGGTCCATCGCCCGTTCCGCTGTGGGACACCAGTTTTCCGTCGATCTCCAACTCGACCGTCGCCTTCGGAACTTTATTGGTCCCGCTTTCTACGTGAAACGACTTCAAGACCACCCGTTCGGACATCTTCGCAATTTCCTCCGATACGATGACCTCGAGATCCTCTTCGTAGATCTCCTTCTTCTGATCCGCCAGCCGCTTAAACCGCTCAAAGGCGTGATTGATCTCTTCCTCGCTCAACTTGTAGCCCAGATCTTCCAACCGTTGGCGGAACGCATGACGCCCGGACAACTTACCCATCACCAATTTGACCTGTTCCAGCCCCACCGACTCCGGTCGCATGATTTCATAGGTGGTTTTATCCTTCAGCAACCCGTCTTGATGAATACCTGACGTGTGGGCAAACGCATTGGCGCCAACGATCGCTTTGTTCGGCTGAATGACCATCCCCGTGATCTTGCTCACCAGACGACTCGTTTTGGCTATTTCCTCCGTCACGACCTTGGTATCAGCCCCATACCAAGCCTTGCGGGTCCGGAGTCCCATGACAACTTCTTCCAGCGAGGTGTTACCGGCCCGCTCGCCGATGCCATTGATGGTGCACTCCACCTGCCCGGCGCCCGCCATCACCGCCGCCAGACTATTGGCCACCGCCAGCCCCAAATCGTTGTGGCAATGCACTGAAATCACTGCCTGCTGGCTATTCGGCACCCTGTCCCTGATGCGTTGAATCAGCTCACCGAACTCCTGAGGCACGGCATAGCCGACCGTATCGGGAATATTGATCGTCCCTGCTCCGGCCGCAATCACCGCTTCAATCACCTCACACAAGTACGCGGGATCGGAACGGCTGGCATCCATAGGAGAAAACTCCACGTCGTCCACATAGGTGCGCGCCAACTGCACCATCTCCACCGCCCGCTTCTTGGCCTCGTCGCGCGTCATCCGGAATTGATGCTTCAAGTGGATGTCGGACGTAGACAAGAACGTGTGGATCCTGACGCGCTGGGCCCCTTTCAACGCTTCCGACGCCCTGGTGATATCCTCCGGCCTTGCTCGCGCAAGACTACAGACCACCGGCCCCTCAACCTCCAAAGCAATCCGTCGTACGGCCTCGAAGTCTCCAGGTGAACTGTAGGCAAACCCCGCCTCGATAATATCCACGCCGAGGCGTGCCAGTTGCTTGGCGATCATCAGTTTCTCTTCGACGTTCATGCTCGCCCCTGGCGATTGCTCGCCGTCCCGCAACGTCGTATCGAATATTCTGATCATCCGAGTCATGGCAACCTCCTCCTGTGCTCCAGCATGCTCAAACGGGCTTTCCAACGCGGCCGCAGGCGGAGAAAACACCCGAGGCGTACCCTCGTGGGTACGTTGAGGATGTTTTCAAGCCGAGAACACAGTTGGAAGCCCATTTCAGCATGCGGGCAATAAAAAAGCCTCCGCCCCTGGACAGGGACGAAGGCCTTGCGAGCCTCGTGGTACCACCCTGATTCAGCACCGGATGAAGCCCTCTTCATCCGACACCCTCATGCAATCCGTAACGGGGATCAGTCGGGACTCATTACCGCCCGTCGATACGGGATTCACGAATCCGGCTCAGAGGTGAGTTCAGAAGGCAACCGGCTGGTTTGCACCGCCCACCAGCTCTCTCAGTTCGGTCGACACTCCCTACTATTCCTCGTCAACGCCAATGCTACTCTTTCGAATCCAACACCGGCCCATCGACTTTCGTAACCGGTTTGCCGGCGCCCTTAGCAACCATCGTCCAGACTCGTGATAACGGACCGGACATGGCATAGCCACCGAATGCCACGAACAGCATAGCCTGAGGCCACGCGACAATCAACATCAACGCCAGAATGCCCCAGACTAGATACGTAAAGTGATCACCTCGCCGGAATTTGAGATCCTTGAAACTGCGATACTTGATCGTACTGACCATCAAGAACGCCAGGGCAAACGTAATCACCAAGATGAGCAGCGGTTTGACTTCCGAGCCCAACTGAGTGATATGCAAGTCAAAGATCACCAGCGAGGCAATCACCCCGGCCGCCGCTGGGATGGCCAAGCCAGTGAAGTATTTGCTGTCGGAGTTGCTCACCGTGGCGTTAAATCGAGCCAGCCGGACCGCACCCATGGCGACATAGGCGAACATCACCGCCACACCGAACATGCCCTGTCCGCTCAACGCGTATGAATAGATCAATAGCCCCGGAGCGACACCGAACGACACGACATCGGACAGAGAGTCGTACTCGATGCCGAACTGCCCGGTGCTGTTCGTCAACCGCGCCAGCTTTCCGTCCAGCATGTCGAAGATCATGCCAACCAGGATGGCAATGGCGGCCGACAGATGCTGCCCGTTAAATACCGACAGGATCGCAAACACACCGCAGAAGAGATTCCCCGTGGTACAGAGGTTGGGGATCAGGTACATCGCCTGCCGCTTCCGATTCCCCCTCGCGAACGGAGGTTTCATAGTTGGTGATTTCATCGGAGTTCCCCCACGATGGTTTCGCCCCCCTTGACCCGGTCGCCGATCGACACACAAATCTTCGAACCCAGCGGAAGGAACGTGTCCATCCGCGAACCGAACCTGATCAGTCCAAACCGTTCGCCGCGCTGCACGCGGTCACCCTGCCCGACCCAGCAAACGATCCGGCGAGCAATTAACCCGGCTACCTGCACGCAGAGAACCTTGGCACCGGACTCAGTCTTCAGCATCACGGCATTCTGTTCATTACGGAGCGTCGCCTCCGGCTTACTTGCAACGAGAAACTGTCCGGGCTGATAACTCACTCCCTCGACGGTTCCGGCGCAAGGCATTCGGTTCACATGCACGTCGAACACGTTCAGAAACACCGTCACGCGGATGCTTTTTTCCTTCAAATACCGCGGTTCGAACTCTTCCTCGATCGCAATGACCTTACCGTCTCCGGACGACACCACCACATTCGGCTGCTGCGGGATGGTGCGACTCGGGTTTCGAAAGAACCACCCGGTGAACAGCAGGAACCCGCCGCTCACCACCGCGGGAATAGTCCAGCCTCCCAGCACACACAGCAGGGTCGAACCAGCAAGACCGCCGACAAACGGCAATCCTTCTTTCACGATCGGGATCCCGACCGCTCGATCAGCCATACACCTCCAGGCCCTTCACCATGCTACCACGAGGAGCCTGGCCACAGGGTTAGTTTTTGTTCTTATCGACGAGTTGATCCTTCTTGAGCCAGGGCATCATGGACCGAAGTCGGGAACCGACTTCTTCGATTGGATGACCTTCGCCCTTTTTCAGCAGAGCATTGTAGACCGGCCGATTGGCCTGATTCTCAAGCACCCATTCCCTAGCAAACTGCCCGCTCTGAATCTCGCCCAGGATCTTCTTCATCTCCTGCTTGGTCTCATCGGTCACGACGCGCGGGCCACGAGTAATGTCGCCGTATTTCGCCGTTGTGCTGATCGAATAGCGCATGTTGGCAATGCCGCCCTGGTAGATCAGATCCACGATCAGCTTCACCTCGTGCAAACACTCGAAGTAGGCCATTTCCGGCGAGTACCCCGCCTCGACCAGGGTCTCGAACCCGGCCTGAATCAATGAGGTCAACCCACCGCACAGCACCGCCTGTTCACCGAACAGGTCCGTTTCCGTCTCTTCTTTGAAATTGGTCTCAATGATCCCGGCCCGCCCGCCGCCGACCGCGCTGGCATAGGCTAAGCCCACTTGGCGGGTATTACCGCTGGGATCCTGGTGCACAGCCAATAAGCAGGGCACGCCGCTGCCCTTGGTGTATTCGGACCGGACCAGATGACCTGGCCCTTTGGGCGCCACCATGAAGACATTGACATTCGCCGGCGGCACGATCTGGCCGAAATGGATATTGAACCCATGTCCGAAGGCCAGATAAGAACCAGGCTTCAGATTCGGCGCGATCTCCTGCCGATAAATCGCCGCCTGCGCTTCATCGGGCGCCAGGATCATAATGACATCGGAGGCCTTGACGGCATCAGCCACCGGCATGACCTTCAACCCGCTCGCTTCAGCCTTTTTCCATGAACTGCCTTCACGCAGACCCACGACGACAGTGGCGCCGCTTTCTTTGAGATTGAGCGAATGGGCATGGCCTTGGCTCCCATAGCCGATCACGGCCACTTTCTTTCCGCGAATGAGCTGTAAATCGGCGTCCTTGTCGTAATAGATCTTCATACATCACTCCTGAATATTCATAGGGCACATGGATGGAAACGACAGCTGCACAGAGAGGATGCGCGCTATTCGCGTGCGAGCTTCTTAGGTTGGCTGACGGCCGGCCGGATCGCCTCACGCGCAATTGCCACCCGCCCCGTCCGAATCAGCTCCTTGATACCGAGCGGCTGAAGCAGGTTGATGATGGCCTCGAGTTTTTTGGGGTCACCGGTGACCTCGATGGTATAGGTCGACGGCGTCGAGTCGATCACGTTGGCCCGAAAAATATCGGCGATTCGCAGCGCTTCGGCACGATCCTCTGCCTTCGTATGCACCTTGATCAACGCCGTCTCCCGTGAAACGAAGTCGCTTTCATTGAGGTCCACGACCTTGATCACATCGATCAGCTTATTGAGCTGTTTGACGATTTGCTCCACGATCCGCTCATCTCCGGACGTGACAATCGTCATCTGCGACATCGAGGGATCGAGGGTCGGAGCAACGGACAGACTCTCGATATTGAACCCGCGTCCGCTGAACAATCCCGCCACGCGGGACAACACACCAAATTTATTCTCTACGGTGACTGAGATAATATGTTCCATGGCATTCCCACGAGCGCACACCCGGTAGCCTCGGAGCGTCCACCCCAAAGCGGCCGTCTCTCCGGTCATCAATGATACACGGCACTACCGGCCAGCAGCCCCTTCTCCTACGCGGTCAGAATGGTATCTTTATTTTCGTCGGACCCGACACTGGGTCCACCTGCCATTCGTTGTTTTAATTCCGGCGGATCTTCGAGAATCATCTCGTGATTGCAACCGCCGGCAGGAATCATCGGGTAACAGTTCTCGAAGGGATAGGTCGGGACGTCCACGATCACCGGCTTCTCAATACTGACGGCCTCTTTCAGCACCGCGTCGAGATCACCCAACTTGCTGGCGCGCAAACCAACCGCGCCATAGGCTTCGGCCAATTTCACAAAATCCGGCGTCGTCTCCAGATAACTGGAGGCATACCGCCCCTCGTAGAACAGGTCCTGCCACTGACGCACCATGCCATGGAACCGGTTGTTCAGGATGATGACCTTGACTGGCAGCTTCGACACCACGGCGGTGGCCATTTCCTGCATATTCATTTGGATGCTACCGTCTCCGGCAACGCAGAGCACCAGACGATCTCTAAACGCAGCCTGTGCGCCCATCGCCGCAGGGAGGCCGAACCCCATCGTGCCCAACCCACCCGAGGTCAACCAGCGATTCGGCCTGGCGAGCTTAAAGTATTGGGCCGTCCACATCTGATGTTGCCCGACGTCTGTCGCCACGATCGGGTCTCGATCCTTGGTCAATTCATACAGCCGCTTGACGACGTGTTGCGGCTTAATCGCACCATCGGGGTCTTGTTGGTAGGCGAGCGGGTGTGCCTGCTGCCACTCGCGGATTTGATCCCACCAGGGCTTGCGCAGATCTTTTTGATTGCCGTTCACCGTGGCTCGGAGAATCTGGTTCAACTCCCGCAACACGGCCTTGCAATCCCCCACGATCGGAATGTCGACATGGATGTTCTTTCGGATCGAGGTCGGGTCGATATCGATGTGAATCACCTTCGCGAACGGACAGAACTCCGACACCTTGCCCGTCACTCGATCATCGAAACGCGCCCCCACTGCAATGACCAGATCAGAATAGTGGACGGCCATGTTGGCGCAGTAAGTCCCATGCATGCCCATCATGCCCATCGACAAGGGATGTTCGCCGGGGAAGGCCCCGAGCCCCATCAGCGTCATGTCCACAGGAATCTGCGTCATCTCCGCCAATTCCAGCAGTTCCTTGGCCGCCTGGGAGAACACCACACCACCACCGACATAGAGAATCGGCTTCTTTGCCTTCATGATGGCTTCAGCGGCCTGCTTGATCTGCCACTTATTGCCCTCATACGTCGGGTTATAGCCGCGAATCGCCACGGAGCTGGGATAGGTGAACTCGGCTTTGGCCATGGACACGTCTTTCGGTATGTCCACCAGCACGGGCCCGGGACGCCCGGTCGTCGCAATGTAGAACGCTTCCTTGATGGTCGTGGCGAGGTCGTTCACATCTTTCACAAGGAAGTTGTACTTCGTGCAGGGTCGACTCAGGCCGATGTTATCCGCTTCCTGAAACGCATCATTTCCGATCAAACTCGTGGACACCTGCCCGCTGATACACACAAGCGGAACCGAATCCATATAGGCGTCGGCCAACGCGGTAATCACATTCGTCATGCCGGGTCCGGACGTCACTAAGCAGACACCGGCCTTCCCCGTGGCCTTGGCATACCCTTCCGCCATATGCCCGGCGCCCTGTTCGTGCCGGGTCAAGACGACCTCGATGTCCTTCTGCTGGTGCAGCATGTCGAAAATCTTCAGCACGACGCCACCCGGCAGAGCGAAAATCGTTTTCACGCCTTCCGCCTTTAAGCACTCGATGAGGATTTCAGCCCCTGTCAACTTCATATCAACCTCCCCTTCGCGCATCGAGGCGAAGGACGTGATGTCTGAACTAACAACACCGCCGCGCTACGACACATTCGCGACACAGACTGCTACGATCTTTCTGAAAAATCAACGGGTAAGATGGCGGATCGTATCACCAGCCCGCAAGTGAGGTCAAGAGAGCCGAGAAGCGGATTCTCTGCGCAACAGACTGGTCTCGATCACCGCCCCGTGTTATACGAACGTGCTCGCACTGTGGAGCCGACTCCCGATGAGCCCCATGCGCGTCACCATCATGTCCCGCCGAGAATGCCACTTGTGCCATGTGGTAGCCCGCGTGGCTGCCCAGGTGCAAAAGGATCTCGCCTTTCAACTGACCATCGTCGACGTCGACAACGACGAACACCTGCGTCTGCACTATGGTGATCGGATACCCGTGGTACTGCTGGACGACCGGGAAATTTTTTCCGGCAAAGTCACCGGGGGAGAGCTGCGCAAAGCGATAAAAAGGGCGCGTTGGAGAAACCCTATAAGCCGGATTCTGTCCCGCGTGAAGCTTGCGCTCACCCGGGGGTGATCATTTCTCTGGGACTCGAGTTACCTCAAGCCTCAAGCAACCTACCCGGAGACTTCGGCCGGGCCAGCCTTTCCGCTGAGCTCTACGAGCCCGCGGGCGTCTCCCTATTTGGTCTTGCTCCGGACGACGCTTACCGTGCCGTTGATGTCGCCATCACCGCGGTGGGCTCTTACCCCGCCGTTTCACCCTTACCTGAGCCGCCGGAAGAAACCAAGGTCTCCAACAGCGGCCATCGGCGGTTTGTTTTCTGTGGTGCTGGTGTCGGATCGCTCCGCCTGGATGTTATCCAGCGTCCTTGCCCTTGGAGTCCGGACTTTCCTCCCGCCGAGCCTGCTCGACGAGCGACCACCCGTGTCCCCCCAGCGCGCCAGTTCAGTATAAAGTTCGTAGGCCGAGCGATTCAAGCCACCGATCCTCGTGCCAACCTGAGCGTTCCCGCACAGTCTGCACGCAGCACGATCGCACCATTTCTCCACCGCTCTTAGTTCAACTACCGATCTGTCCATAAAATCCCCGCGCCAAGTGTTTCGCAATGCCGCCTCACGCCCTCCCCGACTCCAGCCTAGTTTTTGCACATGCCCTGATAGTTTTGCCCAGCTGTCGCGAGTGGTTCACCGGCTGCTGCCGGAGAGAAAGAAAGGAGGCCCCGTACCGACAATCCAACCCGACGCCTCAATGTCCTCCAGGCCAGAGACCATCCAGAGTCCCGAGTCATTACTATTCACTTCATGAACAGTTAGGAGAATGATGATGCGGACTCAAGCATCACTCTGGATGGTTTTTCTCAGCGCCCTGATCGTCACCAACGCCCTCGCAGACGACGAAAGCGTCGAAACTCGCATGCGCAAACTGGAGCAACGTCTGCAGGAACTCGAGCAGCACAATCGCCAACTTCAGCGAGCTCTTCCACCGGCCGAATCGCCCGAGTCGGACACCCCGCCCGATTCATCCGGGTCTCCGGCCGGCGCGGTCCTCCCGGATATCGCGCGGGATTCTCGGCAAAAAAAACAAGCGCCCCTTTCCTTTGGCACGTCCGGTTCCGGCACCATGATCTATGCCAAACCCTTCGTCAACGCCCCCAAAGCCTTTGTCGGCGGATACTTTGACCTACAATACCGCAATCACCGGAAGGACGTAATCGACAACGGCGCGGGCGCGGCCGGCAGCAATCCCGGCATCGGCAGTACGAACAGCTCGTTCGACCAGCAACGCTTCGTCCCGTTTATTTACGCCGACATTACGGAGCATGTGAAATTCGCCTCCGAGCTCGAAATCGAACACGGCATCCGCGAAGGAACCGAGACCGAGGTCAGCCTGGAGTTCGCCCACGTCGACTACCTTATCCATGAGCCGATCAACCTCCGCGCGGGCATCATTCTCTTACCCGTAGGCAAGTTCAATCTCTTGCACGACTCTCCCTTGAACGATCTCACGGATCGCCCGCTGGTCAACCAACTCATCATCCCGACCACCATGTCCGAGGCCGGCGCCGGCTTCTACGGCACGTTCTATCCGGGTCGTTCCGGCAAGATGGATTATGAGTTTTATGTCACGCAAGGGCCGAACGGCTATCAACCGGATGGGACGGCCAGGATCGGAGAGGCCAGTGGATTGAAGAACTCTCGGCAGCGCAAATCTTTAACGGACGACGGATTCGACAACAACCGCGGCAAGGCCGTGGTCGGACGAGTAGCCTACAGTCCGGTGCTCGGAGTCGAAATCGCCGGATCCGGATACCATGGCACCTATGATCCGGAGAGCAAACGATCGCTGTCGATCTTCGTACTGGATTGGACACTGCAGCGAGGCCCCTTTGAACTGATCGGCGAAGCCGCATGGGCCTATGTGAAGAACAATTCCCGGAATCTGGACGGCAGTCCGGCCATCGATCCCGACACAGGACGCCTGCGCCCGCAGCGGATGAATGGGTATTACATCCAGGGGAATTATCACTTTATGCCGGAGATGCTGCGACGGATGTTGCCGCGACGTTTTTCGGAGGGATCCACCCTGACAGCGGTGGTCCGGTGGGACAAGATCGACACCAACCGGGATGCCATCGGAGGATTCGGCGATCTCGAACAGCTGAGCCTCGGACTGAATTTCCGCCCGATCGAGGACACAGTGTTCAAGGTCTCGTATCAATTCGGCATGCGTGCGTTCAACCCCAATACCAGCCAGCGAATTCACGACGATGCGGTAGTGGTATCGGCTGCGACCTACTTCTAGATTATGCGGGGCATGCGTCTCGGCGTATGCCCCGACAACAGACCTACGGTGGATAGTGAAAGGTCGGACACATTAAGAGTCAGCGAAGCGCCGGCAATTCACTGTTCGGTGCAGGCGGCTTGGACTGGTAAATCGGCATGGCTTCGGCCATCCATTCTTCAAGCTGCTGAATTCTGGTTTCGTGGCTGGGGTGAGTGGACATGAATTCCGACGGAGATTTCCCTCCGGACAACTCACCCATTCTCTGCCACAAATGAATGGCCTCACGCGGGTCGTAACCGGCATCCGCCGCCAGTAATACGCCCACGTAGTCCGCCTCCGACTCGTGTTTCCGACTGAACGGGAGCAACACCCCGACCTGAGCTCCCAGACCCAAGGCCGCCATCCCCGCTTGGGAGACAACCGGATTGGCCCCACTCACCCCAAGCGCAATCCCGATCGCTTGCAGCGTGGTCTGCGCCAACGTGTTCTGACTCATGCGCTCTCCGCCATGGCGAGCCAACGCATGCACGACTTCATGGCCCATCACCGCCGCGAGTCCCGACTCCGTCTTCGCGACCGGAAAAATGCCGGTATAGACGGCGATTTTTCCACCCGGCAGGGCGAACGCGTTCATGGTCTTGTCATCCTTGATGACCGTCACTTCCCATTCAAACTGGTTGGCCATCTCACTGTATTTGGATCGTTTGGCGGCCTCGATCACTCGCGCGGCCACCCGCTTGACTGGCTCAATCTCACGCGGATCGGTCGACGCCTTCATGTTAGGGTCGCTCTTGACCTCGGCATAGGCCTGCGCCCCCATCTGCACTTCCTGCGACATCGGCATCATCATGAGCTGCCATCGTCCGGTGTACGGATTGCTTTGGCAGCCCGTCGTCGCCAGCATAATCACGATGCAGAGCAGGAACCACTGCCCCCTGGATGATGCTCCGGGTTGCCACCGAGTACTCTGATGCCGTTCACATGCCATCACACGCCTCCGCAAATTGACCAGCTTGGTGAGCTCTGTTAGATTACCGCTCCGCCCCACCCGTTTCCACTGGGAGTTTCACCGAGTGCCGGCCACCACGACGCTCTCATCACTCAACCGCATCGGGATCGACGAGTCCGGCAAGGGAGACTACTTCGGACCACTGGTGATTGCTGCCGTTTTCGTCACGCCGGCGTCAGAGCAGGACCTGGCCCTCATGCAGGTGCGAGACAGCAAAAAAATCGCGGACGGACGGATTTTGGAAATGGCGCCCGACATCCGGCTGCTCTGTCCGCACAGCATCGTCGCCATTGGGCCACAACGGTACAACGAGCTCTACGCCAAAATCAAAAACTTGAATCGTCTCCTGGCCTGGGGCCACGCACGAGCACTCGAAAATTTGCTCCAGCAGGTCGACTGCGAACTCGCCATCGCCGATCAGTTCGGCGACGAACGGTTGATTCTTACCGCGCTGCAGGAGAAAGGAAAACAGATACGGCTGGTCCAACGGACGAAAGCGGAGTCGGATTTGGCGGTCGCGGCAGCGTCGATTCTCGCCCGTGCGGATTTTTTGTTGAGACTACAGCGACTGTCACAGGAAGTGAACACGACGCTGCCGAAAGGCGCATCAGCATCAGTGGAGCTGGCGGGACGCATGGTCGTGAAGAAATACGGACGCGACCGATTGGGAACTGTCGCGAAACTGCACTTCAAAACCACACAACAGGTGCTGGCTGAGGCCTAGCGCCAGGCGACACCGCTGGGCACACGACATGCTGCTGTGATTCGATGCCAGAAGCCTGTGGGTACCAGGGTCGGTAGGGCGGGGCAGAATACCTGCTAGACGGATTCACCGACTTCAAGATCTTTAGCCTGGTCCTGCGCCAAGGGCGGCTTCTCCGCAAGCCCAGGTTCGCCTTCCCAATACAACATCCTGTAGCAATATGGGCAAGTATGCACGTCTTCTCCACGCTTCACCTGAGACACGAGCTGCGGGGGCAATTGCAACCGACACCCGACGCAGATGCCGTCCTTGACCAGCACCAGGGCCGGCTCCTTTCGCATGGCCTTCAGCTTCTTGTACCGCGCGAAAAGCGCTTTCTCAACCTGCCCCGCCGACTGCGCCTGCTTCGACTCCAATTCGGCCAGTTCAGCTGCAAGCACGCGATCCTTCTCGTCCCACACAGCCTTCTCCTTGATGAAGAGCGCCTCCGACTCTTTCAGCTGTGCCTGGGCCGCGGTGATGGTCCGTTGCGTCTGCTCGATCTGCTCCATCACCAGCAAGATCTTCTCCTCGAACTCACCCCGCTTCTTATTCGCCAACTCCACTTCGAAGAGATGCGCCTGATACTCCTGATTGGTCTTCAACTGAGCGGCACGGTCCTTCATTTTGCCGATCCGGTCTTCATGCGCCTCAAGGTCCTTCTCGTGGCTGCGGCGCTCCTTGTTCAACGCGTCGACCGACGTTGAAGCCTCTTGCAACACCTGCTTCACTTCGCGAACCGGAGCCTGGCTCGCCTCAAGACGTTCCGGTATTCTTCGCCGCTGTTCTTTTAAATCAGCAATGCGGAGGTCGAGCTTCTGCAGTTCAATGAGGGGAGAAAGCTGTAAATTCACGGGCTCCTTGGGGTAGTCTGAGGGTAGCGCCGCGCCGACGCCCCTCGCAATGAAACAACCGGAAGATGCTCAGACTGGTGGGCCCACTAGGACTTGAACCTAGGACCAGCTGATTATGAGTCAGCCGCTCTAACCACCTGAGCTATGGGCCCAACCCTGCCGGCCACTCGGCAAGCTCAGCTCGCGTCATGGCACCATTGGTTCGAGCGGCACGATTCTAGGCTGCCGATACCGCAGAGTCAAACGCGACTCGGGCCCCGGCGCTAGAGACTTTCGACAAAACTGCGCAATTTCTTGCTCCGGCTCGGATGCCTCAGTTTGCGCAAGGCCTTCGCTTCAATCTGCCGGATCCGCTCACGCGTCACCTCGAAATCCTGCCCCACTTCCTCCAGCGTATGATCGGTGGCTTCGCCGATACCGAACCGCTTGCGCAGAACCTTCTCCTCACGCGGCGTCAGGGTCTCCAGCGCCCCATTGATCTGACGCTGCAAGTCGTACCGGATCGCAGCCTCCAACGGGGACACGGCTTTCTTGTCCTCGATAAAGTCGCCCAGATGGCTGTCCTCTTCCTCTCCGATCGGAGTTTCGAGGGAAATCGGCTCGCGCGCGATTTTCAGAATCTTCCGCACTTTATCAAGCGGTAAGTCCATCCGCTCCGCGATCTCTTCCGGCGTCGGTTCGCGCCCGAGCTTCTGCACCAAGTGCCGGGAAGTCCTGATCAGCTTGTTGATCGTCTCGATCATATGAACCGGGATGCGGATGGTTCGCGCCTGGTCGGCAATCGCACGGGTAATCGCCTGCCGAATCCACCAGGTGGCATACGTGCTGAACTTGTAGCCACGCTTATATTCGAATTTGTCGACCGCTTTCATCAGCCCGATATTGCCTTCCTGAATCAAATCCAGGAACTGCAACCCGCGATTCGTGTACTTTTTTGCGATACTGACGACCAACCGCAAATTGGCCTCGACCAATTCCGCCTTCCCGCGTTTGACCTTTTCCTCCGCCACATCCAGATGCTTGACCGCATCCTTGATCTCTTCGGCCGAAATCAGTGCTTCTTCTTCCTCCAACTGACGGATGCGACCCTTTGCAGCCTGATAATGCTTCTTGATGTCTTGCAGGACCTCTTCGGAGAGACCGGTTCTCCGTTTGACGGCCAGCACATCCTTATGGGTTCGACACAACTTTCTCAGCAACTCTGCGCCGGCTTCGCCGCCGACACCCAAACGCCGCTGGCAGCTCGTCACTTCACGCTCCGCCTGGCGGAACAGCAGATTAAGGTCGCGCACCCGCTGGGTCATCCGATCCTTCAGGACGCCATGGAGGTTGACTGACTCCATCTTATCCACGACCTGTCCACGCACCGTATCAATCTGCTTGCGAAGCTTCTTCAGCTTCTCGGGGTCGGCGCCGACATGGCGGGCCTTGTCATACAAGTCTTTCAATGAGGCCGACACCTTACGCACCGCGTTCAAGGAGTCCAGCGTCTTGACCCGTAGCTCCTCATAGTCCTTTTCGACGGCTTCTTCTTCAAAGTCTTCTTCCGTCTCAACAACCGGCACAATCTCCCGCACATCAATCTTGCCGTTCTTCAGTTGATCACGCAGATTGAGGACGAACTCCAGGGTCATCGGCAGGCCATAGACGACCGTCGCAATGTCCTTTTTTCCCTCCTCGATCCGCTTGGCGATCTCGATCTCGCCCTCGCGGCTCAGCAGCGCCACACTGCCCATCTCTTTGAGATACAGACGGACCGGGTCATCGGTGCGGCTCAGTGCCCCCGGGGTGAGGTCGATCTCTTTCTCGTTCTCCTCCGATGAGTCCGCCTCTTCGCTTTCCTCGATGGTGTCATCGCTCTCCGCAGCTTTTGGGGCACGTTCGGTTTCGGCGGACTCCACAATTTCAATGTCCATCTCACCGAACATCGTCATGATCGTGCTGAACTGATCCGACGAGACGACATCCGCCGGCAACGTACTGTTGAGATCGTCGTATGTGAGGAAGCCCTTTTCCTTGCCCAGATTAATGAGCTTCTTCACCTCGCCGAGTAATTCTTGTTTCGGCATACCTACTCCTTCACCGCAGACGTCAGCGCAACCGGCGCCACGCCGGCTTTCCGAATCCGCATATCGTTAATCAATCTGTTCAGGCGATGCACGTCATCTTCCCTTCGCTCTCGCTCCGCAGCCTTCAACTCCTGAATCAAGGCACCCATGGTCCGCTCCCGGCCTCGTCGTTCCAACGTCTCCAAACACCCGGCGATATGTGCCGGAACATCATCATAATGTTGCTCCAGCATCGACAGTTCAGAAATCAGCGTGCCGCACTCTTCATCATGGATGAGCGCATCGAGGAGATCACGCACCGACACGCGGCCATCCTGTCCCAGATGCTGCATCGCACAGTGAATCAGCCGGCGATACGCCGGAACCGAGAAGGCCTCCGGGGACAACTTTCCCAGGTCCTCGGCCGATAAACTCCCCTGCACCAGCAAGTGCACCAGGTCACGCTCCTCGGGATTTCCCTTCAGCTTGGAGGGCCCAGCCGGGGACGGAACCTTCGCCTCTCGTTCAGGGCGGCGCTGCTCCTGAGCCGCCAGGGTGGGATACCGATCGATCAACCGTTGCTGACTCAACCCCAGGCGTTCCGCCACCAGACGAATCCGCTCTTCCCGTTCGATGGGATGTGCGCTTTTCTGGAGGATACGTAATACCGCGTCCACGGCACGAATCCGATCCTCAACGGTGCCGGCCTCTGCAGTCCGCAAACTGTGCTCCACCGCAAAATCCAATAGGCTGGGGGCCGTCTGATGCAGCGCCGTAAACCCCTCAGCGCCATATTTCCGGACATAGGTGTCAGGATCTTCACCTTCCGGCAACGACACCACCTTGACGCTGAGCCCGCTGTTGACGAACAAATCCAGTGTCCGCAGGGCAGCTCTGACTCCCGCCTGATCCGGATCGAACAACAGTACGACATTCGACGCGAACCGCCTGATCACGGCAATATGCTCAGGGGTCAAGGCGGTACCCAACGTGGCCGCGACATGGCGGATCCCGGCCTGATGGAGGGCCACCGCATCGAAATAACCTTCGACGATGATCAGCGTCTGCTGCTGCCCTGCCGCATCACGAGCCGCCTCCAAGGCAAACAGTGTGTGTCCCTTCTTAAACAAGGGCGTTTCAGGCGAATTCAGATATTTGGGCGTCCCCTCCCCTACAATACGCCCGCCGAAGGCCACGATGCGCTTCCGCAAATCGACGATAGGAAACATCACGCGGGAGCGGAAACGATCGTAATGCCCGGACGCTCCGGTTTTCGGCGCACTGCCCTGATCCCGGGGAAGTGAAAGCCCGGCAGCAACAAGATCCGCCGCGACGAACCCCTCCTTGAGCATGGCCTTAGTCAATCCGTCCCATTCGGGCGGAGCAAACCCGATCTTGAACTGCTCGGACGTGTTGAGCTGTATGCCACGGCTTTCGAGATAGACGCGAGCCTGGGCTCCCGCCGCACCCTCCACCAGCATCCGTCGATACCAGGCCCCGGCTGCCGCGTTCAATCGTTCCAATCGACCAAGCTGTGCGCGTACTTCATTGGAATATCCACCGCTCGATTCCGGAACATCGACCCCCACCTTGCGCCCCAGATCTCGCACAATTTCGGGGAAAGCCGCCCCGGTCAGTTTCATGAGGAATGTGTAGACATTGCCCCCGGCCCCGCAGCCGAAACAATGGAAGATCTGTCGCGAAGAACTGACTGTGAAGGAGGGAGACTTCTCTTGATGGAACGGACAGAGGCCCTTAAGATTCTGCCCGGCCCGCGTCAATGCCACATGTTGGCCCACGATCTCCGCGATGTCCACTCGGTCTCTGATTTGGTTGATGACGTCGTCCGAAATCAGGCCTTGGCCCACGGCGGTCCTCGCTAGTGCCCGCAGGGATCCCACCGGTCGGATACCCAGTTGGATGCCTTTGACGCGATTGAAAGTTGACCGTTCACCCTAACAAACGGTCCCCACAAGTGTCAATCGAGTTGGCGAACCGCTTACCCCGGAGGCCAGCCCATAGGCCTTCCGCCGAGCACATGCAGGTGGAGATGAAACACGGTCTGTCCACTGTCCGCCCCCGTGTTAGTGACGATAC
The DNA here is from genome assembly GCF_905220995.1 of Nitrospira defluvii. Classification (NCBI taxonomy): domain Bacteria; kingdom Pseudomonadati; phylum Nitrospirota; class Nitrospiria; order Nitrospirales; family Nitrospiraceae; genus Nitrospira; species Nitrospira defluvii. The sequence goes on from NZ_CAJNBJ010000001.1 coordinate 288,818, forward strand.
GATAGCCGGATCCGTTCAGCTTCCGAGCCCGCGCCACCTCCGCACAGGTCAACAGGAGCTTCCCCAGCAATGCCTGATCGCCGTCTGCACAATCCTGGACTGCCGCGACATGTCGTTTGGGGATCACCAGGATGTGGACGGGGGCCTGGGCATTGATGTCTTCGAACGCCAGCACCTGGTCATCCTGATGGACAATCTTTGCCGGAATCGTACCGGCCACAATGCGACAGAAAATGCAGTTATCCACCTGCTCTCCCTCCCGGCTCCGGCCTGATCCCAGACTTCCCGAACCGGGAGCCTAACTCACGATACACATCGCCAAGCGTCACATCGTGATAGCCCAACACGAGAAGCGTGTGAAAGAGCAGGTCGGCGGTTTCGTAGACGATCTCCTCTCGCTTCCCGTTCTTGGCAGCGATGATCACTTCACCCGCCTCTTCGGCCACTTTCTTCAAAATCCGGTCAGCCCCGCCCTGCAGCAGCTTCGAGACATATGAATCAGGCTGTGGGGTGGCCTTCCGCTCCAGGATAGTCTGGTAAATGCGCTCCAGGATCCCTCCACCGGCATCCTGAGTCTTCGTCTCACCGGCTTGCCCCTGCTCTGTCATCCTGGCAAAAAAACAGGCGCGCTCACCGGTATGACAGGTTGGCCCAACCGGTTCCACCTTCACAAGGATGGTGTCATGATCACAATCGACAAAGAGATCTTTCACCCGCAGCACATGGCCGGACGACTCCCCTTTCTGCCACAACGTTTGGCGTGAGCGACTCCAAAAGTGAACAAACCTCGTCTCCAGCGTCTTGGTGATGGCCTGCTGGTTCATGAAACCCACCATCAAGACGGTCCCATCCAGCCAATCTTGAATCACGGCAGGAAGCAGCCCCTGCCTGTCAAACGTCAAATCCCGACGGTCCTGTGTCATCACGCCTGCTCCTGCGGGACGACCCCGAGCCGGACGGGCACGCCGCGTTCCCGCAAATAGGCCTTGGCCTGCTGAATCGTATGCGTTCGGTAGTGGAATATCGAGGCAGCCAACACGGCATCGGCCTTTCCCTTGACCAGCCCATCGTACAAATGCTCCAAGGTTCCTACCCCTCCCGAGGCGATCACCGGAATCGTGAGGCGCTCGGACACCGCGGCCGTCAACGCCAAATCGTACCCATTTTGCCGACCGTCTTGATCCATGCTGGTCAGCAGAATCTCCCCGGCGCCATATCCTTCCATGCGCTGAGCCCATTCCACTGCATCCAACCCGGTAGCCTTCCGCCCGCCATGTGTATACACCTGCCACTGTCCGCCGGACTCATTCCGTTTGGCATCGATGGCCACCACGATGCACTGCGTGCCGAACCGTTGCGCCGCCTCACGTACAAATTCCGGCTGCTGAACAGCCGTGGTGTTGATACTCACTTTGTCGGCCCCGGCATTGAGTAATGCACGAATGTCGTCCAGTGTGCGCACACCGCCGCCCACCGTGACCGGCATGAAAACCTGGGCAGCCGTCTGCTCCACCACGCCAATAATAGTTTTGCGATTTTCGTGTGAGGCCGTAATATCCAGGAAGCACAATTCGTCCGCCCCTTCACGGTCGTAAATGGTGGCCACCTCCACGGGATCCCCGGCATCGCGCAAATTCACAAAGCTCACGCCCTTGACGACCCGACCATCCTTGACGTCCAGACATGGAATGATGCGCTTGGTCAACATATGAATGTGTGACGCGTGAAACGTGAAACGTGAAACGAACCGGTTCTCTCTCCAACCCTCACAGAAAATCCTCAACGATTCCGGATGGCTGCAACCGCCGCCGCGTAGTCCAACTTACCATCATACAGCGCTTTCCCGACAATGGCCCCCTCGACACGCGGACCAAGCGCCTGCACCGCCTGCAAATCCTCCACCCGCGTGATGCCGCCTGAGGCAATGACTGGCAATGAGGAACTCTCCACGACCTCCCGCAGCGCCGCCAGATTCGGCCCACTCAACATGCCGTCGCGTGCAATATCCGTATAGATGACGGCACCCAGCTCATGGGCGGCAAGCTCCTTGAGTAGGTCGATGGCCCTGGTCTCCGACACCGTGGTCCACCCTTTCACCGCCACCTTGCCGTCTCGCGCATCAAGTCCCAGGAGAATCCGGCGAGGAAATTCACGACAAGCCTGCGCGAGAAATGCTCGATCAGTGAGGGCGGCCGTCCCGAGCACCACTCGCGCCACTCCCGCTTGAAGATATGTCCTGACCGTCTCGATGGTTCTGATGCCACCTCCGACTTGCACCTTCACACTCACCGTCTTCATCACCGCTTGGATTTGAGACAGGTTCTTCGGTTCACCATCGACTGCGCCATTGAGATCGACGACATGAATGAGGTCGGCCCCCTGTTCCTGCCACCGTCGCGCGACCGAAGGTACGTCCTCCGAATACACGGTTTCCGCCGCCATATCACCCTGCCGCAACCGCACGCAACGCCCGTCCTTCAGATCAATCGCCGGAATCACACGCATGCATTCACCTGCCACAAATCCACTATGGAGTCCCCCCGGCCGCCCCACCGTAGGGGAAGACCTCCGCCAATTCGGAAGCCCCATACGCCGCCAACTCATCCGCAGTCACAAATCCACCGGATCGCTGAATGAAGCCGATAAAATCTTCTGTCATAGGCCGCTGTTTTTCGTAATAATTACCTTCCCACAAGACCATCCCGTCTGGTGCCACCAGCTTCACTTCGAACCCCACAGCGGCGGGTGGATCCGCTCCCAGCCGGCTCCCCACACGCTCTTGATAGACCAGCACCTTCCCAATTAATGCCGCATCGGCCCCCAGACGCTGAGCGATTTTATGAGCGGGGGGCGCCTCAGCCGCAGCCCCGCCGGAAAGGTCTCGCGCCGCGGACCTCGCGTCGTTGGGAGAGAGCACGCGCAAGCCTGGCTTGGCCTTCAGTTTCGCCCACAACAACTCGGTAATTTTTTCGCCGGCGGCCGGTGGGACGACCTGCGTCCGGCGGACATATTGATCGGTCGCCAGTGAGCCACTTGCCGCCATGTCAGACCGTCGCGCTCCGGAAGGCACCGAAAATGCGGGACCGCCGGCATCAACAATCTGAGGCGTCGCGATGGTATCGAACGGAATCAGGACGATTGTACGGACCGGATATTTCCCTGCTTGAGCAGAAATCTTGGTCGTCACCTTCGTCCCGCTGCAGCCGACGATGAGTAGGGCGGTCAGCAACGCCGGCAGACAGCGAAACACCCGCGCGCTCACGTCCAGGCACCGAAATTCTTGATGAGCTGCAGGCCGACTGCTTGGCTTTTTTCGGGATGGAACTGGCAGGCGACCACGTTGTCTTTCCATACCGCCGAGACGAACGGCTTTCCATATTCAGTCACGGTTGCGATGATCGTCGAATCCACAGGTTCGACATAGTAGGAGTGCACGAAGTAGTAGTAGCTGCCTGGCGCAATACCTACCAATGGAGGCGCGGGCCGGACGACCTGAATTTCATTCCACCCCATATGCGGAACTTTCAGGGAGGGATCCAGCGAAAATTTTTTGACGCGGCCGGGAATGAGGCCAAGCCCCTTGTGGGTTCCGAACTCTTCGCTCTCCGTGAACAGCAGCTGGAGTCCCAGGCAAATGCCCAGAAACGGTTTACCCGACTGGATCGCGACCTGAATGGGGGTGATTAATTCATACCGTTCGAGATTCGCCATGCAATCCCCGAACGCTCCCACACCAGGCAACACGACATGACTGGCATTCGCAATGGCTCGAGGCTCACGCGTCACCACGGCCTGATGCCCCACGGCTTCGAAGGCCTTGAAGACGCTCCGCAAATTACCCATGCCGTAATCAATGATGGCAATCATGATGACGCTCGAAGATCCGCAATGAGGGACCGCCGACCACGCAATGGTGGCCCACACCGACCCCACCAGCGGGAGCTAGAGGCTTCCCTTCGTCGATAGGACCGTCCCCAACAACCGCTCTTCCACCATGGTGGCTTGATCCAACGCCCGAGCCAGCGCTTTGAAGATGGCTTCCATGATGTGATGGGGATTGCGCCCATACTGGAGATTGACGTGAAGATTCAACCCACCATGGGTCACGAACGCCTGAAAAAAGTCCTCGAACAGGCCTAGGTCGAACGTTTTGATCTTCCGGTCCGGCAAGTTCACGTTGTACACCAGGTATGGGCGCCCACTGAGATCCACCGTCACCTGAGCGAGTGTTTCATCCAAGGGCACTGAGGCCCACCCGAACCGCTTGATTCCTGCCTTCTCCCCCAAGGCCTGATGCAGCGCCTTGCCCATCGTGATGCCGACGTCTTCCACCGTGTGGTGCTCGTCGATGTCGATATCACCCTTAGCTTGAACCGTGAGATCGAAGAATCCATGCTTGGCTAACAGCTCCAGCATGTGATCGAAAAACCGGATAGAGGTGTCGATCTGTCCACGCCCGCTCCCGTCCAGCACCCACTCGACGCGGATATCGGTTTCCTTCGTGGCACGATGAAGCGCAGCTTGTCTCGGAGCGCCGGTCTTTTTCATGAGAACCTGCTTAGGGCTGATTTCGCGTGCGCATCGAAGCCTTCGATGTGCGCCAGTCGGACGATGTGATCCTTGGCTTTCGTCAATTCTTCCCTTGTGTAATGCACGATATTGCTGACCTTCACGTAGTCATTGACGGAGAGCGGAGAGAAGAAACGCGCCGTCGCGCCGGTCGGCAACACGTGATTAGGGCCTGCCACGTAATCCGCCACGGCGGGTGGAGTGTATCGCCCCAGGAACAGCGCTCCGGCGTGGCGAACCTGTTCCAGATAGTCAAAGGGTCGATCGACCGACAACGTGAGATGTTCGGGAGCGATCTGATTCGCCACCTCGATGGCGTCGCCCATGGTGGGAACCACGAACGCAGCAAAATGTCGAGCGATCGACTTGGCAGCGATTTTTTCCCGTTGCAACCCCTTCAGCTGCAGCTGAATCAACCGTACGACTTCTTTCGCCAAGGATGCCGAGGTCGTCACGAGGTATACCTGTGCATCCTCGTCATGTTCGGCCTCGCAAAGTAAGTCCGCCGCGACGTGCGCCGGCTTCGCGTCGTCATCCGCCACGACCAGCAGCTCACTGGGACCGGCCACCATATCGATGCCCACAGTGCCATACAGCAGCCGCTTGGCGGTCGCGACATACATATTGCCGGGACCCACAATCTTATCCACCTTGGCAATCGTCTTTGTGCCGAAGGCCATCGCACCGATCGCTTGCACCCCACCGACCCGATAAATTTCGTCGACGCCGGCGATGTCGGCGGCAACCAGCAAATAGGGGTTGATCTCCCCCTTGGGGGTTGGCGTGCACATGACGATCCGGCGTACCCCGGCCACCTTTGCGGGAATAGCACACATAAGCACCGACGAGGGATAGACGGCCTTTCCGCCAGGTACGTATACGCCGACCGCATCAAGCGGCGTCACCGTCTGACCGAGCGTCGCAGTCTGCTCCTGATACATCCAGGTTTTGGTTCGCTGGCGTTCGTGAAACTGGCGTACCCGTTCCGCCGCATATCGGAGCGAGTCCCCTTCATCCTTGCGAATGTGATAGTACGCTTCCTTGACTTCCTCAGACGTCACACGCACCTGATCCAGCTTCAACGCGAGCCGGTCGAACTTCTTGGTATACCGCAGGACCGCCCGATCTCCACCACGCTCGACCGCTTGGAGAATCGCACGGACACTTTTTTCAACACTCGCCCCTTGCGAACGCGAACGGGTCGCAATTTTCCGCAATGCGTTGGCAAATCCCCGATCGGTACTCGCAAAAATGGTCATAACTTCCGTCCTGCCGCCGCACGCCAGACGTAACAACGGCACTCCCTCGAACCTCCACGGCTACTCGCGTGGGATCGGTCGGCGCACTATTCAGACACCACGGCTGCGCGCAGCCGTTCGATCAACACCTTTAAGGGTTCGTGCTTCAACTTGAGGCTGGCCCGATTGACGATCAAGCGGGCAGTGGAGTGGGTGATCACCTCCACCTCTGCAAGGTCATGGGCCCTCAAGGTGCTCCCCGTTTCAACCAGATCGACGATTCGATCAGCCAAGCCGACCAAGGGGGCCAGTTCGATTGATCCATACAATTTGACGATCTCGACCGGCACGCCGCGCTGATTGAAATAGCGCTCAGTGACGTTGGGATACTTTGTCGCCACGCGAATCTTGGACGACCAACGGTCCGGCGACGGTTGGCCCTGCAAAGCGGCGACGGAGATTCTACACGCTCCGACCTTTAAATCCAACGGCTCATAGACGTCGCTGCCCTGCTCCAACAGCACATCCTTCCCCACCACCCCAACGTCGGCGGCCCCATGTTCGACGTAAGTCGGCACATCGGTTGGCCTGACGATGAGAAATCTGGCGTCGTTGGCCGAACAGTCGAACACCAGCTTTCGGCTCTCGGCGGAAAGACCGGCACTGTCGTACCCAGCCTGCTTCATCAACTCCAGCACCGGGCCAAGTAGTTTCCCCTTCGACAGCGCGATTGTCAGACCTTTCGGTCGCTCCTCCACGGCTCTCCTCGCCCTCACGCTCACTTCCCCTTCCTCCGCTCGACGCGTGCGCCCAACGCGTTCAACTTTGCCTCAAGCCGTTCATAGCCTCGATCGAGATGATACACACGGGACACCTCAGTCGTACCTTCGGCCGCCAGGCCAGCCACGATCAGTCCGGCACTGGCCCGGAGATCGGACGCCATGACCGGCGCGCCCGTCAACCGCTCCTTGCCCGTAATCACCACCCGGTTGCCTTCCACACGAATATCCGCGCCCATGCGACGTAGTTCCTCCACATGCATGAAGCGGCTTTCAAAAATCGTCTCCGTCACCACGCTGGTGCCTTCAGCCACGGCCATCAGGGCGACAAACTGTGCCTGCATATCGGTGGGAAACCCGGGATGCGGGCTGGTTCGAACATTCGTTCCTTTCAAGCGCCCGTTCATCTTGAGGCGGACTCTCCCGGCCTCTTCGGCCAACTCCGCGCCGCTTTCCCGCAATTTCACCAACAACGGTTCCAGATGCTCAGGGCGGCAACGTTCGACAGAGACCTCACCTCCGGTAATGGCGCCGGCCACGAGATAGGTCCCGGCCTCGATACGATCGGGAATCACGTCATGATCAGCCCCGTGTAGTTCCGTCACCCCTTCGATCGTGATCATGTCCGTCCCCGCACCGGCAATGCGTGCGCCCCGTTTTACAAGAAAATCAGCCAGATCCGTGATTTCCGGTTCCTTTGCCGCATTTTCAAGCACCGTGGTCCCTTCGGCCAGCACCGCTGCCATCATGAGGTTTTCAGTACCGGTGACGCTCGGTATGTCGAAATAAATACGGCCTCCGCGCAAGCGACGCGCCGTCGCTTTGATGTACCCGTGCTCGATCTCAACCGAGGCGCCCATCTTTTCCAGGCCGGCCAAGTGAAAATTCACCGGTCGAGACCCGATAGCACAACCTCCGGGAAGCGACACTTTCGCTTCACCCATTCGAGCCACGAGCGGGCCCAACACTAACACCGACGCACGCATCGTCCGAACTAAATCGTAGGGGGCCTCCGTCGACGCGATGGTCTGGGCATGCGCAACCGTATGCTCCCCCTCCTGGACGACCGCTATGCCCAACATCCGAAGCAATTTTCCCATGGTGAGCACATCCACCACGCTCGGCATGTTCGAGAGCACACACTCTCCTCCCCCGAGAATCGTCGACGCGAGAATCGGCAAGGCGGCGTTTTTCGCCCCGCTGACGCGTACGTCTCCCTTCAACCTGCGTCCGCCGTGAATAATAATCTGATCCATAGGTTTCAAGAGGTCCGGCGCGTCGTTGTCGACTCCCTACCCTTCTCAACGACTCCCCGCGAGAGGCTCCCTTCGCGACTCACGTTTTTCAAAACAGACGACACGTGCAATTCCGGCCTCATCTGGTAGGACAGCCGCAGCGCGAAACCAGCCACCCTCCTCCGCGACATGGCAGACTGCCGCAGCCTGACCGAGTCCAACTTCCATCAGAAGCGCGCCACCGGATCTCAAATAGATCGGCGCCTGCTGCAGGAGGCGCCGATGCACTTGCATACCATCCGGACCTCCTGCCAATGCCAATCGAGGCTCAAAGCACCCCACCTCGGGTTGTAGCGTCGAAATCTCGCCGTCCGCGATGTACGGAGGATTGGACAGGATCACATCGATCTTCTGCAGCCATTCCGCCTCACCAAGCGGTGCCAGGAGATCCCCCTGAAGGCAGTCGATGCGGGCGTCACACCCGTGTTGAACCATATTGCGTCGCGCAACCAGCAAGGCTTCAGCCGAGAGATCGATCGCGAGCACCCGCGCCTCTGGCAAGGCCAGCGCCACGGACACCGCCAGGCAGCCGGAACCGGTCCCCACGTCGACAACCGTGGCGGCCGGATGGTTCGCACAACGACGAACCGTTTCCGCAACCAACAGCGCACTCTCCGGACGTGGGATCAGGACCGCAGGGGTCACTTGAAAAGCTCTTCCGCAGAACTCCTGCGTACCAAGCACATATTGCAACGGCTCACGACGGGCACGACGCTCGACCAACGTCCGCACGCCTTCGCATTCCGCAGCAGTCAATTGATGATCCGCATGTACGCGCTGCATGAGCGGCGACACCCCTACCGCATGCTCCAACAACCAGGCCGCCTCCAACGCGGGCTGATCGATTCCGGCGGCAGCCAGCCGGCGCTCAGCCTCATTTGCCACAATGCGAATCGTTGGGATAGCAGCCGCGACGGTGCCGCGTGATACCCCGTTCATTTCGTCTCCAGGCTGGCCAAGTGCTCATAATGCGCACGCAACGCCTGGACGATCTCCTCCAGGTCGCCGGCCAACACTTGATCAAGCTTATGAACCGTCAATCCGATACGATGGTCGGTCACACGATTTTGCGGAAAGTTGTATGTGCGGATTTTTTCGCTTCGATCACCGGTCCCGACCTGAGATTTCCGGTCTTGCGCAATCGCCGCGTCCTGCTTTTCCCGCTCGGCTTCCACAATCCGCGCCCGCAATGTCCGCATGGCTTTGGTGCGGTTCTTGAGCTGCGATCGCTCATCCTGGCAACTCACAACCACGCCTGTCGGTATGTGCGTAATGCGAACAGCCGAGTAGGTTGTGTTAACGCTTTGTCCTCCCGCGCCCGACGAGCAAAAGGTATCGATGCGCAAGTCCTTCGGATCGATGTGCACGTCGACCTCGTCCACCTCGGGCATCACCGCTACCGTGACCGTCGACGTGTGAATTCTTCCGCTCGCCTCAGTGGTAGGGACGCGCTGCACTCGATGTACGCCACTCTCGTATCTGAGACGGCCGAACGCCCCCTTCCCCTCCAACAGCGCGATGACTTCCCGGTAGCCGCCGATGCCGGTCTCGGATGCATCGACCACCTCCAGGCGGAAGCGATGGCGCTCAGCGTATTTGACATACATACGAAAGAGATCCCCCGCGAACAGCGCGGCTTCGTCCCCGCCCGTTCCCGCCCGGATTTCGAGAAACATGTTCTTCTCGTCGCGCGGATCTTTCGGGGTCAAAAACTCTTTGGCACGAGTTTCAAGATCCAGCACCTGCAGATTGAGCTGGGCACTTTCCTCAGCAAACAGCTGCTTCATCTCGCCGCCCGTCGAAGGGTCCTGAAGCATGACGGCCACATCCTCGAGTTGTTTCTTCAGCTCACGGTAGGCCACAAACTGCTGGGCCGGTTCCTCTAATTCAGTCCGCTCTTTGTTGAGCTTATGAATCATGCCCGGCTGATTAAGAACAGTCGGATCCATCAGCTGATTGGTCAGCTCCTGGTACCGTGCCGCCATCCCCTCCCACTTCTTGATCAACCCGTCTTCCATATGTCGCTCATTCCGGCCGCAGCCCGCATCAGCCCAAAAAACAAGAGACCCTGCCCCAAAAGGAAGCAGGGTCTCCGTGATGTCCTGACTGGGCCTACTTATCTTTTTTGGCGTACTTCTTCTTGAACCGTTCGACACGCCCTTCCGTATCGACGATTTTCTGCGTTCCCGTAAAGAACGGATGGCATCCCGCACAAATGTCGACTTTGATGTCTCCAATGGTCGATCGCGTCTTGAATGTGTTTCCACAAGCGCAGTGCACAGTCGCTTCCCGGTAGACTGGATGAATTCCCTTTTGCATGCCTACTCCTCTACTACCCTTGATTCGTTGAACTCGCCCGGTCCTGCTCGCCAGGGTGCACGACTTTACACTGGAGGCACCCACACTGGCAAGCGGCAACCTACCGATTCATAGATTGAAGGAATTCCTGATTGGTTTTCGTCCCGCCGATCTTGTCCATCAGGAACTCCATTGCTTCCATTGTTCCCAACGGGCTCAAGACCTTTCGCAGAATCCACATCTTGTTCAAACGGTCGCGATCGACCAGCAACTCTTCCTTGCGCGTACCGGACTGGCTGATATCGATAGCCGGAAAGAGACGCTTATCGGCCAACCGCCGATCCAGGTGCACTTCCATATTGCCGGTCCCTTTAAACTCCTCAAAAATCACGTCGTCCATGCGGCTACCCGTATCGATCAGAGCAGTTGCCATGATGGTCAAACTGCCGCCATTTTCGATATTTCTGGCAGCGCCGAAGAATCGCTTCGGCCGCTGCAATGCGTTGGAATCCAGACCGCCTGAGAGCACCTTACCGCTGGGAGGGGCGATCGTATTGTAGGCCCGCGCCAGTCGGGTAATGCTATCGAGCAAAATCACCACATCCTTCTTATGCTCAACGAGCCGTTTCGCCTTTTCCAGCACCATTTCCGCCACCTGGGCATGTCGCTGAGCCGGCTCATCGAATGTCGAGCTGATCACTTCCGCTTTCACCTGGCGCTGCCAATCCGTCACCTCTTCCGGACGCTCATCGATCAACAGAACAATGAGCGTGACTTCCTTGTGATTCTTGAGAATTGCACGGGCAATGGCCTGCAAGAGCATCGTCTTTCCGGTCCTTGGCGCCGCGACAATCAAGCCCCGCTGGCCCTTCCCAATTGGGGTAGTAAGGTCCATAACACGCGTGCAATATTCTTCACGATCAAACTCGAGGTTAAGCCGTTCCTCGGGATACAGGGGCGTGAGGTTGTCGAACAGGATCTTGTCGCGCGCGACCTCCGGATCCTCATAGTTAACCTTTTCCACCTTCAGTAACGCGAAATACCGTTCACTTTCTTTGGGCGGACGGATTTGCCCAGACACGATATCGCCCGTTCTGAGATTGAATCGCCGGATCTGCGATGGGGAAATGTAAATGTCGTCTGGACCTGGCAGATAGTTCGAGTCAGGAGCGCGGAGGAAACCAAACCCGTCCGGGAGGGTCTCCAGCACACCCTCACCAAAAACAACTCCGTTTTTCTCCGTCTGCGCCTGCAAAATGGCGAAGATGAGTTCCTGCTTGCGAAGGTTCGCCGCCCCCTCAATCTTTAAGTCTCGCGCCACATCATTCAGGTCGGCAATCGACTTCTGTTTGAGCTCCGCGAGATGCATAACTTCCCCTTTAACCTGTGTCATACCTCTTCCCTACCAGGCTCTCAACCCGATAGCTCCCCATGATGAGAAATACGATTTAGTACTCATGAACGAATTCACGGAAGTGATCGTCTGGATGTCAACCTGCTGGTTGTTTATGGCAGGATCGCTCTAGATGAAGGCGTTTCCGATTGAGACTTTGCAGAAACGAAAGTACCGCGCTATTCAACACTCGATGCTACACTACCTTAGGGATATTTTACGGTTGAGATGGGTCTCGGGAGCTGATGTACTGGGGTAATACTTTTTGTATAAAGCGCGAAGTTACGCTGATAGTAGCGTCCATCCTGTACGTTGTCAACATCTAATGCCCCATTTGATTCGCTTAGCCTCAGCAAAATTCCATCATCAGACACTCGCCTCATCCCCACCGCCGCACCGTTGCCCCCCGGACCTCGGTTGCGGCCCAAGGGGTGTTGTGTTAAAGATCCCCGCGGGACACACTTATGGCAAAATCTGATCACGACACGCCCGATCGCATTTTCACATTGGCAGAGGCAAACGAGCTTGTCCCCCAACTGAATCAACGGTTTACAACCGTTCGTCGCGCCAAGACCGTTATCGCGAATACGAAAGACGAGATCTCCAAGGCTAGCGCAAAAGCCTCGCTCGGTGGTGGCAGTCCGGTCGGTTCATCTTACATTCAGGCCTTGCATGAGATTAGCGGCAATCTGCAAGCGATTCATGAGCTTGGCGTGGTGGTCAAGGACGTCGATCTGGGCCTCTGCGACTTTCCCTCGAAGCGTGAAGGCCGAATTGTGTACCTCTGTTGGAAATTTGGTGAGGACGAGATTCGGTGGTGGCATGAGACCTCCTGCGGCTATAAGGACCGCCACCCTCTTGATGGAACAGCCGCATCGGGAAGGGACGAGTGATTCGTCATGAAATTCGTAATTCTCGGCTTCGATGGGCCTGACGGCCAGGCCAGGCGAAAAATTCATCGCCCTGCACACCTCGCCAACCTAGAGCCGCTCAATCGCCAAGGGAAGGTTCTACTCGCTGGACCATTCACTGACCAGACCGGAAGCCTGATCATCATCGAAGCCTCCTCACTCGAAGAAGCGCAGAAGTTTGCAGCGGAAGATCCATACACGCTCCATGGAATTTTTGAGCGCGTTGAAGTCCATCCCTTCCTTCAGGTCCTCCCCGCCCCCCCCAACTCATAGATAATCTATTCCTCGGCACATTCTATATTCCTCTCGTCACCGCTCCACACCGTCGTCATTCGTTTCACCCCAAAAGCGTCACAACCAGGCATCTCCAAGGGCAGGACAGGCCACAACCTGCAGCTTCGCCAGATTGACAACTCAAAAGATTGCCACCTATAATGCGCACTTAGCGCTATTTATGATGATTCGGCTACTGTAGTTCAAAAGACCTAAGTGCCTTTATATGCGCTGGCCCTTAATTTCCCCAAAGTGGGCCTTCTGCTGGGTTGCAGAAAAACATCAAGGAAGCATAGAGTGCGTTGACCCCACGCTTTAACCGATGGTGTCCCTTCTCCAAGTTTGTTAACCCCAAAAAGAGAGCAGGTTCGAATGACTCAGTATCGCGTGTTACCAGGCCCAGAACACTTCCTGCCACCGGCCGCAGCCTCGATGGGGATTTATCTCCCCAACCCTGGTGAGGCTCATATCAACGGCGTGATCGTTCCGGAAGAAAAAGCCTACGAAGAGGCCGCACGCCAGTTTCTCATGGCACAGGTACCGACTATCTTCCCCGGCCCGCTGGTTCTGTGGGCATGGAACGAAAAGGCCGCAAAGAAAGCCGCGGCAGTTCGAAGTCTTTACGAAACTTTAAAGGAGTGCGTCCAGCCTGGTCAGAAGCCTATGCTGATTCCAATGCCGGACTATCGCCCCAAATATCCCAAGATCAACCCTGAAATCGAAATTAACCCAAACCATCCCAATCTGACGATCTGGCATAACAAGATCGACTGCTGCATGTTTATCGGCGTGCACTGCCATCAGGCAAACTTATCCTTGAAGATTATCCGTGGTGGTACCTCCTGCTATACAGTCGCAATGTGTGCGCAAGCTGGACATGAAGATGCGATGCTCTCCTTCAGAGACGCCTCGGTCGAAAAAATCCTGAAGTTGGGCGAATGGATCCGCAAATTGAAAGGGACCGTTAAACCAAGGCTGACATCAGCCAAGACCGGCGCTTCGAACTAACCATTTGAAGCACTGACAACGATTGAAAGGAGGCCGAGTCCATGGCGGAAACGAAATCCCACATCGGGACACAAAATAAAAAGGGCCAGACTTACACAGATCCTTGGAAAATGCTAAATGAGGCCCCTCGCAAGCCTTCCTTCTACACGGGAAGCGAGGTCATTAAAGAAGCAATCCGTCGTGCAAGCTGCGATGTCATGATTGCTTACCCCATCACACCGCAAAGCGAGGCGGCAGCCCTCATCGGTGAACTATTTGCCGAAGGGTATATCGGGGATTATTTCCGGGGAGAGAGTGAATTCGCCGTGATGTCTCAATGTGCGGGAGCGGCGTTCGGCGGAGCGAGGGTATTCACGACGACAGCCGGTCCAGGCACCATGCGCGCAATGGAGAACTTTCCGATGTGGGCTGGCGCCAGGCTTCCGATCCAAATGATCGTCACCTGCCGTGGAATCAACTCCCCCCTCTCGATCCAACCAGACACATTAGAGATTGCATACCTCCTCAACACCGGTATGCTCGTTTGGCATGCGGAAACGGCTCAAGACTTTTTCGACTGGATCCTGAAGGGGTACATGGTCTCAGAAGAGCCAGACGTGCACCTGCCTCTCGCGTTGTGTTGCGACGGATTCTTTGTGACGCACACGAAGGACGTGGTAAACCTCACCCCGACCGACATGTGCCTGCCGCCGTATGACCCCTACCGTTCTCCAGTCCCTTGCATGGACATGGAATGCCCGCCAGTTCGCATGATGCGGGATCCGTTCGTCATGAAGAGCAACTATATTAGCTATGCCACACATGCCAGCTGGCAGCAAGAAGTCTGGGCGGCTGTGGAACGATCAAGAAAACACACGATTCATTGGTTAGACGGCTTGATCGACACCGAGAACGCCGACGCGGAAGTCATGATCGTTGCATCAGGCACTGCCGTGTCGCAAGGACGCGAAGCCATCCGCCTCCTGGATGACGAGGGCGTCCGCTGCGGACTCGTGAAGGTTAAGTCTCTCAGACCATGGCCTGGAGAAGAGATTCGAGAAGCGACCAAGAATGCCAAGCACATTTTTGTTCCAGAATTTAACGTGACGGGATGGCTGGCCAAAGAAATTAAGGCAACCATCCCCAACAGCGAACGTGTCCACGCTGGCCCCCACGTCTGCGGCGGTATGACCATGCCACCGGAAATCATTGTATCTGAGATTAAGACGGCCCTTGGGTTGCGTTCCGAGTCACTCGCTGGCAGAGGTAGCTGAGATTGCTTCTCCCGTAGAGCGGAGAACTGAACGATCAATTGTCCCGATAGACACGCCGTGAGGAGGCATACATGAGCAAAGAGCGAATCAAAATTTCGCCGGATCTATATGACATCATGCCATCGGACTACCAAGATTTAGTCCAGAGTGCGACCTATGGGAAAGAAGACCGTGGCTGGAAAGACATCGGCACATCGAAGGAGTTGATTGAACAGCACTCCTTGTGCGCTGGCTGTCCTGAATCCATGGCTTTCCGATATATCCTGGCATCCCTCCCAAATCCGGAAGACACGGTCATGGTGGGCTCCACTGGCTGCACTAGCTTGGTGTTTCCTATGGTGGCCGTACACAACATTCACTCTCTTTTCGGCAACCAGAATGCGATTGCCTCCGGTCTGAAACGAGCCCTCAGTGTCCGTTTCCCAGATCGAGTTAAAGATGTCGTTGTGCTGGCGGGTGACGGAGCAACGGTCGACATCGGACTTGATATGACCTTGCAAGCCTGGTTTCGCCAGGAAAAATTCACTACGATCTGCTTTGACAACGAGCTCTACGCCAACACCGGTGGGCAGGAAAGTGGTTTGATGCAGAAAGGCTTCGTGGCCAAAATGGCTCCAGTTGGGAAGCTTTTCGACAAGGTTCGCCTCCCGGAAATCGCACGAGAATCGGGTTGCCACTATGTCGTGAACTGCACGGTGAGCAAGCCTTCGCTCGTTGAGAAAGTGATTCGGAACTCGGTGTTAATCGCCCGAGAAATCGGTCCGACCTACGTTCAGCTCTATACACCTTGCATCCTGGAAATCGGCAAGAACAGCATGGAAGGCCTCCAAGAAATGCGCGATTCTGAAAAGCCGACCGAACGGTTTGCTTACAAAGAATATGTCAGCGAACCTGCCAAGCAACTTTTGGCCGAGTTGGCTGCAAAAGACAAAGAGCGGAAGGCTGCGGCCAAGCAATTGGCTGGAAAAGCTTAAAGAATCGGAGGTCGTCCATGATTAAGAAGAGACTCAATATTCGTATGTCCGGACTCGGCGGCCAGGGCGCCGTCACTGCAGCCCACGTGATGGCAATGGCTGCCAACCGGGATGGGAAATTTTCGATCTCGAATCCCTTCTTTGGAGCCGAAAAGCGTATGGCTCCGGCAGAAAGTTACTGCCGCATCGGCATTGAACGGATCTACGACCGCGGCGAGCTGGTGTTCCCGGACGTGATCGAAGTCTTTCACCCTCAGGTCATCACCATGGGGAAGAGCTACACCATGCCGTTCTACTCTGGCATTAAGGAAGGCGGCGTCGTGATCATCAACTCCGCTCAGAATCTCCTGTCTGAGGAGGATATCGAGCGGCTGAAGGACCTAAATGTCGCCGTCTTCTACATCGCCGGAACGGAACTCGCCATTGAGGTCGCCGGAACGGAATTGTCGACAAATATGACTATGATTGGTTCAGTCGCCGGAATTACCAAATGCGTCTCCATGGAAGCCTTAGACGGTGCGCTGCAAGAGCGATTCGGGAAAAAGTTCGTGGCCTCCGGAGGAACCGCCTCTCTGGATGAAGCCATCAAGAAGAAGTTTGCCAAGAAAGAAATGCTGCTTCAAAAAAACTTGGCCACCGTAAAGCGTGCATATGAAATCGCAAGCGAATGGGCCGAGAAAAATAAGATTGAGCTGAAAGTCGGCAACCCCGCAGTTGCAGCGTGAGCGCAAGAAAAGGAATCCAGCCACATGTATAACGTTGCGCAAGTGATCGACGAAAAATGCACCGCAAAGAAGGGGTGCCGCCTCTGTATCATGTACTGCCCAGAGGCTAACTGTTTGGATCTCAACACCTCTAAGATGGTGGCAGAAGTTAACATCGACCGATGCAAAGGCTGCGAATTATGCGTCGTCGTGTGTAACGCCGCCAAGCATGAAGCGATCGTGATGCAGGCCGTTAGTGCTACTGGCGAATTAATCAATCGGAAGGGTGAATCTGCAGCCCTGGGGCAGGCGTACCAAGGCTAGAACGAGCCACACAGGCTCTTCATCAAACCCCATGGCGCCGTCGCCGTGGGGTTTTTTGTTAGATGTCTGGCGGGAGAGGATGAAATGGAACAGGAAGACAATTTGCTCGACGAACTCCTCCGCAACATTTCCGGTCTCCTTCACGAATACCCCAAGGTCATTGAACGACGCGCTGCCGTCATTCATGCGGAAGGAAAAGATCCTGAATTAGCGGACAAGCTTTTCAAGGCAGCCGACACGATGCGTGACAGCGGAAATCTGTACCTTACCTGGGCCAAACACTTCGCTGCGTTGGCGGAGGGCAACACTGATGCGTCATCCGACGAAGATGAAACAGAGGACTTCGATATCTAAAAAAGTCTCCCCCTTCGCACTTTAGTTTTGTTACAATGCGTCGGTTATTGACTACGTCTTCATTCCCCGGTAGCTCAGTTGGTAGAGCAGCCGGCTGTTAACCGGCTGGTCGCAGGTTCGAGTCCTGCCCGGGGAGCCAATCTAAAAATACACAGGGGGCTCTCGGCAACATACCGAGAGCCCCCTGTCTGGACCAGCAACCAACCTTTTTCCTTTGCTTTTGATCCTCTCCAGGACTGTCCTGAACCTGGATCTCTATTGCTCAATCGAGCGCGCAGCGACTCCACTTTTCAGCACGATTTCGCAGATATGGTCCAGGCGTTCAATATGCTCATAGGCCGCCCAGGGGTCCGTGTCCACGGCACACACGCCATGGTTCGTTTGCCCCACGATGTCGAACTCCAAGCTCCCGTCTTTCCTGAGTCCTAAGCACTCTGCTGTCACATCGGCCAAATCACGGGACAACGCAGGCAGTGCAGGGACCGTGGGCCCGACACGGGTGTACCGAGAGATTTCGGGAAACTCGGCACTCATTTGTTGCAAATCAATACCTGCATACATGGCGGCCACGATATGGGTCGCATGAACATGGACAACCGTGCGCGTCTTCTTAGTGTCCCGCTGAAGATTCCAATGCATCCAGAGTTCGCCGGAAGGTTGCTGCCCCTCACGCACTTTGGGGGCCGGCAATCCGGTTGCCGGATCGGCAATCACCTCCAACCGCACGACGTGCTCGGGATGGACAATGGTCTTCCGCCATCCGGACGGCGTGATATAGAGATATTTCCCATCCCGCTTTCGCATGCTGATGTTCCCATCTCTGGTTGTAATCCACCCTCGCTCGTACACTCGCCGCATCACATCGCCGATTGCCGTCAGCATGCCTGCCTCCTGTAAGGACGAACTCTCCAGCATCTGTTATCGGCCAGTGGCCGAAAACCCTTGAGGCCGCGGCACCCGGCAAGCGCCACAAGACAAGCATTTGCAGTGGGCAGCGGCATCCGCATTTGTTTATGATGGCGTTGGCATGCGTTCCCTGTATGAATTCAGCCCCCCCTTATTGTTCCGTAATCCTCACTTGATGACGTTGATGCCTCGGTACTGGCCTCGACCTCACTGGAAGCAAGGCCTTCCGCAAATCACACGCTTGTTCACCACTGCGCCGGACACCCAGCTTCTCGGAATGTGTCACTGGCAAGTCGATCCCCCTGCGACATCAACGGTCTTGTTGGTTCACGGCTTGGAGGGCTCCGCGGAGTCACACTACATGCGCGGCATGGCCGCCAAAGCGTTCCGGGCAGGATTTAACGTGGTTCGCATGAACCAACGCACATGTGGCGGAACCGATCACCTGACGCCGACGCTCTACAACAGCGGGTTAAGCGCCGACTACTTGGCCATCGTTCGAGAATTGACAGACACGGATCGCCTGCACCGTATCTGGCTCGTAGGATATTCAATGGGCGGCAATCTGCTCCTCAAGGCGGCGGGGGAAATTGGACGATCCGAATCAGCGTTGGCCGGAGTCGTGGCTGTAAGCCCCAATATCGATCCTACGCAATGCGTGGCAGCCCTAGAAACACCCAGGAACTGGCTTTATCATTTACACTTCCTTACCAGCCTCAAAGCACGCTTGCGTCGCAAGGCAGCGCTGTTTCCTGGACGATGGGATATCTCCGCGCTGCAGCAGATCAAAACCATCTCGCAATTCGATGAGTTGTACACGGCTCGCGATGGGGGCTATCGGGATGCTGCCGATTACTACGATCGCGCAGGGGCGCGTCACGTCTTGCACAACATCGCAGTTCCCACCCTGATCATTTCCGCCCAGGATGACCCGTTCATACCGGCCTCCATGTTCGACACGCCTGCCATCAGCGGCAACAAATACGTGACGACTGCCATGCTCCGGTTCGGCGGGCATTGTGGGTTTTTCCAAAAACACACCCAGGATGAAGATCGGTTTTGGGCGGAAAATAGAATTGTCGAGTGGCTGGGCCTGCGCCGCTAAACTGCTCGGCACAGAAAGTGAGCTTGGCCGCCACTTTCAATCGGACGTGATGCTATCATCAACATTACGAGGCGCACCGCATCAGGTATCGGAAACGAGCCGGTCCTTTCAGGTTCTGGCCTTGACAGTCGGGCCAGGCTTGCCAAATTGTTCATCAAGCCCCAGGTGAGGCCTGGCCAGGAATGATCCCGCCAGCTTTCGGCCATCATCATACGCCGGTTGTGCGGCCTGCCACTCAGCTAAAGGCGGGTTCACGGGGAGGTTCACCATGAACTTCGTTCCATGCCCTAGTTCACTCAGCACCTCCACGTAACCACCATGCTCTTGCACAATTTGATGGGCAATGGTCAGGCCAAGGCCGGTCCCCTCACGTTCGCCGCTCTCATGTTTGGTCGTGTAAAAGGGATCAAAGATGTGATCGAGATCCTGCGGCTCGATCCCAGGCCCGCTGTCTTCTACTTCGATCTGCACCCAGGGCTCGTTCACCGGCTTGACCAACCTCCTCGTCCGCACTGACAGTCGGCCACCCTGCTCACTGCCGATCGCTTCCATGGCGTTAATGAACAAGTTCAGCAACACCTGTTTGATTTGCTGCCGGTCCAGCTTGACATACGGCAGGTCGGCCTCGAGCTCTTTCTGAATCGTAATGGCTTTGCTGCTGGCCTTTACCTCGATAAAATACAGACAGGAGGACACGACGTCATTGAGATTCTCCTGTGTCAGCTTCGGCGTCATGTAGCGGGCATAATCCAGAATTTCATGCACCAATCGCTCAATCCGCTCCACGTCTTCACACACCACCTGACTGAATTGTTCCATAAACTCCACGTCATCCCGTCGATCCGGTGCCAATTGCACGAATGTCTTAATCGAGGTCAACGGGTTTCGAATTTCATGGGCGAACCCCCCGGCCATCGTTTCCAGCGATCGTAGCCGATCGGTTCGGCGCATCAGCAATTGTGAACGCCGGAGGTCCTCGTACAACAAGGCGTTGTCGATCGCAATGGCGGCATGTTGTGCCAGCGTCTTGAGCAGCGCCAGTTCCTCGGTGGAATACATTCCATGATTCGCGCGGCGCCCCAAATTGCAGAATCCGACGAGCCGTTCCTTGCTGACCAGGGGAATACACACCTCAGATTCCAGCCCCTTCAAGGTATCCAACAGTCCCAAGTGATCGGTATCGGCTTTGTCATATTCGATTTCTTCCCGGACCAGTGCCGTCTCCGTTCGAAGCAACACTCGCGGAAATTCACTCTCCATCTTGATGGGAGGCACAATGACATTGCGAGTCACAAACCCATAGGACGCGGTCAGACTGTAGACACCTTGCTCGTTATCAAGCACATACACCGACGCGGTCTTGATGTTCATGACACGGGCGAGCGTTTGCACCAGTTCCTTCGTGAGCGACTTCAGTTCCAGAATCGCCACGAGAGACCTGGAAAACTGCACCAGCGTATCGTAGGCGTCGTACCGTTCCCGAAAGAGGGTTTGCCCGATCGCGCGCTCCACACCTTTCTGGAGGTTCGCCAAGCCGCTGGAGACAATCACAAACAATCCGAACAGCACACCCGCGAGTAAATAGTGAAACGTGCCGGTAAAAATTCGAATCACCAGCAGAATCATCATGTAGGCCGGAATCAGCCCCATCAGTTTGATCGACAACATGACCTTGGGGCGGCTCGGAACGAACGAGATGTCCATCAGTTCGTATCGAGCAATCGCGTACGCCACAACCGTCACGGACAGCCCCGCCAGCAGATAGCCGACCGGATAGAAATTCACGCCGTAATTCTGAAGAAAATCCAGCGAGGCGAGGAATCCCAATGCAACGGCGACGAAGGTATATTTGAGTTGCGCGCCAAGGAGCGGGGTAGAGGCGAGATGGAAGCGGTAGCCTTGATACAGTCGGTAGGCAGAGAGACCGCCCCCCGTGACCACATAGGCCACCAGCCATGGGTGGAGGAAGCCGGCCTTTGGGTAGCGCCCCCACTGATAGATATACTGGCCTTCTACCAGATACGGCGTGAACAGCAGGCCCCAGAACAGCGCGCCGACCAGATAGTTCCAGAGAATGAATCGATCCTGCACCGCCCCCCAGGCGAGTCGCTGCGCGAAGTGATAGGTCAAGGCGGGCAGAAACACGACTCCTGTATAGATCACCCGCACCCAGAACAGCGCCTCATCCTCGCGTGACGCCGAGAACAGCATAAAACAGCCGAACAACCACAGGCAGGCCGCACCACACACTGCACTGAAGACCGTA
Source organism: Nitrospira defluvii (assembly GCF_905220995.1). Lineage (NCBI taxonomy): Bacteria > Pseudomonadati > Nitrospirota > Nitrospiria > Nitrospirales > Nitrospiraceae > Nitrospira > Nitrospira defluvii. The sequence goes on from NZ_CAJNBJ010000001.1 coordinate 310,468, forward strand.
TTGGAAGAAGAACGAGGATTGTTGCTCAGGACCCAAAAAGCACAAATCAGAAATAATGTCCCGGCCAACAGTGGGGGGGTGGATTGCCCCGTGGCACGATTGCTGAGGATGGCCCCGATCGACGTCGCCACGACGATGATCGCCAACACGATGGCATACCCGAGGCCCTTGTTCAGCACCACACTGATGTTCATCAGGCGATACCGAACAATCGTATAGGCCATCAACGCGGTGTAGACCGTGATCAGCACCGTACCGTACGGCAAGAGCGGAATCCCGTACCAGAGGGGGAAATTCGTCGCACCGCCCGCGTATCCGATGACACTGGCCACCAGCATGTACGCGTACTGATGACGCCGGATTCCGTTGGCATCCCGCAAGGCCACGCCGACCAGCGAGGTGGCGTAAACGACATACCAGAGGAAATACAGCAGAAACGGGTGAAAAAACGGTCCCGGCACCGGCCAGAAGGAGAAGGACATCGCGGGACGCACGCCCGCGACAAACCAGGGCGTCGTATCCGCCAGCAGAAAGAATCCGGCCAGGGCATAACCGAGCTTCAACGCTCGAGCATGACGTGCCGTAATATCGAGAAAGGTGACCGTGTGGTGGAAATACAGGACAGGAATGAGGGACGCGCCCGCCATCACCAGGCGCAACAGGATGACCGCAAGATCTTTCGACTCGGTGAGCTGCCAGCCGCAGTAGAAGATGCTCCAGAAGGCAATGCTCAGACAGTACAGCCCGTAGATGCGGTTGCGGGCTGCGGCAGGATCCCGGAAATAGACAAACAGTCCGAGGCCTGTCGCAGCCAGCGCATTCACCAACGCGCTGAATGCGAGCACTTTCATATCAGGTACTCTGGCATGGCCCGAGTCGCGTCATCATGCAGCAATCGTGACATTGGCCAGACCCTTGTCGGCCACGGCAATGAGCGCTTGATTCCCGAACGTGGAATATACACGCGGGCGGGACACACCCGCAGCGCGTAAGAGTCCTTCGAATTCAGCCTGGTAGTGGAAATGAAACGTGCCTTCGCCTTCGCGTTCCTTGATTCTACCAGAATTATCAAGGAGACGACGGCCTTCCTCGATTTGATCCGGCGTCTGTGCCGTATCCACGAAATTTCGATAGATGGCCGAAAGGTCGGCATAGGGTTTGAGATTGGAAATTACCAGCCGTCCGTGAGGAGCCAACACGCGCAGATATTCCCGAAGCGTCGACAACGGATCACGCACATACCCGAGCACGAGGTTGCACACGACACGGTCAAAGGACTGGTCGGGAAACGGCAGCGGATGTTCCAGGTCCGCTTGGCACAGGCGCATCGACATCGGCACATAGGCCCGCAGCCCTTCGTAGAACTGTCCCTGCAGCGTTGATCCGACTTGCTCGAAGTTGACCGTGGCCTGTGCCAACGCCGCCGGCACAAAATCGAGTCCCACGTAATCAGGGGAACGGAAATTCCCCCGACGGGCATATCGCTGCCGGAACGCCTCATTGAGCAGAAGGAACACGCCGAAGTTGCCGTTCCCGCAGCCCGCATCCAGAATCCGTTCCCCCTGGTGACAATCGCCCATTAAACGATAGAGATGATCCATCAGCCGCCAGAAGTCGGCCACGTTCGGGATAGTCTGAAAATTTTGCAGATAGTCCTGCCAGAAAGCCACGTGGTCGGATTTTCTCATCGGCCGGCGCGTCTTGCTCCGCTCACGTTCAGTCCGATTCTGCGCCCCGATCTCGCGATGTGAGGGCTCCACGATCCGTTCCTGACGCCGCTCCGGCCACAACTCCTGCTGACAGCAGACGGCGATTTGGCGATACACCGTCCGAGCCTTTCGCGGACTTTCCTGGAGTCGATGCAAGGCACCGGGGACTTCAAAGGAGTGGCGCAGGTTCGGACCAATCGCCTCAGCCACGGAAGCGATGGACGCCGGATCAACCCAGGCATCCTGCTCGGCATGGAATAACACCACCGGGGTGTGCAGACGCTCGGCATCGGACTGTGTCGTGGATAAATCCGCATACCCGGCCTGAACCGCATGTTCAAGCCAACGATCGGCATCGATCGTCAGCCCAAGAATATTCACCACGCCCTTGCGCACACCCGCTAGATGCTCACCGATCAGATCCTCTTGGTGGACCGCCTGCAACGTATGCCGGACATCCATAATGCCGTTGATCAACATCAGTAAGCGCACGTGGGGGACACGCCCCGTCACCTTGAGAGCCACGCGTCCGGCGAGGCTGGTGGCCACAAGACCGATGGGGCGACCAGGCCATTGACCGGCCACATGGTCGAGCACGGTCTCCAAATCGGTCTCCATGTCTTCAAGACGGAATTGCGTGACCAGGCCGTCACTCTCCCCAACATGATTGACATTGTCATATCGCACGACATGAAAGCCGTTGCCCGCGAGGTAATACGCCAGCGGCACATAGTCGCGTTTGCTCTCCCCATATCCGGGAGCCAAGATCACAATTGGCGCATCGTCGACCGAGGCCGTGCGCGAACGGTCATGGCACAGCACGATTCGGTCGCCTGAAGGCCGGGCACATTCCGAAAACTCACTGATGACGGAGGGACCTTCCGATCGAGACTCCACGCCTCCGGCCGGGACCTGCGCCAGTAGATGTTCGATGACATCTTCGGCCTCCTTCGCAACCGGAAGAAACCGCACTCCCGCCAACACGGTCCGCTCTGCCACTGGAACACACCCCGGACGCGCATCGGCCGAACCAGGCTTCGTCCAGACTACCTCACCCACCACCGAACAGAGCCCGGACGGCATGACATCCCCGGACATGCCCTGAGGAGCGCTGGCTGATGTCCACCGCAGTTCAAGCTCAGAGCCAAGCACATCCTCGTCGACCGAGAGACGGACACAGGCGCCATTCGATGTGAGATCCGTCGTCAATGCCTCGGAACAGAATCGCCCCCCCGCTTGATTTCTGAGACTGACCTCCGTGCTCAATCCGACGACCACCCGTGGTTGACGTCGCCGTTCGTGGCGAGGACACTCAGCCCCCCGCACAAGCGCCAAGCGAGCCGGAGCGATCGGTGCGGTGGACGCGCCGGCTTCGATCAAGGCCTCCTCCTGCTCCTGGGCAACCAATACTGCGGTCACACGAAGTTCCTTTATCCCGGTATGCCCCTCGCTCAGTAATGCCGCCAACACCTGCTCGTCGGCGGCGCTCAGATGAACAAACTGGATGGCCAAGGTCATCGTGGCCTGCACCCTCCCCAACCCGAGCGCATCTTCGGACGCGCGGATACCGCAGACCATGCCCACACTCTCGACCCCGGCGGCTTCCCGGCCGAGGCTCAGCATCATCTGCTGATTGAGCATTGCGGGAATCTCCGAGGCAAACTCCATCGAGAGTCCACCGAGGCTGATGCTCCTCGTCGTCCCCTTCCACATCTGTCCTTGGAATCGAAGCTGGGTCAGCACACGAAGCGTCAGACGGCGAGAAGCACGCCGCTCAGCGATGGAGAGCGACCAGGCCTCACTCGTTTTTTTCCTCTCAGGGGCCGAAGCGATTTGGCTATCCTCAGGCCCGCAAGGGCCGATCACAACTTGTTTTAAATTGCGCGTCGCGACCTGATTCGACATACATCCTCCCCGGAAAGATTGAACGCTGGTCCATCCATCGCCTGGTGATGCAGGCTGAGTGATCATCGTCGCCCGTTTACGCATTGAGCTCCGGGCGAGGCTGGACTCTTGCAAGCGCACGAACGATTCCAGAGAGACAGGGTGATGTCGAGCAATCGAAACGGGGGAGGGTAAGCGGCACGCACAGCCTCAGTGTAGGCACACAGCGACCACTCAAAGTGGCGTAGATTCGAAGGTTATTCTAGGGAATTAGACATATTTGTCAACTCATCTGACGGAAAAAGTTTGGCGGGCTACTACAAATAACCTAGTTGTTCCCTATAGGGCCGACCGTCCGTAGCGTTCTCGGCTTTCGCGCCGTTCGCACCATCTCAGCCAGTCAGCCCACTGACGTGTGTCACGATCCTGACACACATGTCGGCACATCGGTCGTCTCATCTCCCGCCAATTCCTGCTGAGTTCATGGTGAAAGACCGGTGAGTCCCGCCGCCTGCAGCAGGAACCCACGCTGGTTGCTTTGACCGTGTGGTTATGCTACCCACTGTGCCTGACCTCTACCTTATGCACATCATCATGCGGCCTTCACACTTCAGGCGTCATGCGACGCTCGTGATCCTCCTGCTTACCGGCCTCCAGTTCAGCTGCCAACGCGCCCTGCCGGTCACCGATGGGTTTCCCCACCAACAAGGGCTCCGGGGAAAGTCAAAACACGAGGTGGTGGCCTGTGCGGGAACTCCGCTGCAGGAGCGAGAGGAGGGGACACTCACTACTCTCCGATACTACAAGGAAGCGCCGCTCTTGGAAGAGTCCATGGTGGGCTCGAAGAGCAGCCGTCCGACCGTGCATCATGGCTGCTGGGCTACCGTCATTCTGCAGAATCAACGAGTCGACCAGGTTCGCTACCGCTTCGTGCCGAGTTCTGTGGATGCCTCAAACGATTGCGAAGAAATCTTCGCCAACTGCCCCGAATGATGCGACTTCAACACAAGGGGGGGCGGCTTCTCTGGTTGGTGCTCTTGTCCTGCTGCCTCCCGTTCCCGACGTACGGGCCACAACCTGCCCATGGGCTCGAAAAATATGGGCGACCGCTCCCATCCATGGACGAACCGGAACACGAAGCCAGGGAGGAAGAGGAAACGCTCTTCGGCGGATACTTGCTGACGGGCGCCTTCGTCAAAAACCCCACCTTTGCCGCCAGGCCGGACAATACGGGCCTCGTGGGAATGCGCCACATGCTGCATCTCGAAACTGATCTCTACAAACAATACCTCACGTTTTACACGGATCAGAACTTTTTCTCGGACCGCACCAGCGGCTGGATCACGCTGTCGGAATGGGATGCCACCTTTGCCTTCACGGGTGTCATCGACCGGTTCAACTGGCGCCTGCAATACGAGCGCGATGCCCCCCTCGACCGCCGCGGCCTCAAGCAGGCGTATGCGGACGCGCTGGTGACCGCGCGCTTTCAGGCCACCCAGGATTCCACCTGGTGGCGTCGAACCTTTCCCAATCAGAACCTCACGGCCTACGCCGGAGCCGGCTGGCTATTTCACAACAGTCAGTACTTTGCCCGCCCGAACAACACCGGTCGTGCCCTGTTCCGCTACGTTGCCCATGCCGACCTGGATCTATACAAGAACAAGCTCGTGCTCTATGCCGACACGAACCTCTTTACCGACCGGGAAGCGAGCAATACCCTAAACCCATCGGAACTCGACTGGATCGTCGGCATTGCCGTGCGTTGGAAGGACACGGAGCTGTCCTTCTACCGGGAAGAAGACCGGCCGCTCGATCAATCCGGGCTCGTTCAAAAGTATTATGCCGTGCAACTGCGGTTTGCGTTTGATGTATCCAAGGGGGCGATGGAACGGGTCGGTCTCAAGAGGTAAGGCGGGGAACATCGCTCTCGCTTCCGTGCGGAACGCAGAGACGCCCATCCCAAAAGATTCAGCTGCCGCTCAACCAGCATCGTGTGGGTCCGGCAACACTGACCTCTCGGCGAGATGGCTGCGGACATCCTGCACATAGGTCCTGAACGGATCGGCCATAAAGAAGGGCACGGCACCCCGCAGCCTAAAATTCGACCAGTTAATAATGTAGTCGTACGACGCGTGGTCGTCGTATTCATGCGGGGGCTCCTGTTCCGGTTCGGCCCCGCCGCCGGCCAAGAGATGACGGACCAACTCCCCGCGGCCGAACGCGCGGGTGTTTCGAGGCGGATGGTCCTGCGCAAGTTGGACAACCTTCTCAGTCGTCAACCGTGGCGCGCGCCCCTCCTCCTCAAGCCCGTAGCAGAGCCCCCGCTCCGGATGCAGATTGTGGTATTCAAGATCGAGACTCTTCAACATGGGATCATCCCAGGCGACCTGCTCCGCGTCCCGATAGGTGTCCAGCAACCACAACTTCGAGGCCCAATCGATCCGACCCACCAGCGTCTCGTATCCACGTCGCAGATCGGCCAGCACCGATTCCCACTGAGCGAGCACCCAATCGGTTTCTTCGTCCTGCCCCCGACAATGGCGTTGCGCCGCGGCAAGAAATTGCTCCTGCACATCGATGGCAGAGATGGACTGCCCCGACTCCAGTCGCACGATCCATCGGCGCTCCGGATCACGTGAAATGTCCTGCAACGCCTCGACCGGCTCACTGATCCCGAGTCCGCGTGGCGCCTGCCCGGCTTCGATCAGTTGCAACACCAATCCCGTGGTCCCCATCTTCAACGCCGTGGCGTACTCGGCCATGTTCGAATCGCCGCACAGGAGGTGAATGCGTCGATACTGATTGGGGTCGGCCAACGGCTCATCTCGCGTGTTCACAATCGCCCGGTTGTGCTGTACCCATTCGAAGAAGTCGTTTACGATGTAATCAGCTCGTTGGGAGATCTGGAAGGGCACGATCGAGCGGTCTTGGGCATCCCGCAGCCCTGGCCGATGCAAAATGAGCCCGCCGACCTGCACCCACTCATTGGGATCACTGGCACAGCCGATCCGCCCGGCGCCGGTGAAAATCTGCCTGGTGACCAAGAAGGTGACCAACGGCCCAAGCCCGCGCCGGGAGAAGGGAAACTGACGGCTCACCAGGTAGTTTTCATGCGAGCCAAACGTCGCGTCGGTTTCGTGGTCGATATTATTCTTGATCAGGGACACCGTGGCGTCCAAACCCAAGGCGGTGATGGCTTGCTGAATGATGCGGTCGCCGGCTCGATCCGAGGCCACCAGATCCGCCAGCGTGGTGCATTCCGGCGACGCATATTCCAGATGCCCCATGTCGATATAGAGCCGTCCGGCATTGGTCAAAAACCCGCCGTTGCCGGGCGGTTCATCATGACCGCGATGATGGAGATCGAGCAACCCACGCCGATCCACACGAAAAATGTGATCGCGAATACGTTGGGCCACCCACGAGGGGGAGTACTCAGGCCGATCCTGGTTCACCAGGAGGCCATACTCCGTTTCGAGTCCGAAGATACGATTCAACATACTAACCGATCAGGCAGAGCTCCCCGCCCTGATGCCGGACGGCAACAAGCCCCCCAACTCGTCGGGACGGAGCGCGCGGTATTTCGACGAACCGGGCCCGTTACGCTCAAGCAGAATACATTCCAAAGATTTCTCGGTCGCGATCTGCTGCACATGGGCCAGCAACGAGGCCTTGTCCGGCAAGGTCGACGCGTCACTCGCAGTGTTATCCGCCGACGTGGGACCGGAAGGCTCCTCCCCTTCCGCAGTATCAGAGGCAGCTTGCGCCAGAGAACCGACGGCCCAAGTACAGAGGGCCGCCTCAAGCGCCTGCCTCAACGGGACTTGTTCGAAGCCGGGTTGCGAATCCAGGTACCGCCCCATCTGCGCCTGGACGGCGGCGGTGGCACCCAACGCAGCCCAGCGACGACTCTCCTCAAACGTGCCGTCGTAATTGATGGTCAGGAACAGGTCCCGCTCCGGCCTGGTCCCCAACTCAGCCAAAAGAATCTTCACGATAAACGGCGCCTTGTAGATTTCTTCAAAGGCCTGCTTGATGGCGGGAGCCAGCCCATACTTCATCAATCGAGCGCCGGTCACATCGGACGGAGAGCGGTTGAATCCCTCGATGTGCGCCATCTCCAGCAGGGAGAACCGCAGCTTCTCCAGATCGGCTGGATGCCCCATGCCGCCAAGGGCAATGCGATCATAGATTTCATACAGCTTAGGCGTGCCACGGCTCGCCGTCAGCATCAGAATACCGTCGGCATAGGCGGACGCCACGACCGGCGTGCCTTTCGTAAACTGCTCATCGAGATAGTGCCGTCGGTTGCCGACCGCCTCGATCCATCGATAGGGTTCTTCGTACATCAGATGTCACCTTTATCAATCATCACGCCGGTGCCGTCGCGCTGAATGAACCTCGTGGCTTACCGCACGCGCAACACGTCCTGTTCGTAGAGTCGTTTCAAATCGCCATCCGCAATGACACGGACACCGGCCTGGGTGATCAACTTCACCACCGGATACAGGTTCAGTTCCCGATTGACCCCGCCCGTCGCCGAGTCGAACTCCGCGGCGCTGGAGAGCAAACGTAACGCCTGAACCGTGGCCTGTTCTTCCGGCAAGGCCGCCAGTGGCTGCGGGCCCCAGGTGTTCTGGTAGTGCAGGATGCCACGGATCGTCGGTGAGCCGGACCCGGACACGGCATACTCCACCGCTTCAAACTCGGCGCCGAGAATGTCGTAGAAATAAATCTTGGCCGCGCCCTGCTCATGGTCATACCCAGCGAAGACGGGCACGACGGCCCCGGTGCCCGCCAACGCGGCAGGCACATTCTCCTTGAGCAACTTGGACACGGCGCGAAGCTTGCCCTCAAAACTCAACTCCTGCAGCTGCGTGCGACGGTAGTACTTGAACGAATGTTCCAACACACGCACCATTTCGTAGGCGGTGGCTGGAACGCCCGCGATAGCCATCACACTGTACCGATCAATCTCCAGCACCTTATCGGTGCGGTCGTACATCACCATGTTGCCGGCAGTTGCCCGGCGATCCCCCGCGACCAACACGCCGTCACGATACTTCAGGGCAAGAATCGTCGTCGCAGTCGGCACCTCAATGCCGGCGGCCGCCGCCACCGGATTGCCGAACTGATAGCCCTGCTCTTTCAACAGCTGAAAAAAATCCCCCTGCATACCCATCTCTCTACCCTTTCCGATTCGTTCGCTCCCGTCATTTCTGGCGGACACAGAGATCAGGGCTTAGCTGCGCGCGTCCAACGAGGGCCTTCCGAGGCCGCGCGTTGCGCGAGCACAAACCCTGACTCGGTGGCCGGCCTCACTCTCCCGTCCGTTGCCGATATCGTTCCGCCTGCTTCGGATCCACCTTGCGCATCCGCTTCAAGAGGTTGTCCTTATCCGGCGAACCGGCGTCCGGGCGTCTCGGCCCCCCGCCTTCCTCCGATGGGGTCGGAGATTTCGGCATCGGATCACCGGGCGCTTCACGACGATCCGGCATCAACATATATCGCATGGCTATGAGTCCTTTCGTTTCGCCCAGGCAGCCAGGGCGTCGGCCGTCGAGGCCGCGGATTCCAACAGTGCCGCGCAGGCCCGTACGGCATCCGGCTCAAACAGGTCGCCCATCTCCAAGGTGCGCGACCGCAATCCCCCGCTGAACTGGACCCGCTCCCACTGCATACCGCTGATCTCTGCCGAAAACCGTCTGACACACAATCCGCGCAACCCTCCGCGGGTATCCGCAGGCCCGGCCGCCGACGCCTCCGCAATGTCGCGCTCGGTCGTCATGCGCCAGGTTTTTCCTTCCGCCTCTAACCCCAGAAACAGTCCACGCTCGGGATTCACATTATGATATTCCAGATCCAAGCTGGCGAGCCATGGATCCTCCCAGGTCAACCGCTCTTCGCGCATGAACGTGTCCAATAACCACTGTTTGGTCACCCAATCCAGCTTGCCGACCAGTTGGGCGCGATCCTGTCTCAGCAGTCGGAGCGTCTCGTGCCATTCGCGCAAGACCCAGTCCGCATCGGGATCACTGCCTCCACAGACCCGACTCGCCGCATTCCAATATTCCTCTTGAATGGCCAAGCCCGACCACGCCCGCCCGTCCTTGAGTCTCACCGTCGCCTTCAGTTCTGGATCGCGCGACAGTTGCTTGATCGCCGCCACCGGCTGTTCCAAATCCACGATCGGAGCCGCGCCACGCCGGAGCAGATCAAGCACCAGCCTGGTGGTGCCGACCTTGAGAGCGGTCGCGTATTCACACATGTTGGCATCGCCGAGGATCAGGTGCAGACGCCGGTACTTGGTTCGATCGGCGTGGGGCTCGTCGCGCGTATTGAGGATGGGGCGATTGTGCATCGTATCCACCCCCAATTCCGCTTCCATGAAGTCGGCCCGTTGCGAAAGCTGGAAGGAACCGGGCACATGCCCGGACTCCTGCGCTTCCATCCCGACTTTCCCGGCCCCGGCCAACAATTGCCGGCTGACCAGAAACGGCATCAGCCCGCGCACAAGTTGAGGAAAGGGCAACGAGCGCGGCACGAGATAGTTGTCATGGCAGCCGTAACTGTGGCCGTGAAAATCCGTATTGTTTTTGTAGAGCTGCACATGGGCCCCGCCGAGCTGTTGATTGCGGTGATCCGCCGCCCGCTGCACAATGCGCTCGCCGGCCCGATCGTGGGCTAGTAGATCCTTGAGCGTGCGACATTCCGGAGTGGAATACTCGGGGTGGGTATGGTCGTTGTAAAACCGGGCGCCGTTCGGCAACACCAGGTCACTTTTCATCTCGTGAAACGAGTAGGGACGGTGGGCATCCAGCTTGGCAAAGTCGTCCTCTTCCTTGTCCTGTTGCAGGCCTGAGACCCGAAACCCACGCGCATCTTCATGCGGATCCTCGCCCCGGTAGTCCCATCGCCGCTCAAAGGTCCCAGTCAGATGCGCGCGCACCAACTCCATCGACTCTTCGACCGGATCCACCGCGTCGAGGTCTTCTCTGGTGATGCCGTACTCGGTTTCAATGCCGAAGAGATGCATAATAGTCAGATAATCTGATTCACCAACCGCTCTTCCGAAGCCCGGCCGCGCCGGAAGGACGACACGCCGACCACTTGCTCCGGATGGTGATCCAGCAGTTTCAGCCATTCCTCTGCCGCATCATCAGGCGGCAGCATCTCCCCTTCACGATATTCCTCCTGCACCGCATCGAGCAGATCCTGAGCGCGGATGCCGTCACCGGATGGAGCGCCTGCCTCCGCGACCGCTCGCTCGATCGCCTGCTCCTTCGCCCGCTGCACGATCGAGGAAAGAATCGCGCCGCTGACCAAATCGCCCCGATACAGGACTTTGTTCTGCCCGTTCCTGAGCCGAATCGATAACACGCGATTCTGGTCTGTACGGGAGAAGAGCTGATCCACTACCTGTTCAATGACCGCACGGCGAGCGGCGGCGTGATCCTGATTGTGCCGATTCAGCAACTCATGATCCAGCGGCAGCGCCGCGGTCAGATAGACCGACAGAATCTCGACGGCCGCGTCGCGGTTCGGGCGCGCTACCTTGATCTTCCGATCGATGCGGCCAGGCCGCAGGATCGCCGGATCGATCAAATCCGGCCGGTTCGACGCCAGGATGATCACCACATCCTGCAGCGATTCAATCCCATCCATTTCGGCACAAAACATCGGCACGAGGGTGTTATTGATATTGAACGATCGCATCGACCGTCTGGTCCCAAGCACCGACTCCGCCTCGTCGATAAAAATGAACGGCAAGGCTCCTTCCTTGCGCCTGGTGCGCGCCTTGGCAAACAGATCGCGCACGATCCGCTCCGATTCGCCCAGCCACATATTCAAGATTTCCGGGCCCTTGATGTGCAGGAACGCGCCGCTCGTCACTGGAGGATGCTTGGCCTTACCCTCAGAAGCGGACTGCCCCTGCGACTCCCGCACCAACTGCGACAGGCTGGCCGCCGCCGCCTGCCCGATCAGCGTCTTGCCGCATCCCGGCGGCCCGTACAGGAGGAAACCCTTCGGCTGCGTAAACTGGTACTTCGAAAACGTGTCGGCATGCAGCAACGGATATTCAATCGCTTTACGAATGGCCTCGATCGCCTGATGCTGGCCGCCGATCTGTTCCCAGGTCACGCTCGGCACTTCATCCAACAGATGCGCGCGTGCCTGCCGGTTTTCGAATTTTTCGATCGCAATGCGGTGCGTCGGCTCAACCCGCACCTCATCGCCCGGCTTAAGGTCCGCTCCCAGCAAATCGCTGGAGCGCTGCAGAATCAGCGCCTGCCGCCCCGTATCCTGTTCGAAACGAATCCGACCGTCCGGCAGGAGCTCGGCGACTTTCAACACCGGCCCATTCCGGTCGTACCCGAGCGCCTTGATCACCGTATAGGCCTCGTTGACAAGGATCTGCGTGCCGATCTTCAGGTCTTCCACCGAGAGCCGGGGATCGGTATTGGCGTAATACTCTGCGCCGCCGACCACGATCCGGGCCACCCCCTCCCCTGGCAACTCCACGAGGAGGCCCACGCGATTGGCAGGCGCCGTCAATTTGGCAACGACATCATTGAGCTTCTTCAGCTCACCATCACGACGGTCGTGCGTCACCGATTGCGCCAGCACCACATGCCGCAATTTATAGAGCAGCTTTTGGCGGGGATCGCCGTCGGGAAACGCGGCTAAACATTCGTCTATCAGTTCGATCGGATCGGCCGACACCGAAGCGTCACGGGGCGGCGATTGATGCCCCCCAGCGGCAGGCTGATCCGGATTGCGATGGTCACTCATACTCTTCCTCCGGCTGGTCCAACTCCGGTCATCCTAACAGGTTGTTGAGAAGCGACGCCAGCGACAGACCACACCCTCTTCTACCGAGCGAGCAAACCGGCTGAGACCCCCGCCCCTCAATTCACAGCCTGCAGCGTCACCGTCGCTTGCAGGCGCCGATTGCCGCGCGCATATTCGATCGTGACCTGGTCGCCGACCTTATGTTTCTCCATCTCATCCATCAAATCATCGACGGTCTCCACCGGCTTGCCGTCCACCGCCACAAGAATATCGCCGAGTTCGACGCGCCCGCCCATGGTTTCCCGCGCACCGCGCAACCCCACACGTTCCGCGGCGCTCCCGCGGCCCACCTTCCCGATAATCACGCCCTTGACGCCCCAACGTCTCGCCATCGCGTCGGGAACCAGGGAAATGCCCAACCCAGGCCTGATCAGTTTGCCATGCTTGATCAGCTCCGGCACGATGCGATTCACCGTATCGACCGGCACCGCAAACCCGATCCCGGCAAACGCGCCGCTGGGACTGACGATTTGAGTGTTCACGCCGATCAAACGTCCGGCGCTGTCCAGCAGCGGCCCGCCGGAGTTGCCCGGGTTGATGGCGGCATCGGTCTGGATCACCCCTTCAATGGTCCGGTTGCTCATCGATTTGATGGTCCGACCCAACGCGCTCACCACCCCGGTGGTCAGGGTATGGTCGAGACCGAAGGGATTGCCGATCGCTAATACTTTTTGCCCGACGCGCAACGCCTGAGAACTGCCGATCGTAACCGGTTGAAGCGCCGACTCCGGCGCCTGAATCTGCAGCACGGCGATGTCATGGTCCGGATCGGCGCCAATCACTTTCGCCTTGGTTTCTGTTCGATCCGCCAAGGTCACCGTGATCGAATCAGCCCCATAGATGACGTGATAGTTGGTCACGATATGCCCCTGCCGGTTCCAGACGAAGCCTGTCCCGGACCCTTGTGGCACCTCAAAGACGTTGAACGACCAGGGATCGCGCTGCATGGCCGTATTGGCGATGAAGACGACCGATCGAGCCGCCCGGTCGAAGACGGCAATGGTGGCCTGCTCCTCCGCACTAAGCTCGGTCGGGGCAACCGACTGCGCCAGCAGGAGTCCGTTCGGTTCCCCGGCACGGACGTACCCGAGTAGCATCCATAGACTCGCCACGATGCCGGCGAGCACACCCAGCTCCACCCGTCGCCCGGCACGCCACCCTGTCATCCACTCTGTGCGCCTTGCGTTCGTCATCATCTATTCACCAATGACCTGCAGGACCAGTTCTCTGGTCCGCGCGCGGGTATCGAAGTCCAACACCACCACTTGCTGCCATGTCCCTAACACCATGGCTCCGTCGTTGAACGGAACCGTGAGGGACTGTCCCTGCAACTGCCCGCGCAGATGGCTATGCCCGTTGTCCTCTCCTGCATTTCGCTCATTGTGCTGCCACGTGGGATCGGCAGGAATCAACCGTTCCCATATCGCTTTCGTATCGGCTCGGATGCCGGGCTCATCCTCGATGATCAGGACGGAGGCGGTCGTGTGCTTGATGAAGATCGTAAGAATACCCGCGCGCAGCTGCGTGTCTTTAAGCGCCGCTCGCACCCGCTCGGTAATGTTTTCCACCTGGCAATGGCCCTGCATCGAGACTCGCAATGACACGGACTTAACCGCCATCGAGTAACTCCTTATCGGTACGGCGCAAATAGGCTCGCTCACGCGCGGTGAGCGCCCGGCCCCTGGCCTGCGCCAACACCGCGTCGAACGCACCCTCCGCCGCAAGATCGCGCAACGCCCGCACCACCGGCCGGCTGAGGATCTGGTCCTGCTGCAACCTGTGCAGGTAGGCAAAGGCCTCGGACAGATCCTCCCGCCGCCGCACATAATAGTCGCGGCCTCGGCGCTGGTTGCTGTACGCCTCGAACTGTTCACAGGCGACCAGGATTTCCGCCAGCTGACGCACCCAGGGCTTCGCGCCTTCCAACTTTTCAGGATAGTAGTAATACAGCATGACCCGGCCCATCCACGGCGCCCAGGCCACCCCGAGTTCACGCAACACCGGCTTCACGGCCCGCAGCCGCGCCGCCAGTCTACGCGCATAACCCAACCGCATTTCCACCTGCTCGCAGGCCCACGAATCGAGCGTGATGCCGTCACCTTCCATGGCTCTCCGATATCGAGCCACAAACGCCTCGGTTTCACGTCCATAGCCGGTGTCCGGATGAACGGCCCTCCATTCACGCGGTCTGGTCGGAATGCCATGGGCGCGTGCCCAGGACCAAATCCGACCGAAGAGACGCCGGTCAAGTCCGGCGCGTCCCAAATCGTGGAGGAGACAGGCGATCTGATACTGTCTCACGCGAGCGGGCGGATGACCCAATCGCTCAGCCACCGCCGCGCACATGCGGGCCGTTCTCACCGCATGGGGACAGTCGTAGCCCTTGATCATTCGCCCTGGGCGGCGCGGGTCCGGATAGTCGTAGAGTCGCAACAACTGAGAGGCAAGGGTACGCGGCACAAGCAACGGAGGCAGGGTGATACGTGATATGGCCATGCAGGTGTGGGGCACCGGGGTCGACGCGTTACCGCTCGGCAGAATATCGTTCGCCAAAAGAAGGTGTCAAGCAGACCGCCGCGCAGGCAGAGGATTTCCTCGCACTGGCGGTGAGGCTTTGTTATTCTGGCCCCGAGGCCGATCGACCAGGGGAGGAAACCATGCGGATGAGTCGGACCATGCACATCCTGGCCTGCAGCACGAATCTGCTGTTGGCCGCAACCATCGCGCCCGCGTTCGCGCTCGATCAGCTCGTCGATGTGACCGGCAAAGTCACCCCCTTCGTCACCCTGCGCAGCCGCGACAACTTTTCGAGTGAGTATCGGTACGATGTCACGGTCCGCAACGTGTCTCCCGATCTGTTCGTGGCCGACTCCCTCATCGTCGTGCTGGACCACATCACCAACACCGCCGGCCAGGATCGTGAGAATTTGACGGGGGAATCGCTCCTCACCAGGATGGAGATTATCGGCCAGGACGGCACGACCGAGGACGGCAAGCCGTTCTTCCGTGTCCCGCAGGGATCCGGGCCGGACCTCACCCCGAACAGCGAGAGCCTGCCCGTATCCGTCCGCATCCGGAATCGCGACTATGTCGCCGTCTTCACGCCGGCCTTTCGCGTGATGGGACAGAAGCGCGAGCCGCCCAAGCAGAAAAATGCCACCGGCGCCGCCGCCACCCAACCACCGCCGAACAAGGCCACGACCGACAAACTCATCCAACTACTGATCAAGAAGGGTGTGATCACGGCGGAAGAAGGACGGCTCCTGCACCAACCATGACCAACGCCGGCTGCAAAGCCTGTCTCGGCACCTGGCCCAGACAGGACCATTTCATCGCCGACTGCGGCCTCACGCGGGCCTATCTCCACGACGACCAGTTCTTTCCAGGCTGGACCGTGCTCGTCTTGACTCGCCACGCGACGGAACTCTTCCACCTCTCCCGCGACGCACGCAGTCGCCTCATCGAAGAAGTCGCCCAGGTCGCCGCCCTCCTGGCCGAGGAGTGGCATGCGGTGAAGATCAACTATGAATTGCTCGGCAATCAGCTGCCCCATATCCATTGGCATCTGATCCCGCGCCTCAGTCAGGACCCGGCCCCACTCGAACCGGTCTGGCGCATCGCGCATGAACCGGTCCGGTTGGAAGGGGATGCCCTGGCCTCCATGATCGACCGCATGAGAACGCGCTGGCCGACACACTGTGACGACAGGCCACCGCAAGCCTGAGGCGATCCGCGCACACCGATGTCCGCACCAGCACCCAAGCCGGATACCACGACGCCCCGGACGTTTTCGCAGATGGTGATCCGAACCGTCCCGCTGCACCTGCTCGCGTCGATCCTCGTGGTCGGCGGATGCGCGCTGTATTCCAGCACCTCCATGGCAGGGCATGGCCTATGGGCGCTTGTGGGCAGTTGGTCGCTGACGGCGGTCTCGCTCATGCTCGCAGGGGCCGGCGGCATCCTGGCCGGGCTCTTGGACGCGGCCCAACAGACAGTCGAACGAATGGAGCAACAACTCCGTGCCTGGTTGCATACCCTTCCCGCCGCAGCACGAGCGGACGGAGCAACAGGCCGTCCTGTCGACAGCGTGCGCGCGGAGTACGAAACCCTGGTTGAGCAATGGGCCACTCGAACCGGCGAACGCCTGCGACTGCCGCGCTGGCTGGAGACGCTCATCCGCAAAGCCCTGCGCGGGATCATCGTGGATCGATTCATTGCCTCGTGCACGGAGCGCGGGATCAGTCTCGTCGCCCCTCAGGAGTTTCGAAACTGGCTGCTTGCCGAAGGGGTCAGTTTGGGATTCATGCCGATTCAGGATCAACTGTCCTGGTGGCGCTATCTCGTTGTGGGCCTGTTGGTGCTGCTCGCCTCGGTGAACCTGCTCCTCACGCTGCTCACGACCTGAGGCCCACGTGAACTGCCTCGCAAGAGAGATCCCCCACTCAGATCCCGTGGAATTTTCCTCCCATCTATGTGTATATAGAGCGATCTTTTTTACCTGGAGGCCTGTCAGCGCCTATGTTCCTGCAACGCGTCGCCTTTGGACGGTGGGTCCTGCTCATCAGCGTCACGTTGCCGCTCCAGTCCCTGCCGGTCAGTGCGCAAGACGCGCCCTCTCCCAATCCAACAATCGAAACCGTCCAAACCGAATCGCCGATCGCCGAACCGCCGCCACCGGCTGACAGCACGCCGCAGGAAGCCGTTCGAGTCGAGCCGCTTCCGAGTGAACCAGCGCCTCCGCCGCCGCCCGCTTCGCCGTCGCCCCCTCCGGCACCGCCGATCGTTGTACCGACGCCAATTCCGCTGACACCACTGGAGGTGCTTGCGCAGGCTCGCCAAGCCCTGCATGCCGAACCCGACGCCCAGGAACCGCGACTCACGCTGGGCCGCACGCTCTTTCAGCTGGGCGATACCGATGGCGCCATCGACGAGTACCGAACCGCCTTGCGCTTTCATCCCACGGTTGCACAGGCCCATTTAGATCTCGGCACGGCGCTCATGGCTAAACAAGACTGGCGAACCGCCATGACGGAGCTGCAGGAAGCGGCTCGCTTAGATCCCACCCTCGTGCAAGCCCATTACAGCATGGGCACGATTCACTACACCCGTGGCAACATTCAATCCGCCATCAAGGCCTACCAGGAGGCGTTGCGGCTGAAGCCGGATTTTGCCGAGGCCCATTACCGGTTAGGTTTGGTCCTGAAAATGGCGGGGCGCGACAAGGACGCGGCGCAAGAGCTGGAAGCGGCCGCACTGGCCGGTCTCGCCAAGGCGCAGTACTTCCTGGGAAACGCCTATCGCTCAGGGCAGGGGGTTGAAAAGAGTCAGCTCATGGCCATCACCTGGTGGGCGCAGGCGTTCGAGCAGGGGTTGCCGGAGGCCTCACAGGCTCTGACCCAGCTCAGACGGCTGGCGGCGGTAAAGGGTACCCTACAGACGAAACAATCGAAGGCAGCGGCTGAAGCGTTCAAGAACTATTGCGACCAACTCTGGCTGGATTTTCCCGATCTCGACCGGGACCAGCCGACACAAACGGTCGGGACCACTCTTCTCAAACAGGGCCGCACCGCCGAGGCCCTGCCGGTGCTGTTGCGTGAAGCCTATGCACTCAACGAGATTTCCCATGCGACCCTCGTACAATTGTACGAACAGGGGCTCGATGGCCAACTGCCGCCCCATGGCCAATGGATTCTGAGTTACCTGGAATCGACCGCCGCCGACGGCGCGATACCATCCCGCATGGCTCTCGCCCGCATTTACGCCAAGGGCCTGGGCTTGGCCCCTGATCTCGCAAGGGCCAAGAGCTACCTGAAAGGTCTCCCACGGGAGGACGTCAAACGCATCCTCGACGACGCCGCCTCCGAGCCGCCGAAACCGTAGCCACGACCATCGCATGAGCACCGCCACCCGCTTGTTCGTCAGGAATGTCTGGCTACAAGCTCTGGTCATGGCTTTGTGCGCCCTCCTCGTGAGCCAATTGATCTGGACGGCGGCCCCTGCCACGTTCCACGCGATCGAATGGGCCCCGTACGACACCTGGATCCGACTCCGCCCCCATCCGGCACCCGATCCACACCTGCTCCTCGTCACCAGAGATCCGGCCGGCGACCATCAGTTCGGCGCGGGCCAGTGGGATCGCAGCCTGGCAGCCACCCTCATCACCGCGCTGCATGACGCCGGCGCAACCGCCATCGGCATCGATATTCCGCTCGATCTCCCGAGTCCGCCCAACCTTGGAGGCGCCGTGAGCGACGCGTTGCTGATCGAGGCAGCCAAGTCGGCCGGCACCGTCGCCTATCCAGCGGTCCTAGCCCCGGCTATTGACCAGGAGGGGCCCTCACCGATGATGCCGCCGCAGCACCTCGTGCCGGGGAAGAGCACATTGCAACCGGTGCTCGATCTCGATCGGGTGGTACGCCGGGGCCTGCTCTATCATGGCAGTGGATCCAGCGAGCTCCCCTCGTTGGGCCTCTCCTTGGCCGCCGGCGTCTGGCAGGTTCCGCTTGAACGCATTGAACGGCGATCCGGCTCCATACGGCTACCTCACGCACAGATAGGGGGCGGCGCCACGGGCGACGTGACGATCCCCGTCGATCGTCAGGGTCGTTTGCTGCTGAACTTCACGGGACCGCAATCCCTGGCGCCGATCCCCTCCGCCACCATTCTCGACATCTTTCGACTGATCGAACAGAAGGACAACGACCGCCTGGTCGCCCTGGTCAACGGCAAAGCAGTTCTCCTGACGACACAACCGCGCCCTCAACCGGAACGGACGGTGCCGTCCGGCGAAGACACGACCGACATGCTGTTGCAAGCACAGCTCCTTCACACGCTCCTGACCCAGGACTGGATCAGGGAACTTACTCCGTGGCAACGAGGCGTCCTCGCATTCGTCCTCTCCGTCGGCGTGGCCTGGGCTGCCTTCCGGTGGACCGACTGGAGAGGGATCCTGCTGGGCTCAGGCTTGCTGCTCGTCTATCTGGCGGTCGCAGTGATCAGTCTCGCCCTCCTCCGATTGGTCCTACCCTTCGTAATGCCGGTCACCGCTGCCCTGCTCCTGCTCGTGGCCGGCAGCCTGCTCGGCCAAATCGTGGCGACCCGACGCCTGGTGCTGCTCGAACAGGACATGTTGTCGGTGCAACAACAGCTGGTCGCGGTGCGGGAAGCATTGATCTATCAAGAAACGGCCGTGGAGAGTTTGGAAGAAGACCTCGAGTCCGCTCGCACCAGCATGTCCCATTCCGCATCCAAAGCAGCCGAATCGGCAACACTCGCCGCCGACCTGCAACGCATGCTCGCCGAGGCACAGGCGCAGGAAGAAGCGACAAGGCAACGGATGGACGCGCTTGAGGGGCAACTGCACAACCTGCGGGCCGCCACGATCAGCGCAGCGCCCTTGAGGAATATCGAGCAGGAGCAGCTGCGGCGCGAATGCGAACAATCCGGGATCGTCACCAACGACCCGGCGATGCTCACGATGTTTCGGGATCTCAAAAAGGGGGCCCGCTCGCCGGTCACGGTCCTGATCACCGGCGAAGCGGGAACCGGCAAAGAGCTCTGTGCCCGCGCGGTGCATCGATTGAGCCCCCGCGCCGCAAAACCCTTCGTTGCCGTCAACATGGCGGCTATCTCTCCCGAGCTCTTCGAAAGCGAACTCTTCGGCCATGTGCGCGGGAGTTTCACCGGGGCACACGCAGACCGCAAAGGCTATTTCGAACTCGCCCATCTGGGCACCATTTTTCTCGACGAGATCGGCGACCTCCGGCTCGACCACCAGAGCAAACTCTTGCGGGTGCTGCAGGACCGGACCTTCTATCGTGTCGGGGCCACCAGTCCCACCACGGTCGATGTCCGCATCGTCGCCGCTACCAATAAGGATCTGCAGCGCGGAGTCTCGGAAGGGTGGTTTCGCGAAGATCTGTATTTTCGACTCAAGGGGCTCGTCCTGCACCTGCCGCCCCTTCGCGAGCGCACCGCAGACATTCCGCTGCTGGCCGAAGTCTGTCTGCGAGAGGCCGCACAGAAGAGCCATCAACCCCCGATGCCGCTCTCAGGGGAAGCCCTGGAGGCGCTCACCACGCAATCGTGGAAAGGCAACGTACGGGAGTTGCGCCAATGCCTTGAACAGGCGGTGGCGCTGGCCGAGGGGGCGCTCATCACGGCGAGCGATCTCCGACTGCCCGGCACGTCGACTTCGGTCGCGGACACACCCACCGCAGCAGCGTTGTTGCCGGACTCGGCCGGCGACCTGGCCGTCCTGAACCAATTGCGTCGAAACCGGTTCGACATGCAGGCCACGGCCAGGGCCCTGGGCTGGGATCGCAGCACGGTCACCCAACGACTGAAAGGGCTCTGCTTTCAGGCGCTCGTGGAATCGGCGGGGGACCAGGCCAAAGCCGCCTCGGCCCTGGCGGGAGCCCCCTCACTCCTGCGCACCGTCGAACTGAAGCTGATGGACTACAGGGCGCACCTCATGGATACGATCGCGCCCTTCGCCGATGTGGAGGAGGCGCTGGTCGACTGCAAACGGCGATTCAAGAACCTTCCCGAACGGCACTTCAGGTTCGTCGAAACCCTCGTGCGACGACATTTCGAGTCACAAGCGTAAGCCGGCGGACCAGTCCGCTGCGCACGTTCCCCAAGCCCCCAGCGCCGTAGCCACCCGGCATTCAGCAACAACTGGCGATCAGCGAATCAGCTCTCCCGTCATGGCCGACTCCCCGTCGGTCTGATGCGGGGCCAGCCCCGCATTCCCGCTGCCCCCCGCATGAATCGTTGTCTCCACGCAGCGATCAATTTTCGCTAACTCTTTGTTGTGCCGTTACTTTTCGGTCATCAGGCGCGCGGATTCGCCTGGTCTCGCCCTTGCTCTAGGCACCGGCCAACGGCGGGCAACCCGGCAGGAAGGAGGTGAGCATCACCCAGCCGGCCCCGCGGCACAGGGCCAGTCGAAGGTTCGATCAACCACCAGCAGGCCGCACGAGTCGGCCTCAACACAAGGAGCACCACATCATGCAGAAATCCCCCACAGCCACAGCCACCGTCAGCGCCGGACCAGTCGCCCCGACCATCATGGGACCGGAGAAGGACATGAAGGACGTCTACATCCTGAGCGGATTGGTCGGATTCCTCGCCATCGTGGTCGCCGCCTTCTGGTACTACTCTCAGGCCGACGAGGCCGCTCATAGCAACCGCTCAGCCGAAGCACTCAACAGTGCGCAGGTGTCACAAGTCCTCAAGGACTCGACCGAGCAGATGCCGGTCATAGCGTCCGTCCCAACCACCAGAGTTGAGATGGCTCCTCTGGCGAGCCGAAGCACGGACATCCTGCACGACGATATCTCGTTCGAAGTCGGCCGCAAGGGGTTAACCGACGACGGCAAGGCCGCCTTGCAACGCCATGCAGAGTTCCTGAAGAACGAACCAGACTGGGGCGTGTTGGTTCAGGGGTATACCGATCAACAGGGTTCGATGAGCTTTAACAAAATCCTCGGCCTCAAGCGTGCGGAAACCGTCAAGCAACAGCTGATCGCGCTGGGCGTGCCGGAAACGGCGATTCGCACCGTCAGCCTGGGTGAGGAAGGCGCCCTGTGCATCGACAAGAGCGATGTCTGCCGCCGGATGAACCGACGGGTCCACCTGGAGATGCGAAAGATCGGCCTGGAGCATATGGTGAGCGCACCCCTCGCCACTGAATCCCTGACCGACTCACTCGCCGACAATGTCGATCGTTTCACCGAGACGGAGACCGTCGATCCGATCGGCGAGATCCCGGCCTCCGCTTCAGTCGAAACCGACCCCGCAGCAACCGCCGTCGACTCGAGCACCGGCAACTAATGGCCGGTCGGAACGCGCCCGGGAAAGATGTTCCGTCTTTCCCGGGCCATCCGGCGGCCGCGTCATCATCATTCCAGACCATACGAGGATCACATGCTTGCGACACGCTCTGTTGCCCATCGACAGCGAGCCGGCCGGCTCGCCGCCCGCCTGATGCTGTGCATTGCCCTCTCTTTTTCCGGATTGGCGACGCCGCCCCCTGCGGCCCTCTCCGCCGAACCGCCCGCCACGCTGACAACCGGAGTCATTCCAACTATGGGGATCAGCGATGTCACCGAGGGAGCCCTGCTCTTCCGGACCGGCCGGACGGGCCGTTATATCCCGGCCCCCATTCTGAAGACCGACGTGCAGATTGTCGTCACCGGCACCATCGCCCGCGCGACGGTCACACAGGAATTCACCAACCCGAGCACACGCAAGGGCGATTGGCTGGAAGGGATGTATGTCTTTCCGTTGCCCGAGACCGCTGCCGTCGACCAGCTGCGCATGAAGGTCGGCGAGCGAACGATCGAGGGACAGATCAAGGAGCGGGACGAGGCCAAGCGAACCTACGAACGGGCGAAGCAAGAGGGGAAACGGACCAGTCTCGTGGAGCAGGAACGCCCGAATATCTTCACGACCTCCGTGGCGAACATCGGACCCGGGGAACGAATCATCGTCGAGATCGAGTACCAGGAGACAGTTCGATATGAGAACGGGCAGTTCCAACTCCGCTTCCCGATGGCGGTAGGACCACGCTACATCCCCGGCACGCCGGTGATCATCGAAGGGCAAACGCCCAGGGGATCAGGCACGATGCCGGATACCGACCGCGTCCCCGACGCGTCACGCATCACACCTCCCGTCGTGGCACCGGACGAGGGGCGAGTGAATCCGCTCAGCCTGTCCGTCACGCTCAGCCCGGGCTTTCCCGTTGAGCACATCGAATCGCGTTATCACCCCATCATCACCATCCCCGACGCGGACCAGAGCCATCACATCAGCTTCAAAGAAGAGACGGTCCCGTCCGATCGCGATTTTCAGCTCACCTGGCGCCAAGCCCCACGGACCCAACCGCTGGCGACCATCTTCACCGAGCGGAAGACCGGCGACACCTATACCCTCCTGATGCTCGTTCCACCGACCCAGCCTGACGCCAATGCGCCGCGGGTGCCTCGCGACCTCACCTTCATCATCGACACCTCTGGGTCAATGGCCGGCGCATCGATCGAACAGGCGAAGAGTTCTTTGGCGACCGCTCTGACGCGGCTGACCGCCCAGGACCGTTTCAACATCATTCAGTTCAACAACCAGGTCCGATCGCTCTTCGCCAGCCCGCAACCGGTAAGCATCACCACCATCAAACAGGCCGTGCGATATACGGAACACCTCAAGGCGGACGGTGGCACCGAGGTGCTGCCGGCTCTTCGACAGGCGCTGAACAGCCCGCAAGACGCGTCTCGCCTCCAGCAACTCATTCTCCTCACCGACGGGCAAATCGGCAACGAAGAAGATCTGTTCGAGCTCTTGCAGCATCGTGTCGGCACTCGACGCCTGTTCACCATCGGCATCGGCGCGACTCCGAACAGCTACGTGATGCGAAAAGTGGCCGAGTTCGGCCGCGGCACCTTTACCTACATCGGCAAGATCGAGGAGGTGAAGGAAAAGTTGGATGGACTGTTGAAGAAACTGGAGCGGCCGGTGCTCAGCGACATCACACTGGACGGGACCGGCTGGCCGACCCTGGAGCCCTATCCCTCCACTATCGGGGATCTGTACGAAGGCGAGCCGGTTGTGCTCGCGATCAAAGCCGCCTCGCTCCCCGAGCAAGCGACATTGCGCGGAAAGGCCGGGAACGTCGCATGGACGCTTCCAGTTTCCATTCACCCTGCTGCGGCGCAGGGAGGACTTTCCATCCATTGGGCGAGGCAAAAAATATCGGCCCTCATGGACGAAGCGTATAAGGGCACTCCCGGCGACGCCGTCCGCAAGGCGGTGCTCGATGTGGCACTGTCGCATCACCTCGTCAGTCGGTATACGAGCCTGGTGGCCGTGGATGTGACACCGACCAGGCCCACCGAGGCCTCGGCTGCTGAACAGGACCGCGCCATGAATCCGGCACGCGCGCAGGATCAGGCGCTGCTGGCCGGCCTGCCGAAGACCGCAACCGGAATGCAATGGCACCTCCTGCTGGGACTGTCGGCACTCCTATCTGCCGCACTGTTGTGGAAGCTCAGGACGACGGCCGGATGACTCGGCGCCGACTCAAGGAGCAGCTTCTGACTGGGTTGGTGGTGGGACTGCTCGCCACCAGCTTCTGGCAGATCGGAGAAGCATCCTATATCGTTGCGAAAGCCAGGCTCGCACAGTATCTGCTGCAGCGGGCCTGGACCCGCGCCCTGGCTGGTGAACCCACTCCGAAACCATGGCCTTGGGCGGACACCTGGCCCGTCGCGCGCCTGCAGCTCAACCGACTGTCGATGGACATGATCGTCCTGGCTGGCGCCTATGGCCGAACACTGGCGTTCGGGCCAGGACATGTCGGTTCGAGTGCGTTACCGGGAGAGACCGGCACCATGATTCTCACCGGCCATCGAGACACACATTTCCGGTTTCTCAAAGGGGTGCGACTGGACGATCGCGTGGATCTCACCGGCGCGGACGGACACACGGTTCACTACCGTGTTACAGAGCAGCAGGTGTTGGATTCGCGGCGGGATGGGATTCCGTTGGCACGAGACGGCCAGGAGGTGGTCTTCGTGACCTGCTATCCCTTTGACGCCGTGACGCCAGGCGGTCCGCTCAGATACGTGGTTCGGGCGGAGCGGATAAATTAAGGAGATCGAGTAGGGGCTGCCTACCCGGCAATCTTTCGATCGGGAGACTCATCCGGCACATGAGACACCGGCACGCTGTAGGCCCGACGATCCCGCGCCGACTCGTGCTTGGTCACAACCAGCCGGAACTGCTGGACCTCTACCATCCGCCATCGCGCATAGGCCAACACCCCCCACAACAGCAACGCGCCCAGCACATAGTGGGAGAGGAGGAGTTTTTCCACCAGTCCGCGTGAAACGGCTCCCTCGGTAAATGTCACCGGAGGCGCAAGCAGTAACGTCGCGACCGTCATCGCTGCAAGCCATCCGCCGCGATCGGGCATCGGCAGGCGGTTCCCTGCATACAACGACAAGGGCAACAACAGAAAGAGGTAGTAGTGCGTCCAGGAAATCGGACTGATGAGCAGCGCGAGGCACAGCACCATCGACAATTCCACATACATGGTGTCCCGATGCCTCGTGCCGGGGCGACGCAGACACAACAGGCACGAGAGTCCGAACAGCAGGGCCGCACAGAGTCGCCCGGCCATCCGGATATCCGGGGACACCGCCACTGGCGTCCAATCGTACAGGCGCGCATCGTCCTGTAACCGCAGCAATACCCCTTCGATCGATTGCACATTGAAGGCGCTCAGCCCCTTATCGGACAGGGGAAGAATGACCTCCCGATACCAGGCCACATGACTGGCCCACCCCGCATACCAAAGCGAGAGACCGGAGATCGTCGCCAGGGTGAGCCCGTATCCGAACGCGGCACGCCACTTCTTCATCCCGACAAAATAGACGGCAAACAGCAGCAGCGGAAGCTTGATGATCGCCGCCAGTGCAAAACACCCCCCCGCGCTTCGTTCCCAGCCGCGATCCAGACAGACCACGCCTGCAACCAGGACAAGCAACGCGCAGTGCGTCAGGTTCCCCTCTTTCAAGCTGTACACCAGCGGCCCGTTCATCGCAAACAGCAACAGGATGGCCCATCGTTTCGACGGCTCCCGGTCGGTCATGCTCCAGAGCAAGAGCAGGGTCACAACCAGACCGACCAGCGATAGCGCGACAAACAGCCACTGCGCGTGCCGAAGCGTCAGCATGGAGAACGGGGTAAACAGCAACGCCACGATCGGAATATTGACGAATCCGCAGACCGGCGTATCCCAGCACCGTCTGAAGAGCCGGGGAAGGTCTTCGATGATCGCACGCCCTGCAGGGTAATAGGCGACGTTGAAATCAGAGAAGGGCACGGAGGGCTCGGAGAGACTCCAGATCCAGAGCCAGAGCCAGAGCCCGACTACTCCGAGGGCCAGCAGGAGGCACCGTTCGCGGCGAACGAAAGTGGACCGGAAGGCGCCCCACCACAACAGGCTCAGCGCAAGGACTCCCGCATAGAACACCAGCATGGGCATTCGATTTTATCGGTAGAACGTCCCAGCAACTTGACCATCCCACCTGCATAGGCCGGTTCCTACAGGCCTTGCTGCAGCACCCTGCCTCAGCAGGCCTCCACAAGACCGGGTTCGTTGCCTTCCTGCTTCAGTCTCGGAATGAATTGTCCGATCTGTCACTACCACACTCCGTTCGTCTGTGGTCGAGTCGGCCTGCACGCAATCTGGAATCACTATGGTCATCGACGGAAATACCGCACGCCCGCTTCCTTCTCTGGAGCCGGAAGAACCGCCGTTCTCACCAGCACCGACACCCGAACCTCCTCCGAAACGGGCGCTCCTTGGTTTGGCCGATTGGCTCATCACCGCCTGCCTGGTCTTCTTCGTCGGCATCGCCTCGACCGTCATCGCCGGAAGCATTCCCTCGTTTCTCCTGCATTCGATGGATTTTTGGTTCGAGGCCGATACGATCCGTGAAGTCTCCAACATGATTTCGACGACGGACGATCATTCTCGCACTTCGGTCCACCCGCTTTTTTCGCTTCTCGCCTTTACGCCCGTCTTCCTCGTCAAGCACCTGTTCGGCATCCCCGCGTTGCAAGCCGTGCTCTATGTCACCGGACTGCTCGGCGGCCTGTGGAGCGGAACCCTCTTCGTGATGCTGCGGCTGATGGGGTGCAGGCGACTGGATGCCGGCCTCTTCACCATACTCGGCCTCTCCAGCGCGTCGGCGATCTTCTGGCTGCCCGTCCCCAATTCCTACACCTGGGGCTCGTGGACGATCATGTTTGCGCTAATCGTGCTGCTGGTTGCCGAACAACGCCGAGTCGGAGCCACGGCGTATGTGGTCGCCAGCGCTCTCACCTTGAGCATCACGGTGACCAACTGGATGAGCGGTCTCCTAGCCACGGTGGCGCGATGGCCCTTAAAGCAGGCCGTCCAGCTGTCGATCAACGCGTTCTGCCTGGTGGTGCTGCTCTGGGGTGCACAGAAATTCATCTTCCCGTCCGCAGAGTTTTTTATCGGAAGCCGGAAGGAGGCCAGTTGGGTCAACCATCCCCAATCGGGACAGGTGCAGCACATCGCCGCGTCATTTGCGTTGCATACGCTGGTCGCCCCTGCCGTTCGGCTCATGGATGACGACGGGTATATTCAGTATGGAGACGATTCCTTTCGCCTTTCTCAACGCCTCGCCTTTCAATTCTCCACGCCAGGTTCAGGGAGTCCGCTCGGTCTTGCAGCCGTCGGATTGTGGTCAGCGTTACTGTTGACCGGGATCTGGAGTGTCTTCAGCGTGAAGCAGCAGTGGCGTTTCCGGGCGGTCCTGACGGCGATGCTGCTGTTCGAGTTGTCCCTGCACATGGTCTATGGCGAAGAGACGTTTACGTACAGCATGAATTTTCTTCCCCTGCTCATCGCGGTGACCGCGTTCGGCACCTTGGGTCGACGACGCCCCTGGGTCTTGGTGCTGGCCGGAATGTTCACCCTCTGCGCAGGGCTCAACAATTGGCAGCAGTTTCGCGAGTCGGTCGAGTTGGCCACGCACTTCACACCGCAGCGTGAGGCGATGCTCGATCAGATGCAGAAGGATCCCAGTCGACCATGGCCCAGGTCGGTCGGGCATATCCCGCTGGCCGTCCCGGGGGCTTCAGAAGCCGACCACGCCTACCACGAACCAGGGGGCGACTTCAGCCCGCAGACGCCTAGTTTCGGCGTCTCGTTGTGGCTGTGTGATGACAGAGGGCGCCCGCTCGTCACCAGTCAAACCATGCCTCTGGCGGAGATTCACCAGACCTTCGAACCGTCGGCACATTCGGCTGTGCCCGCGATTGCGACCAAGACTCCCTACTATGACGCCTCCTGGTCGAGGCTCGACGCGACACACTGGGAGCTCCGGTTCACGCACCATAGTCCCCATACACCGGCGGTCCTCATCCGGAGCGTAGGACCGGCCGGTGGGCCGGTCACCGATTTACGACGCGACGGGAATGAGCTCACCGTCAACCGTCGATGGGTGATCCGCGTGACGCCGGCCCCAGCCGACATCGTCCTGGGTGACGAGAACGGACACGAGGGATTGACGGCCCGATCCTCCGCCTCGACCTGGAATGGAGCCTCCGGTTGGGGATTTGCTCGCCTGACGCTTGCGGCCGATTCCGGCCAACGGGAACAGGAATTCAGACTTGTGCTGGAAGACAGACGGGTGCCGATCGAGATGCAGCACTACTACAGGGCTGCTTCGCCGGCGATTCACGTCGACCTGCCCGACCCGTATTTCCAGCGTTCCATGGAAGCTCAGCGGTCCCATCTGATGATGGGCTTGATCAGCGGAGAAACCAGGCCGGGAGACCCGACGATGTTCTTTCGCGCCTGGCAGCGTCAAGGCGCGTATATCACGGCAGCCCTCTCACGAGCGGGCGACCCGCAGGTCGGCTGGGTACTCTCGCGATTCCTGGCCACTCACGATTTCGCCGGCGGGGCCGGACCGGAAGCCGACGCACCGGGTCTGGCGATCTGGGCCCTGACAGAATCGGCTGCCTATATCGCCGACACCCGTCATGATCAATGGCTCTGGCCACACATACTCCGGAAGGCCGGACTGATCGAGAACATGCTGCACGCGCGCGCACCGATTGTGACACCATTCGTCGTGCCTTCCCCCTACGATCTCCTGCATGGGCAGCAGGTACGGATGGAGGTGCTCGCCAAACCGGCCCGCGAGGGGGTCATCGTCGGCCGCATCGGGAATCAATGGCCTTCGCTTTATGTCAATGCCGTCAGCTACCGTGGTCTGCTCGCGGCAGCGGAATTTGCGGAACGGCTCGGTAAACATCGCCAGGCAGCCGCATGGAACGACCAGGCCAGAACCCTGCTGGAGACCTGGCAACGACGGAACGGGAACGGCCCGGCTCATCCCGACGAGTCACCAATACGACAGGCCTCCTTCACGGTCCCCGCCTCACGTCAAAACCCGTTGGCACAACCGATGACCGCGTACAGACCCGCTCCGGACAACCTGACGATTGCGGGTGCGTTGACCAGGGCACACCGTCTCCTGCGACAAGGCCGGCCGGAAGAGGTGTGGGACACCCTGTCCCATGTGTGGGGAAACCAAGCCTCTCCCGGGTTGTATACCTGGGCGACCTCGCGGGCTGCGACCAACGACGTCGCCGACGGCTGGCAGTACGCACGGGGTTGGCATGACCGGACGACGGTGTCGCCGGACTATGAGACGGCGGCCTTGCTGCTGCTGTTGCAACAAGACATGCTGGCGTATCTCGATACCGAGACCGTAGGTTCACCTGTCGTGATCGGCGCGGGCATTCCGCCGCACTGGCTCTCGCAGACGCTCTCTGTCTCGAATCTCCTGCTTCCCGGTGGCTCGATCGCCTGGAAATGGGATGGGCACGCCATGCAGGTCACGCTCAAGGGCCAGATCCGCAACATCACGCTCGGCTCAGCCTTCCCCCCTGGCGCGACCGTCTCCATCACGCACGAGCCGCTACCCGGGTAACGTCGTTCCCGCCGACAGGGTATCGGCCCGGCCACCATTCTGCCCCATGTGCCCCCCGGCGACAGCCGCCTCAGAAGAGGCCGGACGCCGCCGATAGCGATGCAGCAGTTGATACAACACGGGCAACACGAACAGAATTAAGGCGGCCGAGGTCAACATGCCGCCCACCACCACCCGCGCGAGCGGCTGCTGCGACTGTGCGCCGATCCCGTTCGCAACGGCGGCGGGCAACAGTCCGATGGCCGCAGCCAGCGACGTCATGAGGACCGGACGCATCCGCACCTCCGCGCTTTTCATAATCGCTTCGCGAACGTCCCATCCCTCACGTAACAGATCCTGCATGCGACTGATGAGAATCAACGCGCCTTGCACGGCAACGCCGAACAGCGAGATGAATCCGACCGCCGCCGAAATGCTGAAATGCGTACCCGTGACCAACAGCGCCAGCACCCCGCCGACGAGCGAAAAGGGCACCGCCGCCAGCACGAGCAACGCGTCCCGAAAATTGTTCAATACCAAATAGACCAGAATCAAAATCAATCCCAGCGTGATCGGCACGATCCTGGCGAGACGGGCTTTTTCTTCCTGCAACTGATCGAATTCCCCGTGCCACTCGATCCGGTAGCCGGCCGGTAACTGGATCTGCTGCTCGATACGTTCCTGCGCGTCCCGCACGGTCCCTTCCAAGTCACGGCCGCGGACGCTGAACTTGATCGGGATATACCGTTCGTTATTCTCGCGGTACACGATGAACGCGCCGGTCTGCTCCGTGATGGAGGCCAATTGCTTGAGCGGAATGCGCGCGCCGTCCGGCGTACTGACGACGATATTGCCGATCGACTCGATGTCCTTCCGGAACTCGGGCAAAAAGCGAACGACGAGGTCGAACCATCGTTCGCCCTCGTAGATCCTGGTCACGGCTTGCCCCCCGATAGCGGCTTGCACCACATCGTTGACGTCATCGACCTTCAACCCATAGCGCGCGCATTCCTCACGATTGACTTCGATCACCAGATTGGGTTGGCCCAGCAAGTGCAGCACGCCCAAGTCCTTGACGCCCTGCACACCCTTCATCACCGTCTCGATCTGTTTTGCGAGCTGTTCCAATGTCTGCAGATCACTGCCGTAGAGTTTCACGGCGTTCTCTCCCTTCACGCCCGACATCGCCTCTTGGACGTTGTCCTGAATCGCCTGGGAGAAATTGAATGTCACCCCGGGAATCACGCCTAACCGTTGCTCGATCTGATCGATCAGCGCCTTCTTCGTCGGCACCTCAGCCCGCCATTCCTTGAAGGGTTTCAACGTTACGAGAAACTCCGCGTTGAAGAAACTGGTGGGATCGGTGCCGTCGTCGGGTCGCCCCAATTGCGACGCCGCGCTGATGACTTCCGGAAATTGTCTGAACACGCCGCGAATGTCCGTCACCAGGCGAGCCGCCTGCTCGAAGGAAATATCCACCGGCAAGGTGGTGCGCATCCAGATGTTGCCTTCTTCCAGCGCAGGCATGAATTCGCCGCCGATGAACGGCACTGCCGCCATCGCCACCACGAGGACCGCCACCGCAATCCCGACCACCAGCCATTCACGGCGCAGGCCCCAATCCAACAAGGCCATGTACCGCCGGCTGAGAAACTCCACGACCGCCGTGTCCCGTTCCTTGATGGTGCCGGTCAGCAGCAGCGAGCACAGGGCCGGCGCCAGGGTGAACGCCATGAGCAATGCCCCGCTCAACGCAAACCCGTAGGTCAGCGACATGGGCGCGAAGACCTTCCCCGGCACCCCGGTCATGGTGAACAACGGCAGAAACGCGATGACGATGATCGTGGTGGCGAAAAAGATCGGACGGCCGACCTCGCGCGCCGCCCGCATCACATGCATGGGCACCGTCACGCCCTGTGAAGACTTATGTGCGAGATGGTAAAAAATGCTTTCGACCATGATGAGGGTGGAGTCGACGATGATGCCGAAATCCACCGCGCCCAACGAAATCAGATTCGCAGACTGCCCGCCGAGCACCATCATGCCGAACGTGAACAAGAGCGCGACCGGTACCGTCAACGCGACGATCATCGCCGTGCGGAAGTGGCCCAGGAACACATAGAGGATGATCGACACCAGCACGACGCCCGCGATCAAAATATCGATGACCGTTTCGATGGTGGTATGAATCAACACCGTGCGGTCATAGAAGGTCTTGATTTGGACCCCCTTCGGCAACTTGCGGGTGTTGAGTTCCTGCACCTTCTCATGCACCTTGTCCAACACGGACAGGGCCTTGGCCCCACGCTGCAGTAAGACGACGCCTTCGACCACATCATCCCGATCGTCGATGCCCACCTTGCCCAGCCGCACCCGTGATCCGATACTGGTCTTGCCGAGGTTGCGAATGAACACCGGCGTGCCTTCCTTCTGCGTCACGACCGTATTCGAAATATCGTCGAGTTTTTTGATCAGCCCCATGCCCCGGATGTTGAAGCTCTGCTCCCCCATCGTCAGATAGTTGCCGCCGACGTCGGTGTTGCTCTTGGCAAGGCCCTCCATGACCTGGTCGAGGGTGACGTTGTAGCTCATCAGCTGACCGGGGTCGAGCTCGACATGATATTCCTTGGTCGTACCGCCGTAGGTACTCACATCGATCACGCCGGGGACCCGTTTGAACTCGCGCCGGATCTGCCAGTCCTGTGTCGTCTTCAAATCCGTCAGCGACACGTGTTCACCGGTCAGTTCGTAGCGGAAGATTTCGGCAATGGCGGACCAGGGCGAGATGGTCGGCTGCACGTTCTGCGGCAACACCGTGAGTTGCAGCCGATTGAGAATTTCCTGTCGATCGCGGAAATAGTCGGTACCGAACTCGAAGTAGACTTTGATGTCGCTCAACCCGAAGATCGAGAGGGAGCGGATTTCCGCCAGCCCCGGCATGCCCTGCAACGCGATCTCGATGGGCAACGTAATGGCCCGCTCCATTTGCTCGCCGGACCAACCGGGATATTGCGTGATGACCTCGATCATCGGCGGCGAAGGATCGGGATAAGCGACCACGTCTAAAATGTGGAACGCATAGAGGCCGCCGAACAGCAGGGCGAGTCCGGCAAGACAGACCATGAATCGCTGCGCCAAGGCAAAGCCCACCAGCCGTTCAATCATATCCAGCTTCTCCCTGTGCTTCCCCTCGCCCTCGTCCGGGCAGCGCACGCAAGACGGGGCAACCAGCAACCGGCCCCGGATGAGGACGGCGTCGACGGACCACCCATCAAAACCGCGTTCGGCGGATTACAGTCGATAGACAGAGAGTGTGGACAGCAGGTCGCTGGTCGGCAGCGGTGTGTCGCCCGGAGAAAACGGAACGGAGGACTTCCTCGCGGAAGCGTGAATCGCCAGGCTCGCGGGACGTGTTGCTTCAGTGAGAGCCTTGGTCGTCGCATCATCCCGCAACTCGTCTAAGTCGGGCTCGGTCGCCCACTGGGAGTCGGCCGGTACGACCCCACCTGATTCGGCCTGCAATCCAATCAGCTCGGCCCACGAGAGACCGGCCACGACGACCCAGGCCAGCAAGAGCACGAGCACTTGCAATC
Source organism: Nitrospira defluvii (assembly GCF_905220995.1). Classification (NCBI taxonomy): domain Bacteria; kingdom Pseudomonadati; phylum Nitrospirota; class Nitrospiria; order Nitrospirales; family Nitrospiraceae; genus Nitrospira; species Nitrospira defluvii. The sequence goes on from NZ_CAJNBJ010000001.1 coordinate 344,029, forward strand.
CCAGGCGTGATGATGGACGCGAGGTAGGGGTGACGTTCATAGGCGCGGGTGACGATTTGCGCAAACACTCCAAACCAAACGATGTTGGCGCAGAGTATCACAGGCGCCGTGCGCCAACAAGACGGCAGCCGGCTCCGCTGGCTCGACAGAAGCGGGAAACCGAGCCTGGTGGACCGAGGCACAACGGCCCTGCCTGAATTGCTGGCACTCCCCTGGTGTGGTAGGGTCCGCGCATGTCGGATGAGGTTCAATCGTTTACGCTGGCGAAGGTTCCCGGCGGCACGCGTGTGCTCGGTCATCTGCAGGCATTCAAGACCAGTCCATTGGAGACGATGGCGCAGTGGTGGCGTCAATACGGCGATGCACTCCGCTTTCGGCTCGGCCCCAAGCTCATCCACCTGCTCAGTCACCCCGATCTCGCCGAAGAGATTTTGGTCCATCAGTCCGACCGGTTCGTGAAGGTCTACGACCCCCGGCGACCTTCTGGCCTGGCGCTGGTCCTCGGCAGTGGATTGGTGACCAGCTCGGGGGAGGTCTGGAAACGGCACCGGCGCATCATCCAGCCGATTTTTCACCGTTCCCGCATGGCGGCGATGGCCGACCGAATGGTCCAGGTGGGCGAACAACGCCTCGCCGACTGGGCGAGGCAGGAGGGGCAAGCGGTCGACATCGCCGCCGAGATGATGCAGCTGGCTCTGGAAGTCATCTCACAAACAATGTTCACCACCAGCATGGCGCACCATATCGATCGGATCAACCAGTCGTTGCGCGTGAGCCTGAGATTCGCGTTCGATTCGTTTCATAATCCGCTGCGCCTCCCCCTCTGGGTGCCGACTGCGCACAATCGGGAATTCCGCGCCGCGATGCAATTTCTTGACGGGTTGATCTATGAGCTGCTCACCGAACGGCGCCGGAGCAGGGTGCGCCACGACGACCTGCTTGATCTCCTGCTTCAGGCTCGTGACGAGGAGACGGGTACCGGCCTGAGCGACCAAGAACTGCGCGACGAAGCCCTGACCATCTTCGCTGCGGGGCACGAAACGACCGCAAACGCACTGGCCTGGACCTGGTATCTCCTCGCCACCCATCCGGAAGCGAAGGCCCGCTTCCATGAGGAAATAGACCGAGTGCTGCGAGGACGAACGCCGAACGCCGGCGATCTTGCGCAACTCCCCTATACCCGTGCCGTCTTCGATGAAGCACTTCGGCTCTATCCGCCCGCCGTCGCCATTCAGCGCAAGACCACAACACCCGTCACGGTTCACGGACTCGCCCTGCCGGCCGGCGCGATCATCCTCATCGGCGTCTACAACCTGCACCGGCATCCGGCCTTTTGGCCGGACCCCGACCGGTTTCGACCGGAACGATGGTTGAAAGAGGGCCAACCCGAGGCTCGATATGCCTATCTCCCCTTCGGTGCCGGGCCCCGAGCCTGCGTCGGCACACACTTCGCTACGGTGGAGGGCCCGTTGCTCCTTGCGCTGATCGGCCGGCGTTACGATCCCCAGCTGGCCCAGGCGCAAGTCGAACCGGAACTCATGGTCACGCTGCGCCCCAAGGGCGGCATCCGGATGATCCTTCACCCACGGCGCTCTGTGGCGAGCGGCGCCGCCGTGTAATGCACCGACCGAGGATTCTGCCGCAATACTCTCCCGGGCACATTGCCCCGCACATTCCGTTCTTCTCACAGACTCACCCGCATCACGCCATCGAAGACCTGGCTCACCCCGGTCTCTTTCTGGTATGGTCGCACAAGACTCTAGTGCCACCACATGCCACGGACACTCCATGGCCTACCACCCCATCGAGAATTACGGCATCATCGGTAACATGCGTACGACGGCATTGGTGGGGCGCCACGGCTCCATCGATTGGTTGTGTTTTCCGCATTTCGATTCCCCAAGCGTGTTTGCCGCGATCCTCGACGACAAGAAGGGCGGCCGTTTCAGCATTGCTCCGCTCGGCAACGAGGTCACGACCAAACAGTTCTACTGGCCCGACACCAATGTCTTAATCACGCGATTTCTGTCGAGCCAAGGCGTGGGCGAAATCGAGGACTTCATGCCGGTCGGCGGAACCGGGCCGGATCTCTTCCATCAATTGATCAGACGCGTCAAGGTCGTGCGCGGTCGTATGACGTTTCGGCTTCACTGTGATCCAGCGTTCGATTATGCACGCACCACACACCAGACTCATCTGAACTCCACCGGCGCCGTTTTTTCAACCCCCGCGCTCACCTTGGGACTTGCGACCACCCTGCCGTTGAAACAGGCTGAGCAAGGCGTGTTCGCCGAATTCACTCTCGGACGCGGGGAGCATGCGGTGTGCGTGCTTCGGGAAATCGAAGCGGGCGGGTGCTGCGGGGCCACGCTACCCGATGATCATGCACAACGCGTCTTCGAAACCACCGTGCAGTTTTGGCAGGACTGGATCTCCCACAGCCGCTATACAGGACGGTGGAGGGAAATGGTCTCCCGCTCTGCACTTGCACTCAAACTCATGACGTTCGAACCCACCGGAGCCATCGTCGCTTCGCCGACGTGCAGCCTCCCGGAAGAAATCGGCGGCGTGCGCAACTGGGATTATCGCTATACCTGGATCCGGGATTCAGCCTTTACGCTCTATGGGCTCATTCGCATCGGCTTCACGCGAGAGGCCACGGCATTCATGGAGTGGTTGGATGCGCGCGCCAGAAACGATCGGCCCGAGCCGGGCCCGCTGCAGATCGTCTACGGCATCGACGGGCGCACCGATCTGTCCGAATACACGCTCGACCATTTGGACGGGTACAGGGGGTCACGGCCCGTGAGAATCGGCAACGGCGCCTATGCGCATTTGCAGTTGGACATCTACGGAGAACTGTTGGACTCCGTCTACCTCTACAACAAGCACGTCAATCCGATCTCCTACCACCACTGGTTGCGCGTTCGGAACTCACTCGATTGGTTGTGCGAGAACTGGACCCGTGAAGACGAGGGCATTTGGGAGGTGCGCGGCGGCCGCCGGCATTTCGTCTATTCAAAACTCATGTGCTGGGTCGCCTTCGACCGCGGGTTACGGCTGGCCCAAAAGCGCTCGTTCCCGGCCGATCACCTGAAGTGGCTGAGCATGCGCGACCGAGTATACGAAGAGATCATGACCAAGGGCTGGGACGAGTCACGCGGCACCTTTGTGCAATCATACGGAAGCGACTCGTTAGATGCGTCCAACCTGATCATGCCGTTGGTCCATTTTCTCTCCCCGTCGGATCCGAGAATGCGCCGCATGTTGAACGCAATCAACCGGCCGCCGGACGAAGGCGGCCTGGTATCCGACGGGCTGGTGCACCGGTATGACGCCGCCACCGGAGCCGACGGGTTGGATGGTACGGAAGGCACGTTCAACATGTGCAGCTTCTGGCTCGTGGAAGCGTTGACGCGGATGGGACGCACGGACCGACCGAAACTGGACGAAGCGCAACTATTGTTCGAACGGATGTTGGGATACGCCAACCACCTCGGTCTTTACGCAGAAGAAACGGGAACCAACGGCGAGGCCTTGGGAAATTTCCCGCAAGCCTTCACTCATCTCGCCCTGATCAGTGCTGCCTTCAACTTGGATCGGGCACTGGACGAGGGTTGACCATCTACGAAGGGGAACCGCGCCGTTGATGCGTCGGGGATATTTGTGGAGCCGGCGAGTGGAATCGGACCACCAACCTGCGGTTTACAAACAGGCCAGGACAATTTTTGAAACGCTCGTTGTATCAAATGGTTTCCCCAATTTATTTGAAGACCTCTTTGACTTAGCATAAGTAACGGTCTAACTGTGGCCCCACCCAACCTCGCAAGTCTCACATTAAGTCTGGTTTCCGCACCAAGGTGAACAGGCCATTTTTTCCCACATGAGCACACGCTTGCGTTGTTCTGGCACTTTCTACATCAACGCAGACATCCAACTAGCCCCCTTATTCTGGGACTGGCGTGAGGCTATAACTTGTGTTCTTACTGCCACCCTCATTGCGAATGAGCACCCCTCGATCAATCAGTTCCTTGATGTCACGTTGGGCAGTGGGCATCGAACATTTCGCAAACGCTGCCCATTTTCTCGCTGTCAGCTTGCCCTCAAACCCGTCTAGAAATCGATTCAACACTTTCCGTTGGCGTTCATTGAGGGCGAGACCGGTATGGCGTTGCCAGAACCCTGCCTTACGTAGCACATCCGCGAATCCCGTCTCGGCAGCATCGATCGCCTTGGACACGCATTCAACAAACCACAGCATACGCGGCGTGATGTCGAGATCACCTTTCTGAGTGACTTCGAGCGAGGCATAATACTCGGGGCGCTCGCGATGAATCTGTCCCGCCAGGCCATAGAATCGCTGGGGGGATTGTTCCGAGCGTGCAAGACTCCGTTCTGCTAGCGCTCGCGCAATCCTGCCGTTCCCATCGTCGAATGGATGGATGGTGACAAACCAGAGGTGTGCGATTGTTGCATGGAGGATGCCGTCGATAGTGAGGGGTTCATTCAGCCATGCGAGAAACATCTCTATCTCAGCATCCACTCGCTCAGCTGGGGGCGCTTGAAAGTGAACCTTCTCACGTCCGACCGGACCTGAGCGTACTTGCATGGGGCCATCGGCATCCTCCCGCCACCCCCCGGTCTTTATCTTGCGCACACCGGAATAGCCAGTTGGAAACAACGCAGCCTGCCACCCATACAGTCGCTCCCGGGTGAGAGGGGTATCCAGTTGGCTCGTCGCATCGAGCATCATCGCAACCATGCCCTCAGTGCGTCGGTCTTCTGGACCAAGGGCGGCCCCAGGAACACCAAGCCGGCGTGCCACCGAGGAGCGGACACTCGACGGATCCAATCGTTCGCCTTCTATTTCTGCACTTTTGACGGCCTCTTCCGTGAGAGCCAGAAGTTCAGCCTCAAGCCGCAGCTCGAAGCCCAATTGCATCATTTTTCCAAGGGGCCGACCTTGCTTCAGGTGGGCCTGGCCGAGCGGGTTGAGCAAGTGCTCAGCATTCCAACGGAAGTGTGGCCATTCGGGTAGTTCCCAGATATACACATTCACCTCACTGCATGATGCGAATATACGCCTATTCGCATCATGCTGCTAGCTATTCGCATCATCACTTGAGGCGAACAAACGCTCATTCGTATCGTTGGGCGGGAATAGGGGAACACTCCAACGAGCTAGGGTCGATTCGAGGCGTTAGAAACAGTGACTTTGGCTCACGAAGGTTGGATCATTTGTTCGTGAGGTGGCTGTGATGATTGGGGACTCACTAGGAAGTCTTGCGCGGGTCTTTCTTCTGGCGGTGGGCACACGCGACGAAGAAATTTCTGACGCCCGGGCACTGGGAGCGGGCCTTGTGCTTCTGGCGGTGTTGTTGCTGCTGGTGACTCTACTCGCAACCTCACCGTTGCGGCTCAGTAGTCCACCCTTCTCGTTCGTCGCCGTCCATCAGAAGACGACATCCTACACATAGGTCGCGACCGGTTGTCTTGCACCTGCGTAGCCCTGCAAATCCGCCACGACCCATGCCCGCTCAGCCAGCGTGATTTCACCGAGGTGGTTGCTGAACGGACTGATGCCGTAGTCCCCGCTGCCGGTGCGAATGTCTCTCGCCAGCAAGCTGGTCAAGACCGGCGATCCGTTGATCACGTCCGTGCCTTCTTCTGCATCATCAGAGCAACGGCTGAGCAACACATCTGTCACTAAACTCACTCAGGAGCAGGAGCGTACCAAGCAAAAGATTGATCAACTTGGTTGCATCCATCCTCAGGCACAGCCCGTCTTCGGTTTCGCCTGAGCTGTTTTCGTTCGCTCTTCTGCAAGGTATTGTTTGGCCTTCTCAAGTTGCGACACCGCGCGTGGGAAGGGAGCAATGTGAATGGCCTTTTCCCACTGTACGATGGCTTCTCGATAGCGGCCTTTGCACATCAGAAACGCAGCATAGTCGCCATACGCGTAGGCGCTGTCCGGATTCAAGGCGATGCCCTTTTTCAGCAGCTGTTCCTGCAACGCAGCGTCGCCTCCGATTTTCGCCACACTTGCCCGATGCACTAGAACCAACATCGAATGGTGTGGAAGTGTTGCCGCCTGTTGCGCGCGATCAAAGGCGTGAGTCGCCTCGGGCACGTGACCTTGCTTCTCATGCCAGATGCCCTCGAAATACCACGGGTAGAAGCTATCTTGGTCAAGCGCTTTGGCTTTCGCAATGTGTTCGGCGGCCTCGAGAAACTCTTTTTTGACTATTAAGACCCGTGCCAGCTGCGCATGCGCTGCGCCAAGATCCGGATCCAAGCTCACTGCCTGCCGCGCATGGCCTAATGCGTCCTGCACCACTGTTCCACCAAACGTGGTGAGATCATACCAGTCGCCAATGGTATATCCACCGACCAGGGTTCCCAGCGAGACCGCGACATAAATAAACGCCTCATTGCGGTTCTGATCTGCCGCCAGGTTAATCTTGGTATAGGCATCCTGCAGCTGTGCTCGACTGAACACGTTGGCTTCGATTTGATAATAGGCCTCACGGGCCAGTGCCCGTGGCGTCCTCTTGTCTGCGGATGGAACTGCGCCCGTCCCACTTGGGGCAGCAAAGGAGGCTGAGCAGAGGACAACCACACTGAGCGCAAGCACCCAGCCGAACGATTTCATGGTTATGGCCATTGCGTCCCTCCGCGTGAACCGCATCTTTTACCGCACGAACACCTAGGCGCTTGTGCTCGATCTTTCCATGCCCGTCTCATCTCAGCAAGCGTTGAGTGAAAAGATGTCGCGAATTGGGTCGCTAGTCAGTGGCGGAAGAGGGCGGTATTCTGGGGCTATCACGAATTTCTGCGCCGAGGCTTCGCAGGATCCCGCGAATGGCTTCAATGTTGCTGTAATTTTTCCCATAATCCAACGAAGTCATCTTCATGTCCGGGGCACTATGAAGCGTTACCCAAGCATGGTCGTTCCCCACACCTGTTTGGTTACACTGCACGCCTCGCTTGTTGCGGGGCGTGCAACTTATTTGGGGCGAGTCCTGACGCGGATTCGAGAGCGGTCTACGATGATGAGAGACGCGGTGAGTTCAGCTTCGGCAACCTCACTGAGCAATCGTCCCAAAGCCTGTTTGGTTTCTTCGATCGTGGTCGGCCAAACCCGAAGACGCACAATGCTATGGTGGCGCTGCACCGGAAAGGAACGGCCATCGGCAAAGTCTTCATCGAAGGTCACAACGACAGCGGTCTGCTGCTGCGCTCAGGCGAAGACCTCTTCACCAGCCTTCCCGGACAATCCCACATCACCGGTGTGGAAGACAGTCCACGTCGGCTTCAACAGCTTCAGCCAAGAAACGACGGCTTGGGGAACATTTTGGTCGAGAAGGATGGTCAGGCGGTCAGGCACGCGGAATGACTTTCGCTTCGTCAATCACCTGGCTGGCATACTCAAGCGCGGCAGTGACATCGTTGTTGGTCAATTCGGGGTACGCCTCAATGATGCCAGCCATGGTATAGCCACCGGCCACCATGCCGAGAATGTTTTTCACCATAATGCGGGTGCCTCGAATGGTGGGCCTTCCGCCGCAGATTTTGGAATCGACAACGATACGATTATCCACCACGCTTTCCTCGCCGGCCAGTCAACTACATCAAAAGCTATGCTGATACGCCTAGGCTGTCAAGAAAGCACTCAATGGCATACTGGGAGAAGAACTGCTGCAGGCCAAGAATCGAGGACAGCCAGGCCTAACAAGAGAGGGCCTGGGGTTTGCGCAGGAACACCATATGAGCCCGCTCGCGCCGGCTTACTTTCAGTCCAGAATAGAGGAGACGTGGAGCCGGCGAGTGGAATCGAACCACCGACCTGCGGTTTACGAAACAGGCCAGGACAGTTTTTGAAACGCTCGGTGTATCAAATGGTTTCCCCGTTTTAACTGCGAAAACAGGTACTTGGACGCTTTCCACTGATTCGATGGATTCGAGGGGTATAGGTGGGTTTTGAAAATTTTTAGCACAAATTTAGCACATCCACGCCGAACACTATCGCCGTATCTCGAATGCCACCTTCTTTCAACACCTAATTCTCAAGCATGGACGCGCCACTATGCTTTGTAAAAAGCAGTAACCTTTTATCCATTGCGCTAAGGGCCATGTGGCGACCAGAGTTGTCCAAGGCCATTCCGGCTATTCGCATATTACTTGGCAGATGCAAGTGAATTACTGACATCCCCCGGAGATCAACCATGGCCAAATGTGAAGTGTTGTTGGGATGCCACATAAACAGCTTCTGATCGGTGGTCATCGCCAGATCCGGCACAACCACCATATCATCAGGAGGCTTTAGATGTTGCGAGAACCAGCCCGTCTTATCCTCGACCTTGAAGGAGGATGTTTGAAAGGTAGTGGTGTCAAATATCGTCACTATCGCGGCTTCGTTGTCACCGACGTATAGTTTGTTCCCGTCTTTGGATGCGACTAAGGCAGTTGGAAAAGTCCCTATATTTCTGATGAGGTCTAGCCGAGAGTTATCCCTGGTGCTCATAACGCTAATAGTTCGTGCAAAAGGATGCAATACGTATAATCTCGTTTCGTCTGGTGAAAGCACGCTTCGCCATCCGGCTGGCTCTTGTAGCGCAATTTTTTGATAGATCTTCAGATCCTTCGCATCCAGCATATACAAAAACAAACTATTAGCATCAGTAACGTAGAGCCTCTTTGCATCAGAAGTTAACACAAGAGAAAAAGAAATGAATCCCTTGTTAAGGGTAAGAGTTCCCGTAACTTTCTTCATTGGCAATGATATCTTCAATAGTAGTCCATCGCTATCCCGACTGGAACACATCACGTATGCTTCTTGGTCCTTGTTATCAACGACAAAGTTGCTGGGGCTGCAGCCGAGATGAATCGCTTCGACCTCGTGCCCCTTGGTATGTATCACACCGAAATTCTGACTTTTTATCGAGGTGTAGTAGATCCTTTCGCCTGAAGAATTGAACCTAAAAGAATCAAGGTCATCGGCCACATTCACCACTTGGGCTTTCCCAAACAGGCTTTCGAGCTCGAGAGGGTCGCCAGATATAATTGTGGTGCCCGTACTAGTTGTCCTAAAATTCGGTGAGTGACAGCCGCCCATCATTGCTAACATCACCAGTGCGGCGCATATTCGCATGCTTGGATTCCTAATTCCCCAATTTAGACAAAATATTGTCCTAACATTTGACGCTAGGACAATATTTTCGATTTAGGACAGTTTTAGAGTATTGCTGATCATTACGCTCAGGAACAATCTCAATCTGGAGGCTCAATATTTCAGCGTGTTGTAGCTTGCTCTGGGTTTTGCGATTATATTCCCTGAGCGTTGCATCAAGCGAACTTTCGACTTCTGAAATTACTGCTACCCCTGAACTATCAAACTCCACTACCCTACCCATAAACAAACCCTGCTGTTCTGCTTTGTCTCTATCAAAACTGTCAGCAAGTAAAGGGAAGATCTTAATCATGGCCTTGTCAGGAACTTGCTGGCCTTCAAATCGTTTCTCATACGATATTTTGATTTCCCTTTTTCCCCCACCCGATTCTCCCTTTGGCTGCGCTGTTGGCAGAATAGTCGGCTGTAAGAATATGCTGGCGTCCCACTTTAGGTCCGTGGTCATGAAGGCGTACATTGCCTGATACGTCAACAACTGTTTCTTAATTTGAGATAGCTCAGAACCGTACAATGCGACTCTTCCCTGCTCGACCCAAATCCCACAAGAAAGTAAAAAATGCTGAGCGTATGAAATTGGCAATACGAAACTCTCGGATACTACCTCTGACCGCCTCAACACAATCCCGATGACTTCTCCCAAAGAGTTCACGGCTGGCCCTCCGCTATTCCCAGGATAAAGATCACCGTTTAGCCATATCAAACCATTATTGTCCACAGCCTTTACCGGCAAAACATCAACATTAAATGAACGTGTGACTCCATTCTTGGCAGGGCTCCCGATCAGCTTAAGGGCTTCGCCTGCAGAAACCTTACTCGAATCTCCGATTTTCATCGGAACAAGAAGGCTCTCAGGAAGGATCGCAATCAGTGCGAGATCAAAATGCTCGCTCATGCTTAATACCGAGGCCGTCTCTGGTAGAGATTTGTTATAGCGCTTTATCTGCACAGTATATGGAGCGTTCTTAATGTTGTGTCTAGCCGTGAGAATATGTCCCTTATCCGTAATCAATAGGCCGGCGCCAACTGGCTCCCCGTTGCTCAATATTTCTACAACCTTATTCTTAAGCTCGTCGTCGGCACCTGAAATGGCAAATGAAATTGATAACAGCTCAGAGAGGAGGCAGAGCGTCAGAATAAGGAAGCAGTGACGGTGGACCATCTTTGCCATACTACCTACTATACAAATATAGTTAACCGGCGAGTGAGAGATGAATCTTCAAACGATGAATCGTAGATTGCTTGTACTTACCCCCTGCGATATCAATGATAAAAAAACTGATCCCGCCCTGTGCAGTTTTCTCGATCCCGAATTCTGTTTCATATACAAATCCATCCAGCTTCAACGGCGGCGGATCGTTTATGGCATTCCGTAGAGCGTTCTTGACACTTCCAATTGCAGCGGCAAGGCCATGATCTTTCTTTGCACCTATCTCCAAATCTCCAATGGGCGTCAATGTGAGTTTTATGGTCTGACCGTTGACCTGAGCGGCCCCCGCCCCCATATTTACACCTAGTCCACCCAGAACGGATACTTTAAGTCCAGCTTCTCCGCCAGATTCAGTTGCTATACTTAATTCAAGATCGACGCGGTCTATTTGCAATCTTGGCTTCCCAGTTTCAGTAGCCTGAGCAGTGCGTATATCTTCCTTCAATGCCTTTATCACCTGATCTACGCCAAAATCATCGCCTGAGGCATTGTTAGGATCATTCGCGAAAGTAAAAAGCAATAGCAGTGATAGAACCATGCCAAATTTTGGCATATGGCCGCCTTTAAATGATAAGTGATCGGAAGATATGGCAGGAAGCAAAACCATTGGGAAATTGTGAACTACGCATTTTAAAATTGCAAGATGGCGGGATTGAATGAAAGTATTTAATCCTAGGCTAATACATGACATGGTCGGTGAACCCACTTGATACCTTTAAGATTCGGGCTGAAGTATTCCCTGCCACTGTATTCCAGAAAAATGCTCCGCCCCTGCAACTGTGCCGCCATGATTTCACCTAAACGTATGATTTAAATCATACGCGACGGTCGAATGCTTTTCCGGGCTCAGACACGAATACGTTATCAACAACACTAGGGCAGTCGATCTGAGGCGAGGATCACCATCTTTGATTAGATCCAACAGTGTCAAAGCCGCGACAGCGGCAAAGACTGGAGATGCAGAAACGGGAGCAATTACCTTTGACTCAACTGCACGCTCGATCTGCCTAACATATTTCACGCAGACAAACTGGCATGTGGACTTCGACACCTCAATGCTAATTGGCGACAGTCTCGCATGCTGCATCTATCTCCTGAGTCAAAATAAGGCCGACAGGACCTTGGGAACGAATACAGACGTAGACTTGCCCTAAAGACCTTCGCCCAATGGACACTTCCAAACTATAATCAGAACTTTTAGTCATCTGCCCTCACTCCAAATGTATCTTTTCAAGCCAGCAGGCATCAGATACACTGCGTTTCTTGCCTCTCCTTCAACCAAACAGGGAGTTATTATGTCCCTTCTTGAGGATATCCAGGCAGCCGCGGTTGACTCGAAAAGTGATCTTGGCACGTTGCTTCGAATGTGTAAGCTATTGGCAGCCCGCCTAGGCAGTCAGCCACTGGAAGATTGGCTTCTGTGGGAGTCAAATGGGTATCCAGACGAAGTGGTGGTTCCCGACTACCGAATTTGGCCCGTTCAGCTCAAAGGGCATTTTTTTGGACCTTTCGGTTCCGGGATACAAAATGCCCCAATACCAATATCTCTGATTCCAGAAACAGTCAGAGATTCCTACCAAAACTTCAGATGTAGACAGAGCGTAGCCGGTATTGAGGAAACCCTAAGCAAGAACACTGGTGGTGTGGTTCAGGTAAGCACAGGAGACCTCGCTTTTTTCCTTGGAGATAAAGTGTACCAAGATCAACATTGTGTGCAGAGTTGGGGAGAGGTAAGCACGGGGCGACTTATTGAGTTACTAAATGCTGTGCGCAACCGCATCCTTGATTTCACCCTAAAGGTCTGGAAGCTAGCTCCTGATGCAGGGGACAATCCTAAACTTTCGCCCGGAGTAATTGATTCCACAAAGGTAAGCCAAATTTTTCACATGACTATATATGGTTCAGCCAATGTCGTAGGTACGGCTCAAGATTCCACCATAACTCTCAACGTAACAACGAAAGACTTCACATCTTTAGAAAAAGTTTTACGGGAGAATGGAATCAGAGAGGAAGACGTTAAGGAGCTTCAAGCAGCGATCACATCAGACTCCGAGCCAAAAGAGAAGGATAAGTTCGGGCCACGAGTGTCAGCTTGGATTGGGAAAATGGTCCAAAAAGCGGCGAATGGGGGTTGGGATATTGCAATTCAAGCTGCGGGAACTCTCCTGGCTAATTCAATTGCTAAATACTATGGCTGGCAATGAAATACTCATCCAAAGCGGTAACCGAAATTGAACGTGAATACAGTAAAGTACTTGGAGAACTACAAGTATTATGGATCAGTCTCGCTCGAGAGTTATCCCCACTGTTGAAAACCGAAAAGGGTCGTGAGTATGTCAACGAAGGAGTTTGTAGGCGGTTAACCACCATTCGGAGATGCATGGAAAACATCTTCACTTTGTTCCCAGCTAATAGAACCCGCCTGTTTAGTGAAGAAGAGCGTAGCGATTTGGAAATAAATCTTCATGCCTTCCTTATAAATTCCCATGGCATACCAGATAATCTTGCATTGGCTTACGTGGAGGAGAACAATCTACAGATTCCACGACATCGGGCAGGAATGTTTCGCAAAGAGATAAAACCGCATTTACCCGAAAAAGTTCGTACTTATCTTGACTCGAATAATATATCCAGCTGGCACAAGGAATATGCCAAAAACTATCGCGATGCCTTGGCACATCGCATACCACCTTACATTCCACCGTTGCTCTACACGGCAGAACACCAATTCCAGTACAAAGAATTCGAAACGCGCATCAAGGTGGCAATGGAGGTAGAAGGCAGCTTTGAGCGTGCAGTGACGTTAGTAGAGGAACAAGAAACAATCGGCATCATCTGTCCGTTTTTCATGCATTCCCATACTGATAGTGATGCAATGCAATTTCATCCACAAATCATCGTTGATGCGCGGACGGTGATTGAAATTATCAGCGTGGTCCGCCCACATCTCACGGCACGCTGAACCGCTTCAGCATCTCATAGGTTTGCCCCAACTGAAGCCGCCGTCGCAGCTCCTGCCTCGTCAACCGAATGCCACTCTTGTCTGACCAAGGCGCCGGAAACTAAAAATGCAACTCAATGCGCCTGTGGGGCCCAGGCATTTTCTGAGATTTTGCCATAAAAGTCTGTGGGCAAAAGGTATGTCTCCTGTAGCGCACTAAAGCGCACATAAGCACATAATTGCCTACTTCCCTTCCTGGCGAGAGACACCGATAATTTTTCCGCTGCTGTCCCCTCCTGGCCACTACTGGCCTCTTGTGGGTACTTTACTTAGTTATGACGTTCGCATATTGTCAGAAACGTGGCGAGCATGTTCATAAAAAAGCTAGGGGACCACGATTGGAGCCCTGTTGGAAGCAACACGTTTGTTCGTGGATCGGTGGCAAAGCCGGTCCGCGCCGCATGCCGGCAGGCTGCGGGGCGGAGCGGAATGGCCCCCGTCTTGGTAACACGGGGGCGCTACCCACAGCGCTCATTACAGGAGTTCGATAGGGTCCATGGATTCTGGCTTCACCCTCACGATTGATTGGCTGGCGTTTACGGTCCTGGCCAGCAATCCTCAAGAGACCATGCGGGTATTGGGTGGAAACTGGAGTAAGGCTAAAGGGGGTTTCCGAGGCTATCCCTTGTCCTGGTTGCGGGCCGATGGCCTGCGCGGGGTTGGCAAACTGGGCACCAATGCGCCTCGGCGCCCGAATGAAATCCATGTGGATCTGTCGGGCGGCCTGGCGTCCGCCCTGACACTGGATCAAATCCGCACCCTGCTCAAATGGGTGCATAAGCAGCAAGGACATGTGACGCGCATCGACTGTGCATTGGATGATCGAGCGGGAACGGTGCCTGTCTCGACCATCCGAGAAGCGGTCTCTGCAGGCCAATGCGTCACAAGGGCTGCTCAGGTCCGGCATATCGTCTCCAACTTGACGCATGGGACCGGAGCGACGACCGGGGAGACCATGTATTTCGGCAGTCCGCAGAGTCAGACCTTGCTGCGCATTTATGACAAACGACTCGAACTCCTGAGCAAGGGCCAGGAGAACTATCAGGACTACGGAACTCGGTGGGAGCTAGAACTCAAGAAAGATCGGGCCGAACAATGTGCCCGAGCATTGGCAACGTTAGACGAAGCCGATTGGAAGGAGTTGGTCATCGGCTTGCTTCGCTCGTATGTGGATTTCCGGCATATCTCGAAGGATGCCGAGGATGAAGAACGATACCGGGCTCCCGTGTTGGAGTGGTACGCCCTCTTGACGGAGGGATTTCAGAAGGGGCGATTAGCCCAGGAGCAGCAGGTGCAGACCCTGCAGAACGTAAAACGATGGGTGAGTGACACCCTGACGCCGATGTTGGCGGTCATTTGTGCCACCCCTGGAGGGGAAGAATGGCTACTGAACGAAATTGTCAGGGGCATTGCTCGGTGGAAAGACCGACACCGCAATTTGCTCAAACAACCACCCAATCGGTTTCACCGGTCTGCCGGCGGTCACGCGGGCAGCCCATGTTAGGGGGACTGGGGGTGTCGGGAGACTCCCCCGGTGTATCTGCACATGCTTACCGTCAAAGAGCTTTCGGCTTGGCTCAATATTAAGCCGTCCACACTCTACCTCTGGGTCTCCCGAAATAAGATTCCTTGCCGTCGCATACACGGCCTCGTCCGCTTTGAACCTGAGGCCATCCAAGCGTGGCTGAAGGGCTTTGAAGCCAATCCCAGCAAGCCCTTCCCACTGCCGACTCATGACGCTACCCGCGACCTGAACCAGCTCATTGAAGCGGCCAAATCCGAAGTCTATACTCGCCACGGGGAAACCATCACACCGAGCCCACGCACGAAGGAGGAGCAGCATGGGGCTCGTTAAACGAAACAATATTTGGTGGATGTCATTTACGTATGAAGGGCGGCAAGTGCGGCGATCGACCGAAACCTCAGACAAAAAGCTGGCGGAAGCCATCCTGAGCAAAATCCGAGTGCAGATTGTCGAGGGGAAATATTTCGAAAAACCGAAAGAAGATCCCTACACCTTTTCCCAGTTAATGGACCGGTATCTGAAAGAGCATGCCAGCCGGCGGGCCCACTACCGGCGCTATGTGAACATGGTCACGAATGTGAAAGCCTTCTTCGGCAATCCAAAACTATCCCAGATTACGCCGAAGACCATCGTGGCCTTCAAAGCCAAGCGCTATGCCGATGGAGTCATGCCGGCCACCATTAACCGAGAACTGGCCATGCTGAAAAAGGCCTTCAATCTTGCCTGCCGCGAATGGGAATGGGCAAAGGACAATCCGGTCTGCCGTGTCTCGATGGAGAAAGAGCAAAACTCCCGGGACCGCTGGCTTACCGAACAGGAGGAAGCGCGGCTGCTCATGGCTGCGCCTGCATGGATTCGAGAAGTCGTCACCTTCGCCATCAATACCGGCATGCGACGGGGAGAAATTCTTGCCCTCACATGGGCAGGCGTGGACTTCACCCGACGAACCGTGACGGTCTTTAAATCCAAGAACGGGGAACGGCGGACGATTCCGGTCAACCAAACCGTGTTGGAACTGCTCTCTCACAAATATGAGCAGGGCCGTGGGCAACGGGGAATTGAGACTCGGGTTGTGTTCTGCAGCAAAGCCAGTACCGAGTTGGATGGCAGTAACCTTCGACGAGGTTTTACGGCGGCCTTGAAGGCGGCACAGATTGAGGATCTTCATTTCCACGATCTGCGCCACACCTTTGCTACGCGACTGGTCCAAGCCGGGGTGGACTTGTACAAAGTTCAACGGCTGCTCGGGCACAAATCTCCGAGCATGACCCAACGGTATGCGCATCACTATCCGGAAAGTCTGCGGGATGGGGTGGAGATTTTGGACCGGGGAAAGACGTTTAGCACAAATTTAGCACAGCGACCATTTGCGCCAACGGTGGCAATGTAAGTGCTTGATAAATGGAGCCGGCGAGTGGAATCGAACCACCGACCTGCGGTTTACGAAACCGCTGCTCTGCCAACTGAGCTACGCCGGCTTACGGGGAGTGGCAGACTTCGCAAATCAGAAACGCGATCTTACTCAGGACGTGAAACACCTGTCAATGCAGAGATGCGATCTTTGCAGAATTCTCCTTCGATCGGGAGGGAGCCTCCGCCGCGACAAGCAGTTGAGTAGGGCGTGAACAAACCCGCCCGTCCCCGGAGTCCACACCACTCGGTCACTGTGGACGTGACACCACGATGCCCCGCAACGGCGAACGGTCCCCTGCCGCCGGGAGACAGAGCGTCTCCTGGATCGCGCCGGATTGCGTGTGTGCAATGGCCCCGACTTGTCCATGCACATAGGCGCACAATTCTCCGGTCAGCACCGTGCCGTTCTTGTCCAAATCGGCTGCCCCTCGCATCCCTTTCAGCAGGAAATAGGTGAAGAGTCCGTGTTGCCCAGGCTGATAGGCTTGCGCTTCCTGCACGGCGGCATTCCCGACCATCAACATGACTCGATCCTGCTCACCTCCCGCGTCGTGAGGGAGCCAGCGCGGCGGCACAATTCGACCGGGATCGGAACCGGCGGACGGCTCCAGGGAGAGCTCCAGCATCACGACCGCTTGCTTGACCGGCGCGTTCGCGAGCGCCCGCTGCAACCTGGCGAGTGAGAACGTGCGAGTTTGGCCGGATACCGTCGCATCATAGGGCAACATCGCGACGGCTCCGGTTTCAGAGTCCACGACGGCCCGACCGGCCACATACACGTAGGCCGTGGTGCTCGGCCCGGCATGCTTCGGAAGCCACTGTTCGAAGATCTCGATCCAGTCATCCTTCAATCCCTTCGCATCCAACGCCACCTTCACCTTCTGCGGCGGCAGTCCCAACACCGACTTAAAGTATCCGCCCATGACCTCGGCGTCATGCGCGGCCAACATCATGGGCGGCACCGCCCGATCACGAAACGTCCCGACCCCAATGGCAATCCCTACGGCCTGTGGCTGCACGGCTTTGCCGTTCTTGCTCGGCAGCTGGTCGACATCCACTGAGAGAACTTCGACGTTCCCTCCGGCATCCGGCCTGATGGCGACAAAGAATTTCTTGGGCGCGGGGAGTGAGACGTTGGGAGCAGCCTGTAAGGCGCAAATCAATTCAGCCTGCTCCGCATCGGATACGGTTCCGACCTTGCCGTCCACCGTCACCCGCCGGATTTCGCCTGGCTGGAGCAGGCCCAATGGGACCGGAGTCGTGACACCACTGACGATCGCGGCATGGCCTTTCAGATCCACGGCAACCCCTTCGGCCGCCGCCTCTCCCTCGTTCTTGACTTCAAACTCCACGCTGAACGTTTCGTTCTGTTCCAGGACCTGATTCTGATTATGATCGCGCAAAATCGTCCGAAACGAGAGGTGGGTTGGTTTCGACGGAGCAACAGCAGCAGCCGGTTGAGTAGCTTCGGTTACGGCGGTTGCCGTGGGTGGCATGGGAGCTGGGTTCTGCAACGGGGAGACCGGCAGAGCCGGCTGCCCGGCGGTAGGGATGGGTCCAGCAGGACGACTGTTTCGCCATTGAGCCTGTTCGCGAATTTTTGTCGCGGTTCCGAGCTGTTCGGCCATGCCTTCGACCACTCGGGCAATCGTTTGCTGAGCCACCTGTTCCAATCCACTGATGTTGCAGGTCTCCGCACGCACCTCGACTTCGCCGGTGATCACGCTCTGCAGTTTCTTGGCATGGAGCACCGCCCCTTGCCGATCCGTGTAGGCAAAGTCGAGTCCAAGGGTGACGGAGGCAGGATAGGTCTTGTTGCCTTTCCGGGGTATAAAGAGCTCAACTTGACGCAATCCCAGCGCCACATCGATCACTCCGTCACTAGCGTCAGCAGCGGGACCAGGCTCGATCGTCACTCGCTCGAACACCTGTGCCATACGCCGCTTGAGTTCTGCCTCCAACGTGTCGTGAATGGGCAGCGACACAGTTTGTCCGCAGGCATCACGGTAATCGACGGCTCCGGCTCGGATGCTGGGGTCAAGGCGCACGTAGACCGTTAAGGGAAGATTGTAGTGGGTGGGAACGTTGCTCCGCGGGCTGAAGTATTGGCATCCAGATGAGAAGAGAAGCGCGGCCACGAGCGCCATGAGAGGACACCGGGAACACCACGGAAAACGAAGTCCAAGCCAAGCACGCATAAATCGCTGCACAATAGGTTGGTTATACCCAATCTCTTGAAGACATAACAACCGGGGCCGCAGTGGGCTACGCCCACGACCAATCACGACCGATCGCGTTGACAGGCACACCCTGCTCCGCTATGGTCCAGCGCGTGGTTCCGAGCAACGCATCGACCAGCTGTTCGCCGCCCTCATGGTCTTGGACCGCTGTGGCCGACCTGATCCGCCTGCGCAACCAATCAGGCACCTGGCTGTTGATGTGGCCGAGCCTGTGGGCGCTGATCCTGGCCAATCAGGGTCGCCCGCCTCTCTGGTTGGTGTGCGTCTTCGCCCTCGGCTCGTTCGTGATGCGCAGTCTCGGCGTGGTGATCAATGACGTGGCCGATCGCGATTTCGACAAACATGTGGCGCGCACGAGTCACCGGCCGCTGGCGGCCGGCAGGTTGACCCTCGGGCATGCCTTGGTGGTCGCGCTCGGGCTGGCGCTGATCGCGGCAGGTCTGGTCTCCACACTCAACTGGTTGACCATCTGCCTCAGTCCGATCGCCCTGTTTCTGGCATCGATCTATCCGTTTTGCAAACGCTGGATCCACATGCCTCAGGCAGTCTTGGGCGTCGCGTTCGGTTGGGGCGCGATCATGGCCTGGGCAGCCTCGCGCGCCACCATTGATCCGCAAGCCTGGTGGCTTCTGGGCGCAACAACCTGCTGGGCGATTGCCTACGACACGATTTATGCGCTGCAAGACCGTGAGGATGACCAACGCATCGGCGTAAAATCGTCCGCACTGCTCTTTGGCCCAAGAGTTCCACTGGCCGTCGGGCTCTTCTTGACTGGAATGATGGGATGTCTGCTGGCGGCCGGATATCTGTCCGGCCTTGGAATGGGATACTATCTGATGCTCGCGCTACTCGGAGGGATCTTCCTCGGGCAGGTGCGGCGCTTACGGTTCCCCATCGCGCCGCACGCAGCCTTCGGAATGTTCTATCAGCACGTGTATGTCGGAGCGGCTATCCTCATCGCGCTATGGATCGGCACGCCCGGCACAACACCGTGACTATTCTTCGCTGACCTTGCCCAACGGCTTATCCGGCTTCGGCGCACGAAGCGTCTTCAAGTACAGGGCCACCGCCTTTGCATCGGCATCATTGAGCCCCAGCGCGGGCATACGGGTGTCGGGCTTCATCGCCTGCGGATTTCGCAGCCACCGATACACCCAGGTCGGATTCAGTCGATAACCCGCCCGATCCAGCGCGGGGCCAACCCTTCCACCCTCTTCGCCGATCTTATGGCACCCATTGCAACCGTACTTGGTCACGTAGAGCTGCTTCCCGATCTCCGTCATTTTCGCGGCCGCATCCGGCTTCATGTTGAGATCAGGACGCGCGATGTTGACGCCCTTACCTGGTCTCGTGGTGAAGTTCGCGAGGGCAGCGGTTGCCTGATCGAGTTCCTTCTTGGCCTGGCCCATAGCCTGAACTTCCTTGGCATAGGCGTTGTCGTCGACTTCCACGCCCTTCTTTTCGGCCTCGTCGTTGGCTTTCTTTTCGGCTTCCTGCTCCACACGTTCCGCCTCTTTATATTTTTGCTCGGCGGACTGCTTGGCTTCTTGGAGTTCTTTCTTACGGCCTTCGACGTTGAATTCCAACTTTTTGCCATGCAAGGAGCGCACGTACCCGACGATACCCCAAATCTCTTCCTCAGACAGGGTGTACTTGAAGGTCGGCATGGTCGGCACGGCAAACTCATCGTCGCCGATCTTGTCGCCGTTCGGGCTTGTATCCTTCATGTCGCGAGAGATCGTATTAAAGATATCCTCATCTTTGAACGTACCCATTTCCGACTTATTGGAGAGGTCTTTCGGCTTCGGGTCGGACATGGAGGACCAATTAAAGCCCTCGTTCTGCTTCCCGGTTTCGCCGTGACAGTGCATGCAGTAGTGCGCATAGAGCTTCTTGCCCTTGGCGGCCTGTTCACTCTGCATCATCGAACAACCGGCACCGATGAGGCCCGAGAGTCCCACTACCCCGACGACCGCTCCAAAGACGCGTATTCTTCGCCACGCCCTCATGCTCACGACCCTTTCTTTAAACGTCTCACGAGAGCCATCTCGAATCCCAGCGCGAGACCCACCGCGAGTAATGCGTACATGTACGCCGAATAGTCCGGTGGTGCATCGGCACGGAAATACCACCAGGAGGAAATCGCTTTTTCAGAGCCCTTTTCTTTCGGCTGGCCGCTCTCCATCTTTTTGCCGTCCCAGACAGCGAAGGCGATGCTGCCAAATTCCCCGGGCTTGAATTGGGTGTCTTCAGCAACATGCTCCGTGCTCAAGGGCCGCGAAAACACGACCTTCCACACGCCGGCCTGATAGACCCCCTTGGCCTTGACGTCCTGATGACTGTGAGGCTTGAGCGTGCCGAAGCCTTTCGCGCCCAGGTCCGAGCCTTTACCGTCTTTATTTTTCCAGTACCAGATATTGACCGGGCCGCCCTCGACCTGCGCCATGGGCTGACCGTGAGCGAAGTGCGCCTTGGTATCACCGACCATAAACTCCAAGGCGGCCGCATCATCGGGATCTTCAGAGGGATCCGAATATTCCAGCATAATGGCGACGGTGGTGCCATCGTGGAGGCCACGGACCTTGACACTTTTCGCGGTCACCTCCGTGATCCGAACCGGCCAGTGGACTTGGGGAGACATGGGGAATTCAGACACGGAGGCAGTCGCCCATGCCGCGGCCGTGGGATCGTCGGCCGGGAGGGGTCCCTTCACAAGTCCCGCGCGCACCGCGACGCTTTGCTGACTATAGGCGGGCTGCACTTCAGCCGCCACGCACAGCCCTAGAAGGCCGACGGCTCCAACCCACCATCTCTTTCCTACGCTCCTCACTCGTGCCATACGTTCCCCTTAAAATTGCTCGGCAATCTCTGATCGGAGAAATTACTCGGACTCATCCCAGGTTCTCGGTTTCTGTCCGGCTCCGTCATATTCGCCCATAATGACTTTCCAGATGTCCTCATCGGACATTTCCAGTTCCCATCGCGGCATCGCCGTTTTCCATGGCATCCCTTCCACAGGAAGGCCGACGCCTCCCTTCTTGATGCGCCAGAAGAGATAGCTTTCCTGCAGCATGGCAATGGTCGTCGGGTCCTTAAAGTTGGCGGGCGGTGGCGTAAAGCCCGCAGCCGCGAACCCCTTGCCATCAAAGTTGCCGTGGCAGGGCGCGCAACGCGAGGCATACAAGCCTTTGCCATACATAATATTCTCTGGCGTCTTCGGTACCGGGTTCGAGAGCCCGGTGTACTCGCCAGGAGGAGCAGGGTGAATCGTGCGATTTTCACCGGGAGGCGCGTCGCTGGAAGCCGTACTCCCGTAAGTCTGCCATCCGACGAGAATGGGAAACAGGGCCAGCACGAGATAGCGCGCGCTACTGAGTGCGCCGCCGCTTTCTCCGGTCAAGAAGCGCAAGATGGGCTGAAAAAAGGCATCTTTCGATTCGCCGCTCAAGGTGGCAAAGAGCACCGAACCTGACATCACCAGCATCAGGTAGAGAAAAATCAAGCTAGAAGGCAGCGGCGCGCTATGCGGCAAAATCGGAACGATAAATTTCAAGAACAGATAGATACAGACCGTCAGAATGATGGGTCTGATAAGTACGCCTCCCATACCTTCCTCCTCTACTTCACCGACAATAACTTATCGTGCCTGGGCCACCGCCACGGTGCCGGCATCCGCAGCCTTCACCGGTGCCGGGGTAGCACGAGGAATGTCTAGTTCCGAAGGACTCACGCTGATCGGCTCACCGCTCATTTGCTGCAGGAACGCAATGACCGAGAGAATTTCGTTCTTTGACAAGCCAATCGGGTTCTTATTGATGTACGGCATCCTGGCAGGATACTCCTTGGGAACGCCCTCATGGCGATAGTCCAAATAGAGATAGGCTTGCGGTTCTGTCAGGCTCTCGAAGATGAACTCCCGGGAGAGTTTGGCGCCAATGCCCTTAAGGTCTGGACAGCGGGCGGATTCGCTCGGACCGATGGAGTGGCAGAGCGCGCATTGCCCCTTACTGAAAAAAATCTTCTGTCCGATAGTGGCCATGTCCGTCGGAGTTTTAATGTCGGCGATGTTGATGCTCTCTTCCGCCGGGGGCAACGATGCCATCTGCGGCACCGCCAACGCCACCAAGGCAAATAGTCCCAACACGATCGCGACAAACCCGATGACTCGGAGAAATTGTCCCTTGATAAACAAGAGGATGACGGTTCCGAGCCCGACCACGCAGAGACCGATTAGCTGCAGTTTGACTACTTCGCTCATAAGTCCTCAACAAAGGATAATGATCACGGCTTCTTCTGTGTCTCAGAAGAAGATCGTCGATGCGCTCAAACCTGTCGCGATGCCTCAGATGTCTCGGTGCCAGGGCCATCCAATGAGGGCGACCCGCCCGCCATCGCCGGGATCCCTCCCGGTTCGGCCGAACTCTTGGCACTCGCAGCAGCCTTGGCCTTGTCACCCATGGTGGCGACCCAGAAAATGAAAGCCACCAACATACAGAACAGGAACGTACAGAGGGCCATCAAGGCAGCGGCGTATCCCAGCGCGGGTGAGAACGCATACTGAGAAGAGTCACGCATCACGCCATACACATGCCAGTGGACGCGGGACGATGAACGGGCATAACCCATCAGGGTCATCAGCAGGATGACCATAACCGCATTCAAGACCAGTGAATAGCCGGCGCGAGGAGGCATGCGTCCCCAGACCATCTCCGTCGTCGTCTTGGCGCTCTTCAGCAATAATGCCGTTAACGGAGTGATGGTCAACATAACGAAAATCACGATGCCCACCTGGGATGTCGAGAAGTAGTTGATGCGAATAATCGCGGGAACGAAGTAGCCCCAGACACCAAGCACGATGACGGCAAGTCCGGCAAGGACCAGTACGGCGCCCATCACGGACTTCGCCACTTTCGCCCATCCCGCGGTGTCCTCTTTTCCGGCACGCCAGTACATGATGAAGCTCATGAATGTCACGAGCACCATCAGGTTCGATACCGTCATCTTGGCCGACATAACCCCGAACACACCCAGGAGCGGATGGTGTGTACCGCCCATCTTTTGAGCCTCTTCCAAACTGGCGACCAGGGAATGCGGCGTCATCCACACGGCGAGGCACATCAGAAGGATGATCAACATGGCCATAATCGGCTTGCGATACTGGCCCTCAGACCCTGGTATTCGATGGGTAATACCCATCCAGAAATAGTAGTTAGAACCAAGGAAGAGGACACCGATCAACATCGCTTGCAGGATGAACAACCAGGAGAGAAATCCACCCATGAGCGTGATGCCCATCTGTTGGTTGTACTGGTAGATTTCCCGCATCAGCCAATAACCGGCGAAGGGCAGCGGCAACAAACCGAAGACCCCAATGAAGTTACCGACGTAGCCCATCCAATCATAGTGGTTGCGTTCTTCCGTACTCTTGGCCGATAGGTACCGAATACCTGCGTAGGCGCCGCAGATATAACCGCCCAGCACCACGTTCGCGATGATCCGGTGAATGTTCACCGGCCACCAGGTGGGATTCCAGGTCGCGGCCCAGGCGCGTTCGAAGTCCGTGCCTTCGGCGATGACGACCGGGCTCGCCTGGAATGTCGCCCAGGAATTAGGAACGATCATGATGAAGAATGCGAACACATTGAGGAGAAAGCCCAAGAAGATATGGAATTTCTTTCCGTTGCCTTCGGACATGGCATCCCAACCGTACCAGTAGAGGTACAGGGTCGCGGTTTCCACGAGAAACAGGCCGCAATAGACGAGGAACGACGGGAAGAAGATGTCCGTTAAATACGCCATCAACTTCGGATAGAAGCCGATCAAGAGGAACAGGAGGATCCCACCGAACAAGGCGGTGGTGGCGTAGGACGACGTGAGTAGCTTCGTAAACTCTTTGGCCAACTTATCGTAGCGTTTATCGCCGGATTTCCAGCCGACCACTTCGCACAACCACGCGAAGATCGGGACACCCAGCACGAATCCGGCGAGCAGAAGATGCAACTGCGCAATAATCCACACCAGATTGCGACTTCCGACGTAGGGGATGTCCCGATAGGCGGTGGGCGCTTGAGCAGCCGCATCTTGGGCCAGAGCCAGGTCCGGCAACCCCAGCCAGCTGAGCACTGCAGCGCATCCGGCCAGCAACGCAACACGCCCCCCGATGTGGCGCACTTGATTTTCGATAGTCCGCCCTTGGTTCATCATTGTTATCACCTCGTCGTTCGCCATGATGTCACTTGCTTCCCGCCGGTTTTCCGGCTGCTGGTTGCGGAGCTTTCGCCTCGTTTTTCGTCGCTCCATCTTTGACACCGGCTTTTTCTTTTCCGCCCTTCTGCTTTTCCTTCTCGTCTTCAGCAGTCTTCTGCTCCAGCGCGGCGATCTTGACTTCTGCGTCCTTGAAGGTTTTTTCACCTTTGGCCAGGGATTTCTGAGGATCAAACGGGGGCGCCACGGTTACGGCGGGAGGTTTACAACATTCATGCGGATGGGGCGTGGACACGGGCAACACCATCCAGAACAGCACGCTCATGACGGCGCCGGCCCCCGTGAATGCCGTCAGCATGAGACTTTGGTCGGTGGGAACTCGAAACATGTCCCAACGCCAGATCAGTTCTTGGTAGGTGTCGGATGCCGGTTGCGCGCTGGCCGTCCGGCCCTCAACGAGTTTACCCAGAATGGTGAGACCAACATACGTGAGCGCGAGCAAGACCAGCAGGGACACGCTGCCCCACGCGGTAAACTCCAGCCCGATTCGCTCCGCGACGGGCATGCCCTTGAGCATATCCATGTCGAGGATCGATTTGGTGATGGACCGAGCCACATCTGTTGCCCCTCCCTCGATCACCCACAGAAGCGGCAGATAGAGCGCCCCGGCGAAGGCAAAACGCACCCACAAACCGACTCCGAGAGAATCGGGTGGTTCCAGTCTCAGGCGTTCAAGGAACACGGTGCGCGCCACCAGGCCAAGTGCCCACATGTCAATCGGAATGGAAACGAGGAACAAGAGGGGGAGGCCGGTGCCTTCGCCGAAATGAAATCCCGTGAAAAGCGTAATCAGAAAGAACGCGAAGACGCTCACCGGACTCATCAGAAGCATCAGGAAGGTGATCCCAAGCTTAGTTTCCAGATGGATCGTACCCATCGCCATGAATAACATGGCGAATGCCATCTTGATCGGCAACGCGGTCCAGCAGGCTGGCCAGAGAATACTCAGCCCCAATTTAAATGACGACATCGTCTCTCGACCAGTCATGTGCCCAAGACCCTCCGCCTATTCCAAAAATTCGCGGTTGATGATTGCCGCCACGGTAAAAATCAGAATGCTTGCCATGACCACGATCCAGCTGATCAAGGCGATCGGCCGCTTGAAAATGTTTCGTTCAGGGTCGCGGTCAATGAACGGCAAGGCCGCCAGGAGTGCCATAAAGACACCGGGCAACGCAATTGCGCCAAGGAATTGACCAAACTCGCCTGCGAACACCTTCAGCCGCAGCAACTGGAAAAGAAACAGGAAGTACCATTCCGGCTCTGGATGATAATCCCCTGGATCCGGCGTGGCTTCTTCCAACAGCACAATGGGTTCCCAGAATGCCAGGCTGCAGATGCACAAGAAGACCGCGACCATGCCGACAATGTCTTTCCAAATCTGCCGCGGAAAGAAGTAATCGGTTTTGGCCTTGATTTCTTCCACGCTTCCGCGGAACGGGCCCGCGGGACCAGCTTTGCGGAACAAGAAGAGGTGCAGACCGGCCAATCCCATCAGTGCGGCCGGCAACACCATGACGTGGATGACAAAGAAGCGGCTCAAGGTCATCTGCCCCGGTGTGGCTCCGCCCTTCAGGAAACGAGCCATGAAATCGCCAAGGAGCGGCGTCTTGTCCATGATTTCGACGCCGACGGTCGTGGCCCAATAGGCCCGCTGGTCCCAGGGAAGCAGATATCCAGTGAACCCGAAGCCCATGACGATGCCGAAAAGGGCCAGACCAACCAACCAGATGAGTTCGCGAGGCTTTTTGTACGCACCCCAGAGGAAGACTTGGGACATATGCGCAAACACGCATACCACCATCGCCGTTGAGCCCCAGAAGTGGTAACTCAGGAGGAACCAGCCATAATCCACAGTGTGGATGATGTACTGCGTGCTGGCGTAGGCGTGATCAGCGGTCGGAACGTAATAAAACATCAACAAAATGCCGGTCACCGCCTGCATAATGAAGATGAAGAGCAAAACAGAGCCAAAGACATAGGCCCATCGTGACCCGCCAGGGACGGGCTCGTTGAGCATTTTGGCTTGTAACGTCTTTAGCCCGACGCGCTCGTCGACAAAGGCAAAGACTTTTTCAATGGCTGAGGGCTGCGTGGTCGTCGGCTGCGTAGTCGTATCCATTAGACAATCCGAACCTGGGCCTTGGTGCCCGCCTTGAATTCCATATCGATAATGGTGATGTCACCGGTTGCCGTAACCTTAATCGGAAGCGGGTCGAGTGGCCGCGGCGCCGGGCCATCGAGGACTTTCCCTGCCGCATCATAAATGCTCAGGTGACAAGGACAGAGGAAGACCTGGCCAAGGGTTTTGTGCGTTCGCCACTTAAATCCGCAGCCCAAGTGTGGGCATTTGCCTGAAAACGCGATATAGGGCACGTCTTTCTTGTTGGTCCAGATGTGCTTGCCGAAAGAATCCCGAAACTCCATGTCCTTGCCTTGGTAGATCGCCTCAAGGACCTTCGGAGTCGCCTTCAGGACCCACACGTTCTTGTCGATCTCCTGCTCCGGCATATACGCTTCTTTGATCTTGCGCTTATACTTGAACTGCACGCCGACGTCGTCCTGCTTAATCTTCCCTGAGTTCCCGATCTTGAGCCATTCGTTGTCGAACGGGGAATACATGGGCTTCATCAGGTAGCGCAGCACGGGGAAGGCAAGAGGGAAACCAATCAAAAAGCCGATCGCATGAGTGAAGTTCGCAAAGAAGGTTCGGCGCTTGACGCTTTTCTCCAGCTCAGGGAAGGGAACCAGCACCTCTCCTGGCGTGACATGAATGCGCTCCTCAAGGTGAGCGATTTCTACCTCGTGGGTCGTCACATATTCGTCGCGCTTAAAAGCCGGGAGCGTCGCGTACTCTCCCATGCCAAGACGAAGCGATACGGCATCTTCCGTCACCGCCTGGACCTGCCCCATAGGCACTTGCCGCTCCGGAACATCCCCGGGACCGCCACCAACGACGATATGGCTGATGTCGTGGGACAGCGGGTCCATGATGACCCGGCGGACTTCCCCGACTTCACCGTCCGTACATCGAACTTTTGATTTGAGTTTCGGCTGCATCATACTCACTTCATCTTGATCGGCTTCGGAGTGTTGACCGAAGCATTCTTATATCCAGCCAACCACGTCGCCAAGGCATCAACGTCTTTCGGCTCCATAAGATCCTTGTACTTGTCAGGCATTTTGCCCTTCTCGTACTCCTGCTCAAAGCCTTCCGCCTTGTAACTCTTTGGATCGAGAATCTTCCGAGCAATTTCCGCAGCGGACAACAGGTTACCGATGTTATCGAGCTCAGGACCCCGCTTCTTTCCGCCTTCACCATTCAACTTGTGGCAGTTGTAACACTCCTGCAGCTGCCACTGCTCCTCGCCGAGCTTTGCAACGTCCCCGCTCGCCGCTGCGGTGGTCGCAGTTGGCGCACTCTCTCCTCCCGCCTTCTGATCGGCCGGAGCCGTCGCGGCACCCAAGGCTTGCAGCCGAGCAGTCAGCTCTTTCGCCTTTTCATCGAGCGCCTTGGCGCGCTGCATCAGCACTTCGACCTTGCCGGCCTCATAATGCTCTCGCTTTGGCTTGAGGATTTTTTCGATCTTGCCCTTCTCGTCCTCGGGATCATATTGCGGCCACATGGAAGCACCGGCGATATAGACCACAGAGAGAATGGCGTAAAATACAAGTAACGCCCCGACCGCCTTCACGCCGCCAAATGGTTTCAGCGTCGGGAAATCGAGAATCATAAAGACTACGGCGCCGAGCATGGCATAACCAAAAAACAGCGCCTGAAAGACGAACGGAAAGCCCAGCGCATTGGTGGCGCCGAACAGGATTCCGCCGACGACGACTCCCACTACCAGCTTTTTAATGATGTTTCCCATGAATGCCCTCGTTTAGCGCCCTTCCAGTATGGTGACCGCCCTACTTGGCCCCTGCCGGAACCGGGCTCCCCTCATGCGCATGGCCCTTTGAATCGGATGGGCGCAAGGTCACGATGATCGCGAAGCTAACCACTGCATAAAAGACGATGGTAATGCCGGTGATCCACCAGGCCGAATACGAAAGAGTCGGCGTGAAGGATTCCGCCGTGAAATCCGGCAACAGGTTGTACGTATGGAAGTACTTCCGCAAGAGTGACCGCACGGCGCCCATCAGACCCATCGTCCAGATTGCGCTAAACGCCAGGAAGACCAGCACGAATTGAGAGGCAAAATCGATCTTGCCCCACACGATCGTCCCTTGCGACACAGCTCGGTTATAAATGACGTAGTTCACCACCGTGACGAAGACCAGTGTGAACGCGGCAGAATTCTTCGCCGGCATCAGCGCGAGGAAGTTCCAATCTGACGGCAGCTCCAATTCAGCAACCAACTTCGCGCCCGTCGGCACGAAACCATGTGGCGTCATCCAGATCGCATTACCCACGACCACCATCAAGAAGCCGATCTTGATGACCGTGCTTGAGGAGACCGTCAGCGGGATGAAGCGCCCAAGGACCGCCGGCGCAAGCAAGAGCGGCAACAGGAACGCCAGCGATGTGGGATCCGGCACCGGATAATCGGTCAAGACTTTAGTCATAACGATGGGCAGGAGAACCATCACCATCGGAGCGACCACGGTCATACGAACGCGTTCCACACCTTCGATACGTTTCATACTGAGCCAGATATAATAGTTACTGGCCAGAAAGATCAGACCGATCATCGCCCCCTGCATCTCGAAGAACATCGACAACTGGTCGGCCATCATGTAGGGACAGATGGACGCGTCATAGTCGCACAATTCGTAAGCGAGCAAGTAGCCCATGAACGGCAAGAACAACAACGCCCCGACCCCGATCATATTGCCGACAAACCCCATCCAGTCGTAGTAGGCCCGATCCTCTTCCTTCTTCGCGCCCATGAACATATAGGCAGCGATGAGCCCGGCCACGAAACCTCCGAACGTCACGTTGCCGACAAGGCGGTGCAGGTTCAGCGGCATCCAGCTGTAATTGAAGACCTTATCCCACAGAGAGGCGGTCGCCAGAAATTCGGCCGGGGAGATACCCTCGGCCCGCACCGGGGTATTCATAAAGGAGGTGGGAGCGTCGATCACAAACAGGGTGATCGACCCGATGAGGTTGAGCAGCACGCCGAGAGCAATGTGGCGCGCCTTCTTTTCACCTTTCCACGCATCCCAGGTGTAGAAATACATGTACAGCACGATCGTTTCGCCGATGAACAACAGCGGGTACACGACCGCGAAGATCAAGAAGAAGTGATTGATGAGCCACGTCGTGAACTGCGGGTAGGTCGCGAGCAACACGAAAATGAAGAGGCCTCCGGTCAACGCGGTCATGCTGTACAGGATGACCGTCACCTTCGTGACTTCCTTCGCCAGCCGGTCGTAGCGAGGATCCTGCTTGCGGTACCCCAGCCATTCCGAGATGACCACGAAAATCGGGGCACCCAGGATGAATCCCGCAAAGAGAATGTGGAGTTGAGCGACGATCCATACCGCCGTGCGATTCCCCGTATACGGGAATTCCACAGGGGGCGCACTGGGAGCCTGGGCGTATGCCACCCCTCCCAATACCGCCACTAGCGCGAACATAACCAACAAACAGCGCTGCCAGATTTTCATGATGTCTCGCCGCTCCTCCTCATTCCAACCGATTGACCCCTGACTCGAACCGCACGCCAGGCGCGAGTTACTTCACCTGATCCGCAGGCACCCACTCCTTCTTATTGACATCCCAACCCTTGCCGGCCAAGCCGAAGGACCGTTCGAACGCCAGGATCTTCCACCGATCTTCCTCGGACAACTTGCTCTTCCACGGCTTCATCTTCGTGTTGGGCACGCCTTCGGAAATACGCCAGAACCAGACAGAGTCCGAATACATCTTCATACGGTCGCCGACACGGAAGTCTCGCGCGCCAGCCTTCACCGGCTTACCATCCTTGCCATGGCAGCTCGCGCAATTCACATCGGGATTCTTGCCGCCGATGTACAATTCCTTGCCTTCCTCGAGGATCTTCGGATCCGTCCACCAGCCGGCAGGCATGTGCTTATCGGCATATTCCGCGGGAGCAGGAGGCGGCGGAACGATCGGACCTTCACCACCACCCTCACCCCCACCGCCGCATCCGACCACGCCAAAACCGAACCCGAGAATGCCGACCATCAGAGCCAACCTCTTCATGCCTGCTTGTTTCATAAAAGAACCCCCGCTCCTTTCTTCATGTCCCCACCCCTTCAAGCGCGGACACCCATTACCATCGACAGAAAAAAAAGACGCTTCCCTGAGGCGCACATAGCAGCCTCAGCAAAAGCGTCAAGACTCACAATACAACGAGGTCACGTTTGGACTTCCCCGCCTACTTCCTGCTATTCGATCCGGCGAGGAACAATGCCCCACGGACCGTGCCCTATTTCTGCCGCTTGCCCTGCCCCTTCCTTCGCCGTTGCTCTTCACGCATCCGCTTGCGGGAGATCTTTAGCCCAATCCATCCCACAATAGCAACAGCCGCAACCCCCAGCCCGTACAACAACCACTGCGGAGGACCGAGATCGCGCTCACACCCACTACCGAAATCAACCCGAAGCTTCCGTTCGGTCTCCAGATCGTTCGGATCGAACTCGATCTTCAGATTTTTCTGCTCCCCGCCTGCCTCAACGAGCAGCGGGTCGCCGACATTGTCATTATGAAGATGCAGGGTGACTTTATAGTACCCGTCACCATCGGTCTCCACGGTCTGACCCACCGTGATTCGGGTGTCCTTAACCAGCACCTCGACCTTGGTACTGGGGCGGCCATCTTTGCCGCAGACAAACCCCTCGACCGTAAACCGGTGGTCGGCTGCATGGCTCGCAAACAACACCGAAGGAACGAGCAGCGCGCCGATCAATCCCCAACAGGCATGCCGAACGGAGTGACTTCCGATTCTCTTCCGTTCTTGCATCTGAAAAATCCGTGTCGGACTCGTTCTTGGCCTCACCCACATCACAAGAAACGCTATGCTCCGAGAGGCCTCTTCGACACGGACTCGCGGCCAATTTTGAGGCCGACTCTTCTAGCACAGCCCCCCCTCTTTGTCAACAAATGGATGGAGTCAAACGGATGGAGAAACGATGGAAGAAGCGAGCAAAACTGATCACGCAGGACGGACAAAACGGGAAGCCATTGGAGCAGGAATCACCCTGTGACTCGTGACCAGACCTACCCCTGCACACACCCAGAGTCGGCGACTACAAATGCCCTCGCGCCTTGGCCTCGGCAGCGGCGCGGTCCACTTCTTGACGTCGCTCCGAATCTTTCTTGGCGATCCACGCCTCCCAGGATTTTCCGGTCGCCGTGTCTTCCCCGGTAAAGGCGATCGCCGCGATCTCTGAATACGGAATAGTCATCGTCCCGCTGCTGGTTGCAGGAAACAGTTCAATCGTCGGCTGGTCACCCGTCGCCGTGCGATTGAAGAGATAACCGAGAACCCGATCGCCCGACTTCAACTCAACGGTGATATCCCCACGGTAGTCGAAGGCCAGCTCAATCGCCTCGCTCAACTCGGCCGGGGTCGCAGGCCGAAAGATCCGCCCTTCCAAACTTCCGCCTTCCGGCGCATGGTATTTCGCGTCAGTCATGGTCTGTTCCGCTCGTCCTATGGCATGTGATGATGGGTGATGCGTTCGGCCGGCCAAGCGGCCGAACCACATCACCGTGGAGTACTCGGGATCAACCGCCCGGCTATCGCGCGTTGGGCAACAAGGTGATCTTGACGGTTTTCGCAAATCCGGATAAGGAACCGAAGGTATCCTCCACCGCTGACGCCTCATACCCGCAGTGCACCATGCAGTCTGCGCACTTTTCATTCCGTCCGGTGCCATAGGCATCCCAATCGGTCTTCTCCATCAGCTCTCGAAAGCTTGAGGCGTACCCTTCTTGGAGCAAATAACAAGGCCGTTGCCACCCGAAGACGTTATAGGTGGGGTTACCCCAGGGGGTGCATTGGTATTGGCGCCGCCCCATGAGGAACTCCAGGAACAGCGGGGACTGATTAAACTGCCAGTCGCGCTTCCGATTGCTCAGGATCTTCGAGAACAGTTCGGTCGTTCGGCTGCGCTTCAGAAAATGCTGTTGATCCGGGGCCTTTTGATAACTGTAGCCCGGCGAGATCATCATACCTTCGACGCCGAGCCCCATCATTTCGTCGAAGAACTTCCGGACGCGTTCCGGGTTGGCGTCGTCGAACAGCGTCGTATTGGTCGTAACCCGATGACCGCGCTTGAGCGCCGCCTTGATCGCCTTGACCGCCACATCGTAGACCCCGTCGCGGCAGACCGCCAAATCATGCTCGTCGCGCAAGCCGTCCATATGGACGCTGAAGGTGAGAAACTTCGACGGCGGATAGTCGTCGAGTTTCCGCTCCATCAAGATCGCGTTCGTGCAGAGATACACGTACTTCTTGCGCTCCACGAGGCCGCGCACGATCTCAGGCATTTCCGGATGGATCAGGGGTTCGCCGCCCGGGATACTGATGATCGGAGCGTCGCACTCATCGGCTGCAGCCCAGCATTGCGCCGGGGTCAACCGCTTATCCAGCACATGATCCGGATATTGAATCTTGCCGCACCCCGCGCAGGCGAGATTGCAGCGAAACAGGGGCTCGAGCATGAGCACGAGCGGATACCGTTTGACCCCCCGGAGTTTCTGGGTCAACACGTACTTGGTCACTGTATACATCTGGGAGACTGGAACAGCCATCCCGTTCTCCTATTCTGGTAAATGTGAATGTGAATACCGACTGAGACTTCCGGCCTTCTAGCAGAGAAATCGCGCGGATTCTACCATTGCGATTGAAAAATCGTCAATTTGACAAGATCAGTGCGGCAGGCCGCCGGTCTTCCGGGCACGCAACTCCAACACATAGGCAAGGACGATCGCGAGACAGAGGCCTGTCACGCCGGCTACGGCCGCATAGAACACCGGGCGGGGCTTGATCTGTTTATCTGCCGGAACCGGGGGGTCCAACACCTGCACGGTAGGCGTATCACGGGCTTCGGTGATCTTCGCCTGCTCATACTGTGAGGTGAGCAGCGCGTACAGCGTTTCCTGCACCTTCAACTCCCGGAGCAGTCGCCCATACTGCAAGGCCAGGTCCGGCACCGTCACCATGGCGGGATGGAGTCGACCTCCCGCCGGTGCGCCCTTGCCCCCCTTGCCGGATTCCATCAATCCCAACTGCTTTCGCAACTCCTCGATGCTGGAACGAATACGGGAGAGATCGGGATTGTCGGGCGAGAGATAGCCTTCCATCACCTGCAACTGCACTTCTTGCGCCGTGATTTGACCCTGTATCAGCGCGGCGGCTTCGATCATGGCCTTGGACTGCGCCTCCACGGCCACCGCCTTATTCTTCGCCTGAAAATCACGAAGCGCCTCCTCCGCCTTTGCCATTGTGTCCATCGTCTCATTGAGACGGCGTTCCAAGAAGGCACGATTCTGTCCGGCTTTACTCACATTCAAGGTGCGATTCAACCGGTCGAGACCGGCCACAAAATGGGCCGCGATGTCGGCGGCCCGCTGAGGGTTGGTATCCTCCACCGTCACCTTGATGACTTTCTCCTTCGACACGGCGATACGCACCCGCTCCGCCAACTCCGCGCGGGTGTCATGCATCGTCCGCTCACCATATAGGGCCATCAGGCCGAACTTGGCGATCACCTCATCCGCCATGACCCGTGATTTTAAGATCGCCACAAACACATCGGTGGGAGTCGTCGGCATGTTCGGCAGGGTTGCGCCCAGATTCTGCGCCATCCCCCCGGCCCCTGTGGCCGTGAGCAGGGCGGCCAATCCCCCGCCTTCTTTGGAGTCCAATTGCGGCAACAGGGTCGCCGTCGACTCATAACTTTTAGGAAGGAGAAGCATGCTGACCGCATACGTTCCGAGGAGGGAGACGAGGACGATCGCTGACACCAGGCCTCGACGGCGCGACAGCACGGCCCAGAAATCCAGCGAGCCGATCTGGGCCTGTGCAGGCACACCGGAACCATTCCCTCGCGACGGCGTCATGACGGCCTGATGTGCCTCCAGTACTCGACTCATGATTCCATCACGTCCCGCCTTACCGACCGACCACCGCTATCCCCGCCGCCGTGAGGGCCACGCTGCCGATGATACTGGCCACCGTCTGCCACAAGGCCAGCTGCGGTGTCCTGGCCTCGATCTTCTGAGGCACCACGATGGTGTCCCCGGAACGTAGGTCCTTCACGGCGAGATAGGCGGAGTCGGTGGTCCCATTCGCCCGCATCACATACATTTCTTTCTTGTTGGCATCCTCGGTCACGCCCCCGGCCTGACGCAGATAATCGTCCAAGCCAAAGCCCGGCCGATACACCACCGTGCTGGGGTTCTTCACCGAGCCGATGATGCTGACCGTCTGCGACGGCGTCGGCATCAAAATCCGGTCGCGCGCCTCCAGGATGATATCGTCCTCTGTGCCTTCCAGATGCTCAATCGACTCCATCCGGATCACCACCCGTCCCAATTCCAATCGTGACGTGATGGCCTCCAATTGCTGGAGCCGCAGGGACAACACCTGTTGCTCGGCCAGCCCCCCTCCTGCGGACAATACGGCGGTGGTGCTGAGTCCGGTTGCCCCGGCCGCTCCCCCCGCCGCCTGTGCCGTCAATCGTTGCCGCTCCGAGGCGACGAACCGCTCCAGCTCAGCCTGTTGCCGGAGCTTGACGGATTCGCGCGTCAACACCAGGCCGGCAGGAAAGGCATTTGCCGTGACCCCGCCCGCCCGCTTCAACACCGAGCTCAACCGTTCGCCCGTTTCAATTGTGAAATATCCCGGCCGCTGCAGCTCTCCCTCGACCAACACCAGTTTGGGCGGACGATGTTGACTGGCCACCACCACCTGATCCAGCCGTTGAAGCACATGATTCTCGGCGTCATTGCCGTCGAGCAGCGCCCGAGGACTGAATTGAATGACCCTGGTTTGATAGGTGACCGGATCGGTCCTGACGATCTCCGCGCGATCCGCGTAGGCATCCATCGTCAACTGATCGTGAACCAGCAGATCCTTGACCTTCATACCCGGGCGATATTCGTAGGGCCCGGGGCTTTTCACCGCCCCGACGAGACTCACCACATTGGTGATCTGCGTGGGGAGGATGCCGATCCGCACGTAGTCCCCGTCCAGCAGCAGCGGATCCCCACCTGCGACACCGGGACGGCTCTTCTCATGTCCCTGAGAAGCAAGGGCGCCGACCAGATCCACATCGATCATGATCCGCCCACGCTCCGGATCCAATCGGAAGAGATGGCAGCGTTGCCGGTCCGACAATGGCGTGAGCCCCCCTGCAAGCGTCAACAGCTCCGTCAACCGCACACCGGGTTTGACTTCGTAAATGGCCGGCCGCTTGATCGACCCGCTGATCGCCACCACCGGACCAAGCGGCGGGACAAGGACCACATCGCCGGACTGGAGGCGCTGATCGAACCGCCGGTCGCCGCGCAACAGGAAGTCGTAGAGATCGAGATCGGCAACCGTTTTCCCCTCGCGCATCACCTTCACCTGACGTAACGAGCCGGAACGGGCCGGCCCGCAGGCGGCGTAGAGCGCGTTCG
The DNA here is from genome assembly GCF_905220995.1 of Nitrospira defluvii. Classification (NCBI taxonomy): domain Bacteria; kingdom Pseudomonadati; phylum Nitrospirota; class Nitrospiria; order Nitrospirales; family Nitrospiraceae; genus Nitrospira; species Nitrospira defluvii. Next base: position 380,474 of record NZ_CAJNBJ010000001.1, read on the forward strand.
AAGCGGTGGCCAGCGCGCTGATCTCATATGCGCCGGGACGGATGACCTCGCCCACGACGAACACCTTGATCGTACGGATTCGCGCCATGGACACATGCAGTTCGAACCGTTTCAGGAGACTGCCCAGCCTCGCCCGCACCGTCTGTTCCACCTGGGAAAACGGCTGGCCGCCGACGGAAATCGCCCCCACTTGCGGAATCACGATCATGCCATCCCGTTCGACCGGCACGATAAAACTGCGGTTGAAACTGGGGTCCGGCACATTCCAAATGTGCACCGCGAGGGAATCCTGCGGGCCGACGACATAGTCCGGTCCCACCGGCACATCCTGCACCGGGGAAAAGGTGCTGGCCTGGGCCTCGAAGAACTCGTAGCCGAACTGCCGTACGCGGCTCTTCACGCCGTGCAACACGGAAAATTCGGCGAAGGCCTCTTCAACGTTGAAGTCCTGTTGCCGCAGCAATTCCGCCGTGAAGGCCTTCTTTTCCGGTAACGGCCGCCCCGCTCCCGGTTGCCCGGCGGGCTGAGTCCCCGGCTGTGGAGACTGCTGGCCGAGCGACGGTTGGAGCCCCGGAACCGCTCCCTGGCCAAAGGGCAACTGGGCAACACCTTTTTTCTCGCGCTCCACCTGCACCTGATACTCGATACTCGACTTTTCCTTCTCCGCCTGTAACTTCTCCTGTCGGCGATCCCGTTCTTCCTGTTCCTGCTTCATCCGTTGCTCAATCGAACTGGGCAGCAAACTGCTCGGCTCGACAGGCCAATAGTCGTTCAGATTGGGCACGGTTCCCTTGGACGTAAGGTCGGAGGAAAGAGGGATCGGACAGGGCACCTGATTGGGCACGATCGGCTGCAACGCCGTGGGATTGGTGACGATCGCCTGGCCCAGTTGCCCGCCTGTCCCGGGAACGGCAAACCCGCCGGGATTAAATAATCCACCGGGCACACCGGGCCCCGGTTGTTGCTGCAGGCCGCCCGGCACCGCCGGTTGTGACTGAAGATTCTGGGCGAGCAGAGAGGGCGGCAGCACGAAGGACGCCACCAACATCCAGATCAGGGTGCGAGCACAGAGATTCGACCGCAGGGAGCCCGGGGCACGATGAGAAGAGTATCGACTCACACCCATGATTGCTCGCACCTCCTGCATAGGGTCCGAACCGGAAACGATGGAAGCCTCGCCCGAACGGGCGCAGCACCGTCGCCTGAACCGGTCTGGCTCAGGAATCAACCAGGTAGCCTAAAACTGCACGGCTAGAGAAGTCCAGAACAAATGGTTCTGGGCCTGAATGCCGCCGGCGAACGTTTCGTCAAATGGCGTAATCGCCGTGACCTGGCCGGGATTCTTCAATCGCTGAAAGGTATACCCGGCCATGACCTGCACGTCCTTGGCATACCACCAGGTCAGGTCGATCGCCGCCTCGCGTTTTTTTTCGTGGACCGGCTGCCCCCGGTCCCGCTCCTGGATGTTAAAATTCGCGCCGAGCTGCAGGGTGTCCGTCAGATACCGGGTCGTGCGGATGAAGAAATCAACGGCGTCGGTGCCCATGTGATGCCCGAGCGGTAAACCCCGGTAACGCATGCCGCTGGTATAGGTGCCGTTGTTGTACCAGACCTGTCCCAACTCCGGATGGCGTCGCCGCCCATAATCCGTGTCGGCGTATTCGATGCGGAGGTCCAGGGTATCGCCCGCAAACACCTGCGGAATGTAGATCCCCCCCAGGAACGCGGCCCGGCTGGGAATGGGAAGTTGAGACCATTTATCTTCTGTCCCGATCTCTCCGTACAGCTGCAGGCCGGCAGGAAAGGGAATCAGGTACGGAACCGAGGGCAGCCTGAGCCGGAAATCGGCCATACCCTGTTCGTTGACGTCCTTGTCGGCGCCCTGATTGGCCGGATGGATGTAGGTGTCCACGATCGTCTCCGGGAAGGATTGATCCCGTCCGCGCCCCCCGAATTGGGTCAAGCGCGTCAATCCGAACTCCAGCCAGGAGGCCGGAAGGTAGCTGATGCGCAATCCGAACACTCGGGCGCGCGACACATCACGATTCCGTTCCAACTGCGCGAGAAACGCATTGACCTTCCAGTCCCCGAGCCCGCTGAGCGATCCCGGCAATTGAAAGGGCCGCTCCGTGCCCAGCTTGATCATATCCATGGGGAAGGCATGGTCCGTCAGCAACAACGACCCGTGATACCCGGGACCCCACCACTGCGTCCCCCGCCCGGCCTCCAGCGCGATATTGGCGTAGCTCAGTTTGAGGCTGAACTCGCGCAAGTAAAAATTGTCGCTGTTGTTGGTGGCCCCCAGCCCCAGCAAATGGCGATTGCTGATGAATTTCGGCTGGACCATCACCGCGGCCCATTCGTTGAGCTCCGCCCAGGCGCGCACATCGGTTTGGTTCTGCACGCCGTTGACGAAATATTCTCCGCCCCGATTCTCGCGGAACCGGATGGTTTGCCCGCCGCCGACGGACGACGCGTCCACCTCAGAGGTCACACGCGCGCCGAACCGCACCGAACCGGATTTGTCCTGCGGGCGGGCCCTGATGGTGCCGAGACGGATCAACTCCGGACGAAATTCCGCGAGCAGTCGCTCCAACAGAGGCTCCGCGATCACCTCACGGCCGTCGAGTGCCACCTCATCGGCCCGCACCCGTTCAATGGCTCGCGCCACACACTGCGCCGCCTGCATGCGGGTGAAGGGTTTCGCGCCGACCAAGGCCCGGTCGATCACCTCCAGGGCGATCAACCGTTCGATGGCATCATATCCCCAATGGTGTAGTGGAAGATTGCTGGACGCCAGGGCGATGCCCCCCGAGATCAGCCACAGGAGGAGGCCCAGCGTCAGCGAGCATAAAAGGCGCGGAACACTCACAGGGCAGGCCGAACCATATCAGCGGGATGGACAGGACCCGAGTGGGAGACAATGTCGCCAGCTATCGTGGGGGTGCAACCGACACACATCATGCCCGCCTGTGGGAGCCCGTGGGCGACGCTGTCACGATATCGGCTGAGGAGGCAGGCAGCTCCTCCGTCACCCCGCTGTCGACATCTGGAGAACCGTCCAACGTCGCGGGAATCGGAACCGGATGATAGTTCGGAAGAATCGTGCGAAGGAGCCCGAGCACCGTGGCGACATTGCCTTCAGCGGCCGACTCCTCCAGTTGCGCCACGAGGGTGGACAGGCGAGTGAGATCACGTCCCGAGTCCGACACGACGGCGAGCACCTTGGACACCGCCGTCTTCTCGACCCGTTCATGGGCAGCGACCAACTCTTCCACCAGTTTTTCCCCCGGTCTGCATCCCACATAGGCGAGGACAATGTCTTTGTCCGGGACAAACCCGGCCAGGCGGATGAGGTTGCGCGCCATCTCCACCACACTGATTTGCTCACCCATCTCGAGGACAAAGAGCTCTCCCCCCTTGGCCAGACGTGCGGCATGGAGCACCAGATGAACCGCTTCGGCCACCAGCATAAAATAGCGGCGCATCTGCGGGTCGGTGATCGTGACCGGCCCTCCTGCCTTGATCTGCTCAAGAAACAACGGCACGACACTGCCGTTGCTACCCAGGACGTTGCCGAACCGCACGGTCGCAAACCTGGTGCGCGACGAGCGCCCGAGTTGTTGTAGCAGCAGTTCCGCAACCCCTTTGCTCGCGCCCATCACACTGACGGGATTCACGGCCTTGTCGGTCGAAATGAGAATGAAGCGCTCCACTTCATGGCGATGCGCGGCCTCGGCCACAATGCGAGTGCCGCCGACATTGTTCAACACCGCTTCACAAGGGTTGCCCTCCATGAGCGGCACGTGTTTATGCGCGGCGGCATGAAATACCAGCGTCGGACGATATTCGGCAAACAGCCGGTTCATCTGGCCGACCTCAGTGACGTCTCCGATCACCGGAGCGATCGACGAATGCCCGGCGGCCATGAGCTCATTCGCGACGGCGAACAAGCCGTTCTCATATCGATCCAGCATCACCAACATCGTCGGCGCCAGTCGCGCGACCTGCCGGCATAACTCCGAGCCGATCGACCCTCCGGCGCCGGTCACCAACACGCGCGCCCCTTGCACCAGCGCGCGCAGAGGCTCGGGGTCCAAATCGACCGGAACCCGGTCGAGCAGGTCTTCAACGGAGAGGTTGCGGATCTGGCCGACCTCCACGCGACACTGCAACAGGTCTCGCAAGTTCGGGAGGGTTTGAATCGGCAGATGGAACGGTTCGAGCGCCGTGACCACTTCCCGAATCGTGGCGGGTGCCGCACTCGGCATGGCCACCAACACCACGTCTGGCGCGTCCTCGGCGATGATCTCCGGCAGGCGGACTCGGCTTCCCAAGACCTTTACTCCGTGAATGCGGTGTCCGACTTTTGCGGGATCGTCGTCCACGAACCCGATGGGCCGGTAGCCGGACGAGGGATTGTTCCGCATCTCCCGCACAATCATCGCTCCGGCATCACCCGCCCCGACGATCAACACCCGCTTGCGGCCCGTCCCCATCCAGCCACGCTCCCGCAGAAGCCGGGGAATCGCGCGCACCCCGGTTTGGAAACAGAACAGCAGCAGCGCATCAATGACAAAAATCGAAGATGGATAGGCCCGTATCCCCAACCCCAGCCTGACCACTCCCACAAATACCAGGGTACTGAGCGCGATGCTCAGCGCCAGATCACGGACATCCCACAAACTCGTGTAGCGCCAGAGGCCGTCATAGAGCCGGAAGGGATAGAAGGCCAACGCCCGGATCGCCAACAACAACGGGAGCAGGGTGAGGCACAACTCCCACTGAGCGGCCGGAACCACTTGATCGAAACGAAGCAGAAAGGCCGCGACATTAGATAAGGCCGCCAGCCCCAGATAGGCGAGGAAGAGGAGGACACGCCGATGGACGGCCGTCATGGTTGTGGAAACCAGAGTCGACATGACAGTCTCGGGACAGAGAGTGACTCGAAACCCCCGATGGGACCAGTCAAGAACATACTCCGTCTCTAATCGCCGAATCCAGCCCTAGGAGATGCCTCAGGGCCAATTCAGAGAGGGACTGCGAGCAGGGCAGACGGCTCTGCGAACGTCAGGCTGATCGGCCAACTGCAAACAATACTTTGTAGTCACAGACCGGCTGGTCCGATTCGATCGGGACAGGCTGCGCATAGACCGCCATGCCGTCAACCACCGCCGCGGGAAACGGAACGAGGGTTCCAAAGAACAGCCGCTTGAGCCAGCGCTTCCCGGTCATGGTTGAAGGAATCAGACGCCACGCCGCCGCCACTCGTTTGAGCCGGCCCACCAAGGCGGCACGCCAGGAGGCAGGCTCAGTCGGAAACGCGCCGAACAATTCGCACGCAAAGCCGGACTGTTGCAACAGGGCCGACAGCTGCCGGGCGGAGTAATATCGGCAGGCATAGGAATTGGGATTGAACTCCGGCCACTCAGGGTTGACCGTGCAGAGGACCAGCCGCCCCTGCGGAGCCAGCACCCGCCGGCACTCCCTCAAAAACGTTTCGACGTCTGCAAAAAAATAGAGTGCCTCGTAACAGACGATCACGTCACGGGATGCTGCGCACAACGGCAAGGCTTCGGCTTGGAGTCGCACCAACGGCGTCGCGCCCTGCACAGCGCGGTGCGCCTGGCGCAGCAAAGGTTCGGTCAGATCCCCCCCGACAATCGCCTCGGCTTGCCGCCCCAGATACCCGAGTCCGACGCCGGGGCCGCAAGCGACTTCGAACACTCGCCGACCGCGACAGAAGTCCAACGCAAACCGGTACCGCGTATAGACCATGGACAACGCCTCAGGCGTTACCCACTCGCCGCACGTTTCGGTCACGGGACTGTAATCGGGAAAAGTCACGGCTGCATGGAGAAAAACGTCCGGAGCGCGGCCACGACGAGATCGACCTGCGCCTCGGTGGTTTCGGCGCTCATCGGCAACGACACCACTTCCCGGCAGATGGAGAGGGTTTCCGGAACGTCCGGGGCCGCCAGCCCCAGACCTTTATGCTCCCACATGGGCTTCTGCCAGTGAACCAAGGTCTCGATCCCCTGCTCCTTCAGATAGGCGCGCAATTGCTCACGCACCCTGGTGCGGATGACGTAGTTCTGAAAGATGTCCTTGCGCCGGGTCTCGTCGAATTGAGGAATGCGCAGCTGTGTGATTCCGGACAGGCCCCGATGGTAGGCAGCAGCGATGCGACGCCGGTGGGCGATCCAATCGGGCAAGTGGCGGAGCTTCACGTCCAACACCGCCGCCTGGACGTTGTCCAACAACGCGGTCTGCCCATGGTAGTGATATTCGCCGGTGGCACGGTCCTCGCCGTTATAGCGAAGGAGTGTCGCCATGCGGGCCAGCGCCGCATCGTTCGTCGTAATGGCTCCCCCGTCCCCGAATCCGCCGAGCACCTTGAAGGGATAGAAACTGAAACAGCCGGCCCGCCCCTGGCTCCCGGCGCACTTGCCGTCGAACGTGGCCCCCAACGCCTGGGCCGCATCCTCGATCACCGCCAGCCCGTGCTTGTCGGCCAGCGCCAGGATACGGTCCATCTCACAGACCCGTCCGTTCAGGTGCACAGGAAGCAGCGCTTTTGTCTTCGGCGTGATGGCGCGCTCAATCAGGTCGACATCCATGTTGAAGTCCGGGGCCACGTCGATCAGCACCGGCTGTGCGCCGCAATGGACGATGGCCGACACCGTCGCGACGAACGTGTGGGCCACCGTGATCACTTCATGGCCCGGCCCGACTCCGGCGCCGAGCAGTGCGAACAGGAGCGCATGGTAGCCGCTGTTGACGCCGACAGCATATTTCACGCCGACGAACTCGGCCAGATGCTGTTCGAAATCCTTCAACTGGTGCCGGTTGACCAGATCACCGTTGGTCAGGCAATCAATGATCGCCCGATCGATCTCCGGCTTGAGCTTGGCGTAGTGACTGCGGGGGTCGATGAAGGGAACCTGATACGACATGCGCGGCAAGACCTTTACAGCAAGACCTTTTCCACTGCGGAGACCATCTCGTCTGCGCCGACGTAATAGGCCTGCTCCAGCACCGCGGAGGTGGGCGCCGGCGCATCCGGCAGACAGACTCGAGCAATCGGAGCTTTCAAGGCGTGAAAGATGTCTCCCGCCACCGAGGCGGCGATTTCAGCAGCAATCCCGCCGCTCACCCAGGCGGCATCGGCAATGACCAGGCGGCCGGTTTTGCCGACGGACGAATACACCAGGTTGCGATCCCAGGGTTTGATCGAACGCAGGTCGATCACTTCCACATCGATCCCTCGCTGCGCCAGCCGCTCGGCTGCCCGACCGGCCTGGGCCGCCATATAGGACGTGGCTGCCAGGGTGACATCCTTCCCGCTCCGACGGACCGCGGCCGACCCGATCGGGACTTCGTACAATGCCTCCGGCACCTCACCCTCCGACTCATATAACCAACGGTCGTCGATGTAGAGCACGGGATTTCCGTCCCGGACGGCCGCGACGAGGAGCCCTTTCGCGTCATAGGGAGTAGCGGGCATGACGACCTTCAGTCCCGGCACATGCGCAAAGAGCGCCTGCACGGCTTGAGAATGTTGCGCGCCCTGTTCTCCTCCCCGGTTGATCACCGCCCGAATCACCACCGGCACGGACACCTGCCCCGCAAACAAATAGGACCAGTTTGCCGCCTGATTCATGATCGGGTCCGCCGCCAGCAGCATGAAGTCCATGCGCGGATGAAACACAATGGGGCGCATGCCCGTGATCGCCGCGCCGATGGCCGCGCCGGTCGTCGCGTTCTCGGAAACCGGAGAGTCGATCACCCGCTCACGGCCGAATTCCTTATCGAGATCCTGCAGGCTCGTGCCCGCATACCAGGGATTTCGAACGCCCTGTCCGATCAGGAAGACGCGCGGATCCTGGGCAAGCAATTGGGCATGGGCCTCCCGAATCGCCCTGGCGTAGCTCAACCTGCGCATCTTCTTAGACTCCTCGCCGGGACACGTAGACATGGTGGAGTAATTCGCTGTCATCCGGGGCAGGGGACTGGCGAGCAAAAGTCACGGCCTCCTCAACCTCGTCCCGCACAGCGGCCTCAAGCGACTCGAACCGCTCCGAGGACAGCCCCTGTGCGCGGAGCCGTTCCCGGCATCGTGCGATCGGATCCCGCTGCCGCCATTCATCCAGTTCACGCCGCCGGTCCTCGCCGACCTCAAGATCGGCTGCCGGTCCGACGTGGCCCCGCCATCGATAGGTCCGGCATTCCAAGAGTGTCGGCCCATTGCCCGCCCGTGCACGTTGCACAGCCTGTTGCGCCGAGCTCTGTACGGCCATGACATCGTTCCCGTCCACCCGTTCACCCGACAGCCCGTGCAAATCCGCGCTCTCCACGATATTGTCCTTGACCCGTCGCTCTTTCAGCGTCAAGTGCGTAGAGTACAGATTGTTTTCACACACGAACAAGACGGGAAGTCGGTACAAGGCCGCCAGGGTGAGCGACTCATGAAAGTGCCCCTCGTCGGTGGCCCCGTCGCCAAAAAACGCCACGGCGATCTGCCCCGTGCCCCGGAGTTTCGCGGAGAGGGCGGCGCCTACGGCCAACGGAATGGTCGCCGCCACCAAGGGGACCGTGCCGAAAATGCCCTGCGCCGTATCGACCAGATGCATGGAGCCCCCGCGCCCGCGCGCACAACCCGTGGCCTTGCCGAAAATCTCCGCCATCATGGCGCGCAGATCTCCCCCCTTTGCGAGATAGTGCCCATGCGAGCGGTGTCCGCCCCACAGACTATCGTCCGGCTGCAACGCGGCGCACACACCGGCCGGAATGGCCTCCTGTCCGATCGAGAGGTGGCAGGGGGTCTTGATCTCTCCCGCCAAGACCAACTCGCCGATGCGATTCTCGACGGCGCGGATCAATACCATCATCCGCCAGAGCGACTGCTCGATAGTCATCACCTCGTTTGACGCTCCCGTTCCTTGCACGTCACACGCCCTTTTCAACAATCAGCGGAAGCGGACGGGCCCCCTTGCCTCGTGCCAGCGCGATCGCGGTATGGAGGAGAATGCGGAGATCGGTGCCGAAGCTCCTCTGCCGCACATAGGCCAGTTGGAGCCGGAGCTTCACCGGCCGGATGGTTTCTAAATAGACTTTCTCGGGATCGGGGCTTCCCTTGAGTAACGCCCCCTCATCGATATTCCATAAGCTAGCCCAGTCCGTCAACCCTGGGCGAACCGTCAGAATGACGCGCTCCTCCTCCGAATACAAGTCGACATAATGCTGCACCTCCGGCCTCGGCCCGACCAGACTCATCGTCCCGCCGCACACGTTGAACAACTGCGGCAATTCATCCAGCTTGTGTTTTCTCAACCAGCGACCGATCGGGGTCACCCTCGGATCTCCGTCCGGCGTCGACGGTCCGCCGAGCCGGTCCGCGTGCTGCACCATGGTGCGGAACTTCAACATGCGAAACGACTGTCCCCTCAACCCCACCCGAGGGGCTCGATAAAACACCGGGCCGCCGTCGCTCCACGTAATCACCAGCGCAATCACGAGCAGGAGGGGACTCAACAGCAGCAGCAACACCGAAGCCACCAGCACATCACACAGACGTTTCATCACTTACACCCGCTCTCCGGAGACCACGGCAGCCGCGCGACGGCTTCCGGTCCATCCCACCCTGCGCCAGAATTGCGGCAAGCCGACCAGTCGCACCAGGCCCCACAGGGACCCAAGCCCATACCCCACATGCAGCGTAACAAAGACCAATGGCAGCAGGAACCCGATCGCCGCCGACCGTTCGCGCCACGCGGCATGCAGTGACGCAAGCAGGTTCACCACGCCGTAGAGGCCGGCGATTCCGACACTCCCCCACAAGAACGACGGCATCACGAGACCTGCCGCCGCCGTCACCACCACCGACAGCACGAAACCCAAGGGGATTAAATGGCGCAACGAAATCGACGTGCCCGAACTATAGGCAAAAGGCAGGATCGCCCACTCCCCGTTGCTCCAGTTCTGGCTCCAGAAGGATCGGATGGTCGAACGGGCATAGTAGTTGGTGCTGATATCGGGCAGCAGGAGCATGCGGCCTCCGGCCTTGCGCAGCCTGACACTGAAATCCATATCCTGTCCGCGAACAAGCGCCGCATTAAACGGACCCCTAGTATCCAAGGGTACATCACCTCCGCCTGCGGTCTCATGAACGGCCGGCTCGTCCGATGCCGGTACACGATCAAACGCCTCGCGCCGGTAACAACCGCAGAACACGGTATCCACCCAGGTCGGGCGCGAGACATGGATGCGAAAGTACGAATTCCCGACTCCGAATGGATGGCCGAGCGCGGCAGCAATGGCCCTTCCCATCGGGCCCTCCGTCGCCGGGACGGTGTGCATCACCCCGCAGACCACATCGGCCCCGTACTCCTGTAGCGCATCCACACAACGCCGGAGATACCCAGGCGCCAGACAGGCATGGGCGTCCACTCTGAACACGATTGGCCCCCGCGCTTCCCGTAACCCCAAATTGAGCGCCTTCGGGGTCGTCCGGCCCTGGTTGTCGATCACGCGGACAGACTCATGGTCGCGTGCATAGACCTCAAGCACCGCGCGCGTGCCGTCGCCACTCATGCCATCCACGACCAGCACGAAGAGCCGATCGGACGGATAGCCGTTGTGCACAATCGAGTCCAGACATCGTGCAATGAACGCCCGCTCATTGCGACAGGGGACGAGCACGGTAATAAACGGTAACGGCTGCTGTGCCTGCATCTCGCGTTACTCCGTACGGGCCGGTAGACCCTCGACCGGTCGGGATGCCCGCATCGCCAGGCGAGTCCACAAACCGGCGGCATAGGACGCCAGCGTGATCACGATGGTCGGGACCAGCAACGCGTCGATCACCAATCCTTTATATCCCTCCAAGCCTGCTCGAACGAGCGGCGGAATGTAGGCCACGAACCCACAGGGCGCCAGGACCGCCAACACATACTGCCACCGAGACCAGCGATCCCGGTTCGCGTCGGCAGACAGGTAGGCGTTGTAACAACGACTCCAGATCCATCCCCAGACCATCGCTCCCAGCACCAAACCAAGTAAGCCGAAGTTGAGATACCAGCCGGTTGCGTGATGGATACTGAATCCCTGCTCGCCGACCCCTTCGATGATGCCGACCGAAGCCGCATAGTGCGAATAGATGTCGCCCGGCCGCTCCGGCCAGAGGATGCGCGGCACCACCGAGGCCAGCAGCGAGGTCAGGCTGGAACCGTAGGTCAACGGCGAATGGAAATACAAGACCCCGTACAAGGACAGATGGGCGCCGAACGCTTCGTTGCTCGCCCGGATTTCCGGAACCCACTGGGCCGCTTCCCACCAATCGATGCCTTCCCAAAGATCCGGTAGAGGAAAGGCCCGCAAGAAGTCCACGAGCGCGATGCACAGGAACATGCCCCCGGCCCCGGCTGCCACAAGCCCCCACCGCACGCTGCGCGCATTGGCCAGGTAAAACAGCCCCCCGAGAATCAGCCCTGAGAACAGTTCATTCTTGTTCCCCAGCACCGTGACATAGCCGAATACTGCCGCCAGCACCAGCCCATACCCAATCCCGACGGCGATGGTGGGCTCGCCCGCCAGCCAGCGGCCATGCCGGCCGGTGAACCAGACCGCACCCCCGAGGGCGAGGGAAAACAGCGCGACTCGATTGAGGACCTGATGCAACGTGAAGAGCGGCACCATTTCGCCCAGTCCCCCTCGCGTCGCGGCATAACCGGACTTGCCCAACAACATGGCGGTTGCAAGCTGGTCCTTCACGATCAAGAAACTCGCCACCCCGGCCAAGACGGACATCACGAGCAGGCTGACATGGGAGATCCACAAGGCCGGACGGAGTGGGTCGGGACGGGAACGGGCTTCGACGAGCCCGGCAAGCGCCGTGAGTTCGATCACGATCACGAACAAGGCATAGTAGAACAGGGTCTCCTGATAGGCGCCATTGAGTTCCACCGGAAACACTTTGCGATAGAGATAGTGGTGCTGCATCTGACTATCCGCACCCAATCCATCGGCCACGATCGACCACCCGCCATGCATCGACCAGAAATACAAAAACAAGACGCCCAACGGAAACGACAGGCTACCCGAGCGCTGGTACAGCAGGGCGGCGAGCCCGGCGATACAGGCAGTGGTGAGAGCCAGTAGGAGGTAAAAATCCATCTGTCGATTCCCTGTCAGTCCTGACGCTGATCCTGCAGCCCGCCACTAGATGGCGCTGACGCGTGGACGCCGGTTTCCCGGCTCCCGCGCTTCCGGATCAACCATCGATCGACAACCAGATCGTCCAATCCAGACTTGAGCAACACCTCGATCGCATCACAAGCCCCGCCCACGATGGGAGACCCGTGCAAATTGAAGGAGGTATTGAGCAGCACCCATCGGCCGGTCAGCCGTCCAAAGGCTTCGATGAGCCGATGGAAGGAGGGGTTGAGCTCCTTCCACACCATCTGCACCCGCGCCGTCTGGTCGGCAGGATGAACGGCGGCGGCCAACTCAGCCCGTCGTTCGGTGGTGTGAAACGCATGCATCATGTGCGGGCTGATCCGCGGCTGCGGCAACGAAGCAGGCACATGGACATACTCGCAGGCCCGTTCACCCAGGACCGCCGGCGCGAACGGCATCCAGAAATCGCGCTGCTTGATCAGCCGATTGATCGTCTGGACCACGGACTGGTTGCTGGGGTCCGCCAGGATAGACCGGTTCCCCAACGCCCTCGCCCCGAACTCCATGCGCCCTGAGCAACGAGCCACAATGTGACCCTGCGCGAGCAGCTCCGCCGTGCGGAGTTCCGGATCATCAAGTTCATGAAATTCCACGACCTCGCCGTAGCGAGCGCGAGCTTCGGACAGGTCCGTCCCCGCCTCCGGCCCAAGATACAGACCGTCGAACCGAATATCGGTGAGCGCGCCACCCTGGCGAACGTGACATTGCCAGACCGCCCCGAACGGCAGCGTCTCGTCGCCGCAGGAAGGAAACACGTCGAAGTATTCGAGGCCAGGCAACGAGGCGATGCGTTGATTGGCCTTCACGTTCATGAAGACTCCTCCCGCCGCAAGCACCTTCCGCACACCGGTGTTCTCCACGGCGCCGGCAATCCAGCGCAAGACCAGTTCTTCCGTGAACCGCTGCAATCCTGCGGCCACCAGATCGAACCGAACCACGCGAAAATCCCGCAAGAGTCTGGGCAACATCGCGCTCGTGCGCTCTGGGATGGCTCGACGAAACCGCAATGGATCAGCCGGATCGAGATCGAGGTACCGTGCAAACACCTTCGCCTGCAGGTCCGCCTGCTCCGGGTCCGCATAGGGCGCCAACCCCATCACCTTGTATTCATGCTCGTGCGGCCGCATGCCCAGCATATGCGTCACAGCCGCATAGATATTCCCCAGCGAATGGCCGGTCGGCGTGGCGGCCAACAGCCGAAGCGCCCCGTTCTCGGCGAGATACACATGGGCACAGGCATCGTCGCCCCCGCCGTCCAACGTAAACACCAAATGCGGTTCATGCCCATTCTGACGCAGGCCGTAGTAGGCGGACGCGGCATGGTTCGAATGGTGATGAAAGCGGCTGACAGGAACCCCGTCGAGGCCACAACGCGCCAACTGCTCCGCCACCGTCCGGTTGTTCACCTCGCCACGCCGCGCCGCTTGCCACTCCCGTATCCGATTCTCCACCGAACCCGGAAACATGCCTGCCAATCGAGCGAGCGATCCGGACAGGTCCGCCTCCCGCAGCAACTCTCGTCCCGACCGGCCGCGCCGGGCATATTCACGCAACAATTCGTCGCGAGTCTCAGCCTTCGGGCTCCGCAGATTGCTCAGACAAACATGGTTCAGGTTCCGGGCGTTCAAGCCGAAGTGTTTGACGCAGTGGAGGACCGCTTGGGATGGAAAGCCGATGGCGCCCTTCTCACGGGTCAGGCGTTCCTCCTGCACGGCAAACAGGATCTTGCCGTCCCGGCAGAGAACAACCGACGCCTCGAAGCCCTCGTTGATGCCAAGTATCAGCATCCGTCGCGCCTCCCGAGCGCCTCATGGTAGACCGCGAGAGTCTGCCGGGCGATGTGGTCCTGAGCCACAACCGCGATGGAGTCTCGACCGTTGGACCTCGCCGGCCTCGCGAGCAATTCCGCCAAGGCCCGCGCGATCTGTGTCGGGTCCCGGCCCACGATCCCGGAGGGCGTCACCGCGGCCAGCCGTTCCCGCACATCTCCGACCTCCACCGACAGCACCGGCAGATTACAGGCCATTGCTTCCTGCACGATGGTCGGCGACCCTTCCCAGTCGCTGGTCAGCAGCAAACAATCGGCCCCATTCATCATAGTCGCCACCATCGCCTGGGGCACCAGCCCATCCAGCAACTGCAGACGAATCGGCCCGCACAACTGTTCGGCCTTTCTCACCGCCGCCTGGGCCAGGTCGAGGCGTTTCACCGCCGGTGACAGTCCCGCATTGAAGAGCACAATCCGTTCAGTTGCGCCCCAGCCAAGTTCGGCCCTCGCTTGCGGTTGGGGGCGAGGGACAAACACGTCGGTATCGACTCCGGATGGCAGCACCAGCGCGCGATCACGCCGCCACCACAGACGCCGTTTCAACTCCTGACTCACACAAATCATCCGTGCCGCTTTGCGCGCCGCATACTGGGAGAGCCCGCGCCGGACGGCGGAACGCAGCCACGGGTCGCTGGGCGCGGGATTCAGATCACTGCCGCGAAAGGTAATGACCAGCGGGACCATCGTCATCAAACCGGCGAGACAGGCGGTCACGGTCCCGTATTGCGCATGGATCAGGTCCGGACAAAACGAGGCGATGCACCGGCGCAATCGCTTCGACTCGCGGCTCACACAGGCCAGGTCCGTGCGTGACTCCAACGCGAAGGTCTCAGGAACCACCCCCAGCCCGCGCATAGCCTCCACCTGCTTGCGCGCAAAAATCATCGCTGAGCCTTCGGCCGGTCCAGGAAAGACATACAACACCCGGAGACTGCCGTTCGTGACAGCGCTCGCCGGATCCGAACCGGGCTCAACCCTGCGCATGACCTCGACCATCATGGCTGGCTTCTCCCCCTCACGGTTGAACGAACCCGAAGGTGTCGCGATACACCTTCGACCGTTGGAGCAGCCCGGCGAACACCTCGTGCCCGGTGCCGTTCCAGTGGTTGTCGTCCGGATACTCGAAACGAAGGCGACGCTGCGCGTAGTCCGCGATAAACGCCGGTTGCATATCAAGCACCTCGAACCCCCCCACGCGCGCCCGGTCCATGAGGTGCGCGCGCATGATGGAAAAGTAGGAGCCTGACACGGCCTTCAGCGCAGAGGCGTCGTAGAGTTCAGGCCTGGGCGCGTCCACCACCAGCGCGATACGAGAAGCCGGCAATCCCGCCATCTCGGGCAGCTGCCGGAGGAACGCCTCGATCACCCGGTCCGAATCCGCCACACGTTCCGACGTCGCCTCCGCCGCGGTATTGCCGACAAACCGTGGGCGGCTGATGGCCGACTGCCCGGGCCGATAGGCAAACCGTTTCCACACGTCTCGAATTTCCAGGTTCACGTAGAGGTACATCGCCAGGGACGAGCCGCCGACCCAGTCACGCCACCAAGGCACAGGGCGGTCGAGGCGGGTCAGGGTGAGATCCCCCGCCGGCGACTCCGCGAAGTAATGCAACCCCGGCTCATTTTTATATTTGCGCAGGCTTTCATCGAAATCATTCCCGACGATCACCACCGTCAATCCAGCGGGGTGAAAAGTGTCCCGCACGTAACGGGCATAGGCCAGATACTGGCTGAGCGACGACCCGGACGTACCAAACCCGTACACCCGGCCCGCGGCCCCGACCGCGTGAGCGAGTCGCGCGACGCCCGTCTGTGCGAAGGGCACCATCACGGCTTCCACGAAACTATCCCCGATGACGGCCAGCAACGGCGTGGTGAGCGCCGGGTCATAGTCATGATCGTTGATGAACCCATAATTGTTGGTGCGAACACGGTTGACGATCGAAAAGTTCCAGCCGCGCGAATACACCGACTCGCGGTGGGGTGTAAATCGAAACACAGGATTCTGTTCGTCCACCGAGAGCCCACGCAACCCCTCGTTGACCGGCAACAGGCGGAAGACGCCCTCCAGCACAAGCGCGACCAGGCAACACGCCAGCAACACCACGACTGCTCCCAGCCAGATGTTCCGCCGGGAACGTGCTTGCCTGTCCGGGACACATAAGGCTTCGCCGTTCTGGAAGTCGCGATGCTCCATATAGCCGGTCACGCATCACACACATGGGCGCCGAGTTGGCGATCTCTCTATGACGAATGCTCCGGTGTCCCGACGGCCATGAGGGTCGGCACGGAGCCGGGTGCGGTCTCACGCAGACGCGCCGCCATGCGACGGGAGAACAGTAGTCCGAGCAACAGGCTGGAGAGCGCATACTGCACCGTGGTGGCGACCGCAATGCCGAGCAACCCGCCCATCAGGAAGCCGATCCCCTTCAACGCGAGACCGGCGAGACTCGTCCCGATTTCCACCTTGGCCGGAACGCTGGTGTCACCTTGGGCATAAAACGCATTGACCAGCACATGAGTCAGCCCCCCGAACAACAACAGACCAGCACCGGCCAGCAGAATCATCTGGATGGTCCCCCACATCTCCGCGGTCACCCCCAGGGAGGACAGACCCTCACCGAGGCTGCGGCCCAGCGTCGCCATGCCTATCAACAGGACGGTGGCCATCGCGCCGGCCCCTCCCATCCACAGCAACCGCACGCGGCACAGCCGGGCAAACTCAAGCCACCTCCCGCTCTCCGCCAGCGTCGCCAAAGTCGGAACCACCGGGGTCACGAGTCCCTGGTTGAAGATACGCACCAGCGCCGCCATCACTCGCCAGGTCATATCCAGCAGCACCAGGCTGCCGGCGGCGAGGAACGAGGTCAGGAACCGGTCCACCACAAACCCGGTTCGCACACAAGCCGCGCTCAACAACAGGGGACGGACACGCATCCACAGCTCACGAAACACGGTCTGGTGGGTGGTAGTCCCAGGCGACCAGGGGCCCAGGCCCTGCAGCAGCAATAGCGCCGGCCCACACCACAGCAGCACCTGCACCCAGGCCGCGAGTCGCACCCCCAGACTCGGCAACCCCGCGACCAGGAGGCTCCATCCAATCAAGGAGCACAGCAACACCGCGCCGCTCGGCCACAGAAACCGGTTCCTGGCCTGGTAGAGCGCAGACAGGACCGTGAAACAGGCGGCGCCAAGCAGACCCACTAGTTGAATTCTTGCCAGTTCCACCGCCAACAAGGCCGTGGGTTCGGCAAATCCAGGAGCCATCACCGGCACCAGATATGGCGCCACCCCATAGAGCAGCAACGTCGCCAGCGCAAACAACGAGCCGATGCCGACAAACAACGGCCAGGCCAGTGCCGCCCGTTCACGTTCCTCACGAGCAGCCAGCAGCGGCACCAACACGAACGACACCTGGTCCAACACCACAGCCGAACAGAGCTGCAACACTGTCGAACCGGCGTAGAGGGCATCGGTGTGACTCCCCGCCCCCAGGCGCGCGATCGTGTACCATTGAATGCCGAACGAGGTGAGCAGCTGCCCGGCGGTCAACAGGGAAAGACTCACCCCCACGCGCACGCCGTTCCGCTCCAGACTTCCTGTCATTGCTGCCTACTCCTCACGCGTGGAGGGGCCCGTTCCCAGGCCTCGCCGGCTCACGATGGCCCCTTTGACGGGCACAAGTCAAGGCGCGACGCTTCGATCTCCGCGCTTCTGCGTTGACGTTTCGCCTCGCGCCCTCTTATGATCGGCTCCCATTGTGCGGCACCCAACTCCCTCCACATGGCGCTTGTGGCTCATTGTTGTCGGACTGACATGGCTCGCGCCTTTCCAGGTAATCGAGTCGGGCGCTGAGCCCTCCAGATCGTCGGCCTCGGCCGCCGGCGACCTGGAACTGCACCTGGACACCACCACCTTCCTGCTCAACCTCGAAAAGCAGGGACTGGAGGACAACACCTTCACGAACGGCCTCGGCCGGGATACCACGCTCATCGGCAATCTCCTGAATGTCTATGCGCGAAAACGGCTCTTGTCTTCGGTCGAGCTGGATGTGGGTGTCTTCGCAAATATGCCCTTCGGCCATGACACGGAGGTGTCGCAGGTCCGACCGATCGTTCGTCTGCAGTATCGACCGACGGATGAGATCATGACGGTGCTCGGCACCCTCACCAGGCCGCACCGCGACTTTCACGATGCCGTCTTCGACAACGCCAACCGGTTCGTGCGACCGCTCGAACAGGGCGCGCAGGTCCTCGTGAACTCCCGGTATTACCGGCAGGATCTGTTTATCAATTGGGAACAGGCGTTTCGGGGCTCCGCCACGAATCGCTTCGATGTGGGTTATGCAGGCCAATTTCTGGCCGGCCCCTTCCGGTTCAACGCCCAGGCCCATTGGGTCCACAACGGCCAGGCACTGCTGAAGCTGGATCGATCGTTCGACACCGCCGACAATCTCGTGACCGCCCTGGGGCCAGAACTGGTGCTGGAACCCTCTACCTATTTCCCGGCGCTCACCTGGTGGCGGCAGGCGGGCATTCGCGCCACCTACCTGACGTCGTTGAATGAACCGCTTGCCGGTGGCCCGGCCATTCGCGGGCGAGGCTATGAACTGACTGTCTGGATGGACGTCTCCGGATGGAAACCGTCGGTTTCATTCTGGAGAGGACGACATTTCCTGAGCCAGCAGGGTGATCCCGAATATGCCGCGAGCAACTTTCCGGAGTTCGGCCTCTCGAAAATCATTCCGCTTGGCGAATCAGCCTCTATCGAGTTCGGTGTCCAGGCACGCCGCATCCGGGCTTTCTTCACGGAAGACGGCATCACCTATCAGAATCGTGACACGTTCAAGTGGGTCAACCAGCAATATCTCCTGTTCAATTGGAATTGGGACACCCGCGATGGACGGCTGTTCCGTGATCTATTCCCTATGAAGGACAGCCCTCCGCCCGGAGCGCCTGCGGCTGACAGGGAACGGCGCTTCACCGCCAAGATCGATGCGCTGACCTACGTCTACCACATCAATTATTCTGGCCTCGGGCAGATCGGCGGACGTCCCGTCGCCAACACGACCTTCGCCGGGCAATACGTGGCGCCGGTGCTGCGTTACAGTCCCTTGTCCCGGTTGAACCTCGACGTCGGTGTGTTCGCCGGGTTGCCGATCGGAGACACGCAACGATTTCACACGGTGCAACCGATCCTCTCGGCGGAGTACGAAATCTGGCCGGCGGTGTCGGTCATCGCGGGGACGATCAAGCGGAACCACCCGTTCGTGGACGCACTGTTCAACGATGCCTCGCTGTTTTCACGGCCGATCGAGCAGGGCTTCCAACTGCTCGTGAATCGCGAGCACTATCAGCAGGACCTGTTCATCAACTGGAATCAGCTTGAGACATTTCAAAAAGCGGAACGGTTCGACGTGGGATATGCGGGACGCGTGAGCGCCGGAGTTCTCTCCTTCAACGGCCAGGTCTATTGGACGCACAGCGGCGGCGCCCAGTACTCCGAATCACGAACCTTCTTCGGCGCCGGTCTCCCGAGAGACCGGCCTGCATCGAATAATTTCCTGACCGCCTTCGGCCCACAACTGACGTTTCAACCCAACCGCTATTGGTCGGCCCTGTCGTGGTTCAAGGAGATAGACGTGATGGCGCTCTACCTCACGAGCCAGCATGAACCGACACAGAGCGGGCTTCCGATCGAGCGTGGTCGCGGCTATCAGCTCACCGCTGGAGTGAATCTGGACGGGTGGCGCCCGTATGTCACCTTCTGGCGCGGCGAGCGTTTCGTGAACGACCAGGGCGACCCGGCCTACTACGCCGGCAACTTCACGGAATTCGGGCTATTAAAGGATGTCGCGCTGCCCGCCGGGTTCTCACTGCGCATCGGCGGGTTCGGACGCACCATCGACGGCCGCGTGACCCATACCGAATACGCGCTGCTGAACTGGTCGTGGGATCAGTCGCCCTGGAGGGGCTTCTGCCTGCGTCCGACGCTGCTGCATCGAAACGAGTCGTCCTGCAACGGGTTCTGAGACGCACTTCTCTCTTGCCACCTCGCGGCAAGCCCGTTAGAGTAGGACGCAGCGAAATTCACGGGCGGTTTGTTCAGGTGGAGGGGCTATGTTCCGCAGATGGATCGGTGCTGTGCTGGGAATTGTTGTCGTGTGCGCACCCGGGCTCTCCTGGGCTGAAACCTATGCGGCCTTGGCGCTGGGGCCGAATATCGCCACCCTCGACACCACCGACGTCGGCAAGTTGGACCTGAAGAGCAACATCGCATACGGCGCCAAATTCGGGCACTACTTCGACGATCGCGGATTCAACTGGTTCGGCCTCGAAGTGGACATGTACCGGTCGCAGTCGAACGTCAAAGCGCAGAATCTCCCACGACAAGGCACCAATCTGCTGCTGTCAGGCCCCATTCCCGGCAGCGACTTCCTCGTTCATTCCCTGGCCTTCAATGCGCTGGTTCGCGTGACCGGCTACCAGTACAAAGTCGAACCCTATGCCGGGTTGGGAGTCGGCCTCAACATGGGAAACATTTCCGACGGAAACTTCCGGCCTGAGGCGGCCTTTGCCCCGAGCTTCAACGTCTTGGCGGGCATCAAATATTACTTCACGCCAAAAATCGCACCCTTCATCGAGTACAAATACAACTTCGCCCACTTCACATTCGACCGCTCCAACGTCACCGCCGACTACCGCGCCAATCTGTTCATGTTCGGCGTCGCCTACCACTTCGGCCGCTGACCGACGTCCAGGCCTGGAATCCCCCTTCCCCGGTAGAGTACTCTTGTCCCATCACAACGCCGTCGTTGAACCGAACGACCGGCCCTGCGCGACCTCGCGTCCGTGATAGTGAGCTCCGAATAGGCAATCGCGCTGAACGCTATGACGACTCTCCGGCAAGCCTGCTACCTGTCGATTGATCTGGAAGACTACAAACACGCTACTATGCTCGACATGGGGCTGGAGCCGCGCACGAATCCTGAACAAACCTGGAGAGGCGTCACCCGCATCCTCTCCGTGTTACGCGAGACCAAGAGCCACCCTGCCGTCACATTCTTCACCACCGGGCAGGTGGCCAGGGACCAGCCCGACCTCGTGCGTGAGATGGCGGCACAGGGTCACGAAATCGCCTGTCACAGTGATCAGCATGAGAATGTCTACTCGCTGAACCGAGACAAGTTCCTGCACAATCTCCGTCGAGCCAAAGATGCGCTGGAGGCAGCCGGTGGGCAACCGGTGATCGGCTTCAGGGCCCCGAACTTTTCCATCGACGAGCGGACTACCTGGGCGTATCCCGTACTAGCAGAGGCGGGATTTACCTACGACTCCAGCCTGGCCACGAACCATCCGCGAACCAAGGCGGAAGCCTACGACGTGATGACCCTGTCCGATAGAGAACTGTTCGTGTTTCCCATTTACCGCCACATGCTCACGGGAACTCACGGCATCCGGGTCATCGGCGGGACCTTCTTCCGGTTGCTGCCGCTCAGCCTGATCGTCACGCTCATGAAGAAATCGGCCGCGCTCGGCTACGTCCCCTTGATCTACCTCCACGCTGCCGATGCCGATGACCAACCAAACCCGGTCCGGTGGAACGAGATGCGCCGCCTCCCGTACGCTTCGCGTTGCGCCTGGAGCCTGCGTCAGCAACAGTGGCTGCTGGGGGCGCATAGCGTGGCCGACAAACTTCGCAGCATTCTCACACTATTCGCCCATCAAGGCCCGATGCAGACGGCGCTCCCGGTGCACACCGCAGTCCGATGAACCAGACCTTCTTCATAGCCTTTCCGGCCTGACCACCATGTATATCCTCGGCTTGGCAACCATGGGCGAAAGCGCCGCGGCACTGCTCAAAGACGGCATCCTGATCGCCGCCGCGGAAGAAGAACGGTTCACCCGCATCAAACATGAGGGCTGTTTTCCTCTCCGCGCGATCGCCTTCTGTCTGGCCAAGGCCGGCATTTCGCTGGCGGAGATCGAACATGTCGGCGTCTACTGGCAGCCGTTCCGGATGGGCACCCGCGCCAGAGGGATACTCAAGACCGCGCTGCAAAATCCCGCCTCCTTTCTAAGACAAACAGGCAGCGCCCTTCGAGAATTCACCCCGGCCGGCGGCGGCGACTCCCCCGCCAGCCAGGGCAGTTGGATAGAACTATTTTTTGTGCGGTCTCTCCTGCAGAAACATTTTGGCCCCTTCCGTGGCCGCCTGCATTACCTCGATCACCACCGCTGTCATATGGCAAGCGCCTTCTTCACCTCTCCTTTCGAAGAGGCGACGATCCTCGTCTTCGACGGCGCGGGGGAAGAGGTCTCCACGACATTAGCCGTCGGGAGCGGCACCAGGCTGACGGTGCTGCGATCGATCCCCTGGCCCCATTCGCTCGGCCATTTCTACTCGACCATGACGGGGTTTTTGGGCTTCACCATGTTGGATGGCGAATACAAGCTCATGGGACTGGCGCCCTACGGCACACCGGAACACCTCTCGTTCATTCGCAGGAACATGCTGATCACCGATACGCCCGGCTCCTACCGACTCAACCCTGCGTTCGTCGATTACCATGCCGCACTCCAAGGGCATTTCCCCCAGGCGCTTCGGGACATCTTTGGCGACCCCCGACAGCACGACGCGGCACCCTTCACCGACCGGCACCGGCAGATTGCGAGCAGCATTCAGGCGGCGTTTGAAGAGGTCGTGCAGGATTTGGCCCTATGGGCGTTTCGGGAAGGCGGACAGATAAGAAACCTGGCCGTTGCCGGAGGATGCGGGCTCAATTGCGCCGCGAATGGTCGCCTGCTCCGCGAGGGACCGTTCGAACGGATCTATGTGCCACCCGCTCCGCATGACGCCGGATGCACAGTGGGCGCCGCCCTCCTGGTCTATCACGAGGTCCTGGGGCATCCACGAACGTTTGAGATGACCCACGCCTACTATGGGCCGGCGTATGGAGATTCGGAGATCGGCCAGGCGCTCAGGGCAGGGGGAATCGAGACGCACCCGATCGGCGACGAAGCGACGTTGCTGGCAAAGACGGTCGAGGTGTTGACGGGGGGCGGGGTGGTGGCTTGGTTTCAGGGAGCGATGGAGTTCGGGCCGCGTGCGCTCGGGGCGCGCTCGTTTCTCGCCGACCCTCGGCATGAAACCATTCGCGACACCATCAATGCCAAGATCAAGAAGCGAGAATTGTTTCGGCCCTTCGCGCCGTCGATCAAGGAGGAGGCGGCGGACGAGTATTTCGGCTGCGCCCAGCCAAGCCCGTTCATGAATCTGACCGTTCCGGTGAAACCAGACAAGCGCTCACTCATTCCCGCCGTCACCCACATCGACGGATCAGCCAGAGTGCAAACCGTGCGTCGCACCGACAATCCGCGTTACTGGGCTCTGCTCGACCGGTTCGAACGCGCAACCGGCGTGCCAGTCCTCCTCAATACGTCATTCAATATTCAAGAACCGATCGTCTGCACGCCCCAACAAGCGCTCGCAACCTTTCTCAACAGCGGCGTCGATGCGC
Organism: Nitrospira defluvii; assembly: GCF_905220995.1. Taxonomy (NCBI): domain Bacteria; kingdom Pseudomonadati; phylum Nitrospirota; class Nitrospiria; order Nitrospirales; family Nitrospiraceae; genus Nitrospira; species Nitrospira defluvii. The sequence goes on from NZ_CAJNBJ010000001.1 coordinate 404,059, forward strand.
TGGTGATGGGAAATTATTTTGTTGAGAGGGGGAAAGGGACGTACAAGGATACATCCAATGACGGAACTACTATCACGCCATAGGTAATGCAGGTCGAATGAAAGTTATCCCAGCTTATCCTGCGGCATTACCGTGCTATATTACCGCGGGGACAATAGTACAGAGAAAAGTCCTCTCCATGGCCGCGAGGATCGTAAAAGATGCAAAAGTCAGTTGAGTACGCGGGCGCATGATCGAGTGGTTTATCCTCGCGATCATAAGTGACCGTTCCGATGTAATAAAACCACTTCTCTTTCTTTCTGATTGCCACAACGTCCTCTGTTGGAACAAAGAACGTGCCAGTAACATCTAGTGTCGAATCCCCGTTTCCTGGAAATAATACTCGTGGCCCATCCGTCCAAGGCTGCCCTGTCTGTTCTGTGTTCGAGCACTCGACAAATGCAGGTGGCACATCAGGTGGTTTAGCAGAAACACACCAGCGGGCCTTCAGAACCGTGCCAATAGCCGGAGAATTTCCGGTATTTCTCACCGCAACATAACCTCTCAATTTCTCCTTCGATGTAATATAAGTAAAGACGTCAGGTCGCTTGGGTTTACATTTCCCATCGTATTTATACTCCAGCTCAGGCATCAGGCACATGCCGAGAGAGCCTGGATTACCAAGTAATGTCGAGATGCCAACCCATGGGCGTTGCATCCACTCCGTCGATCGGAATGCGGATTGACTTACCCTGAGGGTTTCCTGTGTAGTCGAGAAAATGGCCTGATTGTGTAAGTACTGGTAGTACGAAAATAGAGCGATGAAAAAACCCGGAACGACCGGAAGAAAAGCCAGCATCACTCTGAACCATACTCTGTCGATAATGGGGATTTTATCTATATCATCCTGACTACCAACTTTGATCGGGCTAGTTCTCTTCTCACCTCCTGACGAACTACCCCCCACATCCTGTTTAGCAGTTGAATTATCGAGATTCACGGCCACCAAGAAAGGCGCTGGAAGGTTCTCTCCGGGGGCGACAATGGAGAGTGGCTTCGTCTGAATAGCCGCCGGTACGCACGTAGTACGGGTTGGAGGCGCCGGGCGGGTTCGAACCGCCGCATCGCAGTTTTGCAGCTTGCCCGAGGGCTCTACGACCCATGAAGATCAACAGCGACAGACAGAGAGTAAGGCCATTAAATAACAAGGTGTTACGACATTTTATTGGTGCCCATTTACGACTAAAGAGGACTCCCAACCGGGAGCAAAATCGGGAGTGGAACCGGGACTAAAACCGGGATCAGGGTTTGTACGTTGCCGTAGATTGGTGGGAAGCGAATCAGTTCCCAATAACACTGCCCGTCTAAACCAACATACTAATTAATTATTAATTTGCCGTAGATCCTCAATAAAATACTTCGGGTTTCGTTTCCGCACAAGATCTACAAGAAAGCTGTCTGCGATGGAGGTTACCAAGCCCAGAGCGGGGTCATACACTCCCGCCATTGTCGTAGCCAAAAGACGCAAAGTCTTGCCTTTGTGAGTCGAAACAAATGGAATATCATGCATTAATCTCCCGTATTCCTTGGCAATTACGTGAGGACTGTCACGACACTTTTCATGAAACCACGCTCTAAATTGAACAGCATCTCTAGTCCCTCGCTTAATCAAAATGTCATGCAGGCGTGCTGGTCTATCTGGAATCGAGGCGTCTATTACATAACTCGCGATATCGGGAACTTCTGTAATTTCTTTCAGGGATCCAAATGTCTCAAAAGGACTAGATCTAGCACTGCCTCGCTGCTGTTTCGCCTTCAATACGTGACCAACAGGCGTTCCAGTAGCTGTATCCGTGCAACCAGTCTGTAATGCAAGCAACATTTCTAGATTGGCGCGGGCGATTCTAAGAACGGAATCAATTTCATCTCGCTCTTCGAAAGTCTGAATTTCCCCACACCTAAATTGATTGGGCTCAACACCAAACAAATGATCAAGACTGGTATTCCTGAGGCTAAAAGCAGTCCTTAAATATGGGCTATCTAAAATATCCTTGTAGGACTCCTCGCGGATCAGAGAAACCATCTTCTCCATCGGGAATGTTTGGGTGTTCTCAAGGATCATCCTACTTAAGTTCACCCTTCTCGGCTTCGTACTGAGCCCATTCAGGGCCCACTCCAAGGTTGAATCATCATCCGCAAATTGATCTACAGGGCGAGTTTGGTCGTGAAGAATGTCGTATGATGCAAGGCCACCCCCGTTCCCTATGTACGCAAGTGCCCCTTTCACACGTACAAAACTAACTGCATTATTTTCAATCAGCTCTGCAACGCCATCTTCTCCAAAAACACTTATCAAAATAACAACCGACATGAAGTCATGAGTTGGGACAATAACCTTGTCATACAGAAGCATGCTATCCAAAAAGGTCGATAGAGGATGCCGGCCGTTCCGTATGAAATTTTCATATCTTTCATTTGGAGATCCAGGATCGAAGTAACTCCACATGTTTCCAGCAAACAGTGCCATCGGATTAATCGGAGCGGGCTCACCTAAGAAACTAAGTTTCCACTTGAACCACTGAGGCGTCCCTTTTTTTAGTTTAATTCTCATGGATCCTTTTTTCGTTCAGCCTTTGCCTTTCCGGCACCCCTCTGCATTAAAGATTTTCGAAATATAACCTCATTAGATCGACATTTCGAGGTTCCTCAGAGGCTCGCGCAAAATCTTTAGGCAATCGGCGAGCGCTTCCTTGCAACTGAATCCTCCCGCCCAAAAGTTAGGCTTCCGCCTGAGAACCCAAAGGAAGGGTCGTCCTACTTTGACCATATAGATCAAGTGAAGCGGGGGCTGCGCCCCCGAGCCCCCCGGCCGTCCGGCCCCGGCAGTCCGGAGCGGCCGGCGGGCCTTTGTGGTCAGCATATTTCGCGTCTAGTTGATAATCCTGGGCAGACAAAGTCTTCATCTCAACTCTGCATGGCCACTAATTCACCAAGGGGACGGCCAAGCTAGCGCATCGCCGTCACCACTTGAAAATAACCCTGCATTTCCTCCCTCTCACCCCCTGAGAAGCCAACAGGTGGTGACAGGGTGGGGCCATATAGAGCCTATAACTAAGTATTAGAAGTAAAGATTTGTGAGTACCAGCATAGAAGTGACCACCTGTTCCCAGGTGGTCACCGTGTTCTGGAACGCGCGAGCGAATAGACTAGCGACTGAGAATATCGAGGATTTCATCCAATGGTCGAATGGTCCCCAACAGGAGAGGATCACCGAAACGCCTATTATGACGGTTCTCCTTGACCTTGAGCAATCCAGTCACAAGATTGTTGAAATCATCCAGCTTGGATGTTTCAAAGTAGGTAATAAAATCCCAATCATCCAACCCGCTGGAGTGATAGAGCTTCCGTTTCACCGTCTTCAAGTATGCGACCGTCGCATCCGTGTGTTCCTTCATCAGGCCTGTTCGGGTGTCTTGTCCAGAAATCCACCATTCTGCGTCCTTGCGTATAGGAACCACTATAACGTATGGGCTGCCCTGAGGTGGCGGTGTCTTCAACTCCCCCTTCAGTTCTTCTGGGAAGCTAGGGACATAATTTAGGGTTTTGGTGATGCCATTGAAGGTGTCAGTATTTTTCATATCCATCCCCATAGTGGTCCCCATGAGGTCTAACAAGAAGTTCTGATTATGAACCATCTCTTTCGAGTGAATCCTGACAAGTACATCAGCTCTCTCAGACAGACCACGAAGCAAATGCGTATCGACTATTAACTTATCGGCGTGCTTTTCGAACACCTTTTTCATTTCGGAGGCCGCCTTGACACGCGCTTCATGATCCATCTGCCACCAGTGCTCCCCCATCTTGAACACAGCAAACGTTGCGTAGACACCAGGATCCTTTAAGAGCTTGTCGTGATCCATGGCCGCCTCACTCACTACAGACAACATGGGAAGGAAGCATAATAGAAGCGCAACCATCGAAATCTGACTGATTCTCTTCATAAGTCCGTTCTCCTTTTCGGTTAAAAGGGCTGGTACAACCCAATGCATGGTCAAGCATAGCCCTGCCCCTTCACATCGATCTCACGAAATTGTCACATTTTTATCACGCCTGATGTGGCGAGCGGCCCGTAACGGTCGAGAACAATAGAGACTAGAAGTGCACGGTGGGCAGTTCAAAGCTGATGATGGTTCCGATGTTAGGTATACTCTCTGCTCGAATTGTACTTCCATGTAGCTCTAGGATTCGCTTAGTAATGGCCAGCCCGAGCCCAGCTCCTCCAGGCTGATTTTGTCGATTCGCCCTATAAAAACGATCAAAAATATAAGGCAAGTCGTGATCAGCGATCCCACAGCCAGTATCAGAAATTCGTATCATAACCGAGCCGGATTCGTGGCTTAACGAAATCGCAATGGTCCCTCCGCTCGGTGTATAGCGAGTAGCATTATTGATTATGTTTTCTAGCGCCCGCTCGATGAGGCCGATATCAGCCTCCACAAATGGCAGATCATCTGTAAAACTGCTCTTTAGGGCTATCCCCCTATTTGCGACGGTGAGTTGAAACTTTTGACACACATCCTGGACAAGCTCGGCTAAAGAAAATTGTTCGCATTGAATGCGAGCTTCACGCGAATCTAAGCGAGCCAATTCAAAGAGTTCCCCCACAAGCTCCCTAAGCCGTTGGCTTTGCTTGAGGGCAACGTCGAGAAACGTCCGGTATTCCTCTCGTGTAAGCGTTCCTTCTTTCATCAGTAACGTTTCCAGATACCCATGCAAGGATGCCAGGGGGGTACGCAAATCATGGGACACATTGGCCACCAACTCACGCCGAAGGATGTCCGTCTGCTTCAAAGTGGCCACTTGCTGAAGAATTCGTTCTACCATCCGATTGAATGTGGACCGGAGCCGATCAATTTCATCACTATTCCGCTCAGGAATGAAATCCTGAGGATGCAGCTCGAGCGCCTCTGAAAAATCGCTCTTTGCGAACGTTTCCATCGTCGATGCTAGTTTGGTTAACCTTCTGGTGAGCATGTTGAATAGAAAGAGACCGCCCAAAAGAGCGAACAGTAAGCCGGTAAGTGCTGCCCAGAGACTCAGCCGGAAGATGTAGCTCCGATTCAGCATATCGGCGACGGAGTCATACTCCTCTCCGCCAAGGACAATGTACAGATATCCTGTTGGTTGTCCGTGTAAGGGTATGGCTGAAACAGAAAAGACCTTCTGTCGAGTCGCATCACGGGGATCGTCACCAAGAATAGGAAATGCGTCCGCCTCGGTGAGAAAACGATGTATTGGTTCTAACGAGACAGCCGAGCGCTTGACCTTCTCAGTGGGAGCGGAGAAGTTGACTATGCCCCCATTCTCATCAAGCAAGTACATCTCAATGCTCGGATTGATAACCATAAGTAGGTGAAACAGTTCTTTCAGAGCGTACGGACTCACCTCTCCTTGGCTGCTTAGTAACTGGTCAGTAACAATGTTTCTGGCCAGAGCACGGTTCAGCTTCTGATTCACTTCTTGCTGATACATGCGCGTCGTGAAGACCATTAGGAGGGTGTATAGAACCCCAACCGCACAAAACAGGAAGAGCAACACAAGGGCGAGTTTGCCGTAAAGTGACCGCGACATGGTCAGTCCTTTAAGCCGGATCCTTCTAGTTCACAGAATTTGTATCCGACGCCCCACACAGTCAGAATAAAGTCGGGCTTGGCCGAATCCTTTTCAATCTTGGCGCGCAATCTGTTGATATGGGAATTTACCGTGTGTTCATAGCCGTCGTGACCGTAGCCCCAGACCGAATCGAGAAGCTGACTGCGCGTATAAACTCTGCCTGGATGGGATGCAAACTGCAGGAGCAAATCGAACTCTTTGGCCGTGAGATCCCTCAAGCTGCCTCTCACTGTGACCTTCCGTTTTTCAACATCGATGAAGAGGCCCTTTGCGCGGATAGTTTTCTGAACGTCCTGCGTCTTATCTCTAAATGCTTCAGAACGGCGGAAGAGGGCCTTTACACGTGCGAGCAGTTCTCGAACACTAAATGGTTTAGTAACATAGTCGTCAGCACCAACTTCCAGCCCAAGGACCCTGTCTATTTCTGAGGATTTCGCAGTCAACATGAGGATGGGTGTATAGGTGGGGAGCGATCGAAGCTGCCGACATATCTCTAACCCGTCGATGCCAGGCAGCATCACGTCAAGAATAATAAGGTCATATCTCTTCGAGAGCACACATTGAAGACCATCCTCTCCGGTTTTGGCGATCTCTACGGCATATGCGGTGTCGGTCAGGTGCATCTCCAAGAGCCGACCAATATCTAAGTCGTCTTCTACGACAAGAATTTGTTTAGCCATGAAAACCATATATTCGAGGCAGCAGGAATGCCTTTAGCATAGCGTCCGTCACAAATTCATCACAGCCATAGTTTATAGACCGAACCGAAGAAAGCCGGGCATGCTGAGGAAATGTCCGCTTTCAATGCCAAGGCCTGGTTTAATCGCGCGAATATTCCATGTGTCGGTAGCCGAGAATTTTAAGAAGCGAGACTACGAGTGGTCAGCCCCGCACAGTCGATACAGAGCCAGATTTCGCATGTGACGTCATGCTCCCTATAATAAAACCGCACCCACGACCGTTCAAATTGGCAGAACTCACAGAGCCGTTCCTTCGTATGCTCAGGACAGAGCCAAGCTTTGCGCGCCCGGTCATAGGTGGTCGCTTCCCGTCCGCAACAGGCCGGCCCAAAGAGACTCGGCAGCTTCAGATCACATCGATGCCAGATCATCCTCACACCTCCTGATAGACGAGTCCCTTCCCAAGCACCAGTTGCAAAATCGTGCCGCTGAACCAAATGGGATGGCCCGAGAGCAGATCCTCCCAGGTCTTGATGAACACGATCCGCGGGATCTCAATCTCGCCTCTGATCCGGCGATAGGCGTTCCGGGTGGACCATTGGTGCCGCATCTCTTCCCACAGTCGGCTAATTGGGAACCCGAGGGAGCGCTTCCAGGACCAGCACATATTCACGTAGCCGCATTGATCCTGGACATATTGGCTGATGACGTACCGGCTGAGTCGATTGCGGGACCGATGACTGGGCTGATAGGCCTTGATCCAGACCACCGGAGCCCCGTGGAGAGCTTGCCACTGGGACGAGAGCCATTCCTGGGAGACCCAGAACCGACGCGCACGTTCCCCATCCGGCACCCGCCAGGCCCAGAAGATATGAAGCACGCCATGCCCCTCTTCCGTCCGGACCTGGTAATACTCCAAGCCCTGAAATCCCAGCTGGCGTTCAATCCGCTGGCGCAGCTGCTTGTGGTGATAGGTCAGCTTTTCCGCATCCCCGCCTTCTGCCGTGGAGAGCGTCACCCAGAGGACTTGGAACTGGTGGCATTCCCAGAACCACAAGAGCGACCGCACCCGGTGGTAGCCTCGTTTCTGTTTCCTCGTCCATTCCCCGGCGACGGGCTCCCGCCGGAACTCCTTCCAGCGGCTCATCGGGCAGCCTCCGCTTGAGGAATGGCAGGACGAAGACCGGCAGCGAGAATCCGTTCCAATTCCTCAATGGGAATCCGCACGGCACGCACGGACGGCTTCACATAGGCAATCTGCCGTTTCAGGATGTATTTCCTGATCGTGCTTTCTTTGAGTCCTAAGCGTTCGGCCGCTTCTCGAATGGTGATCAATTTTGTACTCGGGACCATCGGGCACCTCCTTGGTAATGAGCGAATCATTGGTGTTATGCCTTGTATACGTGATGCATAACGTGTCTTGACACGCATTACCATTGACGAGGTACACTTCCCAAGAGTTTTCAGTCCGAAAGTGGCTCGTTCACCTCCAGTTTTTTCTTAGGAAATGGGATGGAGTGATGAAGCTGCCGAAGCCAGCTACAGAAGGAGAGGTCAGATGAACATAGACCGTGCCGCAATCTATGAGCAGTTCTACGGCGAGATGAAGAAGGCTAGAGAACGGATTCTGACTACAGCAGACGGCGAGGTCGGCTGGCTCTTGAAGTTTATCCAAACCGACCTCGAGGCTCTCACCCCAAGTGAATGGATGGTTCTGGCTTTCGAGGTGGCCAGCTTTGTCGATGACGTTGCGATTCGCCATGGGGAAGAAATCGCGACGGAAGGAGGATGGAGCGTCCAATCTATCCCAGGAGAGAAGTTTCGTGGCACTATTCCAAGCCGCACAGAGGCCAAGGAGATTCAAACCATGGTCCTCCGCAGCTTAAAGAACTTATGGACAAAGGCCGTGGCTGCCTTCACGTTTCCCCAATTCACGATCATTGTCACGTTGCCGGGCGCGGACCATGAACGCAAAGGGAGTGTGTTTGTTGCCACAAAGCGAAAAGTGAAGGAGTTTGAATATCGGTTCGCCCATTTATTGGTCGACTATTCCGGGCGAATTCGCCGTTGCCCGGAATGCCAACGGATTTACCTCGCTATTCGGTTTGATCAAACCTACTGCGGTCCTCGATGCCAGACGCGAGTAGCCACTCGGAAATGGAGAGAGAAACATCTACCCAAGAAACACAAAGCCTCCGGAGATACGGATAGCACAAAGGCCGATTTAGCCAGGAAAGGTCGAAAGGGAGGCCCCGATGGCAAGACCAAACGGTAAGGACCGTGGAATAGTGTTTAAGCAAGGCGGTTGGTGGGTTCGCCTGTATGTGAATGGCCGGGAGAAATGGTTCCGGGCGGACTCCAAGAGCCAAGCCAAGACGCTGTACGGTCGGTTGCGGTCCGAAGCTCGCGAGAACCGTTACTTCCCCGAGAAGTATGCCGTCTCCAAAGAGTTGACCCTCCGGGCTTGGATTGCGCGGTATCTGGAAGGCGTGACCTCACCAGGTCTTCGGAATGTGCATCGCTATGGAAAGTTCTGGTCGAAGCTCCTAGGGCGGAAGCTTTTGACCGAGATTACCGCCGACGACTTACGGCATATCCAAGCCAAAATGAAACACAAGGGCACCCGCACCGCCCGAACGATTAATCGCTACTTTGGAGCCTTACGACGCATCCTGAACTTGGCGATTGCCGATGGTCTGCTTTCGGCCAATCCCATCAAAGGCGTGAAGTTCTTTTCCGAGCCTGCCGGGCGGCTTCGCTTCCTGAGTGATAAGGAAATCTCCAGCCTCCGGGATACCTTGCCTCCGGAGCACTGGTTGATCGTGGCCTTCGCTCTCGAAACAGGGTTACGCCTCACCGAACAGTTTCATTCGCGCTGGGACTGCCTGAACTCCGAACAGGGCATCCTGACCATCCCACTGAGTAAATCCGGCAAGACTCGCCACGTTATTCTCACGGATGCTGCGCTAGAAATCGTCAAGGGTCTCACTTCTTGGATGCACAGCCCCTTTCTTTTTCCGAGTCCTCTCACCTCCGCACAACCGATGCAGGGGCGCAACTTTGTGGTGAAGATCTACGAACCTGCCTTGAAACGGGCAAAAATCGAAGGAGTCACCTGGCACACCTTACGGCATACCTTTGCCTCTCGGGCTGTGATGGCAGGAGTCGATATCCGGACCGTCCAAGAATTGATGGGCCATTCCACGATCACGATGACCATGCGCTATGCGCATCTCTCCCCGGCTCACCTACGCACAGCAGTGAATCGAGCGAGTTTGGGGGCAATTGCCGCGAAAAGTGCGAGTGGAACCGGGAGTAAAACCGGGAGTAGCGATAATCAGCAGGTTGAACAGGGTCCGGCCAGAATCACCGAACCCTCTGAGATATTTACAGGAATGGTTGGAGGCGCCGGGCGGGTTCGAACCGCCGCATCGCAGTTTTGCAGACTGCTCCCTTAGCCACTTGGGTACGGCGCCACGGGTCGTGATTATAGAAGGGGGAGCCTCAGGAACTCAACCGCGAAGAACGGGGAAACAGAGGAAACTTCAACAAGACAGCCGGCAATCGGAGGAGTCCTGACTAGGGCTTGCTCGGAAGCACCGGAATGTCGCGGACAATGGTGGACTGCTCATCAGGCGCGTGCCCCATCAATTCCCAACCCGCCTCTGCTTGCTCATCCGACGATCCGTTCAGCGCGACGCCGGACGCTTCGGCCTCCTTTTCCTTGGCCAGCTGCTCGACTTCGTGAATCAGCGTGTCCATGAGTTCGTCCATGGGCACCTTACGCATCAGCTTCCCTTTCTTGAAGAGAATACCTTTGCCTTCGCCGCCGGCAATGCCGATGTCGGCTTCCTTGCCTTCGCCGATGCCGTTCACGACGCAACCAAGCACCGAGACATTCAGGGGAGTTTTGATATGGCCCAGTTTCTTTTCCAACTCGTTGGCCATGCGCACCACGTCGATTTCGACCCGCCCACAGGTCGGGCAGGCGATGACGTTGATGCCGCGATGACGCAACTCCAACGACTTGAGGATTTCAAAGCCGACTTTGACCTCTTCCACCGGATCAGCAGCGAGCGAGACGCGTAATGTGTCGCCGATGCCTTGCGAGAGCAGCCAACCGAGGCCGATCGCGGATTTGACCGCGCCGGTCATGGCGGTGCCAGCTTCCGTAATACCGATGTGCAGCGGGTAATTGGACTGGGTGGAAAACAGGTAGTACGCGTCGATTGCGTGGTGCACGTCGGAAGCTTTGAGCGACACCTTCATGTTGGTGAAGCCTTCGTCTTCGAGCGCATGCACGGCGTTCAAGGCTGATTCGGACAGGGCTTCCGGCGAAGGCCAGCCATACTTATCCAACAGCGGGCGTTCGAGCGAGCCGCCATTGACGCCCACGCGCAGGGGAATGCCCCGCTCGTTGACGGCCTTGATCACCTCCTGCACTTTCCACCAGGCCCCGATGTTGCCGGGGTTGATACGGACGCAATCGACAACTTCGGCCGCCTTGAGAGCCAGGCGATGGTCGAAGTGAATGTCGGCAATCAACGGCACGGTCATCGCGGCTTTGATCTTCGGTAGCGCATTCGCCGCCTCTTCGTCTGGAACCGCGACGCGAATGAGCTCGCACCCGGCGGTTTCCAACTGCCGAATCTGCTCCACGGTCGCCTTCACGTCGCGCGTATCCGTGGAGCACATCGATTGGACCGAAATCGGCGCATCTCCGCCGATCTTCACCGACCCCGCCGTGATCTGCCGCGTCTTTTTTCTGGTGATATGCATTGAGCTTCTCAGGCTTGTACGTTTGACGTTCTATTTTATATTTCTTATTTTCCTTAACTCCCCTGCTCATCGCCGTGCGGCAAGCTACCCACGAGCGAGGCGAGGCGAGCGGCGTCGTCAGCCACCACACCGGCTCCAAACAAGGCCTTGACGCTGTTATAGATCCCGTCGGCGGTCAGGCCATACCGTTCGCGCAACAGGTCCTGCGGCCCCTGCTCGATGTACCAATCGGGCAACCCGAGCACCTTGGTGCGCAACAAGAGTCCGGCTTCGGACAGGGTTTCCAAGACGGCGGACCCGAATCCGCCCATCTTGCAGCCTTCTTCCACCGTCACGAGGCATCGCACGTTCTTCGCCGTCTTGAGGATGAGTTCGGTATCCAGTGGCTTCGCAAACCGGGCGTTGACTACGGCGGCAGAAATGCCTTCCTGGGCCAACCGCTCGGCGGCCTTCATGGCCGGCCAGACGGTGACGCCGATCGCGACGATCGCCACATCCGTCCCTTCCCGCAGCAGCTCGCCCTTGCCGATCGGCAGGGTGGTGGGCTCAGGATCCATCGGCACCCCAAGGCTCACGCCGCGCGCGTACCGAACCGAAGCAGGACCATCGTAACTCACACAGGTCTTGATCAGATGCTGCAATTCGTTCTCGTCTTTGGGGGCGGCGACGACCATGTTCGGCACATGCCGCAGGAACGCGAAATCGAATGCGCCATGGTGGGTCGTGCCGTCCTCGGCCACGAGTCCACCACGGTCGATGCAGAAGGTCACCGGCAAGTTCTGGGTGGCCACATCGTGCACGACCTGATCGTAGGCCCGTTGCAAGAATGTGGAATACAGGGCCACCACCGGCTTCATCCCCTGCGCGGCCATACCGGCCGCGAAGGTCACCGCATGCTGCTCAGCGATACCCACGTCATAAATCCGCTCAGGAAACTCCTTCTCAAAGGCATTCAGACCGGTGCCCTCACACATGGCGGCGGTGATGGCGACCACTCGCTTGTCTTGATGCGCCACTTTGATCAGGGCATCGACGGCCATGCTGGTGTAACTGGGACGCACGGCTTTCTTCGCCGGCACGCCCGTTTCACGCACGAACGGCGGGCAGGCATGGAACCAGACGGGGTTGTCCATGGCGGCTTGATACCCCAAGCCTTTTTTCGTGATCACGTGCAGCAGGACCGGGCCCTTCATTTTCAGCACGTTTTCTAACGTCGGTAGCAGATGCTCGAAGTTGTGCCCATCGATCGGTCCGGCATATTGGAAGCCTAATTCCTCAAACAACAGTCCGGGAAGAATGGCGCCTTTGGCCAATTCCTCGGCTCGACGAGCGATCTTTTGCACTTCCAGACCGATGTGGGGAATTTTGCGCAGCAGCTGTCCGGTTTCCTCACGCATCCGCGCGTAGAATTCTCCGGTGAAGGTCCGGTTCAGGTAGGCGGAAATGGCTCCGACGTTGCGGGAAATCGACATTTGATTGTCGTTCAGCACGACAAGAAAGTCCTTGTTCGTCCCACCCGCGTGGTGCAACCCCTCGAGAGTCATCCCCGCAGTCATCGCCCCGTCGCCGACGACGCAAACCACCTTGTGCTTCTCGCCCCGTTGCTCGCGCGCTTCTACCATTCCAAAGGCAGCCGAGACACCGGTGCCGGCATGCCCGGCATTAAAGGTATCGTATGCACTTTCTTCGCGCTTGCAGAACCCGCTCAATCCACCGTACTGCCGCAACGTGTGGAACTGTTCCCGGCGTCCGGTCAGGAGTTTGTGGGTATAGGCTTGATTACTGGTATCCCAGACGATTTTATCGTTCGGCGTATCCAGGAGATATTGCAAGGCGACCGTCAACTCCACGACACCGAGATTGGAGGCCAGATGCCCCCCGACATTCGAAACCACCGCGAGGATTTGCTCACGAATCTCTTGGCATAGTTCCGGAAACTGTTCAGGGGACAGGCGCTTCAAATCAGCGGGACTGTGGATATTTTTTAAAAGAGACATTGCACAATCTCCTTGTCAGAGCATGACAATTGGACGCACGTATTCATATCGATGGAGAATAGTCGTGTTGAGAAGGTCTGGCGAAGCAGCGAAAGCAGTTGTGTACAAATCGCCTCATCCTCACATATGGCACCGCACATGTCAAGATTCCGCTGCTCTGTCTTCGGCCTCCGCACTCACGTCTACGACCGCATCCGATAGGTGAACAGGGTCGCGATCGTAAAGTCGGCCGCGCTCCCTGTAATGAAATCCAAATTCTCGACCCCGTACACCTGCCAGAGCAGACTGGGCAGGATCCGGCAACTGACGCCGATGACCGATTCGGTCACGCCCTTGTCCAAGACCCTGGTCCCCGTGCCGTGAAAGGGCGGCGAATAATAATCGAACTGTGCGGTGATGGAAAAATTGTCCGTCCAGAGATATTCCACGGCCACCAATCCACTCATGACCGGCTGGAGGTCGAGGCCGGCGATCTGCCCTGTCGGAAACACCCCGTTCAGGTTGGCATATAGAATCCAATGGGTCGCAAGGGTCTTGTCCAACGCGAGGCCGATGCCGGCATCCGGGTGCCCGCTGCCGAACACTTGGTCCGTCTCGCCGGTCGGAGCTTTGACTCCCACGCGAAACGACAGGGCCGGAAGGGTCGAGGTCTCTTTCAATAGCTGATATTTTCCGTAGAATGAGATATCGCCCAGCCCCGTCGCGCCCTTGGCTCCCTGAAACAGAGTTCGACCGCCGTTGGTGATGTTGAAGGCATAGGCTGTTTCCCTCAACGCCTTGCGGGCGGGGGCCATCCCGGTCGTCCCCCGCTCCACCCCGAGAATCGGCTCCTCCATGAAGCCACGATGTCGATGATAGCCTGGAATTTCCGCACCGATCTCCAACCGGTCGGTCAGGCCATACCGTAGGAACAACCCGGCCCGGACGGTCTCGAACTTCATCGTCGCATCGGCCTGCTCTTCCTGGTCGCGAGCAATCGAGGCCGTGTTGGCGACTTCGAGCCGGACGTCGAAATCCCCCTTCTTCAAGACCGCGGCCCGCTCACCCGGCATCGCCAGTACCAGTTGGTCCAACGCCTGAAAGTTTCTGACCGGAAACGGACCAAACCCCTCCGCCCCGACCGTCAACGGTAGACTGACGCACGATATGAGCATCCCGAACAGACAGCTGATCTTCCGCATGAGTAACCCTGGCCGTTCACTCACTGCGACGATACGCCTAATAGGGAAAATCCAACCCCGCAAAAATCGCCCCGCCTTCGCGGCTGTATCCATAATCCAGACGACCGACCACGTTGGGGCGCACGATCGCTCGAAAACCGACGCCCGGCGTCATCCGGTAATCTTGAAAGCTCACATCTTTAAAGGAGTTGAACACCTGTCCCGTGTCTAAAAAGGGCGCCAGCTCAAAATCCGCAGTCACGCCCGCGACCTTCGTACGCAAGACGTGAATCCGTTCTTCGATACTCAGCGAGATCAGGTGTTTGTCGATATACCGATCCATCCCGAATCCGCGCAGATTGTTCTGCCCCCCCAGCGATGACTGCTCGAAGAACGGCACTTGGGAACCGATCGTGGCCTGCAGATCGGCCCGCACCACGAGAATGGCACGCTTGGATTCACTGGGAAACAGTTTCTTGATCTCCAGTTCATATCGTGAATAGACGGGATGGTCGCCGTTTTTGACATTTTGATTCAGCTCCGCATAGGCCATGACGGACATGCCGTCCGTGGGCGTAATCAGGCTGTCGCGGGTGTCGTAATAAAATGATGCGCGATGCCCGACGATAATGGACTCGCCTTGAATGCCATCCACCGTGGGAAATTGCTCGACGGAGAAGGGCAGGTCGGTGGCGCCGCGCTGGAGTTGCACTTGCCGAACCCGCTGCCCGACCGAAATCTGGGTCACCTCGTTCGCATAGAGACCAAGCCGCCAGTAGGCACGCGCTTCCCGCGCCGTGTAATTGGATTCATCCGCCTGCACGGTCGATTGGCCCAAGCCAAAGAACCGGGAGGTCGCGTTTTTGAAGAACGTGCCGCCGAAGTTCAGGAAGTATTGTCCGTTTCCAAAGGCCGGATCGACATAATCGAACAGCACTTTGCGCTCGATCTTCTCGGTCAGCGAGGCGATCAGCTTCATCTGGCGGCCGCCCGGATCGTACTTGAACAGGTTAAACACCGCCCGGCTACCGACGATCGAATTCTGAATCAGCATCGGCGCCATGAGGTACTTCAATTCGCCATCGGGATCGGAAATCAAAATCGGCGCAATCAAACCGGCGTCGTTCCCGTCGTTCTTGCTGGTGGACACCGACGGCACCGGAAAAATTTGCGTATCGGCGCGCAGGGGAACCGGCAGAATGAGGGTGAGGAGTCCGGCCAGCGCCAGGACAAGAGGGATCGACGAAAAATAATGTCGCTGCATGGCGCTCGCCGGAACAATCGTCCCCTACGGGAACTACGGAGCTTTGATCTTTTCAGATTTCTTGCGGAGCTGGTCGACGAGGTCGGAGTACGAGGAAGTGTGCAGGATCTTCGAAAACTGCCCGCGATAGTTATTCACCAGACTGACGCCATCGACCACCACATCGTACACATGCCAGTCATTGCTCTTGTTCATCAACCGGTAGTCCATGGGGATTTCGGTTTTGCCGGACAAGACCTTGGTGCGCACCTCCGCATATTCCTTCTCCGTCCGCTCGTTGAGGTATTGCACCCCTTCGCCGGAGTAGGTTTCGACTCGATCGGCATAGGTATTCGTCAAGAGCGTGCGGAACAGATCCACAAACTCCTGCTTGTCCTTGTCCGACAACTGATTCCACTGCGCGCCCAACGAGCGCCGCGACATTTCGGAGTAATCGAATCGCGCCGCCACGACCTTCTCCAGCCGCTGCCGACGATCTTCCTGCTTGGCCGGAGCTTTCAATTCCTTATCGTTCAGGATTTTCAACACCTCATCGATCGTCCCCCGGACCGACTCCGTCGCGGGTCCGGCCAGAGCGGGTGACAACCCGCCCAGGCAGAAAGACAGCGCCAACACCCCCGCCATGATCATCCATCGACTTACGTGCATCCCAACACCTCTCCTGTGAGTGGTGACCCCGTTACCCCGCCGGCCTGGTACGCGCCTCCCTGCGCTGCTCCCCGTGCCGATCAGGCTAGTTGACCTTCCCATGTACATACTGGCTAACCAATTCTTCGAGATCAAGCCCGGACTCGGTGTCACGAATCTTCTCGCCTGGCTTCAGTACATCACCGCCGCCGCCGACCGAGAGCGAGAGGTACTTGTCGCCGATGATCCCGCGTGTCTTAATCGAGGCGATCGTATCGGAATACAGCTTGACGCCGTCTTGAATGGCTAACGCCACCACGGCGCGGTCGCTGTTCAGACCGATGTGCCGTACGCGCCCGACTTCCACCCCGGCGATTTCCACCGAGGCGCCGGGCTTGAGTCCCGACGCGGAGGTAAATTCCGCCTCGACCGGATAATTGTGCCCGCCGATCACCTCCAGCTTCCCCAGCTTGATGGACAGGTACCCCAGGCAGGCAATCCCGACGAGCACGAAGATGCCGACCATCAGTTCGAGCTTTGCACGTTCCATATCCTCTCCTCTCAGCCCCTTGCCCGCGTACAGCCCAACCGCGGCATGACGGGCGCCCTCGACAACCGCCTCAAGAACGGGGTGCCGTCGGTAGTCCCTTCGCCGTGACGGTGCCGCCGACAAAAATAAACTCGCGAATCTCCTCGTCCGTCGTCTTCACAAATTCGCTCGAGGGAGCCATCTCAGCAATACGTCCGTTCTTCAACATCGCCACGTAATCGGAAATGCCGAAGATCTCGGGGATTTCGTGGCTGACCATCACGGCCGTGAATCCAAACTGTTGCTGCATGGCTACGATGAGATCGTGGATGGCCTTGGCCATGAGCGGATCGAGCCCCGTCGTCGGCTCGTCGAACAGGATGATTTCCGGCTCCATCACCAGTGCGCGAGCCAAGCCGGCACGTTTGCGCATACCTCCGCTCAACTCTGCGGGGAATTTGTGCCCCATGCCCTTGAGACCGACTTGCTCGAGCTTTTCCTCCACCCGCCTGGTAACCGTATCGCCCTTCAACCTCAGTTTTTCCCGCAGCGGGAACGCGACGTTTTCGAAGACGGTCAACGAATCGAAGAGCGCCGCGCCTTGAAACAACATCGCGAACTTTTTCCGGACCTCGTTGAGCGCCTGCCCTTTTAGACGGGCAATGTCCGTCCCGTCGATCCAGACTTCGCCGCGATCGGGCTGCATCAGACCGATGATGTGTTTCAACAACACACTCTTGCCTTCACCGCTCCGTCCGATGATCGTCGTCAGCTTGCCCGTGGGAATGGTCAAATCCACGCCGCGCAGCACCGCCTGCTTCCCCAATGTTTTTTCGACGCCGACCAGCTTAATCATGTGACCCAGCAAAAGATGCCATCAGCTGTCAGGAATCAGTTCGCATTCACACGCTGAATGCGAAAGGCTGATGACTCACAGCTCTATAACAGCACTGACGTCAGGAAGTAGTCCCACACCAGAATCAGCACGGCCGACAACACCACGGCTTCCGTGGTTGCGGTGCCTAGCCCTTCGGCACTGTGTTTGGTATGAAACCCCTTGTAACAACAGACCCAACTGATCAACAGCCCGAAGCTGATGGATTTGAGGATGCCGCCGTACACATCCTTCCACTCGACGGCCGATTCGATCGAGCTCCAATAGGCGCCCTCGTTGCCGTTCAGCAGTTGCACGCCGACGACGTACCCGCCGTAGATACCGACCACATCGAACAACGCGACCAGCAGCGGCACGGCAATCACACTGGCCACGAGTTTGGGAGCGATCAAATATTGCAGCGGGTTGACCGCCATCGTATCCAACGCATCGATCTGTTCGGTGATGCGCATGATGCCGATTTCAGCTGTCATGGCCGACCCGGCCCGAGCGGTCACCATCAGCGCCGCAAGCACGGGCCCCAACTCCCGGATGATACTGAGCGCCACGGCAGACCCGAGCACCGCCTCCGAACCGAATTTTCGTAACGTGTAATAACCTTGGAGGGCGAGAACCATGCCGGTAAACACGGCGGTCAGCACGACCACGAACGTGGACTTGTAGCCGATAAAGTTCAGTTGCTTGACGATTTGGTAGAACCGGAACGGCGGTCTGGTCAACCAGGCAAAGGAGGACAGAACGAACAGCATCATCCGTCCCATCTGTTCCGTCAGATCGATGGTGAATCGTCCGATACGCGCAATGCCTTCCACGCCACGCCCTCCTCTCATCTCCGAACCGGAGCAGGAACTGGGACCTGCCGCTGTCAGGCGACCTTTTCGCGCGATGCCCGATCGGCGCAGGCCCGATACAGGGCGGTCAGTTGCTGCCCCGCGATGCGACTCTGTACCCGCAGACGACTGAGTCCGATCAGACTCGTCGGATGTACCAGACAGGTCGCGACACCCTTCGCCCATCCAGATGGCCTGAGAAACAGATTGAAGTCAAGCGGAAGACTTTCATCGAGCAGATCTGAAACGGTGCGGACGATCGCGAAGGGAATCCGATGTTCCGCCGCCACCAGCCCGAGCGCCGCACTCTCCATGTCGAGCCCGACCCCTCCCGCCAGATCGGCCATCTCCCGCTTTTCTTCCGCCCGGCAGAGCACCCGTGGCACCGTCACAAACCCGCCATCGTGCGTCTCCAGGCCCTTGGCCTTGGCGGCCTGGCGCAGCCACTCGACCGTCGAGGGCGCGCAAGCAACCGGCTCACCTGGCGTCACGCCGTCGACCCTCGTCACGCCCGTTCCGATCAGGACATCACCGATGCTGGCCGGCCCCAAGGCACAGGCAAACCCCGTCGACCAGAGCGCGTCCAACCGCCTCGTCGCGAGCACGTTGGCGGCGGTGACAGCAGCTCGTTGCGGCCCTACCCCCATGGGAATCAGCCACCATTCAGTCTGTGCCTGGCGCGCGACATGACAGCGTACGCCCCCGACGACGTGCAGATCGGTCGTCGCGAACGCCTGGCGTACCGCGCTCAACTCCCATCGGGTCGCCACGAAGACTCCGATTGCGGTCACAACTGCTCCCGAGGGACGATGACAAGGGGAAGTGGACTCGATGAACAGCCACGGTCAGCGAGGCGACCGGAACTGTCCCGATTGATAGGCCAGTTGACGCAACTCATCGGCCCTCGTCATGCCACGAGTCTTGAGGTTGCGGTACATGGCCAGCGCCCAGAGGGGGAAGTATTGGCAATACCAATGGTAACGAAGATAGAACACGCGCGGGAACCCGGTTCCGGTATGGCGTACCTCCTCCCATGAGCCGTCCTTCCGCTGATTCCGAATGAGGTAATGGATCCCCCTGGCCAGACTGAAGGAGTCAGTGACTCCGCCTGCCATCAGGGCCAACAGCGCCCAGGCAGTTTGTGACGGCGTGCTCTCGCCACGCCCGCTCTCCGCGACATCCGCATAGGAGAGGCATGACTCGCCCCATCCGCCGTCGGGGTTCTGCTTCGACTCGACCCAGTTGACCGCCCGGCGAATATACGGCGAGGAGAGATCTTCGCCGATGGCGCGCAGGCCAGACAACACAGACCAGGTCCCATAGATGTAGTTCACACCCCATCGACCATACCAACTGCCATCCTGCTCCTGATCGTTCTTCACGAACGTGAGCGCCGACGCCACCGACGGATGGGTCCAGTCATATCCCAAGGTCGCGAGCATTTCGAGGCAGCGACCGGCGAGGTCAGCGGTGCTGGGATCCAGCAGCGCACGGTGGTCGGCGAAGGGGATGTAGTTAAAGACGATCCGGTTATTGTCGACGTCGTAGGCGCCCCAGCCACCGTCGGAACCCTGCATCGCGGTGACCCAGCGGCATCCGCGGCGAATTGCCGCCCGCTGTTGCTCTTCATCGGGCAGACGCACCTTGGCGAGGGCCATCAAGACGACTGCGGAGTCGTCGACATCCGGAAACAGCTCGTTCTCGAATTGGAAATACCATCCTCCAGGTTCCGCACCGGGAGAGGAGATGATCCAATCGCCCACCGTCGTCGTTTGCTTCGACAACAACCAGCTCGAAGCCTTTTGCAGCGCCGGATGGTCCTGTGGCATCCCCGCCTCCACCAATGCATTGATGAGCAAGGCGGTATCCCAAATCGGAGAATGGCAGGGCTGCAGATGCATGGCATCCACCACTTGTCCGTTCTCCATCACGGTGTCGTGCACTTCGAGCTCCTCGATCTCGCGCATCGCCTTCACCACCAGCGGGTCATCATGTTTGTACCCGAGGCAATGCAGGGCCATGACGGAATTGGCCATGGCAGGATAAATCGCACCGAGACCGCCGCTCCCCTTCATGTGATCCAACATCCAGTCAGCCGCGAACTTGAGCGACTTCTGACGGACCCACTCGACCGGCGATCGATCGTAGATCTTCAGCAACGCGTCGAGATTGATGAAAAAGTTTCTCGCGGTAAACCAGGTTCGGTCTTTCTTGAACGGCGGCACCGTGCTGTAGTCGATCTCCGCGGGCGGTTGCGCATACAACTCGTCGATACCCTGTTCCGGCGGCACATAGCACTGCGGCCGTTTTGCAAAAATAATCAGGAGCGGAATGAGCACTGCGCGAGACCAATAGGAAATGGCGTAGATGCTGAAGTAGAACCGTTTCGGTAACAGCATGATTTCCGGCGGCATGCTGGGCACACCGCGCCAATCGTACTGGCCGAACAAGGCAAGGGCGATTTTCGTGAACACGTTGGCCGCCGGCACTCCTCCCTTGTCAAGGATGCAGGTTCTGGCCTGCTGCATGAAGGGTTCGTCCGCCGAGACGCCGGAAAGCTTCAAGGCAAAGTAGGCCTTGACCGACGCACTGATCTCAGCCGGCCCCCCGTGATAAATGGGCCACCCGCCGCACGGCAGCTGCGCGGACTTCAAATACCGAATGGCTTTGCGCTCCCGCTCAGGATCCACACAGTCCATGAACCGGCGCAACATCAGATATTCGGATGTGAGCGTGGTATCCGCTTCGAGTTCTGCAACCCAATACCCTTCAGCGGCATGCTGTCTCGCGAGAAACCAGGCCTGACTCTTTCGAAGTGCTTCTTCCAACGCTTCCAGCTGACCAGTCGAATGAGACGGCGCTCGCTTGACGGCACTGTCACCCGCGGTCGCATCGGGCTTATTCGAAACCAGTCGCAATACCGGTGCGGAGGCGAAATCGCGCGCGGCCCTAATCCGGCTTGGAACCGATACCAACAGGCTATCGGACAAACGATTGAACAAGTTTTTCAGAAGTTGCATAGCGTGATGCCGTGAGCCAGAAAAAGACGGCGGGATCGATAGTCGAGACGGTTCCATCTATCAAACTGAGATCACATGAAACCGCATAGTACCAGTTGTAATCATTAGCAGCTGTGTATAACAAACTGTTTCAGACCAGTCAAGAGAAGTGCCCCCGACACGGGTGGCCCAGGTGCGCCTGGATCGATGCCGGCATCCACACCGCTCGCACCTCCTCGTGCCTACGCCGGCTGAAGATCACCGAGCCTGACGGAGATCAAGGTCGAGACGCCGGGTTCTTCCATTGTCACGCCGAACAGCGAATCCGCCATCGCCATCGTTCGCTTGTTGTGCGTGATGACGAGAAATTGAGCCGTCGCGGACAGGCTGCGGAGCACCGCCGTAAATCGCCCGATGTTCTCTTCATCCAAAGGCGCATCGATTTCGTCCAGGATGCAAAAGGGAGTCGGACGGATCAGGAAGCTGGCAATCAGCAGCGCCATCGCGGTGAGCGTTTTCTCTCCGCCGGACAACATGGTGATGCTCTTCAACCGTTTCCCTGGCGGTTGCGCCACAATTTCCACACCGGGCTCGCGGGCCCCGTTATCCTCGACACCTTCCTCCAACGGCTCTTCGACCAGCTGCAACTCCGCGCGGCCGCCCGGGAAGAACTGCGCAAAGACGTCCCGGAATTTCTGCTGCAGCTCGTTGAAGGTCTCCACGAACATGTCCTTGGTCGTCCGGTTGATGCGCTGGATGATTTCCTTGAGCGACGCAATGGAGGTCGACAAGTCCTGCTCTTGCGTCGTGAGGAACTGGTACCGCTCCTCCAACTCACGATGCTCATCAATGGCCGCCAGATTAATCGCGCCCATCCGATCCAGGCGCTCCCGGATCTTCTGAATCTGTTCCCGCAATTGCGGCGTGTCCAGCATGGACACCGGCGCGGCGGGCGCCTCCCCTTCCGGCGTCGCTTGCCCCTCCGCCGGTAGGAGCAGGGTGGAGGGTTCGATCTGATAGGTGCCGGACAAGGTGCTTTCAATCGTCGATAGATGGGCCTTCACTTCCGCCTTGCGTACCTCCGCGGTCATACGACGTTCGTGCAAAGCCGACAACCCCTGCCGGACCGTGGTCAGCGCCTCCTCCACGGCGTGCAAGCGACTCATCTCCTCGGCCTGCTGCTCCTGCGCGGCGATCAACTCCGCCTTGATGCTATCCACTTCGGCCCCCAGCTCACGGCACAGCGCTTCCTGCCTGGTCTGCTCTGCGCGACTGTTCTCCGTGGCCTCCGCCAGACCGGCCAATTGCTCCTCCAGATCGGTCACTCGCCGCTGTGCGGCATCGAGCCGTTGCGTGAACCGCGCCACATCGTTCGTGGCATGCTCCCGCCGCCCACGCATGCTTTCCACCGAGAGCCGGACCTCCGTCAATCGCTGTTGAATCGCCAGGCTTTGACTTTCGATCACCACCAACCGCTCCCGCACCTGGAGCAAGCCTGTTTCCTGGCCGGCCTTTTCGCCCACCCACTGCGCCAATTGCGACTGGCTCGACAAGAATTCCTCTTGAAGCCTCGCCTGTTCGGCCAGACCACGTTGCAGTTCGTCGCCCAACACGTCCAGTCGCCGATGCAGTTCTCCACGCTGACGCTCGACACCCGCGTCGTCTTTCTGCAGCGATAATTCCAACATTTCCGCTTCCCGGATCGCTCGACCCAGGCGCTGTTCGTCTTCACGCCCCAAGCCCAGAGCAGCCGCAGCCTCTTCGCGGGCAACCCTGGCAAGATCCAGCGCCTGCGCTGCTTCGGTCCGACGTGCCTCAAGCTCCAAGACCTCGCGCCGACGCTGGAGCAACCCGCCGCCCGTGCTGGTCCCGCCGCCTGTCATCACCCCCGCCGCATCGAGCGTTTCACCCGAGAGCGTCACATAGGTGGGGCCTGTCGGAGCCGCCCACGGATATTGATTCCAGAGCTCCAAGGCCACCGCAACAGACTCCACGATGACAATCCCGTCGAAGAGGTAACTCAAGGTGGAGGAGGTTGCGCCTTGCGCGCGGATCAGATCCACCGCGCGACCAACCACGCCCGGTTTCCCGTTCAGCTCCGGCCACCAGAACGCCGAGGGATCACCCGCTGCCTGATCGCCGCCCCATCGAATCTGCTGCGGGATAAAGGTCCCGCGACCAAGGTCCTTGCCTTTCAAGAATTCCACTGCGCGACTCGCGGCGGCGGGCTCATCGACCAACCACCCACGCACCCGCTCTCCGAGAATCGTCTCGACCGCACGATCCAGACCAGGGGGAATCTCCAACCACTCAGCCAGCGCCTCCCGCACTCCTTCGCAGGTCTTCAGCGCCGTCCCTTCTTCTTCCCCTTCGCGGCCATATCCCATTTCCTCACGGACGACGCCTTGGAGCGCGCCGAGTCGCGATTCCACCCCTGCCACATCTTCGGACAAGCGAACGATATCGCGATCGAGTCCGGAAATCTGTCCCCCCAGCCCTTCGATGCGTTCAATGGCTGCCTGACGCTCCGCCATGAGGCCCTCAATGCGCTGCGAGGCCTCCTCACGCTGCGCCGCGAGTAACAAGCGCTGCTCGTCAAGCCCGGCCACCTGGGCCACCAGCTGTTCACGTTCGCGCGAGACACGCTCAGCCCTGGCGGCGGTTTCCTGCTGACGCGCCGTCACCTGCGTGAGACTCTGCTCGGTGTTGGCGACGAGCACGGCCAGATTGAGGACGTCTTTTCGTGCACGCTCTTCTTCGGCCACGGCTGCGGCACGATGCCCGGCTAACGCCTTGGCCTCGCCGTCGGCCTGCTGAAACTGTGCCTCCTGCTCGACGATATCCCCTTCCAGTTGAAGGAGCGTCGCCCGCAGTTCTTCAATCTCCGCCTGCGCCTGTTCCTGATCCGCCGCCAAGCGCTGCATTTCCTGGGCAGCTTGAACCCGTTGCCGCTCGAAGAGTTCCGTCCGGTTTCGCTCGACCTCTGCGGCCGTCAAAGCCTGCGACTGGCGTTGTTCGGTGCCGGCCAAGGTATCCCGCACTCGCGCGATCGCTTCAGCCGCATCGTTCATGCGCAACCGGATGGCCTCCTGCTCCGAGTCCAGACGGGCCTGTTCAGCCACCTGTTCGGCCTCCAGCGTTTCTACGTCCCGAGCTTCGCGGTCTACCGCCTCCAAGTCGGCGTGCATCGTGCGATAGTCACGGGACAGCAGTTCGATCTCCAACCCCTTGGCTTCCTGCTGCAGGGTTTGATAGGTCCGGGCCTGGCGAGCCTGACGCTCCAATGAGTTCAGCTGCTTCTTCACTTCCGCCACAATGTCGCGCACCCGCAGCAGGTTTTGCTGGGTGGATTCTAGTTTGCGAAGCGCTTCGGCCTTCTGCTTCTTGTACCGGACGATGCCGGCGGTTTCCTCGATGAGTTCCCGCCGATCCTGCGGCGAGGCCTGAAGAATCTGTTCGATCCGTCCCTGCTCGATGACCGTGTGCCCCTTAGACCCGGCTCTGGTCTCAATCAACACATTGCGAATGTCCTTCAACCGGCACGGCGTTTTATTGATGAGATATTCACTGTCGCCGTTTCGATAGAGGCGCCGCGTAATCATGAGTTCTTGATATTCGCTCAATTCACTCGGCAGACCGGAAATCGCATCTAATCGCAGTTCACCCAGGCCGCCGATCACCAGCGACACCTCCACCAACCCCAACGGCTTGCGCAGTTCCGTGCCGTTGAAGATGACGTCTTCCATCTTCTCGCTCCGAAGCGTCTTGGTGCTTTGCTCACCCAAGACCCAGAGGATGGAATCCACGACGTTGCTCTTGCCGCTCCCGTTAGGCCCCACGATAGCCGTGATGCCTTTCGGGAATTGGATCTTCGCCTCCGCGAATGACTTGAAGCCAAGCATTTCCAGGGACTTCAGATACACCGGCGACCTCCAGAGCAAGAAGGTTGAGATGGGATGCAGTGTGAGGATGAAAAACGAAAAATCTTCTATCACAGCGATAGAATCAATGCAAAGAAAAAGCCCTGGATATGGGGGAATAAAGAAGCCACTCCCCCAACATATGGAAGAGTGGCCGGTTTGCTGCGTAGGAGAATTGGAAGCTGAGCGGACGGCTAGTTGACCGACGCGGTTTTGCGCGAGGCAGACTCGATCGTGACCAGTTCTTTCGGAAGCAGAAACTCCACATCCTCTTCGATGACGGTCAATTCCTCGACCTCTTCTGAAGAACCCAGGCGCTTCAGATAGGCCACCACTTCCGTCACCAGCACTTCGGGGGCGGAGGCACCGGCCGACAGGCCGACACTCTTCGCATCCTTGAGCCAGTCAGGGTTGATGTCCGATGCGGCATCGATCAGGTAGGACGGAATGCCACAATGTTCGCCCAACTCCCGCAAGCGGTTGGAGTTCGAACTGTTCGGCGACCCGATCACGAGAATCACATCGACCAACTTCGAGAGGGATTTGACTGCATTCTGACGATTTTGTGTGGCGTAACAAATGTCTTCCTGGTGCGGCCCCTTGATGTTGGGAAACCGGCGGTGCAGGGCCTCGACGATATCCCGGCACTCATCCACACTCAGGGTCGTCTGGGTGACATAGGAGAGGTTCTGCGTCTTCTCTACCTGCAGCGTTTCGACATCCTGCACCGATGATACAAGGTGGAACTTGTCCGGAATTTGCCCCAGGGTGCCGATGACTTCCGGATGGCCGGCATGGCCGATCAGAATTAATTCATATCCTTGGGTATAGTCGCGATTCACTTCGTTATGCACCTTGATCACCAACGGACACGTCGCGTCGATCACATGCAGGCGGCGGCTCTGCGCCTCCTCCCACACCGACTTCGCCACACCGTGGGCGCTGAAAATCACGACCGACCCTTCGGGGACCTCGTTCAGCTCCTCCACGAATACGGCGCCCTTTTGCCGCAGCGAGTTCACCACATGACGGCTATGTACGATCTCATGACGCACATAAATCGGCGCGCCGTATTTTTTCAGGGAGAGATCGACGATATCGATCGCGCGGTCGACACCCGCGCAAAATCCGCGAGGATTGGCCAAATATATCTTCATCTTGTGTATCCCCTTCAGACTCACGATGGCGCGCTCGGCACTCCAGGACCGTAAGCGTCACACGACACGAGTCACCTTACGTCAGACCCGCCCCTGCCGTCAACCAACGGACCATTCCCATCATGGAAGACCCTGTTGAGGCCACCGGAGGATTGTGGGAGAATCCCGCACATGGCACTGCCTACCAGCACGCACAAAAAAATCCTGATCGTCGAAGACGAAAAGGACATTCTCCAGCTCGTCAAACTATATCTGGAGAAAGAGGGTTTCCGGACGGTCTCCGCCATGACCGGCACAGAGGGGTTGCGCCAAGTGAAAGCCGAACACCCGGATCTGGTCATTCTGGACCTCATGCTCCCCGAGTTGGACGGCTTGGAAGTGTGCAAACGAATCCGCCTGAATCAGGAGACGACACTCCTGCCCATCCTGATGCTGACCGCCAAGGCTGAGGAGTCCGACACAGTGATCGGGCTGGAGCTGGGAGCCGACGATTACGTCACCAAACCCTTCAGCCCCAAGGCGCTGGTGGCGCGGGTGAAAGCCCTGCTCCGGCGATTGGACCGCCATGCGAACAGCCCTCAGACGCAATATCAATATGGTCCACTGACGGTGGACCTTTCTCGCCATGAGGTCAAGCTGAAGGGCGAAGAGGTCACCCTCACGGCGAAAGAGTTCGGCCTGCTGGAGCACCTGTTGCGCAACGTGGGACGGGTGTTGACTCGTGACGTGCTGCTCAGCGCCGTCTGGGGATACGACTATTACGGGACGACACGGACGGTGGACGTTCACGTGCGACGGCTGAAACAGAAACTCCCGATCCTGGATGACGCCATCGTGTCGATCAAATCACTCGGCTACAAATTGCGCGAAACCGACCTCCCTGCATGAACCTCGGCATCCGGTGGAAAGTCGCCCTGGGCACACTCGCCGCCGTTCTCGTCGGCCTCGTGGTCGCGGGATGGCTGGTCATCCGTTCCGTGGAGCAGACCGAACTCGGGCGCCTGGCCGAGATGCTGGAGACTCGCAGCGGCTTGGCCGCGATAACACTCCGGCCGCTGTTCGATCAGTCCGGCCCCACCGTGCCGCCCTCCCAGCTCCATGCCACGATCCGTGAATTGAGCCAACAGGCTCATCTCCGTATTACCATCATCCGGCAGGATGGCACGGTCTTGTCCGATAGCGCCGTTCCCGCAGACGGACTTGCGCACGTCGACAACCACCTCTCCCGGCCTGAAGTGGCCCATGCACTGGCCTCAGGGCGCGGCATGGATATCAGAGCCAGCCAGACGACCGGCGAGCGCACCTATTACGTCGCTCGCCTGCTGACAGACCCCGCGCAACGACACTCCGGCACTCCGGTCATCCGCCTCGGCCTTCCTCTGACCTCGATCGACGAGCGTGTCCGCCACATCCAGCAGGATCTGTTGACGGCCTTCGGCGCAGCTTTTCTGCTGGCCATGCTGCTGAGTCTCTGGGTCTCTCGCAATCTCACGAAACCGCTCTCTGAAATGGCCGCGGCCGCCCGGCAACTGGCCGAGGGCGCGCCTGGAATCCGGTTGGTCGTCGCCTCGACGGACGAGGTGGGATTGCTGGCCCAAACCCTGAACCAGATGACCGATCAATTAGAGACGAAAATCAAGGAGGTATCCGACGATCGCGCACAGCTTCTGGCCATGCTGATCGCCATGGTCGAGGGTGTCATGGTGCTGGATTACCGGGGCACCGTCGTCCAGGTGAATCCGGCGTTGGAGCGCATGTTCGCCCTCGAACTGACGGAGTCGCGAGGCCGTCACTATGCCGAAGTGATCCGTCATGAGGGCCTGACCGCGCTCGTGTCCGCGGTGCTCGAGACTCGCTCCGGGCAGGGAGGGGAAATCACCCTCTCACCCAGCGGCCGCTGCCTGCGGGTGGAGGCCTCGATCGCGGGCGGCAATCGCGAACAGGAGGCCTGTGCGGTTTTCGTGTTTCACGACATCACGGAACTGCGACGGCTGGAAAAAATCCGCAAGGATTTCGTCGCGAACGTGTCCCACGAGCTTCGCACACCGCTCACATCGATCAAAGGCTATGTGGAAGCCCTGCTGGACGGGGGCAAGGATGACCCTGGGACAGCCACAGCCTTCCTCGAAATCATCATGCGACAAAGCAATCGCCTCAATCTGATTCTGGATGACCTACTGCAATTGTCACAGATCGAATCAGGCCAGGTGCTGTTCCGCCGTGAGCCGGTTGAGCTACGCGCCCTACTGGAACGCACGATCGCGGTGATCAAGCCCCTGGCCGACAAAAAGCAGCACCACATCGAGCTGACGCTGCCCGACGACTACATGGTGGTAGAGGGTGACGAGGAGCGCCTGGTCCAAGTGTTCATCAACCTGCTGGAAAATGCCGTGAAGTACACGCCGGATCACGGCCGGATTTCGATGACCATACGCCGGGTGCCGGGACGGCCTGGCGCCTCACGTGCCATGATCGAGGTCGTCATAGCCGATTCAGGCATCGGCATTCCCGACGCGGATCGCCCGCGGGTGTTTGAGCGGTTCTACCGGGTCGATAAAGCCCGCTCCCGCGAACTCGGCGGAACCGGCTTGGGACTCGCCATCGTGAAACATATTGTGGAAGCTCATAGCGGCTTGGTGTGGGTGGAAGGTAATGTCCCGAGGGGCAGCCGCTTTGTCGTGCATCTCCCCGTCGCCGAGGGACTTCCTACGCCAGTTTCGATAGGAGCAGATAACAAATAGTCGAGAGCAGCGCCGCCCCCGGCAACGTGAACAACCAGGCAGACAAGATCCGCCTCGTCACCCCCCACCGCACCGCCGAAAGCCGCTTCACCGCCCCGACGCCCATCACCGTCGATGTGATGGTGTGAGTCGTACTGACCGGAAGACCAATGTGGGCCGTCGCCATCAGCACGATCGCCGCGCCGGTCTCTGCCGCGAACCCGTGAACCGGTTCCAGTTTGACGATCCGCATGCCCAGGGTCCGCACGATTCGCCATCCGCCCACCGCGGTGCCAAGACCCATCGCAATGGCACAGGACCCAATCACCCAGGTCGGGACTTCTGCGGTCGGGATGGCCCCGGCCGACACAAGTGCCAACGTGATGATCCCCATGGCCTTCTGCGCATCATTCGCCCCATGGCTGAACGCCATAAAGCTCGCAGAGATCAGCTGCATACGCGAAAACAAGCGCAGGGCGACGGCCCGCTGCACCCGGAAAAAGATCCAACTCAAGATCGCCATCAACACCAGCCCGATGGCAAACCCGAAAAAGGGCGACAGGATCATCGCCTCCAGCACCGAGCGTAAGCCTGAAAACTTGACGGCAGCCATGCCGCCATGCGTCAGCGCCGCACCGACCAAGCCGCCGATGAGCGCATGCGACGAACTGGTCGGCAAGCCCAATAACAACGTGAGAAAATTCCAGATGATGGCACCGGCCAACGCCGAGGCCACCACAGTCTGGGTGACCGACTGGGGATCGACGATGCCTGTCCCGACCATCTTGGCCACCGCCGTCGACATAAACGCGCCGGCCACGTTGAGCCCACCGGCCACGAGGACCGCGGTCGACGGACTCACCACGCGGGTTGAGACTACCGTCGCAATGGCATTGGCGCTGTCGTGCCATCCATTGGAAAAATCGAAGAGCAACGCCAGGACCACGACCACCAACAATAGTCCGCTCAGTTCAGCCATGACTGCCGCTTTCTACCCGCGCATAGTGATTGGGGTGTGTACCGAAGAAGGCTTGGGAGGCGCTCACGTGTGTTTCAATGCGATGCGCTCCAGAATGTTGGCGACATCTTCACAGCGATCGGTCCCCGCTTCAAAATTTTCGTAGATCTCTTTCCATTTGATGACGGCGATCGGATCCGTTTCCTTCTCGAATAACGCCGAGATGGCGTCGCGCGAGATCCGGTCGGCTTCATTCTCCAGGCTATTGACCCGCACACTGCATTCCGTGACCGCTTGATGCGACTTGCCGAGCAAATCGACTGTGGCACCGACTTCGACCGCCGCCTGATACAGCACGTTTGCCAACCGAATCGCCGCCTCCGTAGGCGCCACCACCTTGTACAACACGAATCGATCGGCAATCGCCTCGACCACATCCAGGATATCGTCCAGCGCGCTGGCTAAATCATGAATGTCTTCCCGGTCGATCGGCGTGATGAAGGTCTGGTTGAGCTTCCTGGCAATTTCGTGCGTGATACCGTCGCCGACATGTTCAACGTCTTTGATGCGCTTTGCCTTCTCAACTGGATTTCGGAAATCTTCCGTCATGTCTTTCAGCAGGCGACTGCCTTCGATCATGTTGTGGGCGGCATTCTTGAACAAATCGAAAAACGCTTCTTCCCGCGGTATGAGCCCAAACATAAGGTCCTTTCTAGCGGGCCGTTGAACGGGGCTACGGCCCCTGGCTCCACGGCACCTGCAAGACTTTCGGCAGCACGATGCGACACGAGCATGCGCCGACTGTGGGCGCACCGGATGGCCATCGGAGCCCACCCGCACTCACCACAGTTTTCGCCTCGCGCTACTTGACGATCACCGTGCCGCGCATGCTCCCGACTGCACCATCAGTGGGTCGGTCACCGGAGGTCACCACCGGACCAGTCCTGTGGCCCACGTTAAGCCCCCGCCGAACGCGCCGAACAACACGAGATCTCCTGCCGCAACTCGCTGCGTACGCACGGCCTGATCCAATGCGATCGGGAGGGAGGCCGAAGAGGTGTTGCCGTACTGTTCGATCACCGAATACATCACGTCCTGCGACAACCCGAGACGGCGGCGAAGTTGCTCCAAAATTCGGGCATTCGCCTGATGGGCAATCACGCGATTCACATCCCCTGCTCTGAGGCCAAATTCTGTGAACAGCTCCAGCACCGCCCGTTCCAGGTGGCGCACCGCCGCACGAAAGACCGCACTGCCCCGCATCCGCAGAAAGTGCTCCTTCGCACGGACGGACTCGACTCCTCCCGGCTGCCGCGAACCTCCTGCTGGAATGGTGATGAGTCCATGCCCAGCCCCTTCAGCATAAAGTCGTAGGCCCAAAACTCCAGCCGCGTTGGATGCGGTCGATTCTTCCCCCACGACCACCACGGCGCCGGCTCCATCTCCGAACAAGAGGGCCGTTTCCCGATCCGTCGCATCAAGCGAACTCGACTTCACTTCGGCGGCAACCACCAGGCAGGAACGGATCTGGCCGCTTCGGATCAGCACATCGGCCATCGACAGCCCATAGAGAAAACCTGAGCAGGACGCCGACAGGTCTACCGCCATCAGCGGACCGGTCCCCAGAGCGCGTTGCACATGACAGGCCGTAGAGGGAAAGGCGCTGTCCGGGGAGGTGGTTGACACGAGAATGGCGTCCAGCGACTTGGGCGGAAGACCCGCTGCCTCACAGGCACGTTGCCCCGCGGCGATCGCCAAATCCGAGGAGGCCTGTCCCGGCTCCGCCCAATGTCTGGTCCGAATTCCGGTCAGGGCCAAAATCTGTCCAGAATCTAACCCGAGCGGTCCCCCAACCTCTTCGTTGCCGACAACCCGAGGAGGCACGAATGAACCAGTTCCGACAATACGACTGCGCTTCACGGAGTTCCTACCGGAGTATTCTAGGCAATCGTCACCCACACCCTTCCGCCCCCTCTTGGAGGCGCGGCGCGATTATAGGACCCGGCTCAGGGAGGGTCAACCTCCGCTATGAGAATTCGTTGCTTTTCATCCCATGATCTGCTAGAAAAATTGTGTAGTTACGCTCCATTTCCCATCTGTATCCTCAGCCGTAAGGAGTCGCTGGATGCTCTGGCATTCAAGGGGTTTGTGTGTGCACATGGCCGTGATCGTGGGGCTGCTCTGCATCGCAGGCGGATGCTCCAGCAAACCGAAACCGACAGCCGATGCCAAAGCCGTCAGCGGCACGGACGAGCAGATCTTCCTCGGCGACACGATCGAGAAGAACTACGATCCCAATGTCATCATGAAGCGTGGCGAGGCCTTTTTTGAGAAGGAAGAGTTTGCTGAGGCGATCGTCGAATACCAGCATTTCCTGGAGCTCCATCGCGTCCACCCTCTGGCTGTCTATGCGCAGTTCCGTTTAGCTGAAAGCCATCTCCGGATGGGCAAATCGATCGACCGGGATCCAGATCCGATCCAAAAAGCGATTGCGGCGTTCGAGAAGTTGCGGAAGGAATTCCCCGGCAGCAAGTATGAAGCCCAGGCTCTCCAGCGCCTGGCGGACTGCCATGATTGGCTTGCGCAGACACACCTGTTCGTCGGCCAATTCTATTATCGCCGCTCGTCCTATCTCGCGGCAGCGCATCGCTTTGACATGATTATGAAGGACTATCCGGACAAGAAGGTGGCTCCGGAAGCCCTCTATTACCTCGCGATGACCTACCAGGAACTCGGCGCAAACGACTGGGCCACGGAAAAACTCCAACTCCTGGCCGAAAAGTATCCCACTAGTGACGTAGCTGAGAGCGGCCGTCGATTGCTGGCTAAATTGGAGAAACAGGTCTCTCCGCCAGCCCCTCTAGTCGCAGCGAACAATGAGTCCCAACCCACGCAGAACGGGCCGACCAACTCCTTGATAGCTAGTTCCTTCACAGCGGCGGGTCTTTCCACGCCCACATCCCCGAGCATTCCCGACCTCAAGACCTCACCGGGTGTGTCCCTTCGGCAACCGTTTGTCGCGTGCCGGCTCGGCGCATGGTGTTGAGACGAGGCAGGTCTGCTCTCCCCCCCCGGCTTATCGCATCTGTAAAGCCTCGAGGAGAAGGTCATTGACGGATGCCTTCAGACGCTGTTTCGCGTCGGGCAGAAACTGTGCGGCCGTCGTGTGCCCCTGCAACACCCTGAAATAGGCCTGTACCACCTCTTGATACCGACGCAGCAGCTTAAAGGCCAGGCGGGGGAAGGCATAGACGACGCTCGCAATACGACCCGTGACTCGAAAGTCTGGGAGAATCTCCCGCTCAAGCGCGGCCTCATAGGCGAGCAACGATTCTGCGCACACCTGCTTATCCGCTAGAATCGCCCGAGCCACCATCTGCCCGGACCGGACTGCGTAGTAGATTCCCTCCCCGAACAAGGGATCGACCAAATGCCCCGCATCTCCGATCAGCGCCGCGCGCCCGTTGACAAAGGTGGAGCACCCTTCCGATCTTTGGTTTCTCTCCGCCTCTGAATAGGCAGGGATTGGATGCCCAACCGGGCGCGGGACTTCCCACCCACTGAGACCTCGCTCCTCTTTCACGAAGCGTTCGAAGGTCGCTCGCAGATTCGTCGCTTTCCGACGAAACTCCCCCACTCCCACCGAGAGACACTCTCGTTTGGGGAAAATCCATCCGTAGCCCTGCCGGGCCGCCCCCACATCCACAAGGATCGTCGTGGAGCCAGGGAAATGTCGCCCCTCACCGATCTGCACCTCACTTTCAAGCGCGGGGGCCCGATACTGAGAGCGATTCGGAAAAAGTTGTCGTGCAACGAGGCTATTCGCCCCGTCCGCACCGATCACCACATGTGCGCGAAATCGTCGTTGCCCCGTGAGAACCTCTACGCCAGTGGAGTCCTGCGTGATCCCCTCCACACTGTCACCGGTGCGGATATCGGTCCCCGCGTGAATCGCCTGTTGCACCAGATAGTGATCGAACCGATCTCGCATGACCATGTAGGCGATGGCCTCGGACGATTCGATAAGCAACGGGTCCCGTCCCCGATGAACAAACTGCACGCCCTTGATGGTCTGTTCAACGACAGACCGGAACCCAGGCTCCAGCAGCTGCTCGATACGCGCCGACAGGCCGCCGCCGCAAACTTTGTAGCGCGGGTGGGTGTCCTTGTCCAAACCCAGCACCGCCAGGCCTCCCCGGCTGAGAGCCGCCGCAGCGCTCGCTCCCGCCGGCCCCATGCCGACGATGATCACATCGTAGGTTGTGCGCCCTTGGCGACCAGTCATCTGCTGTATTCCGATTGTGGAACGTCCCGCTCTCAGCCTTGCCGGACCCAAGGGGAGCCTGTAATGCGACGGGAATGTTCGAAGAGAGACCGACGGGAAGAACCAGTGTTCCGCGTTATTGCCCGAGATACCAGCCGATCCCGTATCGCTCGAGAAAGCTCGTGATCATGGTCAGCGAATTGGCATAAATCATCACGCCTACAACGATGAGTAATACCCCGCTGACGGTTGAGACGCCCCAGAGATAGGCTCGCACTTCCTTGAAGTAACTCAGGAATCGATCGACGCCCAGCGCGGTGAGGAACAACGGCAGGGCCAACCCCAACGAATAACAGGTGAGCAAGATGATGCCACTGAACATGGATTCAGTCGTGCTGGCGTACAGGAGAATGGTTCCCAAGACAGGTCCCACACAGGGTGTCCATCCCGCCGCAAACGCGACGCCTATCAGGAACGAGCCCAGAAACCCGGCCGGCCGGTTTCGGAACTGGTATCGATGCTCCATCTTCAGAAAATTGAGATTCAACACGCCCAGCAAATAGAGACCGAACACGATCACCACGATTCCCCCGAATCGTCGCAGATGCTCCTGGTAGGTGATCAAGGCCTGACCCAACAGGCTTGCCGAAGCTCCGAATGCCACAAACACGGCCGAGAATCCTGCAATAAACAGGAGGGAATTGAGGACAATCGCCTTGCGGAATCGGCTTCGCTCCGAGACATCGGTCAATTGTTCAATCGATAGCCCGGTAATATAGGAAATGTAGGAGGGCACGAGGGGCAACACACAGGGGGACACGAACGACAACAAGCCGGCAGAAAACGCGGCCACCAATGAGATCGACTGCATCGAGTCACTCACGCGAAGGCTCCTGTAACAGGGCTTCGACTAGGCGCTTCCCTGCCGGCGCACTCCAGTCGCGGGCGCCGGGAATGCGGTTGCGGATGATACCCTTACGATCAATCAGGAAGGTCATCGGCAACTGGCGTGCACCGTACTGGAGGCCGATCCTGAAATCGGCGTCATGCAGCACGGGAAAGGTAAACCCGACTTCTTGCTGAAACGGACGAGTGACCGCCGTTCCCTGAGCATCAGTTGAAACCGCCAGGATCTCGAACTCCTTGCGGCTGAACGATCGATACAATCGCTCCATCGCCGGCATCTCGATTTTACAGGGGCCGCACCAGGTTGCCCAGAAATTGAGGAGCACGACTTTGCCGCGAAACTGATCGAGGGTGACGTTGAAGCCCTGGGAATCCTTGAGCAGAAAATTCGGCGCCTCATCATCGACCTGAGGGGCACGATTGGCCACCGGGACGAACGATGGGTTCGCGGGGGAGGACTCTCCCCGAGCGTCGCCAAGAATGGCTCCGCCAATCACCAACCCCACTCCGACCATGGAGCATACGGTCCAGCGCTTCATCGTCACACTCACGAGGCCGGCGCCACCTGAGGGGCGGGTGAACTGGCCGCCTTTTCCGCAGGCTTTAACAGTTGAGTGAGCACCTTGAGATTGTCCAGACGCGTCCAATCTCGAGGCCCAATCACCTTTTCACGCAACACGCCTTGCTGATCGATAATGTAGGTCTCGGGGACCCCCATCAACTTGTACCGCTTATCCGTCTGTCCCCAGGAATCGACCAGAACCGGGAAGGTGAGATTCAGCCCTTTGACGAAGGGCGGGATCTCCTTTTTAGTGGTGACCCGATCAATGCTGACGGCAAGGATCACCAATCCATCCTTCTCAAAGTTCTTGTACAACACTTCCATGGAGGGCATTTCTTCGCGGCAGGGCTTGCACCACGTCGCCCAGAAATTCAAGAAGACGACCTTTCCCCGGTAGTCCGACAAGCGCAATGGCTTATCGTTCAAGTCGGGGAGCTGAAAGTCCGGCGCCTGCTTACCGACGACGAGGGGTTCGTACTTCGAACTCTGCAGCCACACGACCAGAAACATCACCCCGAGAATGGCGGCGGCAACCAGCACGACGACCGTTCGATTAGGTCCCCTTCGCGCCGCAGCGCCGGCAGATGTCTGATTGATCTGATCCGTCATGGTCTACGCGTACGCATGTAGACCGGAGAGCAAAAAGTTGACTCCCCAGAAACAGAAAATCACCATCAGGAATCCGAAGATCGCATAGATGGCAGCCTTATGCCCTTCCCAGCCCCTCGTCATACGGGCATGAATGTAGGCACCATAGATGAGCCATACGATCAATGACCAGGTTTCCTTCGGGTCCCAACTCCAATATCCACCCCATGCATAGTTCGCCCACATCGCCCCTAGAATGATCCCGAACGCCAGGAGCGGGAACCCAAGCATGATCGCCTTGTACCCAAGCTCATCGATAGTTTCGAGATCTGGAAAGGCCGCGTAGAATCGGGACTGGATCCCCCGATTCACCGCTCGCTCCTTGAACAGATACATCAGACCCAAGCCACCAGCCATGGCAAAGGCCGCGTAGCTGGTCAAGGTGACGGAGACATGAATGTAGATCCAATAACTGTTCAAGGCCGGCACGAGCGGCTCGGCGGTTTGATACCGATAGGGCAACAGCGAAGCCGCTCCCATGGCGATGAACCCGATCCCCACCACAAACGCGCCGACCGCCTTGATCCTGTAGCGAAACTCCAGAAGCACGTATCCTAGAATAATGGCCCAGGATACGTAGGCCATCGCCTCGAATTGATTCGACCACGGGGCAAAGGTCCCGGAATGTTCCATTCGCTCGAACGCGCGAGTGGTCAATGCGAGGGTATTCAACACCCATCCGAACACAGTGACCAACGTGGCGACTTGTCCCAATTGGGTGGCCCAGGCACCGTCACGATCTTCAAGGTTGTCGATCGGGTGTCCTGCCGGAGCCATTTGCATGGCGGGACGTTTTGCGAAGAGATACGCCACATATAAACCCAGTGCGGCCAGGTAGAGCCAAAATGTCATATCGAAGAGAAACAACGATCGCATCATACGGGCCTCCGTCTCTCATATCGTCGCGTGCAACCCGACGCCAAAGAAGCTCCCTTCGGGCGGCACTGCATCGGTCTTCAGGATGAGGTTTTTGCTTGAATCTTATCCGTCAGTTTCTTGAACTCTTTTTGAAAATCGATTTGGCTCTTATGCGTCGTGCCCCCGAGGTGCAGCGTCACCCCGGACTCGCCGGGGATAATTTTCGCCCACAGTCGCCGGTGATAGATCAGCGACGACAAGGTCATGCCCACCACCAACATCGTACACCCAATCCATACCATGTTGATGCCGGGATTCCTGGCAATCTGCAATCCGGTGAACTTCTTGGGCTGATACCCGATAAATTCGAACTGATACGCGGAGTCCTTGATCTCGAACAGATCCGGGTAATGATAGAACACCCAGGGCGTGGATTGTACGGAGCTGCGCTCATCAACCGCCAGCCGAATCGCAGGATTGGCATGTTCGGCAGTCTTAGAGAAGACCTTTTTCTCGGTTGAGTTAAACGCGAAATCTGCCACGAAATCGGTCATTTTCATCTTTAAGGGAAGTCCGTCGACGGCCTTTTCCTTGTTCCACTCAAGGTCGACCGTCGCGAGGATTTTGTCGCTCGCCTTCTCCTTGATATTGATTCGAGCCGCCTCGATCTGATCCCACGCATCCCCATAGCTGGACTGGTAAAACCAAATCCCTTTGTATACCAACGGATCATTGACGGTAATGGTCTTCGTCATGGTCGGCGTTCCCTGATCGATGACCGTCAAGGTGCTGTTGTAGGACTTCACCGAACCGTTTTCATGGTAGTCGATCCAGAACTTATCGACACGGAGATCAAAGTTGCCACGCGGGATGTGATAGGTCTGCCCCTCGAGACAGACCCCAAACTCCTGGAATCCATAATAACTACCAAGTAGCCCCCCCAACACGATCACAGTCGCGCTCAAATGGGCGACATGCGCCCCGATCCGACCCATGATGCCTTTGGTCGCATAGACGGTGACTTCCCCGGGATCACTTTTCGCTAGTACTCGGTAGCCCTTTTCAGCAAAAAGCCTCACGAGGCCCTCGGCAACGGTTTCTTTGGGTTGACTGAGCGCGAGGGTGGTCTGCTGCTTCATCCCCTGGATAAACGACAGCGAGACACTGACTTTATCGTGACGCATCGAGCGCCAGACGCTGGGAAACCGTTTATAGAAACAGGTGAGGGAATTGACGCACAGCAGACCGAGCAGACCGGTAAACCACCAGGTGTGATACACATCCGTAAACCCCAGGCGGAGAAACCAGCGATAGGCCTCTTCCCCGTACTCCTGCACATAGGTTTCCGGACGTTCACCCTGCTGAATCACAGTGCCGATGGTGGCCGTCATGGCAAGGACAATGAACAGGAACATCGCCAGCTTGATCGAGGCGAAAAAGTCCACCACCTCGCGCGAAAACTCTTCCCATCCCAGTCCGGAAGTGGACGGCCGAGATGCACTCACATCAGATGCTGCGTCGGATTTATCGTTCATGAATCAACACGCCTCGTTGCTTCGACCTGGCCGTCATACAGCCCTCATCATCATACTCAATGACGAGCGGCGTGTGGGATCCTGCGGCCAATGCAGGCCGGTACCACGAGGTTGGGAGTGCCGGGGCAGAGCGTCTATGATGAAAATGTTCCAAACGCGCGAAAAGTAAGCCATCTTACAAGTCGCCTTGAAGAGCTGTCAAGCAAGCCGCACGCGTGGGGCAACACCGCATCAAATCCAATAGAACGGTGGACAAAAAACCTCCGGTCGGCTACTATTGCCTTAGTTTTTTGCGGAGTTGTCGTATCAGTGCACGTGCAGAAGCTTCCACGTTCGGTCATCGTGCCGCCTAACTCTAACCGCCGCATCCTCGAATCACTTCACTTCCAGGGGGAACAATGAGACATAACTATTTGTTTACGTCAGAGTCGGTCACCGAAGGGCACCCGGACAAGATTGCCGATCAAATTTCCGACGGAATTCTCGATGCCATCATCGCCCAAGACAAGCTTTCCCGGGTCGCGTGCGAGACGATCCTGACGACCGGTATCGCCTTCGTTGCCGGAGAAATCTCCACAAAAGCGTATGTCGAGATTCCCGATATCATCCGTGACGTGATCAAGGACGTCGGGTATACCGATGCCTCATGGGGCTTCGACTCCAACACCTGCTCTGTCCTGACTTCCATCCATCAACAGTCCGGCGATATCGCCATGGGGGTGGACTCCGGCGGCGCAGGAGATCAGGGGCTCATGTTCGGCTATGCGACCAACGAAACGGCGGAACTCATGCCGATGCCGATCGTGTTAGCTCATCGGCTGACCAAGCGTCTGGCCGAAGTGCGGAAGAAGAAAATTCTAAAATGGGTTCGCCCAGACGGCAAATCCCAAGTCACGGTCGAATATAAGGACGGCAAACCCTTCCGAGTCGACACCATCGTCGTATCCACCCAGCATAGTCCCGATGTGACCAACAAGCAGATCGAAAAGGATCTGATGGAGCACGTGATTCGCCCGGTCATGCCGAAGGGCCTGTATGACCCGACCAGCGTCAAACATCACATCAACCCGACCGGTCGTTTTGTGGTCGGCGGCCCGATGGGCGACACCGGTCTAACCGGCCGCAAGATTATTGTCGATACCTACGGAGGCCACGGCAGCCATGGCGGCGGCGCATTCTCCGGGAAAGATCCATCAAAGGTGGACCGCTCAGCCTCCTATATGGCCCGCTACATTGCCAAAAACATCGTGGCCGCAGGTCTAGCCTCTAAATGCGAAGTCCAACTGGCCTATGCGATCGGAGTCGCCGACCCCGTCTCCGTGCTGGTCGATACTAAAGACACGGAGAACGTCGCCCCCGAAAACTTGGACAAGTTGGTTCGGAAACATTTCCCTCTGACCCCGCGTGGAATTATCGACCATCTCAAGCTCCGCCGGCCGATCTTCAGGAAGACTGCCGCCTACGGACACTTCGGCCGCAATGAGCCGGAGTTCACGTGGGAAAAAACCGATAAGGCGAAAGCCCTGCGGAAGGATGCAGGACTCTAAGATCCTGGCACACCTGCACAGTCAAGGGGGCGGGTCACAAGCCCGCCCCCTTTTTTCTGCAATCAACGATCACCCAACAGACATGACACAGGAGGAGGGACCAGTGGATTACGACGTGAAAGACATGGGCTTAGCTGATCAAGGCAAGTTGAAGATTGAATGGGCCGAGGCCACGATGCCGGTTCTGCGACTGATTCGCAAGCGATTTGAGCGTGAGCGCCCGTTGAAAGGGATTCGCGTGACCGCCTGCCTCCATGTGACCACCGAAACCGCTAATCTCATGAAGACACTGAAAGCCGGCGGCGCCGATGTGCGCCTCTGCGCATCCAACCCCCTGAGCACCCAGGATGACGTCGCAGCCGCACTGGTCCGCCACGACGGCATTCCAACGTTTGCGATCAAGGGGGAAGACAACCAGACCTACTATCGCCACATCGAATCCGCCATCGGCCATAAGCCGCATCTGTCCATGGATGACGGGGCCGATGTCGTCTCTCACCTCCACTCCAAGCGCAAGGATCTGCTCAAGAACGTAATCGGCGGCACCGAGGAAACCACCACAGGCGTCATTCGGCTTCGCAGCATGGCCGAAAAGAAGGTCCTCAAATTCCCGGTCATCTCCGTCAACGACGCTGACACGAAGCATATGTTCGACAATCGCTACGGGACTGGTCAAAGCACCTTGGACGGTATTGTGCGGGCGACGAATCGCTTGGTCTGCGGCTCCACGGTTGTCGTCGTCGGCTATGGATGGTGCGGCCGGGGCATCGCGATGCGCGCGAAGGGCATGGGCGCCGATGTCGTCGTCACCGAAGTGGACCCCATGAAGGGATTGGAAGCGGTCATGGACGGCTACCGCGTCATGCCCATGGAACAGGCTGCCGCAATCGGCGACTTCTTCGTCACCGTCACTGGCAACATTCATGTGATCCGTGGTGAGCACTTTGCGGCCATGAAGGACGGCGCGATTGTCTGCAACAGCGGCCACTTCAACGTAGAGTTGGACATCCCGGCCCTGGAAAAGCTCAGCAAAAAGAAACTCACTGTGCGAACCGGCGTGGATCAGTACACGTTGAAGAACGGGCGGCGTGTAAGCCTGCTCGGCGAGGGTCGGTTAGTGAACCTCGCGACGGCGGAAGGTCATCCGTCCAGCGTTATGGACATGAGCTTTGCGAATCAAGCACTCGGAGCGGAATACATCGTTAAGAATTACAAGAAGCTCGAAAAGAAGGTGTATCCCGTCCCCAGCGCAATCGACAAGGAAATCGCCCGTCTCAAACTGGCGGGGATGGGAATGTCGATCGATAAACTTACCAAAGAGCAGATCAAATACTTGGCCTCCTGGGAAATGGGCACCTAACAGGCTCAATCCGTGCCGGAGCTTCGTGCATCGAGGCTCCGGCCGTTCCTTTCTCGCAATACCAACCCATTACCGCCACAATCCCGTTCGATCAATTTCCGCCACGCATCCCCCACCAGCAGGTCTCCTTGTACAGGCGCTTTCTTTCGAGGATCGCACCACCGCGATGCACCACGCCCTAGGCCGCATAGGTCCTGCCGGCAACCAGGAGGTGAAACCGCGAGGAGTAAGATGGCGTTAGGCAGAACTCCAGAATGACGCCACTGTCAACCTGAGGAAGGAGGCTCGCGCGGCTCAGGCAAGACAAAGGCAGTTTTACGGGTAGGCGAATCACAAACAGCTGACTGAGCGAACGTCCGTTAGCGAGTATTCACCATCGGCAGTTCCCGCGTACCTTCCGCTTCCTGCTGAATCCGTTGACGTTCAGCTTTGGATTCTTCCATCACATTGTGCAATAACTCGTCGCTCAGTTGTGTGAGCTGAGCGGCGGCATCCTTCATCTCGGCATGCTCCACGGCGCGAGAGAGTACCTCCGCCTTGGTGGCCCCCTTCTTCTGCCCAAGGAAGGGCTTCATGATGAGATAGGCCACGTCGCGGAACGGCATATATCGAAGGAATCGACGCAGCAACTTAAAGGTTTGAACGGGGTAGCGGGTCAGCTTGTAGAGGAATAACTTCTTCAAACCTTCCTGACGGACTTGATTAATCACTTCGCCGGCAAGGCAGGTGGGATCGATTTCTGAACATTTGAAGTACTTGTACCAGTCCTTGGCATCACTCACTAAACCTCGTTTGACATATTCCTGCCATAGGGGAGTACCGCGGTAGACACAGAGCCGATTGAAGCCGAACGTGTCCAACGGCAGCCGTGACGCGAACTCAAAGGTTTTCTGCATGTCCTCAACGGTCTCATCCGGATTTCCGACGGTGAAGAATCCATGGACGATTTCGATTCCCGCCTTCTTCGCATTGCGGACAGCCGTCTCCACTTCCTCCAGGGTCTG
Source organism: Nitrospira defluvii (assembly GCF_905220995.1). Lineage (NCBI taxonomy): Bacteria > Pseudomonadati > Nitrospirota > Nitrospiria > Nitrospirales > Nitrospiraceae > Nitrospira > Nitrospira defluvii. The sequence continues at coordinate 446,910 of NZ_CAJNBJ010000001.1, forward strand.
CTCTTTCTGCAGACGATCCAGAATCTTCTGGCTTCCGCTTTCGATTCCGAACATCACCGTTCGGCAGTGCGCCTGCGCCATAATGGGAAACAGATGCTGGGCCACCGAGTCCACCCGTCCTTCGATTCCCCACTGGATCGAGAGCTTGGCCTCAATGACGCCCTTACAGATGGCTTCGATCCGTTTCGGCTGGAGCAGGAAATGGTCGTCGACGAAGTACACTGACCCGTACCCGTTGGCCTCCAAATGCTTCAGCTCGGCCACCACGTGATCTGCACTCCTGGCCCGCCACTTCCCTTCGTTGAAGATCGGGATATCGCAGAACACACAGGGCCAGGGGCAGCCTCGTGAGGTCTGCATGGTGGTAAATCGTTCCATGGAGAGTACCGCTGGCACGTCCAGTGGCATTGATTCCACGAAGTCCAATTCAAGGCTTTCTCGATCAGGGAACGCCCACTGATCGAGATGACGTTCCACAGGGCGGTTGGGGTTATTCACCACCCGCCCATCCTTTGCCCAGGTCACACCTCCGACGCCACTGGGATCGTCCATGTTCTTGAGTAGATCCAGCAGGAGCTGCTCCCCGTCGCCACGGCAGACAAAATCAACTTCAGGACATTGGAGCTTCACTAACCCTGCGTTCAGGCTGGCAAACACTCCCCCGAAAGCCAGCTTCACCTGCGCATCTGCGACGCGGATTTGTCTGGCGAGGATCTTGGCGTAGGGATAGCTCGTTGTGCTCAGGAAACTCATGCCGACGAGAGCCGGTTTTCGCCGCTTGATCTGTTCCAGGATCACGTCGTTGGGGGTTTCCGGGTTGGCTTGATCGAACATCACACACTCATGCCCCGCCTGTTTGAGCACAGCAGACAGCGACATGATGCCGATCGGAGGAAAGCCCATGACTCGAATTCGGCCGTTCTTGGCCCGAGTCTTGGCAGGCAAGGCGTAAAACTGGGGATCGCGAACGTGTATCAGAAACACCAACATGTCAGCGTCCCTATTCTGGGAAAGGGGTGGATGAGCGTCGAGCTGCACACCCTATCAGATCGATTGCAACCCGCAGAGCCTGCAGCCTATCACGACTGGCCCACAGGGGAAAAGAACGAATCTCGGGATTCAGCGTTGTGGAACCTGCGGTTGAGTCCCCTCGAACATCAGGGTTTCCCCGGGTTGCATGGGCAGGAATCCGATCTGCCGACTCTTCACCGCTTCTCCGAAGCCTCGGGCATCCTGCGTCAGCACAGGAAAGGTACCGTAATGATGTGCTATCGCATACTTAGCCTTGACACTGGCCGCCGCCCTGGCCGCCATGTCCGCTTCCATCCCGAAATGCCCGCCGATATTCAGCAGCGCCACGTCGGGGGTGTATTGCTCGCCGATGACGTCCATATCCTTGAAGTAGGCCGTATCGCCGGAATGGTAGAGCGTCGGGCCATTCTGGATCTTCAGGACGAAACCAGCTGGATTCCCGCCATAGACAAAATCCGACTCCTGCTCCTTAGCGAACGGATTGCCGAGACCGCTCGAGTGGACTGCGGGCGTCATCGCCACGAGCACCTCTCCGTCGGCAATGCGAATTTCTCCACCGGGATTCATAAACGTGGGAAAGCCGATTTGCTCCTTAGGGTACCCATGCAGCTTGGCCAGAGTTGAAGCCAATTCGAAGTTCGCCACAAGAGTCGCCCCGGTTTTCTTGGCGATCGCCACCGCATCGCCCACATGATCGAAATGCCCATGTGTGATGAGAATGTAATCCGCCTTCACAATGCGGTCTAGCGGATTTTGCTTGTCCTTGACCAGCGGATTCAGCGGGTTCTGCAGCCATGGATCGATCAAAATGATCCTTCCCTTGGGCGTGGTGACTTCAAATGCTGCGTGCCCGTGCCATGTTAGGGTCGTGCCTCGTTCAGCTGCCACCGCCCAGGAACCCCACAATGCAACCGCCAGCAGTGCCGTAACAACCCGAATCCTCATAGCCCCTCCACGATGCTCGGTGATCCTTCCCAGGGTTGCAGCATGCCCAAGCTGAGCACGAAACTCAACCCAGAAAATACAACGGGGGCGCCGGATCTCCCGGCGCCCCCGTTCATATACGGTCTTAGACTGTGGTTATCGCCCCAACGCGGTCTTCACGGCATGGCCGATCTCTGCGGGATTTTTCACCACACACACACCTGCTGATTCGAGAGCCTTCATCTTTTCGGACGCCGTACCCTTGCCACCGGAAATAATCGCACCAGCATGGCCCATTCGACGTCCAGGGGGGGCCGTGATCCCCGCGATGAAACTTACGACGGGCTTCTTGACCTGCTTCTTGATAAATTCCGCCGCCTTCTCTTCCGCATCACCACCGATTTCGCCGATCATAACGATGGCCTGCGTTTCTGGATCCTTCTCAAATAGCGGCAACACATCCACAAAGCCCGTTCCATTGACCGGGTCACCGCCGATGCCAACGCAGGTCGTCTCTCCAAGCCCAAGGGTCGACAACTGATGGACGGCTTCATACGTGAGGGTCCCACTGCGGGAAACCACCCCGACGACACCCTTCTTATGAATGAATCCCGGCATAATCCCAATTTTGGCCTCATCGACCGTGATGACGCCAGGACAATTTGGACCGACCAGCCTGACATCGCGCCCGCGCAACGCCCGCTTCACCCTGACCATATCGTTGACGGGAATCCCTTCGGTGATGCAGATCACGAGCTTGATCCCCGCATCCGCAGCTTCCAGGATTGCATCCGCGCAGAATGGGGGCGGCACAAAAATAAGGGAGGTGTCACAGTCGGCCTTTTTCACGGCATCACGCACGGTATTGAAGACAGGAATGCCCTCGACTTCCTGACCGGCTTTGCCGGGTGTCACGCCGGCGACCACCTGGGTTCCATAGGCCTTGCACTGGGTCGCGTGGAAGGAGCCTTCCTTTCCCGTGATCCCCTGCACGACCACTCGTGTGTTCTTATTGACCAAGATGCTCACGATATCCTCTTCTCTTTCCCGCCTCCCCCGGAGCACCGGGCAGGCGTACAATCACTGACCTGCGTCATGGTGAACGCTGTCCTAGTTGCGTCTAACCTGAGCTTCCGCCGATTCGCGCGAGGCGTGGGGAGCAAGAATCCAACCCGGATTCGCCGGACTTACGCGGCCCTTCCCGTCAACTTCACAATCTTCTGGGCTGCCTCCCAGAGGTCATCGGCAACGTCGACTTTTAAGCCGGATTCCGCTAGCAGCTTCCGTCCTTCTGGCGCATTCGTGCCCTGCAGGCGCACCACGAGGGGCACATTGATTTTCACTTCTTTGGCTGCCTCGATCACACCGTGGGCAATGCGTTCACAACGGACGATTCCACCGAAAATGTTGATGAAAATACCTTTGACGTTAGGGTCTTTCAGAAGAATTCTAAAACCGGCTGCGACCGTATCCTTTGTGGCTCCGCCGCCGACGTCCAGAAAGTTGGCAGGTTCGCTGCCGGCGAGCTTGATCACGTCCATCGTGGCCATGGCTAACCCGGCACCATTCACCATACAACCAATGTTGCCATCGAGCTTGACGTAATTGAGATTACTCGCCGTGGCTTCGATCTCCAAGGGATCTTCTTCATTCAGATCACGCATCTTCTGCACATCTTCATGCTTAAAGATGGCGTTGTCATCGAAGGAGACCTTTCCATCCAGTGCCACTAAGGTCTTTTCTTTCGTGATGATCAGTGGATTAATCTCCACTAGGGCAGCGTTCTTTTCCATAAAAAGCCGATACAGGTTCCCGAGCAGCTGTACGAATGGATTGATGACAGCCGGTTCAATGCTTTGCAATCCGAGCGCGAACGCGACATTCCGACCATTATGGCTCTGGAATCCGACAGCAGGATCAATGGCCTCCTTGATGATCTTTTCCGGAGTCTTCTGGGCAACCTCTTCGATTTCCATGCCGCCTTCGGTGCTCGCAATAAACGTAGCCCACCCGGTGTCTCGATCAACCAAGATGCTGAGGTACAGCTCCTTGGCGATATTGGCGCCTTCTTCCATCAAGAGACGGTGCACCACGCGGCCCTTCGGACCGGTCTGATGTGTGACCAGCGTTTTCCCTATCAGTTCCTTGGCCAGCCCCGCGACCGCGGCCTTATCTTTGGTAATTTTGACACCGCCGGCCTTGCCACGCCCGCCGGCATGAATCTGCGCCTTGACGACAAACACCGGCGTGTTCAACTCATTGGCCCAGGCTGTTGCCGCGTCAGGAGACGTGATCTCTTTCCCACGCGGGACCGGCACGCCGAATTGTGCGAACAACGACTTGGCTTGAAATTCATGAACGTTCATTGATTCCTCATAAGAGCTAATTGGCTCATGACAAATGACGTAACCCGTGCACGCGAGGACACGGCTTTGCCGAGAAAACCTTCAGCCATCAAGTCGTCACGGTACGTTCTGGTTCTTTACGCGTATAGGCAGGAAGAATCATCGGAGAAATCACACCGCTGGAACTGCCGTGTTTCTTGGCTTCAGCCCTAAACCTCTGCAGATGATTGAGCGTCAATTTCCCTTGCTGCATGGAGACGGCTCGAGCAGCGGCGGTCAAGCCAGATCGCTTGCCGAACACCATGAGATCGAGGAGGGAATTACCCATCAATCGATTTCGCCCATGAAGGCCTCCGGAAGCTTCCCCCGCAACGAACAAATTCTTCACATTGGTTTCCGAGTTCGCGTCGATCTTCACTCCGCCATTCTGATAATGCAACGTCGGGTAAATCAGCACAGGATCCTTGCTGATGTCGATGCCGAATCGTTCAAATTGCATCATCATCGCCGGGAAGTGTTTTTCCACGGTTCCAGGACCATGTTCGGCATCAAGCAGCGGGGTATCCAACCAGACCCCTACCCGGCCGGACATCGTCCTGATGCCTCGACCTTCCTCACACTCTCGGATAATTGAAGAGGAAACGACGTCGCGCGTATCAAGCTCATTAACAAATCGTTCCCCCTTGGCATTCACCAAGTGGCCACCCTCCGACCGAATGCCTTCGGTCACCAGAGCCCCAATCAGTTGCTCAGGATACACTGCACCGGAAGGGTGATATTGAAACGTATCGATATGGTCGAGCTGGGCGCCCATCCGGTACGACAAGCACAAGCCATCACCGGTTGCTCCATAGTGATTGCTCGTCGGGAACCCTTGAATATGTAACCGCCCGATCCCGCCCGTCGCGAGGATCACAGACTTTGCTGCAACGATCACATGCCGCTGATTGTCGAGATCTTTAAATATCGCACCGCTGCATTGACCGTTATCGTCGCTGAGCAACTCTACCGCAGCACAAAATTCCAGCAGCTGAATCTTTTGATTCAGAACCTCATCCTTCAAGACGCGCATAATTTCAAGGCCAGTGTAGTCGGAGCAGGTAAGAAGACGAGGCTTGGAACTTCCACCTCCCTTTTTCACATGCAAATTACCGTCGGCCTGGCGATCGAAGAGCACGCCGAGTTCAATGAGCCACTTGGCAATGGATGGCCCCTCCTCAACCATGACCTTGAGCAGCTCATGGTCGTTTTGCATGTGCCCACCCTTCAGGGTGTCAAGAAAATGGGTGACCGGTGAGTCTTCGGGTGCAACAGAAATTTGCATCCCGCCTTGCGCCATGACGCTATTGGAGTCGCCCAGGCGAAGCTTGGTGGCAAGCATCACTCTCGCTCCGTTCGCATGGGCATGAAGTGCCGCCGCGCACCCGGCACCACCACCGCCGACGACCAGGACGTCCGTCGTATACTGGGGAGTCAAATCAAGATTCTCAGGGATTGAACTGTCGCCTTCCAACAAGGCAGCCAGCTCCACAACCGTTTTATCATTGGCATTAGGACCAAATCGAATCGGTCGGTATGCGCTGGCCCGATAGTCCGGGTGATACTTGTGAATCAGTTGGTCTCGGTCTGCAGGGGAAAATTTCGGGATTGTCTGCTTGCGGCGGGCATCTCGCGTTTGATGAACAATCTGCTGGAGTGCGTGAATATCCATGATTTCGCTTTCAGTGCAACGCTCAATCCCTGAACAGAGTCGTCCGAGACCGGCTGAAGACACAATGCGTTATTTCACTGTCGCGCAGTGGTCGGCTAACTCCTGCTCATTCATGCCGAGCACTTTCTTCCACTCGTCGTGATAGCGGCCTTCCTGAATCTCCTTAATACGGATATCGAGGCCCTGAGGTTTTTCCGTAAAATGAGCGCCCTGTGCACGGCTCACATACAACGCCACGAGATTAGGGGCGATATCTGCGATGCACACCGGCGTGCACATGCCGCACATCACGCAGTCCATGAACATCTCGGAAACGCTCTTAAAATCTCCGAAGACGGCCTTCCACACCCCTTCCCGCACATCGATCTTCTGTGGGCACGCTTCTGTACAGGCATTGCAATTCCTACAGAGCGGCGCCTCAGGATACAAATTGAAAAGATCTTGTTTGGGGTCTTTGAGAGACTGGATATCGTAGAGCGCTTTGCGCGCTGGAAACGGAGGCATGATGGTAAAGGACATTCCATCTTCGACGGCCATCTGGCAGGCCAAACAGGTCCGAACCTTAGGATCGTCCTTCGTCCGATAATACGTCGCGCAAGCCCCACAAAATCCGCCCAGGCAACCGGCTCCGCGTACCACTTCCTGTCCGGTGTGCCACAAGGCCTTGATTACGGTGATCCCCTCCGGCACTTCATACTTCTTCCCGGAGATTTCAATCGTCACCATCTTGTGGCGCAATACTTCGGGCTGATCGATCACGTTCGTGTCTTCTTGTGCCATGGCTTTCTCGTGAATCGTGAAAAGGTACGGCGTAAGGAGAGCCGCTCGGCTCCCCTTACACCTGACACCGGATCAAATCATAACCGCTTATGCGATCGCGTCGATAATTGCATTCAGCGTCGCACTGGGCCGCATGGCCTTTGCAGCCTTCGCATCGTCCGGGTGAAAGTACCCGCCAACATCCTGAGGCTTGCCCTGAGCCGCCAGCAGTTCGCCGTCGATCTTCTTTTCATTGTCGCTCAGATCCTTGGCGATCTTTGTGAACTTCTCGGCAATCTTCTTGTCTGCAGTCTGCGCGGCCAATGCTTGCGCCCAGTAGAGTGCGAGATAGAAGTGGCTACCGCGGTTGTCGATTTCTCCCACCTTACGGGCTGGCGACTTGTTGCTTTCCAGGAACTTGGCATTCGCTTGATCCAGCGTATCCGCTAGAATTTTCGCGACCGCGTTGTTGCCTACCTTCGCCAAGTGCTCAAGCGAAGCAGCCAACGCAAGGAACTCTCCGAGCGAATCCCATCGGAGGTAGCCTTCCTCCTGGAACTGCTGCACGTGCTTCGGCGCCGAGCCTCCCGCACCGGTCTCGAACAAACCGCCGCCGTTGAGCAATGGAACGATCGAGAGCATCTTGGCACTGGTGCCGATTTCCAGAATCGGGAACAAATCCGTGAGGTAGTCACGAAGCACATTACCTGTAACCGAGATCGTGTCCTTGCCTTCCTTCATCCGCTCGATCGAGAAACGGCAGGCCTCGGCGGGCGACATGATCTTGATTTCCAGTCCGTTCGTATCGTGCTTCGGCAGGTAGGCATTCACCTTCTTGATCAATTCCGCGTCATGTGCGCGGGTCTTGTCCAACCAGAACACAGCCGGAGCACCGGTCGCGCGGGCGCGCGAAACGGCCAGCTTGACCCAGTCCTGTATGGGTGCATCCTTCACCTGACAGGCACGCCAAATGTCACCAGTCTCCACCTGATGTTGATGGAGGACTGTGCCGTTCGCATCGACGATCCGAATGGTGCCGTTGCCCGGGGCCTTAAAGGTCTTGTCGTGAGAGCCGTACTCCTCTGCCGCTTGCGCCATCAATCCAACATTCGGGATCGTGCCCATCGTGCGGGGATCGAACTGGCCTTTCTGCTTACAGAACTCGACAACCTCGTGATAGACCGGCGCGTAACTGGCGTCGGGGATCACGCATTTGACATCGGCAAGCTTGCCGTCAGGGCCCCACATTTTACCCCCATCACGAATGACCGGTGGCATTGAAGCATCGATGATGATGTCGCTGGGGACATGAAGATTGGTGATGCCCTTATCGCTGTTCACCATCGCCATCGGGGGGCGCTTCTGATAGACCGCCTGGATGTCAGCTTCGATCGCCTTGCGCTGATCGTCCGGAAGCGACTTGATCTTTGCATAGACGTCGCCAAGACCGTTGTCCGGATCGACCCCCAGCTTTTTAAAGGTCTCAGCGTGCTTCTCGAACACGTCTTTGTAGTAAACAGTTACGCCATGGCCGAATATCTTCGGATCGGAGACCTTCATCATGGTTGCCTTCATGTGGAGCGACCACAAGATCCCCTTACTCTTCGCATCTTCGATTTGCTCTTCTAAAAACTTTCGCAGCGCCTTGACGCTCATGAACGTCGCATCGAGCACTTCGCCGGCCTGCAGCGTAATTTTCTCCTTCAGCACAGTGGTCTTGCCGTCCGCACCGACAAACTCGATCTTCGCAGTCGTCGCCGCAGGGATCGTCATTGATTTCTCGTTCGAACGGAAGTCTCCGCCCTTCATGTGCGAGACATGGGTCTTGGAATCCGTGCTCCAGGGCGACATCTTATGGGGGTGCTTCCGAGCATACGCCTTGACGGACAGCGGCGCACGCCGATCAGAGTTACCTTCCCGCAACACCGGATTGACCGCGCTACCCTTAACTTTGTCATAGCGAGTCTTGATGTCTTTTTCCTTCTCGTCCTTCGGATTCTCCGGATAGTCCGGAAGCTTGTAGCCCTGACTCTGCAACTCCTTGATAGTCGCCACGAGCTGTGGGATGGAGGCGCTGATGTTCGGCAGTTTGATGATATTGGCTTCAGGCGTCTTCGCCATCTCGCCTAATTCAGCGAGCGCGTCATGCTGCTTCTGCTCGGCGGTGAGGTATTCCGGGAACACCGCGATCACCCGGCCCGCGAGCGAGATATCACGCAACTCCACGCTCACGCCAGCTGCCTTTGTGAAGGCATTGATAATCGGCAGGAACGAATAGGTTGCCAGCATTGGCGCTTCGTCGGTCTTCGTATAGATAATTTTGTCTGCTTTTGCCATTGTGAGTCTCCCTTGCTGTATTGGTTTAGTTCAAAGCATTTAACGCTGATCCGGCCTTGAACCAGGTGATTTGCTGCGCGGTCATGCTGTGATTCGTCTGAATTTTGACATCACCACCAGTCTTATGCAGGACGACTGTCACGGGCTTACCCGGTGCAAGATTGGCCAAATCCACGATGCTGATACGATCGTTTTGTTCAATCTTCTCGTAATCCTTCGGATCGGCAAACGTCAGAGGAAGGATCCCCTGCTTCTTCAGATTCGTCTCATGGATACGGGCAAAGCTCTTGGTGACCACCGCCCGGACATTCAAGAAACGCGGAGACATGGCGGCATGTTCGCGACTGCTACCCTCGCCGTAGTTCTCATCGCCCACGACAATGGAACCGATTCCCTTTGCCTTGTAGTCCCGCGCGATCTGAGCGATCGTGAGATTGGACTCACCGGTGAGCACGTTGGTCCCCTTCCCGGGTTCCGATGAGAAGCTGTTGTTCGCACCAAGGAACATATTGTCGCTAATCTTGTCCAAGTGACCGCGAAACTTGAGCCACGGCCCGGCCGGAGAAATATGGTCGGTGGTGGTCTTGCCCTTAGTCTTGATCAACAACGGCAGCTTTTCGAAGTCCTTGCCATCCCATTTCGGGAACGGCTGCAACAACTGCAGTCGTTCGCTGGTCGGCGGAATATCCACGGTCAGGTTCGACCCGTCTTCTGCCGGCGCGACGAAACCTTCTTCGCCTTTTGCAAATCCCTTGGCCGGCAATTCCTCCCCCACTGGCGGCTGAAATTTGAAGTCTTTCCCGTCTACTCCTTTGACCGCCTGGTTGACTGGGTCAAAACCCAGATCGCCCGTGATAGCATAGGCGGTCACAACTTCCGGGCTGGCGAGGAATGACAGCGTTTCGCTGATGCCGTCGTTGCGACCCGGGAAATTGCGGTTGAAGGAGCTGACGATGGAGTCCGCACGGCCTTTGATTCCATCTGCCCGTTTCCACTGTCCAATGCAGGGGCCACAAGAATTCGACAGCACAGTGCCGCCCAGCTGTTCGAAGGTGTCCAAGAACCCATCCCGCTTCATCGTGTGATAAATGCGTTCGGACCCCGGAGAGATCAGGAACGAAGCTTTGGCCTTCAAACCGGCCTTCAACGCCTGCTGAGCCACGTGAGCGGAACGACTGATGTCCTCATACGAGGAATTCGTGCAGCTGCCGATCAATGCCGCCTTCAGCTCGACCGGATATCCCTTTTCCTGGGCTTCGGCCTTCAATTTTGAAATGGGCCGCGCCAGGTCAGGGGTGTGTGGACCTACGACATGTGGTTCTAGTTTCGACAGGTCGATTTCGACAATCTGATCGTAATATTTTTCTGGCGACTGAGCGACTTCGGGATCCGCCACCAACAGGTCTCTGTGCGACTGCGCATAACCGGCCAGATCAGCGCGGTCAGTAATCTTCATGTACGCCACCATCTTCTCATCGAACGGGAAAACGGAGGTCGTGGCACCCAATTCCGCGCCCATATTGCAAATCGTACCCTTACCGGTAGCGCTGATCGTCTCTGCACCTGGGCCAAAATATTCAACGATCTTGTTGGTTCCGCCCTTCACGGTAAGCAGACCGCACAAATAGAGGATCACGTCCTTCGGCGAGGCCCAGCCGTTCAACTTTCCGGTCAGTCGCACGCCGATCAATTTAGGGTGGAGCACTTCCCAGGGAAGTCCAGCCATGACTTCGCCGGCATCTGCCCCGCCAACACCAATCGCCAATCCGCCCAACCCACCGCCGTTCGGAGTGTGCGAGTCGGTCCCGATGATCAAACAGCCGGGGAATGCATAATTTTCCAGCACAACTTGGTGAATGATCCCCGCTCCTGGCTTCCAGAAACCGATGCCATACTTTTTCGCCGCAGAGGCCAGGAAGTTATAGACTTCCTTGTTCTCGTCGAGCGCGCGGAGGAGATCCTTTTGGGATCCCATCTCGGCACGAATCAAGTGATCACAGTGGATTGTGCTTGGCACTGCCGCCTTCTTTTTGTTGGCCTGCATGAATTGCAGCACGGCCATCTGAGCCGTAGCATCCTGCATAGCTACACGATCCGGACGGAGCGACAACATGGCCTTGCCCCGTTCCCAGTTCTGACTATCAAAGTTATCCGCGTGGGACACAAGAATCTTTTCGGCAAGTGTCAAGCCACGGCCGAACCTTTTTCTGGCCTTGGCGAAGACATCCGGCATCTTGGCATACAGTGCGTGGGCGAGATCCATGGACATAGTGGGTTCTCCGTCTGTTAGTACGATCTATGGAATGCGCGACCCATCCTCCGCGAGGCAGCCAGCTCCAGCCAGCACCGTCTCACAAAAGACCGGCCTCGTTTAATACTTATTTAAGCGGCGGCACTTCGCGTCGTTTGGGCGCCGCATAATTCACCAGATAATCGAACAACCGTATCAAGCGGCTCTCCTGGCGCTTCTGGTCCACCCAATGGCCGATCAGACCAATCGTCCGGGAAAGAATAAAGAAGCCGTTTAAACTGTCGACCGGGAACCCGATATCGACCAACACGGCCGCCATGGTCCCGTCGACATTCAGAATCAGATTGTCCTTCTTGACTGCTGTAACTTTCTCGACTTCCAACGCGAAGTCAAGGCAGGGGGTCTTAATGTTCAGGCTCTTTACGTACCCAACCAGTTCCTTCACACGCTTGTCTGGGTTACGCAGGCTCTTCACGCGATGGCCGATGCCCGGAACCGGACCGTGATTTTTCTTCATATAGGCCAGGAATTCGTCCACCGCCATCTTATTGTCGACGGCGTACTTGAAGAATCGTCCAGCATCCGTAACGGCCCCGCCGAACCGAGGCCCGATCATGATCAGACCAGCAGCTACCGCCTGGGACAAACCAATACCGGCACAGGCTGCAAGGATGGTCGCGTAGGCGCCACTCACGCAGGGACCGTGATCAGCAGAAAGCATCATAATGCGCTTGATAATTTCAGCTTCCTGCTTGGAGATAAGCCGCTTATCCCAGAGCAGACCGATCACGTGCGGGATTTCGTAGCCTTTGTTGATGAGCTCGGAGGCCGGGTATCCGTCGTAACAGGGCTCATCGCCCCGGTCGTCGCTGATCGTGGTGCGGATCAACGGGGCCACCATGACTTCATCGGCTTTCATTGCTTCTTCTATGGACTTTGGCAGCCTCGGCAGGGTTGCCGGCTCCACCACTGGTTTCACCTGACCGGACTTGAGCAACTCTTCGTACGTTTCCTTGATGACCGGGCCTAACGCCCCGAAGGTCGGCGGAACAATCGCGCCTGCCTTCTTGAGCGCATCCGATTTGGAGCGGGCCGATCCTTCGCCCTTCATGCCTTCCTTTGCCCCGGCATGACCGAATTTCATCCCCTTCGGCAAGCTCTCCTGACAGAAGCCGGACACAACGCCAATTAGCTTGATCCGCCGCTTCTTCGCGCCATACCACTCGGCGGCACGCTCCTCAAGATCGCCACCCATTTCCCCGACGATCACGACCGCCTTCGTCTGCGGATCGTTTTCGAACATCTCCAGATAGCTGACGTAATCGGTCCCAGGATAGGCGTCGCCACCGATGCCGATCGCCGTCGTGATACCGTCTGCGAACTGGGAGCAGATCCAGATGATCTCATTAGAAAGGCCGCCCGACTTCGTAATGACGCCGAACGAACCTTCTCGATACAGCTTGGAAAGGACAAGGTTGTCGAATGCACCGCCGATAACTCCCAAACGGCAGGCACCGGCTGAAATGATGCCGATGGAGGAAGGACCATTAAAGACTTTGCCGAGCTTTCGAGCATGGGCACCCAGCAACTTGGCATCTTTTTCTGGCACACCCTCGGTGATCATTGAGACCACCTTGATGTGGGAATCATCCAAGGCTTCCATCCCGCCTTTCATAGCACGGTCGGCGCCGATGTAGACAAGACTGGTATTGATGCTAGGGTGATGCTTGGTCGCCTCCGCGATGCTCTTGTAGACAGGAATTGCGATCAATCCGCTGCCATAGGGGATTTCATTCGTTTTCCCAGCATCGGGGGGGTAGACGAAGGCTTCCACGTTCAGAGGACGCTTGATCAGGTAGCAAAACTCCGCCATCCGTCGCGCCGCGTTGACACCTGCTTGACCACCCTGAATCACTACGCGGGTGTCCTTGTTTGCCAGAATACTCATCGGGGTCTCCCTCTTAAAAATCCGTGAAGGGTGACGGGTGACGAGAAGGAGCCAGCGCCCCTGCAGTCCTGTCACACGTGACACATCACTCGGTACGCATCATTTCGTTTGGAGCGCCTTGTCGACAATGTCGGTCAGCGGCGTATTCCGGTCGAAGACATTGATATCGAAGCCTTCTTCCTTCAGAGCCCGCATCGCGTCGAGACCTTCCTTTTCGCGCGGTCCGCCACGGCGGACCCAAATCTTCACGCCCTTCAACTTGCCATCCGCTTTCGCCTTGCGGAAGCCGTTGATGATGCCACCGAAGGTCTTCTTCACGTCGGTGAAATTCGCAATCGCGCCACCGACAATGATGTTCTTGATTCCGGGCAACGAGCAAACCTTCTCGGTCAATACCTCGACTGCCCAGTCAGGAGGATCCCCAGAATATTCCGCGTAATTGGCCAATTTGCCGCCTCGGGCTACCACCGCATCGGAGTAGTACACGCTGGCACCGCCGCCGGCAGGCAGCATTGCCGTGTCGCCCCCGGGGATTTCGATAAATTTGACTGAGCCCTTGATTTTACTGTCCACCGCCATGACTTCAACTTCATCCTTGGAATAGGCGCGTCCGAATTCCGCCGCGAAGGCGAAGTTCCAGTCCGGATGGCGGAACTTGGCGTCACCATCAAGCAGCGTCACGGCATCCAGCGCGACTAACTCCCCATCACTTTCACGAGTAACGACCGGATTCACTTCAAGATACTGGGCATCCTCGCTGTCGAAGCAGGTGAACATCTTGCCGGCGAATTCCGCCATCTTCTTGGCCAAGGCCCCGGTGAATCCGGCCTCCTTAGCTAACTTCTCCAACCCCTCTGAAGTCGGCTGCTGGCCAACCTCTAGGCATAACCGCTTGACGCGCTCCCAGTTTGATTCGACCTCGATGCCACCGCAGTTGGCGACGAGAATCTCGCTGCCTTCTCGGGTCGACTTCACCGCGCAGTAATATTCTTCCTTGTGTGGAACCATCTCTGACACGATGACTTGCGACACCGTAATGCTTCCGACTTGCCGACCAATCATTTCCTTCGTCGCAGCTATGGCACCCTGCAAATCTAAGCCGACCTTCACCAGGCCGAGCTTGAAACGCGAGCCCAATGCTTCATGCGCCTTAGCAACCAACTTGGATGCCTTCATCCAGTCATTAGCCTGTCCAAGTTTGGTCAATTCATCAGCAGAGGTCACCACCACATAGTTCGGGACGTGGATCCCCCACTTCTTCATCAGCCCCATGCCTGGGCCTTCGAGCACTTTCGCCATGGTTGACGACTCCTTGTATGTGAACGGGCAAAGAAAAGGACGGACAGAGTACCGAATTCCGCCGATGAGCTCAATCCGCCAAAGGGCCTACACTTTGAGCTCAGAAGTCCTACCACAATCAGCACTGAAGATTCATCACCATAAAATATTGATAATTTTATATTGTCCCTGAGTGGTGTTTAGCGGACCTGCCCCTCTGCTCCTATGCGCGGCGTCGAGACTTCAGCCGTTGGCAAACGGGGCAATAGAAGGAACTTCGCTCACCAATTGAGCGCTTAATGCTGGCCTCGCACCCATTCGGACAACGCTCACCAGCCTTCCCATAGACCAAATGTTTCTGTTTATAACGCCCCTCCGTCCCATCCGGCGCAAAGTAATCGCGCACACTTGAGCCACCCATCAGAATGGCTTCGCGTAGCACCTCTCCCATCATTTCATACAGGCGTGTTGCCGCCGTGCCTCCCACTCGGTCAGCCGGCTGATCGGGGTGAAGGCCAGCACGGAATAGAATCTCATTCGCATAGATATTTCCAATGCCCGCGATCAATTGTTGGTGCATCAACAGTGGCTTGAGCCTGCGTCGCGTGGATCCAAGCATCTGAACAAATTGCCCTCGAGTGATCGTAAGGGGATCATAACCAAAGCGACGCGATGTGTACCGATCTAACCCCGTTTGATCCAGAAACGATAGGCGCCCGAATCGACGAGGGTTCCAGTAGCGAATTTCCGGCTCATCCGCCCCCTCAAGTTGCAAAATACAATGTGTATGCTGAGGATGTTTGGTATGAGCCCCCTGGAACAAGAGTAGTCCGGTCATGCCTAATTCTGCGGCAAGGAATCTGGTTTGCGTCGCACCGGCAAATGCTAGGATCACACTTTTCCCACGGCGTTCCACCCCTGCGATCTTCGTCCCACGGTACCACTCCAACGACGCGAGCCCCTCCCTCACAATATCTGGCCGCCCAATCCAACAATTTCGCACCGTCGATCCCATCACGCGAGCGCGCAGTTGACGAGCAGCGACTTCCGCTTCCGGCAATTCGGGCATAGTAATATTTTCCTGAAAAACCAGGTCTCAGAACGCTAATCGGCGAGAATTACGCCACGTGGCCGACACAAAATGCAACTCTGGCGCAGAGCCGACAACGACTTTGTGTAGCAAGAGCCGCAATAGAACGAATTTCAATTGAAAAAGATAGAGACCAGCAAGACCGACGACTGTGGAGAATTATACGATGGTAGGCGCTGGCGGGCCAAGTCGCTCACGACGACGGCACTTCACTACGTCAATAACTTCTTCGAGTCGAGGTAACGGCATTCCACCAGGCCGCCTGGTCAACACAAGCTTGACCGCATCGGGATACGTCATCCCCTCGACGCAACACAAGTAGGCAATCACCACGGAAACTGAACGTCCCATCCCAACCCGACAACAGACCATCAAGCGCTGCTTCGGCAGATTGACCTCGATCCAGTCTACAGCCTGAGTGAGCGCCGCAGCCCCAGGCTCCCCGAATTCCTTGAGAGGAATTTTGGCATACAGGACGCGATCGGGCACTGTTACATGTTGCTCCTCAGCTACCATCAAGACAGCCCCCACCTGCGGAGGCGGATTTCTGGCATCATCGGCATTACCAACGAGCAGTCGCTTGTTAATCATGTGCATGGTGTTGTTAGTATAGAAGGCACCGGCTGTGGGTCAAGGAATTCCAACGATTACCGGACGCATGGTTGAAGATGTTTCCCCAGGCTGCGTATACTCAACCCGTTCATCGGAGGGAGAAGTAATGCCTCGCATTGCACTTGAAGACGTGGAACAACGGTTGTCGAGCGTACGCTGCGCCATTTGTAAAGCCAGCACCTTCGGTATTGATCGGCGAACCTTACAGCCAGATGGAGAGTGCAGGGGGGTGTGCTTGAAGTGTCGGTACAATTTCCCTGTATATACGGATATGGAGTTTTATCTGCGAACTCAGCCAGACGTCCCCTATCGATTGAGAGAGATCTCTTGCTCAAACTGCCAACACCGTGGCGTGTCGCTTGACTTCCGCATTACCATGTCGGTCCGTGAGGCAGTTTACTTCGTGACCTGCACCGCCTGCCAGGCTCAGTTTGCCGAGCGATCATCCCTGGAGGCGTTTGAGTAGCCTTTCTATCCTCATTTTAGTGTATAGTGTTGATTGATATGAATGACACGCCACATCCGAAACAGCCACAAGAACAAGCCTCCATGCCTGAAACGACACCAAAACCTCGCAAAGAAATCCCCCTCATTTCAGTTCCAAACGATCGGGATATGATCGCGGCAGAGATGGCCGAGCTTTTTGATGAGGACCGAGTGTCGCATCAGCATGGCTCTTCTGAGCCAGAGTCGGATTAGTTCTGGGCTGGACGAATAATTTCCGCCGTGCCAGTCGGGAGAATTCGCCCGAGAGTGGAAATTTTTCCTTTTCGTTCTTTCCGAACAATGTCGCCGATTTTGACAATCGCGCCTCGGTGGAACTGCTCAAACGCAGCATTTGACTGCGAACGATCCTTGTCCTGACGCCCAACTTCTGATCTTCCCACCGAATCACACAGCCAGACCCTCTTTTCTCCCTTCATGACCCGCAATTCACTCACAACCCGATGGGAGGGCGCGTTCCTCGGGACCAGGGTTTTCCCATCTTTGCGGAAGACCACGTAGGAAAACTTAACAGTATCTTTGATAAATCCCACTGCCTCATCAAGCTGCGCGACCCAAGCCGGTCGTTCCCAGTTTCGCTCTTCGTGGCACCAGTCATCCTGGCGTACCAATGCCGGGCAGTTTTCGTCATGTAGGCACGGGCTATATACGGAACATTCATAATGACCGAGTAGCTGGTTCCGCAACTCATGAAGCCCCCGTGAAGTCGCCCTAAGAGCTGGTTCAATCAGCATCAAGCTGCCGTCCTCTTCCAAAGCGCTCAGGAGTTTTGCCACCAAGGCAACTCTTTTCTCCGCGGCATCTAGGCTCTCACTATAGAGTTCAGAAAGTACATTCTGAACCACAATAAGGTGATAGCCAGGCGCTTGCGTGCCTGCCTGGAGAGGAATGGGAAACGTGCCTTCCAAGTTGCACTCTACAGTCTGCAACGGGAGGTTCCGACACTCCGGCACATCCGCGATGTAACTTTGCCAAAGCTCGGTGCATCCTCTCAGCGCCGCCCCCGATCGGTCCATCACCGTCATGCGGAGCGTGCCAGGGGGCGGGGCGGAAGTTGAACAGGCCCAGTCAACGAGGGCAAGGGCTCCGGTACCAGGTCCTCCGCCAACATCTAGGACTCGAAACTCCTTCCCTTTGTGTTCTGCTAGGAGCGGCTGCAGCTCAGCTAACAGGATCTGTACTTTGGCGAGGTTCACCGGCACATAGTAAGCTAAATAAGCCTGCCGCAATTGGGCATCCTCTAAATAGCCTGTCCCGATCCCCGAACGGCCACGGGTGAACATTTCCGATAGCCGGATCACGCCGCGCGAAATGTCTCTCAATGCCTCTGGCCGCAGCTCGGGCCCATCGAATTGTGTAAGCGTCGCCAAGACTTTTGATATCCTTGAAGATAACTCGTACATTACACTCTAGCCCTCTGGTTGACCCTAAAATCTCAGCTGCAGTATCCTGACCCAGGAGAGGAGTACTTCACATGACAGATCATATTTTGCAAGCTTATCGCGAAGTCGAAATGGCCATGGAG
The DNA here is from genome assembly GCF_905220995.1 of Nitrospira defluvii. NCBI lineage: Bacteria > Pseudomonadati > Nitrospirota > Nitrospiria > Nitrospirales > Nitrospiraceae > Nitrospira > Nitrospira defluvii. Next base: position 465,226 of record NZ_CAJNBJ010000001.1, read on the forward strand.
CGATATACCTTGCTTCTCGATGAACATGTTGCCGCCCTTCAAACCTCCAAGCCAGTCGACTTGGAGCGCCTAGAAAGAATGACCCACGGAGCGAGGGCCATGCGTGATAGCAGCCTCATCTATCTCTCGTATGCAAAATACATCGCCTGCGGAATGCCGGAAAGCCCCGACCTGGTGGAGGACGACCTCCAAGGTTGAGTTTGCCCATCGCCCCAAATGCAGAAGGCCCGTTCGGTGGTACCGAACGGGCCCTCTTCGCTTGATAAAACACTGCCCCCGTTTAGATGCTGCGCATAAAGTGTCCCATAGCCTCATGGTCTGCGGTTGATGCACCCATGACCTGTGAGATCGCTACGTTCGTCGACTTCTTACCCGTCAAACCGGACTCGACTTCATCAACAATCAACTCCACAGGCATGGACTGCCCACCATAAACCCGCGGTCCACCAATAATCTTGGCATTGGAGAATCCGTAGATGGCAGTGGCCACTTCCTTAGCTAACCATCCAACGTAGTTGAACTCAGGCACGACGATCAATTTGGCCTTGCCACAAAGCTGGCGAAGTTCCTGGGTCGGGAATGGACGCAGCGAGCGTACCTTAATCAGACCAACCTTGATTCCCTTTTCGGCGCACAGCCTGACCGCTTCACGAGATTGCGCCGCTGCGCTCCCTGAAGCGACGATGATGGCTTCCGCTCCATCCACGTTTTCAGCAGTCAGCAAGCCACCTAAGTACTGGTTGATGTACTTTCTCGAACGCTCGACAGCTGCCCACACCTCCTGCTGCCACACTGCGTGGATATTGTAGGCCATAAAATTCGATTTCTGAACCGGGGCATCGCGAGAGAGGCGAGCCGGAGGATTCTCTGCATCAAGAACAGGAACGGCGCCCCGCCAAGGCTCACGCGGTGGAAGCTTCAGGCTTCGATCCTGCATCCGTACGTATCCTCGTGCATGGGTTACGAAGAAGCCATCGCAGCACACTCCGACCGGCAAGGTTACGTCGTTCTTCTCACTGATCGTGAACCCGGCCAGCGTAAAATCAAACATATCCTGCTGGTTCTCAGCGTGGAACACGATCATACCGCAATTCAGCAGGTAGGAGACTTCAATATTGTCCGGTTGAATGGCCAACGGGGCATTCACCACTCGACAGGTAAACATGGCCACTACTGGGAGTCGGTGCCCTGGCCAGGAAGCAATCCCTTCCAGGCCTCTCAGGGTTCCTGGACCGGCGGTCGCTGTATAACAGCGAACGCCAGCTCGCGAGCCCCCCGCAATCGCCGCCATGACCCCGACTTCTTCCTCACCACGGTAGTATTCCTTCACATACCCTTCCCCATACAGCACACCAACCAACTGCATGGTCTCGCTTTGTGGGGTAATCGGGTATGCAATCGCAAGGTCTACGTTAGATCGACGAATAGCCTCCTTAGCTGCTTCACTCCCAGTGATGAATTCCTTAGTCCTGGGAGCTTCCAAGAACAGATATTCGGGGGTCACGACCTTCTGCTGCTTCGCCGCTGCATGTGGATCCTGCTTCACTTGTGCCTTAGGGGCCGACACACTCGTGGCAGGATCAGCCTGGGTACCGGTCTTTTGCTTTGGGTCCAATGCTTCGCTCATGGTTGCACCTCTTGCCTGTATCGCCGTAGCCTAAAACTTAGCCTTCGCGTTTCATTTGATCAGCAGAGTGACCAAAAACGGCAGCACTACCCACGCCGCCAGCCGAAGGCATGAAAGTCATAGGATTGGTATGCGTTTTGCCATTGTGGACCTTGGATTGAGTGCCTGTGAAGCGGACGTTTTCGCCATTGTCGGGCAATTTAATGCCCATTTCTTCACGGACTTTTTTGAAGATTTGAGCCGTTTTCTTCAACTTCAACGTATCTGAATCCCGGATCGTCAGCATGGCGTCCTCGTGCCCTTGCTCGGCGCAAATGGCCATCGTGCAACAATTGGTCCCCGCACGGATCATCTTAAGGGTAAGATTGGCGTAGTGACAGTGCACACCAATAAAGATACACGCTTCAATTTTGTTACCCCAAATCGTAAGATTGGGGTGGTTCGGGTTGATGACTTCTTCCGGGTCAATCTTCGGATATTTGGGCCGATAGTCCGGCATGGGGATAATCATCACGTCGGGAATCTGAGCAGCAATTTCCAACACCGCCTGTGCCTTTTCAACAGCATGGTTGTTCCATGCCCACAGGACGAGAGGCCCCGGGAAAATCGTTGCATTCGGGCTCGTCAGCATTTTTCGAGCCATCTCCTCGATGACAACGTCTTCATTCGGCTCCAGAAGTCCATAATAGAGGCCTTGCCCGGGATCAGGCAACGACACCCCCAATTGAGCCGCTGACGGCGGATGGAACCCTGCCGGTCCCGGCACGATAATCCGTTCTCTCGTATCTTGTGTCGTTCCCACGCCCGTTCCCCTTTCGTACGATTACCCAACTACAGGGCTAACCAATGTTGCAGTCGTACTTTTTTCCCCATAGGTAATGTTGTCTGTCAATGCGGCCACCGGAAGCTGGTCGATCATAATCATTTTAATGGCATTATTCTTAGCCATGTTGTCACAGACCCAGACGCACTGCGCACACCCCTTGCAGCGGTCGACCGCCACATAGGCAGAACCATACTTAAAGCCTTTATCCTTCCCCATTTCGTCGCTGTACAGGATGGTATTGGCTTCTGGGCAGTACTGCGTGCACAGCTTGCAACTCTTCGCGGCGCAAATCTCAACATTGATATCGGCTACGAGATACATGGACGCTCCTTCCGCATTCCTAGTTCGCGGCGGCTGCAGCCACCGGCTCTTCCGCGCGCTTTACTTCCGGAGAAGCCCAACCGTGGTCCACCGCGTAGTTCCACCCGGCCCGCATCACCGCGACGTTCTTCTCGATCAACTCCTGCTTCTTCTTGAACTTTCTCTCGACGACGCTATCCAATGCGGCAGTACCACCAGACACCACGAATCCCTTCCCGAGGAAGCGATCTTTCACGGCCTGCTCCAAGCCAATCATATTCGTCAAACCGGTAATTGCACCAATGCACCCCATCAGTGCCATGTTGGTGGCCAAATCCATCCCGGCGACATCCAGGGAGATCTTGGTAGCTGGGAAGTAATACAGCTTGGCGCGACGTTCTTCCAATTCACGGGCCTGATCCTTGTGCAATTTCATCGGTCCATCGTTGTTGATCAGCGCAATACCGTCTTCCTTCAAGCCAAAGTAGAACGGCATGGTATACGACTTTCCGTGAGTGATGACCTGAGGATGGAAGATGATGATGATGTGCGGAAAGGTGATCTCACCGATTTCATAAATCGGCTCATCCGACACCCGCACGTAACTTTCGACCGGAGCCATCCGCTTTTCTGATCCGTAGAACGGAACAATCGTACTTTCTCCGCCCGCATTGATCACCGCGGTACTCAGAATGTGTGAGCCGGTGACGACGCCCTGGCCACCCACGCCGGCCATACGGATGTTGAATCGTTTCGCCATGCTCGATCCTCCTTAAGGAAATCCGCCCTATGCCTTCGGAAGGCTTTGGGTTTGGGCTGCCGGCTTCTGCAAAAACTCTTTGTAGCCGTACCGCTCCGTCAAATACTGCTTCGCCTCGTCGCTGATGTACTCCGTAAACTGATATCGATCGTTCTCAACATTCTTCGCATCTTCCATGACCTTGTCGGTCGGAATTGCATACTCAATGTTGCAGGAGGTGTAAGCCTGAATATAGGTGGACCCAACCTCTCTAGCGATCAGCACAGCTTTCTTGATCACGCTCTCCACTCGGCGAGGATTGTTGGGAACCACGGTCGCAACGTAGGCACACCCAGCAACCTTGGCCATCTGCAGCATGTCCATCTTCTCAAACTTCTTACCGAGCGGAGCCATCTTCAATACGGCACCGCGATTCGTCATGCCGCTTTCCTGTCCACCGGTGTTTCCATAGACTTCATTGTCCAGCATGATCGTCGTGAAGCGCTCCTTGCGGAACCAGGAGTGAAGCACCTGCTGAAACCCAATGTCGGCCGTACCACCGTCGCCGGCCATCACGACCACGTCCTTGGGTTTGTCACCGAAACGTAGACGCAGACCTCTGGACAGACCGCTCGCCACACCATTTTGGTCACCATAGTTCCCATACACAAATGGAATGGCAGCTTGTGAAATCGCCAAACGCCCGCAACCGGCGGTGCCGACGGTGATGGTATCCTCGGGGTTAGGGAATGCAATCATGGCAAGGCGAATGAAGAGGGTCATGGCGCATCCGGCGCACATTGGATGTTCCTCGAGCACTTCCTTAAAAGACCCCATCTGCGAGACAGAGACTTTTTTTCCGAAGGGACCATGCTCGACCATGTCCCGATATTCTTTCGGCATAAACTTCTCAAAGCCGTTTGAAAACTTGACGTAATCAAGGCTCATAGGATTCCCTCCCTTTTATGCGCTGGTGGCTCCGTTCCGGTCCATATTCACAACCGGACAAGCCAGGTGCAGATTAGATCGACGTTATTTGGCCTGAGTACTGAACTGCGTTCCTGAAACGGATAGGAATGTTCGAGTGCTTCTGACTTCGAACCGGTGCCGAGTGTAACAAAGCACGAAAAAATCTGTCAATCGCACCTGCACGGTAAAATCAAAGGAGCCCGTCAATCCCAGTCCATGACAATCGTAATGGAGTGCGCAAAAGCATTGCAACTTTACAGAAGGCCCACGCGAGACGAAAGAAGGCCTACTGCGAACAAGCTCGCTAGGTCCATGGCCCTAAATAGGCTTGAACGCGAAGATTTCTCCATCACCATCCGTGACAAATAAAGGTTCAATTCAGTTGCAGTTCCCTGGAGAAGCGGGTAAAGATTATCGCTTAACGTCATTGGATGACTGCGACATTATGCCGATACGAGTCCTTGTCCCGGGCGAAGAACATGGCGACCAGCATGTAGGAGGTGTCCACAAGCGGCCACCGATCCCTGACGGCTCCCTCAAGGCCGAATGTCCGAAATTCATGAGTCACGGACCATGCGGGGGCGTCCGCAGAGGGGGGTTTTGCGAAGTCTACCCGGACATGACCTGCCCCTGGGTGACGCTGTTCCATAAACTTCAAGACCTAGGCCAACTGGAATGGATGAAACAAGTCTAACTGTGCTGGGTAAGAGGTGACGGTGTGAACGGAATGGGCGGCAAGAAACCGAAGCGGAAGGGTACAACCACCAAGCTGGGCTACAACGAGCGTCACGCGAAGAGTGGGATTTCCACCGTACTGCCTGACATCGAGACGTTTCCCAATCAATACAAGGGATACGAGATTACGATTGTCATCCCAGAGTACACGGCCATCTGCCCCAAGACCAATCTGCCGGACTTTGGCACCATCACCCTTCACTATAAACCGGACAAAGCCTGCCTTGAGCTCAAAGCGCTCAAAATGTATATCCACGCCTATCGAAATATTGGCATTTTTTACGAAAATGCCGTGAACCGAATTCTGCGCGACGTCGTAGCATCCTGCCGGCCGGTCTGGGCTAAAGTCACAGGAGAATTCGCCGCTCGTGGTGGACTTCGAAGCGTGATCGAAGCCAGATACCCCGAGTAGATCACTCTATCCCTGGGCCCGAAAGGCGAGCGAGTCACCCAAGACCGGCTCGGACGCCCCACATCATCCATCATTACCGATCCCCCGTCCCATCGACGTCTCCTGGAGGACGTAACGGACAGGTTGCACGCCTCAAGTCCTACACCAAAACCACCGACATCAGACTGTCGGAGTACATGACTACCAGGCCCGGGGTACGTCCGCATTATCACGTGACCCCATACCGTCAGGCAGAGCACACCGTCTCGCCGCCGTCTACGGGCAAGTGGAAGCGGCCGGACGTGCAGGCAAAACCGCGGAACTCCCCGGGCTTTCCCAGGGCCTGCGTCCCGAACACCACGCAATCTGCGCCCTGATGCAAGACGAGCTCGACCGAACAGGACAGTCCGCAGCATGACGGAGCCCGGATCGTGACCATCCGCCGAATTTGTCAACAACTGTGGCCATTCAGGCAGGACGGACAACACAGGCCGCCCCATGGCCTGGACGACACGGAACAGGCCATGGCGCGACAGCAGTACGAGTCGAGCCTACGGGAGAGCGAAGAGAAATACCGACGCCTCTTCGAATCGTCGCGCGACGCGATCATGATTTTGTATCCACCCCGCTGGAATTTTATTACCTGCAACCCGGCCACCGTCGAGCTGTTTTGGGCAAGGGACGAAGCGCACTTCACATCCCTCGGCCCTGGCGATGTGTCTCCCGAATATCAGCCGGACGGTGAGCTGTCCATGGTCAAGGCACCCAAGGCCATCGAGGCCGCCATGCGGGAAGGCTTCTACCTGTTCGAATGGATGCACAAACGAGTCGGCGGACCGAACTTTTTGGCGACCGTCCAGTTGACCCGCATCACACTCCAAGGCGTCGAGGGATTGCAGGCCACGGTTCGCGACATTACCGAGCAACGCCGGGCCGAAACCGAACTACGCGCCTATGCAACGTTTCAGCGAGCCATTCTGGACAATGCCGGCTCAGCGATTATTTCCTGCCGGCCTGACGGCATCATACAACTGTTCAACCCGGCGGCAGAAGCGCTCCTTGGCTACACGGCCGACGAACTGATCGGCCGCCAACACCCGGGCATCTTTCATGTTCCCGAGGAAATTGTGGAGCGGGCCAGACAACTCTCCGAACAATTCGGCACGACCATCGCCACGGGATTCGACGTCTTCGTGGAAAAATGCCGACGCAATTTGCCCAATGAGCAAGAGTGGACGTACCTTCGCAAAGACGGCACCAGGAGAACGGTGCTGCTCAATATCACAGCACTGCGAGACGCTGACGGCAAGATCACGGGCTACCTCGGCGTCGCCTCCGACATTACCCCGCTCAAACGCACCGCACAGGAATTACTGCTGGCAAAGGAAGCTGCGGAGGACGCCAGCCGCACGAAGTCACAATTTCTCGCCAATATGAGCCATGAGATCCGGACGCCGATGAACGGCGTCCTCGGCATGACCGAGTTGTTGCTCACGACCGGGCTCGATATTCGGCAACGCCACCTGACACGGACCATTCAACAATCCGGCGAAGCCCTCCTGGCCATCATCAATGACATCCTCGACTTCTCCAAAATTGAAGCGGGCAAACTGCAGCTGGAACGACTGGACTTTGATCTTCAGGATACGGTGGACAATGCCGTGGAACTCTTTGCCACCCCGGCCCAACGCAAAGGGCTGGAGCTCACCTGCCACATGCCGAGTTCGATTCCGCGAACGCTTCGTGGCGACCCAATCAGGCTTCGCCAGGCACTACTGAACCTCATCAGCAATGCGCTGAAGTTTACCGCAACCGGGGAAATCAACGTGCGCATCGACGCAGTGAGCGAGACAGACACCACCGCGACCCTGCGATTCGCCGTGAAAGATTCCGGCGTCGGCATTCCAGCCGAGGCTCATCAGCGCATCTTCGAAGCCTTCTCACAAGCCGATGGCACGACCACCCGCCGCTTCGGTGGTACAGGCCTCGGACTCACGATCGTGAAGGAACTCGTTTCCCTCATGCAGGGACAGATCGGCGTGGAGAGCCAGGTCGGCCACGGCTCCACCTTTTGGTTTACGGCGGTCTTTGCGCGACAACCGCCGACCGTCCAGGAGCAACATCCGGAACATGCCCTGCTCAAACGACGAATTCTCGTCGTCGATGACACCGCCGCCAATCGCGAGATTCTGGATGATCATCTCCGCTCGTGGGGAGCGATCCCCGTGCTGGCCGCGTCCGCTGGCGAGGCGCTCGCGGAGCTTCGAGCGGCCACCGCGAAGCACCCGTTCGAGTTGGCCATTCTCGATTTTCAAATGCCGGACATGGACGGCATGCAACTGGCCCAAGCGATTCGGGCTGATCCGCAATTGGCCTCACTTCCCCTGTTGATGCTCACGTCCGTGGGGTACGACGCCGGAGCGCCTGGGGTGCCCGCAGTCGATGGCTGGGTGACCAAACCTGTCAGGAAAACCTTGTTGCAACAGGCCATTCTGGGCCTCTTCCGGACAGGACAGCGTGCACCGATACGCCGTCCGGAGCCGGTGCTATCGGAACCAGTGACAACAGGCTGCCACCCGGCACGTCTTCTCCTCGTCGAAGACACACCGGTCAACCGGGAGGTGGCTACCGGGATGTTGGACATCCTGGGATACTCTGTGCATGCCGTCGAGAACGGGTGTCTCGCGCTGGAGGCTGTCGCACGAGAACAGTTCGATCTTATTCTGATGGATTGCCAGATGCCGGTAATGGACGGCTTCACGGCCACCGCCGCCATCCGACAACAGGAGCGTCACTCAGGGGGTGGGCACCATGCCCCCATCATCGCCTTGACCGCGAATGCGATGGACGGCGATCGCACCCGCTGTCTCGCCGCCGGCATGGACGATTATCTGGCCAAGCCGTTTACGGCGGCACAACTGCACACGATCCTGAAGCAATGGCTGATTCCACCTACGGCTGACGCTCCAACTCCGTCCATACCCGCACAGACTGCGCCACGACAATCGACGCGCGAGTACGCTCCTCCTGCCAGGAAAGCGGAAATCGACAAGACCGCCTGGGAGGCGATTCGATCACTGCAACAACCAGGGCGTCCTGATATTTTGGCGAAAGTCCTCACCACGTATCTGAACGACTCCCGAATACTCGTGGAAGAGATTCGGGCTGCAGTACAGGCTCGCGATCCCGGCGCCCTCGCCAAAGCCGCGCACCGATTAAAGTCCAGCAGCGCGCAGCTCGGCGTCTTGGCCACGGCGGCTCACTGCAAAGAGCTGGAACACCTGGGACAAGTCGCCTGCCTCGACGACGCCGCCCGCCTGCTAGCCCAATTGGCTGAGACACATCAGGCCGCCTGCACCACCATCGCCGCTGAACTTCGAAGCCCATCCGCGACCTAACCGCTGGGGATTCCGCGACCCCGTTCCATCACCGACTTCTCCTACACGTCACGGCATTTCTCCTCACCATTTGCCTTGAATTCGTCAAGTTAGCTACGCCCTCGACCGATAACGGACGGATAAGTCTTACTCCATGGAGTCGTCTATGCGCTACCTTGCTAGAACCTGCAACGTGAGAGTGTTCGCAGTCGCCGGCTGCTTCTTGACGGCCACGATCCTGACGGCTCTCATCCCCCCATCCCATGCGGCCTCGCGCATTGAGAATGCTCCCTCGGTGCAAAGGGATGCCTTGCTGGATCTCCCCGAGGTGCCCCTGTCAGCCCCATCAGACGACCACGAAGCCGTGGGCCAGGAAAGTACGCTCTTTGAAGAAATTCCCTCGGTCTATGGTGCGGCCAAGTATGACCAGAAGGTAAATGAGGCGCCGGCGGCCGTCATCATCATCACGGCCGACCAGATCAAGAAATACGGCTACAGAAATTTTGCGCAGATTCTCGACAGCGTGCCGGGCTTGTTTACCAACAACGATCGAAACTACGGCTACCTGGGAATTCGCGGCTTCAATCGGCCAGGCGATTATACCTCTCGTGTCCTGCTGCTAATCGATAACCATCGACTCAACGATGCCGTGTACGACTCAGGCGGTACCAGCACGGAAATGCCGATCGATGTTGACTTGATCGACCGGGTGGAAATCATCAAAGGACCCGGATCCTCGCTATATGGCACCAATGCGTTTTTGGGTGTGGTCAACGTGATCACGAAGCAGGGACGGGACCTGAAGGGCGCCGAGGTTTCCGGGGAAGCCAGCAGCTTCAATACGTATCGAAGCCGACTCAGTTACGGCAATAAGTTTTCGAACGGGCTTGAGATGCTCCTGTCCGGCTCCTTCTCCGATAGTGAAGGGCATCGCGAGTTGTCGTACCCGGCATTCTCCTCGACCAATAACGGCATTGCGAAGGACGCGGATCGGGACAACCTAAATTTCTACACCGGCAAGCTGAGCTATGCGGATTTCACACTGACGGGCGGGTATCAATGGCGAAAGAAAAATGTGCCGACTGCCGCCTTTGGAACAGTGTTCAATGACAACCGGTTCAATACCGTCGACGAACGTTCCTATCTCGACCTGAGCTACCAACACGAATTCCTGAGCCAGATCAACGTGAAAGCACGGCTCTATTACGATCGATATTACTATCGCGCACATCTTCCCTATGACTACGCCCGAGCCGGCACTCCCCCGTTTACCATCAATAAGGATGCTGCGCACACCGACTGGTGGGGAGGCGAACTCACGCTCACAAAACGGTTCTTCGACAGCCACAAAGTCACGATCGGAACCGAGTATCGAGATCAGTTCCGTCAAAACCAAAGCAACGCGGACCTTGATCCGCCGGCCACCTACCTCGACGACAAGCGCCATTCCAGCTTTGTAGCATTTTACGTGCAGGACGAATGGGCGATTGCCGACCACCTGGTCTTGAACGCGGGGGTTCGGCACGATGAGTACAGCACCTTCGGGGGCACTACCAATCCTCGGCTGGCCCTGATCTCGAACTGGGACAAGACCACCGTGAAATTATTGTATGGGCAGGCGTTCCGGGCCCCCAATCCCTATGAACAGTTCTATGTGACGTCAACCACCTTCAAGGCCAGTCCCAATCTTAAACCGGAAAAGATCAAGACTTATGAATTCGTCGTCGAGCAGTACTTAGGGGACCATCTTCGAGCCCTCAGCAGTCTTTACCAATACAACATCTCCGGCCTAATCAGTCAGACCATCGACCAAACCGACGGCCTCCTATTTTTCAGCAATACCGACAACATCACCTCTAGGGGCATGGAACTTACATTGGAAGGGAAATGGCCGTCAGGCTTCGAAGGCCGGTTAAGCTACGCCCTGCAAACTACAAAAAACGATGACACCGATCAAAAGCTCACGAACTCCCCCCAACATCTCGGGAAAGCCAACTTAATCGTACCCATCGTAGCGGATAAGCTGTTCGCCGGGATCGAGGGCCGCTATACCAGTTCACGCCTTACCCTCGCAGGAAATAACGCCAGCCCCTTTTACATTCTCAATGTGTCGCTCTTCAGTCAACAGATCGTCAAAGGGTGGGAGCTATCCGGGCACATCAACAACCTGATGAACCAGCAATACGGCTACCCCGGCTCGGGGGAACACATACAGGATGTCATTGACCAGGATGGCCGGACATTCTGGGTGAAGCTGAAGTACCGCTTCTAAGGAACTGGCATCACCGATGCGTCGACTCATCCACCTTATAACGGCACTGGGGTTCGCGCTGGCCCTCAGCACCCTCTGGCTCACCGCGAGCCTCGATTCGGCATGCGCTGAATCCAGCCGTATCGTGGTGTTGAGCGGGCAGGACCTCAAACCTTATCAGGACGTGCTCGCAGGACTTCAACAATCGCTGACCAAACAAGGGATCAATCTGCCGGTGGAAATCCGGACTGCCCAAAGCGCCCCTTCGATTGCCGGGGTGCTGGAGGACATCAAGAAAAACGGCGCCCGGTTGGTGGTGACGCTAGGCAGTGCCGCCACACAAGCCGCCGTGCGCGACGTGGGGCAGGTGCCCATCATCGCGACCATGATTGTCACGGCCGATGACATTAACGCTGCCTCCAACGCCACAGCTGTCTTGCTCGACTTTCCCCTGGATCTCCAAATGCAGTGGCTCCACCGTATCGTCCCCGCCGCCAATACCGTCGGCGTGCTCTTTAACCCCAAGGAAAACCAGACCAAGGTGAGCCATGCTCTGCGCATCGCTAAAGAAAATGGCCTCAGCCTTGTGACTCAAGCGGTAGACACACCTCGAGCTCTTCCCGATGCGTTGGAAAACCTCTCACGCCATGTCGATGCGCTCTGGGGCATCTCGGATTCGGTCGTGATGACTCCTCAAACTGCCGAACCGATTCTGCTGAGTACGCTTCGTAACAAGATTCCGCTGGCGGGGTTGTCCGCGTCGTGGGTCAAGGCAGGCGCATTGTACGCATTAGATCGGGACTACCTCGACATCGGAAGCCAATGCGGAGAGATTGCCGGGAAAATTCTCGGGGGGATCAGTGCCTCGTCCCTTGCGCCGACATTCCCGCGCAAAGTGACCTACTCGGTGAATCTGAAAACAGCCGGTGCCATGAACCTGGAATTGCCCCAGGATGTCGTACGCGGCGCCACGCATATTTTCCAATAACTGCGGCGAGGATGACGATGATGAAGAAAGGAATCGGACTACGAGATAAGCTGAATTTCCTGAGCATTGGGCTCGTCGTCCTCACGGCAATCGGCATCGCGGCATTTGTCGTGCATCGGGAAATCACCACTCGCTACCAGGATCTGGTGAACACCGGTCTCACCACCGCCGCCATGGTCGCGCAGAACAGCGAATACGCCGTGTATACGGAAAACCAGGATGCCGTGCGGCGTGTGGTCGGCGGACTTCATGCCTTGCCGGACATCGCGTATGCCGCCGTGCTCGGCAAAGACCGGCAGCCGCTCCTGGAAGAGACCTGGGACGCCAAGATCGCCATCCCGACGACGCCGAGAACTCGCGTGCCCGCTGCGGGAGAGGTCCTGTTCGAGGAGATGGCGATGCAGCCAGGGCATCCGGCCTACATCGATATCCTGGTTCCCGTCGTGAGTCGGCCGGCGGCGGCCGCCGATCCGCTCTTTCTCGAGTCCAATGCGGCGTCGGCTCCGAGCGCAGTCATCGGCTACATTCAGCTGGGCCTCAGTCAGGAGCGGTTGCGAAAGAACCTTCAGGAATTTGTGCTCATCACGGGACTCGTCATCGGAGTCGTGTTATTGGTCGGACTCTCCATGTCGTTGATTCTGACCAGAAGCATCACTCGTCCCATCCTGGCATTAGTGGAGGCGGCCGGACACATCGCTGAAGGACGGCTCGATGTGGATGTTGCCACAGGCACACATGATGAGGTGGACCGGCTGGCCGACGCGTTCAATCGAATGACCAGCCGGTTACGGATCTCACAGAGTCAGGTGCAGGAATACCAACAGAGCTTGGAAGACAAAGTGGCTCAGCGAACGAAGCAATTGGAACTCGCATCGCAAGAGGCCCAACGACTCGCGGAACAAGCCCAGGCGGCCAGCCGGGCCAAATCACAGTTTTTAGCGAACATGAGTCATGAGATCCGGACGCCGATGAACGGCGTCCTTGGCATGACCGAGCTCTTGCTGTCGACCACCCTCGACAACCGTCAGCGCCATCTGACCAAAACCATTCAGCAATCAGGCGAAGCGCTTCTGGCGATCATCAACGACATCCTGGACTTCTCCAAAATCGAAGCGGGCAAACTCCAGCTGGAACAATTGGATTTCAATGTGCAGGAGACCGTGGAAGACGCCGTCGAGCTTTTTGCTGGCCCCGCCCAGCGGAAGCAGATCGAACTGACCTGCCAGCTGCTCGGCCCCTTCACGCACGCCCTTCGTGGTGATCCCATTCGCCTGCGGCAGGCCTTACTGAATCTCATCAGTAACGCCTTGAAGTTCACGGCGAAAGGGGAGATCAACGTCCGCGTCTATGCGGTCACCGAGACGAACACGACCGTTACCCTTCGATTCGAGGTGAAGGATACCGGCGTTGGTATTCCGGCTGAGGCTCATCAGCGCATTTTCGAAGCCTTTTCCCAAGCCGACGGCACGACCACCAGACGCTTCGGTGGCACGGGACTCGGCCTCACGATCGTTAAAGAGCTCGTGGCGCTCATGCAAGGGCAGATCGGCGTGGAGAGCCAAACGGGACAAGGTTCCATTTTCTGGTTTACGGCAGTCTTCGAGCGGCAACCGGCAGCGGCTCCCGGGCAGCAACAGGCGCCCGAACAAGCCTTACTCATGAAGCGAATCCTGGTCGTTGACGATACGCCCGCTAATCGCGAAATCTTGCATGAACATCTCCGCACTTGGGGTGCGCTTCCAACCTTGGCCGCTTCGGCACAAGAGGCATTGGTACTGCTCGGAACCGGCTCCGGCTCGACCCAGCCGTTCGACCTGGCCATTCTGGATTTGCATATGCCGGAGATGGACGGGCTGGAGTTGGCTAAAGCGATTCGCACTGATCCGCGCCTCGCCGGCTTGCCGCTCTTGATGCTGACATCGGTGGGATACGACGCCAAGACTCCCGGCACGCCTGACCTGGATGCTTGGGTGACCAAGCCCATTCGGAACACCTTGCTTCGCCAAGCCCTTCTCGGCCTGCTTCACACCAGGCATCGTGCGCCCGTTCACACGCCTGCTCCGCTTCCCTCCGCGTCCGGCCCGATCCCGTTTCAGGCCGCCCGCCTCCTCCTGGTCGAAGACACACCCGTCAACCGGGAGGTTGCACTCGGCATGCTGGACATGCTCGGGCACGTCGCTCAAGCCGTGGACAATGGACGTCTCGCTGTCGAGGCGGTCGCGCGAGAACGGTTCGATCTCGTGCTCATGGATTGTCAGATGCCGGAGATGGATGGCTTTACCGCCACGGCCACGATCCGACAACAGGAACGGGACGCAGCGGACCACCGCCACGTGCCCATCATTGCCCTCACCGCCAATGCGATGGAAGGCGATCGCGCGCGGTGTCTGGCTGCCGGTATGGATGATTATCTGGCGAAACCCTTCACGATGGCACAGCTGAGCGAGATGTTGACGCGATGGCTACGCGCACAGACACCCGCTGAACCCAGGGAGCCAGCCTCGTTCCAATCGGCCGGCTCGGACGACGCACCGCCTGACCAACCCCCGCCTCCCGCCCCTGCCGAGATTGACAAGACGGCCTGGGACTCGATCCTTGCGCTTCAACGGCCGGGACGTCCCGATATTTTGGCAAAAGTTCTGACGGCCTATCTGAACGATTCGCGCACACTGGTCGAGGAGATTCGCACTGCCGTTCAGACCCAAGACGCGGTGGCCCTTGCCAAGGCGGCGCATCGGTTAAAGTCCAGCAGTGCGCAACTCGGCGCCTTGGCCACGGCCGCCCATTGCAAAGAATTGGAACACCTGGGACGCCTCGCGCGCCTCGACGGGACTCCCGGCCTGCTGGCCCAGCTGACCGACGCCCACCAGGCCGTCTGCGCCGCGATGACCAGCGAGCTCTTGCAACGCACAGCCGCCTGATTCGTCACTCACATCCCTTCGTGACTTGCGAACCACGCCGGTCCGCGCTAGTCTGAGCCCACCCATGGCTACCTATGCAATCGGCGACCTTCAAGGCTGCTTCAACTCCCTTACACGACTCACGAAGACGATTCAGTTCGACCCGAAGCATGACCGGCTGTGGTTTGTCGGCGATCTCGTCAACCGGGGACCCGACTCTCTCAAGGTTCTGCGCTACATTCGTGCTCTCGGCCCCGCGGCCATCACGGTTCTTGGCAATCACGACCTCTTCCTGCTCGCGGTTGCCGCCGGGCTGACGCCTCCTCGACCCAGTGACACCCTCACCCCAATTCTCGAGGCGCCGGACTGCCGCGATTTGACGCAGTGGTTACGCCAGCAACCGCTGCTGTATCGAGAAGGCGACTTCCTGTTGGTCCATGCGGGACTGCTGCCTGCCTGGACTGTCGAACAGGCAGAGGAATTGGCCGACGAGGCGCATACCGCGATACGAGGAGACCAATTTGTGACGACCTTGCGCGCGCTCCATCCAAGCGGCTCGTTGCAATGGCGCCCTGATCTTAGGGGCCCGGTTCGGGCAGCGACCATCATCAAAGTGCTGACCCGACTGAGAGCCTGTTCACGAGAAGGGAATATGGAATCGTCCTTCTCGGGACCACCCGATGAGACCCCGGATGGGTTTCAACCCTGGTTCGATGTGCCCGGCCGGCGTAGTGCGGCGACGACCATCGTCTTCGGACACTGGGCCGCCATGGGCTTAAGGCTTACGCCGAACATGTTGGCATTGGATAGCGGCTGCGTGTACGGGAGACAGCTCACGGCGGTGCGTCTGGATGATGGGAAAGTTTTTCAGGTGGGCTGCGAGGAGACTCGTGGCCGAAAGTGACCAGTCGGCTATGGCCGAGCGGCCTCGGTATACCGACCGACCCTTTCCAGCCTACCGATTCCTTCCTGGCCGAACGCCACATCCTCGGCGCCATCCGCAAGGCCATTCATTCGAACTGTCCGAACCTCAGCCCCGCCCGTTTGACCCGCATCAATGGATGACGTCCGAGGACTATCTCTACGGCATCGATCTCTATAACTGGACCTATTGGTGGGAATCGCACGAGATTTTTGAAGCGTTCTGGCATGCGTACGGACGCAGCACACAGGCCGGCAATTTCTTTCAGGCGCTCATTCAATGCGCCGCCGCGAACCTCAAACGTGAACTGGGTCACGAGCAGGCGACGCAAAATCTCGTTTCACGGGTGCTCGCTCGCCTGAGGGATTGCCCCGTCCAATATATGGGCCTGGATACAGAGAGTCTCGCTGAACAATTCGTGCACTGGCTCAACAAGAGCGAGCCAAACGTGCACATCCTGTTCACGTTGTCGAAAGAGGGCGGAAAAACAGGGAGTCGCTGAAAGCAAAGAGCGAAGCCGGCTGATCAGTGGTAACTTTCGGAATCGGAGGGGAATACCCCCTTCTCCACGTCTTCCTTGTACCGACGAAGAGCCTGGAGCGCCTCGGCCTTGAGGTTGCCGTAGGGCTTCACAAACTTCGGCACGAACTCGTCAAACAATCCCAGCAAATCATAGAGCACCAGCACTTGCCCGTCGCAGTGGGGCCCTGCTCCAATGCCGATGGTGGGTATCGTGAGCGCCTCACTCACCGTCTTCGCCAGTCCCGCGGGAATGGCCTCCAGGACGATGGCCGAAGCACCTGCCCCTTCCAGCGCGCGCGCATCCTCTAACAGCTGTAGCGCACGGTCTTTGCCCTTTCCCTGCACCCTGTAGCCGCCATACTGCTGGACTGACTGAGGCGTCATTCCGAGATGCCCGATCACCGGAATGCCGACGTTCGTCATCGCCGTCACACGATCCGTTACCGCCGCACCACCCTCCAATTTCACCGCATGAGCTCCAACTTGAAGGAGTCGCCCCGCATTTCGCACCGCTTCTTCCTGGCTCACCTGGTACGAAAGAAACGGCATGTCGCCGATGACCAGTGCGCGCTGGACAGCCCCTGCCACCAGCTTGGTGTGGTACAGCATCTCGTCCATGGTCACGGAGAGCGTGTTTACCTTGCCTTGCACGACCACGCCCAGCGAGTCGCCCACGAGAATGACGTCGATCCCTGCTTGTTCGACGATACGGGCGAAAAGGGCATCATAGGCCGTCACCACCGTAATCTTGCGTCCATCGCGCTTGCACTTCAGCAAGTCCGGGACCGTCATCACCCGAGCTCGGCTTTCGTCAGAATTTCCGGCAATCGTTCGGTGGATTTGATGGCCATAATGTGGACGCCATCGCAGTAGGGACGGACGGCCTTGATCGTTCGCACGGCAATCTCCACGCCGGCATCGAGCGCCCGCTTATCGCCTGCGGCGCGCATTTCGTCGATCATCTCCTGCGGGACACAGACGCCGGGGATATTGGCGTTCATGAATTCCGCCATCTTGGCATTCCGCAACAACAGAATCCCCGCGAGCACCTTCACCTTGAACGGACGCACCGCGTCCATGAACTTCTTGAATTGTTCCGGCTGATAAATCGCCTGGGTCTGGAAAAACTGCGCGCCGGCGCGCACCTTGACCTCGAATTTGACCAGCATCGGTCCCAGCGGATCTGCTTCCGGCGTGACCGCCCCGCCGATCGTAAAGTCGGTAGAACCATCGAGCTTGTTGCCCGCATAATCCTTGCCGTTGTTCAGTCCCGTCACCAGTTGCATGACCTGGACTGAGTCGAGGTCGTAGACCGGTTTCGCATCCTTGTGATCACCGACCGTCGGGTAGTCTCCGGTCAGACAGAGGATGTTCCGGATGCCCAGCATATGCGCGCCCATGAGATCGGACTGCATCGCTATGCGATTGCGGTCCCGGCAGGTCAACTGCATCACCGGATCATGGCCCAGCTCATACAAGATCCGGCACACCGGTAAGGATCCTGCCCGCACGATCGCGGCGGTATTGTCGGTGACGTTGACCCCGTGCACGCGGCCAACCAGTGACTTTGCGCTTTCGACCACGTGGGTGAGGTTGGTACCCTTCGGCGGGTTATATTCCACCGTGACGGCAAACTCCCCCTGCGCCAGCACATCCTTGAGTCGCCGCGGCTCCCGGCTCATCGAGATTTCCCCTGCATGGTTTGTGGTCTCCCTATCCTCCAGCCCATCCCTACCCCATTTGAAAAAGGGCGGATTGGGACGTCCCGAGTGCGCGCATCGACCGAGCGCATTCTGATCGTGCGCGGTCTGCGAGCAACGGGCGCGTCCCGATCGACCTATTTCATCCCTGCCATTCTCTTAGCAGATTCAACGGTATTGTCGAGCAACATCGCAATCGTCATCGGCCCGACGCCACCCGGCACCGGGCTGATCCACCCCGCTTTTTGGCTGACCGGCTCGAAATCCACGTCGCCGCAGAGCTTCCCGTCCGGCCCCTTGTTGGTCCCCACATCAATGACCACCGCCCCCTCTCGAACCATATCCGCCGTCACGAACTTCGCCTTCCCGATCGCGACCAACAGGAGATCGGCCTCGCGGCAAACCGCCGCAAGATCTTTGGTTTTCGAATGACAGATCGTGACCGTGGCATTCCGCTGGAGCAACATCAACGCCAGCGGTTTGCCCACGATATTGCTCCGCCCGACGACGACCGCCCGCTTGCCCTCAATCGCAACTCCGGCCGACTCGATCATCTTGATGACACCCTTCGGGGTACAAGCTTCAAACACCGGATTGCCTTCGACTAACCGACCGAAGTTGTACGGATGGAACCCATCGGCATCCTTGTTCGGCGACACCGCCTCCAGCACAACGCGACTCTCGATATGCTTGGGCAGCGGCAGCTGAACTAAGATGCCATGAATCTTCGGGTCCGCATTTTTCTTTTCGATCAACGCCAGCAACTCGGCCTGCGATGTGCTGGCCGGCAGTTTGTGATCGTCGACATAAATCCCCGCTAATTCGCAGGCCTTTTGTTTATTTTTGACGTAGACGTGCGATGCAGGATCGTCCCCCACCAGAATGGTCGCCAGCCCGGGCTTGACTCCTGTTTTGGCCAGCACCGCGGCCGACTCCACGGCCAGTCGTTCCCGGACCTGCTGCGCCAACGCTTTCCCATCAATAATCCGTGCAGCCACAATATCCTCCCTGGCCTGAATGACAGCAAAAAGTGTGGGCACCATAGCAGGCAATTTTTCATCAAGTCAACGCTGGCAGGGACCCGACAGCCACACCCCGCCATCATGGCGAATCAGTACCGACGAACGCGACGTCGTCACACATGTCGGCCAGACCGTCCACCCTTCGCCACCGCCTTTGCATCGCTTCCTTGACAGTCTTCCAGACCCTTGGCTACGATGCAGCAACAGCATCGTCTGTCCGACACCTTCGCTGATGAGATCCACCACCATGCGTCACCGTGTCTCGTCCCGGCCATTCCGCCGCCGTCTCGGGCTTGCTCTCGCTTGGGCAGCAGGTGTGCTCCTGACCGGTTCAGGGGCCTGGGCCCTGCAAGTGAGCGGATTGGAATCGCCGCACAGCTTCTTGGCCGATCCCGCGTCACGGTCGTATTTTATTTCAAATATCAACGGTGAGCCGGACGCCCGCGACAACAACGGCTTCATCACCAAACTGAGCGACGATGGGCGCATCACCGCCTTCAAATTCATCGAGGGTGGCCAGGGAGACGTGACCCTCCATGCCCCGAAAGGCATGGCCGTTGTGGATCAGGTCCTGTACGTCACGGACTTGGATTCCCTGCGGGCCTTCGACAAGACGAGCGGCAAACCGCTCGCAACCTTGGTGCTTCCCCGCCCGACCGATGGGAAGGTCGCCCAGTCGCTCGTCGGCATCGCCCCCGACGGCCACGGCCATCTCTACCTGGCCGACCAGGGTGGCAATGCGATTTACCGGGTTGATCTCACGCCGACGCCGACCCTCACGCTGTACCTGTCAGGGGCTCACTTGGCGGGGCCCTCGGGAGTCGCCGTGAATCCCAAAACCGGCCATCTGGCCGTGGTCAGTTATGACTCCGGCAAAATCTTCGACATCACGCCTGAAGGCACCCTCAGCGAACTCGCCTCGAACGGATTTTTTACCGGGCGGTTCCAAAATTTGAGCGGCGTGGATTTCGACCGATGGGGTAGCATGTACGTCGCCGACGTCACGAAGGGAAAGATCTGGCGGATGCTGCCAAACAACAAGTTTCAAGTGATCGCGGAGTATCTCCCTGGCCCCTCGGATATCGGAATCGACCGCGTGAATCACTTGATTCTCGTGCCCTACCAGGACTCGAACGCGGCCGAGGTCAACGGCCTCGAATCTCCCACCGCGGCGACCGGCGACCGCGCCAAACGCACACTGGCAGACTACGGGTTCGTCGAGCCGAAAAAGTCTGAAAAGGAAGGATCATCACGCAAATGAGCCGATGTGTGTATTGCAACCAGCGTAAGGGGAAACGCTCCTGCCCCGCCCTGACCGGTTTGATTTGCAGCCAATGTTGCGGGGAGCATCGGCTTACACGCATCACCTGCCCGCCCGACTGCGATTATCTCGATACCGGAAGCGACTATCAGCAGAAACGTCTGGGCGAACAGTTCGCCCCGGTCCGACGTGAACTCTACCGCCAACTCAGCGTGGCGGGAGGCGAGAAGGCTGCGGCCCTGTTCAATTTGATCGAAGTCGTCACCTTCGGTTACTTCCACGACCGTCGTGACGGACAGGACGCTGAAGTCTTCGCCGCCATCCAGGCCCTGCGCCGCACCTTGAGCCCGCTCCATGTCCCATCCGCACCCATGCCGGTGTTTGCCGAGCGCCTCAAAAAGGAATACGACACCTTCGTGAAACAGCAACCGCAACAGATCACCGACGCCGGCTCAGCCCCGGAGATTCTTGATCGCGCACTGGCTCTGCTGACCGAATTTTCCGGCCAGGACTTTCAGTCACGCCGGTTTCTGAATGGGATGATCGGCTACGTCAAAACTTTCCACCCCGAGATTGCCGAACATCTGACCAAACAACACGAAGCGGGCCGGATTGTGCTTCCCGGACAGTTGACCCCGCCGCCGGAGCCCCCCCACGTCCATGGCCCCGAGTGCCACCATCATCACCACTAGGGACGACCACCGCCCACCGGAATACAGCCGCAGCCCAGACCACCGACAGAGGATCACTCACGCTCGCCCGTCGCATCCTCATTCTTCCCCTTTAGTCACCCGTCAGTTCTGCCGATACAGTTGAGCCACATTCTGCACCCGGGACAGGATGCAGGCGGGGTCCTACGTCATAACTTATTGAAACCTATGAGCACATTCCTCAACGGTCTGCCCTCACCTGCTCTGCACGGCGCACAACGCCGACAGAACGGTAGGAAAGAGCCCCTGAGCGACTTCAGGCGTGAACCCCATCGATTGGCACCGGCACGGATCTGCGTTGCTCGACGGCACGACTGCACGAAGAGGAAGGCGCCTCATCGGCAACAGACGTGAAGGGTGGGCCAGCCACAATGGGCCGTCTCAACGCATCCTCACACACCAATCACGCCCCCCTGGTGGGGAAGCATTGCTGGACAGACATCATTAACGAGGAGAATCTCCCATGCACGTCACCACCACCCGTCTACGAGCCGATCAGTCTTGGTCCCCGGCCCAGCTGTCTCAACTCGATTCCGACGCCACCCTCCTGCTACTGTTCGGCGCACCAAGCCTGATCGACAAACCGGAACGTCTCCGTCGGGTGCTCGACGCCTGCCCCCGAAGTTCCGTGCTGGGCTGCTCGACCGCAGGGGAAAT
The DNA here is from genome assembly GCF_905220995.1 of Nitrospira defluvii. Classification (NCBI taxonomy): domain Bacteria; kingdom Pseudomonadati; phylum Nitrospirota; class Nitrospiria; order Nitrospirales; family Nitrospiraceae; genus Nitrospira; species Nitrospira defluvii. Next base: position 487,123 of record NZ_CAJNBJ010000001.1, read on the forward strand.
TCACGGACGTGAGATTTCAGATGATAGCCTGGTCGTGGCAGCCGTGCGCTTCGATCACACCACGCTCCGCAACGCCAACGCATCCGTGCAGACTTCCGCGGACTCCTACGCGGCCGGATGCGCCATCGCCGGGCAACTCAAACAGTCGACGCTTCGAGGCGTACTCGTGCTCTCGGACGGCCTGAACGTCAACGGCAGCGAACTCGTCAAAGGCCTCAACGATACGCTGGGAGGAGACGTCGTGGTCACCGGCGGTCTGGCCGGAGATGGGACCGACTTTAAGCGGACCTGGGTCATCAAAGATCGAGCGCTGGTCGGTGGGTATGTCACGGCGATCGGTTTGTATGGTGACCACGTCAAGCTCGGACACGGCTCCAAGGGCGGATGGGACAAGTTCGGGCCGGAGCGGCTAGTGACCAAGTCCAAAGGGAATGTGCTGTACGAGTTGGATGGACGCCCAGCTTTGCAGTTATACAAGGAATATTTAGGGGATCGCGCTGCCGGTCTCCCGGCGACGGGCCTTCTCTTCCCTCTCGCGATTCGAACGTCCGCCTCTGACGGGAAAGTCTTGGTGCGCACCATTTTGGCGGTCGACGAAACCGCGCAGTCCATGACCTTCGCGGGGGACATGCCGGAGGGCGTGCTGGCGCAGTTGATGCGCGCAAACTTCGACCGATTGGTTCAAGGGGCTTCCGAAGCGGCGACCCTTGCCGTCGACCACCAGAACGACGCAGCAACACCGTCTCCTACCCTCTCCATCGCCATCAGCTGCGTGGGGCGACGGTTGGTTCTCGGGGAACGGACAGAGGAAGAGATTGAAGCCACCTTGGACATTCTGCCGAAAGGCAGCAGTCAGGTCGGCTTCTACTCCTATGGCGAAATTTCGCCTTACAAGAGCGGAGTCTGCGATCTCCATAATCAAACCATGACCTTGACGACCATCTCCGAACACTAACGCCGATGCATCCGCTGCTGAAACGGCAACTGAAGCGACTGGGGCTGGATGACGCCACGCTCCCTTCATCACTCGAGGTCTGGCAACAGCTGCTCGAACGCATGAGCCGGAGCTATGTGGAATCCGACCAGGGACGCGAGCTACTCGAACGCTCGATCGCGCTCTCCGCATCGGAAATGCAAGCGTTGAACGAACAGCTTCGCCGCACATCAGAGAGCCAGCTCACCGAGGAACGGGATAAACTCCAAACCGTGCTGCGCTCGATGGGCGACGGGCTCTGCGTGGTAGGCGGCCATTGGGACATTGTGTTGCTTAATCCCGAGGCCGAACGACTCTGGGAACTCAGCGAACAGGAAGTGGTTGGTCGACGGCTTCAAGACATCATCTCATTGTCAGCCGCCTCGGACTCCAACAAGACACTGCTCCCACAGACTGTGCACAGCGCGCCGACGCAGGAACAATCTTTTCGGACCGACGACGGGGTGCTGACCTCAATTACCGGCCGATCGTTTCCCGTCTCCTGCGTGTTAGCACCCATCGTGCGAGACGATCACACGGTTGGCGCCGTCCTGGTCTTTCGTGACATCACCGAACGCAAACACATTGAGGACCGTCGCCGCCACACCGAAGAACTGCTCCGGCAACAACAAATTGCGCTGCTCGGGCTGACAAGCAACAGCGTCATCCAGAGTGGCGTGCTTGAGCCCGCTCTACGCGAGATCACCCGCGTTGCGGCCGCCACCCTACACGTGCGCCGGTGCAGCATCTGGTTGCTAGGCGAGGACCATGCCGCCCTGCAATGTAAAACGCTCTATGATGTCGGGGCCGAGACCTATACCTCAGGAACGGAACTCCTCGCACACGATTTCCCAAGCTATTTCTGTGAACTGCTTTCCGAACGCGTCATCGATGCCGCCGATGCTCAGCACGATCCACGCACCTCCGAATTCACTGCGAGCTACCTGGCGCCCCTTGGGATTACTGCGATGCTCGACATCCCGATCCGCTTCAAAGGAAAACTGGTCGGGGTACTGTGCCACGAACATGTCGGCACCCTCCGCCCCTGGATGCTGGAAGAACAGCAGTTCGGTCATGCGATTGCCTCGCTCGTCTCCCTGGCGCTCGAAGCCGTCGAGCGAGTCCATGCCGAAGGCGCGTTGCGCAAGAGCGAGGGCCGAACCAGACTGGTCATCGATACCGCGCTAAGCGCGGTGATCAGCATGGATGACAAGGGTCGCATCACAGGCTGGAATACCCAAGCCGAGCAGACCTTCGGATGGACCAGTCAGGAAGCCATCGGCCGCTCCATGGCGGACACCATCATTCCCCAGACGCACCGTGAGGCGCACCAACGCGGACTCGAGCGTTTTCTCGAGACCGGCGAGGGACCGATTTTAAACAAACGGATCGAAATCACCGCCTTGCGCCGCGACGGCACGGAGTTTCCGATCGAATTGTCAATCACCCCGCTCCGGCTGGAAAATGCGTACACTTTTACGGCCTTCGTGGTGGATATCTCGGAGCGCAAACGGGCGGAAGAAGCATTGCGTACCAGCGAAGCCCGTCTGATGATGACGGTCCAGGGCTCGCACATTGGAATTTGGGACTGGAACCTCACCACCGGCGCCATCTATTTTTCAACGCAATGGAAGAACCAACTCGGCCACGACGACACCACACTCCCCAACACATTCGATGAATGGCGTCTGCGCATTCATCCTGAAGACCAGCCGTTTGTGCACAAAATCATCCAAACCTGCCTCGATGGTGAACGATCCCACTTCGAGATCGAACACCGTCTGCGGCATCAAGACGGCAGCTATCGATGGATCCTCTCTCGTGGCAGCATCATCCGGGACGTGCATGGCGTGGCGGCACGTATGGTCGGCATCCACATCGATACCACCGACCGAAAGCGCAGCGAGGAAGAACTCCGCGCGGCCAAGGAAGCGGCCGAAGCAGCCAGCACGGCCAAGAGCGAGTTCCTGGCCAACATGAGTCATGAAATCCGCACTCCCATGAACGGCGTCCTGGGCACGACTGAACTTCTGCTGAACAGCGCGTTGACGGACAGACAGCGCCATCTGGCGTCGACGGTACACCGGTCGGGACGCACGCTGCTGGCGATCATCAATGACATTCTGGACTTTTCAAAAATCGAGGCCGGCAAACTCGACCTGGAATGTGTCGGCTTTGATCTTGTACAGGTACTCGAAGAATCGCTCGAATTGTTCATGGAAGCCGCCCGCCGCAAGAAGCTCCAGCTCACCCAGCAGATCGATGACAAAGTGCCGCGCTACCTGAAAGGCGACCCAGTGCGGTTTCGTCAGATCCTCATGAATCTCCTGAGCAACGCCATCAAATTCACGGAGAGCGGCGGCATCACACTCGTTGCTGAATTCCTAAGTGGAACCACCACCCATGCACAACTGCGATTTGCGGTAACCGATACGGGGATCGGAATTCCGGCTGCGGCAAAGCTGCGCATCTTCGACGCCTTTTCCCAGGCAGACGGGTCCACCACCCGGCGATACGGCGGGACCGGACTCGGCCTCTCCATCGCGAAACAACTGGTCGGACTCATGGGCGGATCAATCACGGTAGAGAGCGAGCCCGGGCGCGGCTCCACATTCGCATTTACTACGCAATTCGAATTGCAACCGCTCGGCTCCGAATCGGCCACAACCCTCGCACGATATTCACCGGCTCCCAACCCATATCTCACACCCAACCCTGCCGAGGACCCGACTCATCCACTCCTCTCCCCATCTGAACCGGCCACCCACGTACGGCAACAATCAGCCAGGCGCATTCTCCTGGCAGAGGACAGTCCTGTGAACCGGGAAGTGGCCGTCGGCATGCTCGAACAATTGGGGTACCTGGTTGAGGTTGCGGAGAACGGCCGGGAGGCGCTCCTGGCAACGGCCGAGAGTCGTTTTGACCTGGTGCTGATGGATTGTCAGATGCCAGAAATGGACGGACTCACGGCAACCGCAGAGATTCGCCGACGCGACGGCGGGTCTGAACGAGGCAGACTGCCCATTGTTGCATTGACGGCCAACGCCATGCAGGGCGATCGCGAACAATGCCTCGCGGCCGGCATGGATGATTACCTCACGAAACCCTATACGCAACTGCAGCTACGCGAAACTGTACAAAAGTGGCTGGGCAAGAAAGCGCCCCTTGTTTCCGCACCTCTACTCAGCAATCAGACGACCGCCGATTCCCAGGACTCCACGATGGGAACGCAATCTGTCTCCGAGTCAGCCGCCGAAGCTCCGACACCAGGCATCGACCTCAAAGCCCTCGACGCCATTCGGGCCTTGCAACGACCCAACCGCCCGAACGTGCTGGCCTCGGTGCTCCGGAAATACCTCGACAATTCCAGAGACAGCGTCGACGCGCTGCGCGATGCCCTCCGCGCCAACGACCCCGCAGGATTGCAGGCTGTCGCCCACCGCCTCAAATCGAGCAGTGCCCAGCTCGGGGCGCTCGGCCTTGCCGCCCGTTGCAAGGATTTGGAACTGATGGGTGCCAGCAAGAACCTCATCGACGCCGAGCGCATTCTTACGGAATTGCAATCCGAATATGCCACCGCCTGTACTGTCTTTCGCAATGAGATCGCCAAGGAGAAACAACCATGAATCCCCTCATATCCGGACGATCCCCCTATGCCCTGGTCACGGATGACGACATCATCATCCGGATGTTCGCCCGCGAAGCCCTGGAGCAAGTGGGATGGGAGGTGGAAGAGGCGGAGAACGGACGTGACGCCTGTATCGCATTCGAAAAACGTACGCCGGATGTGGTGCTGCTCGACGTGATGATGCCCGAGATGGACGGATTCGCTACCTGTGCCGCCTTGCGCCGACTACCGGGCGGTGAACATACCCCCATCCTGATCATGACCGGACTGGACGACTTTGAGTCCATCACGAAGGCCTACGATGCCGGCGCGACGGATTTTATTGTGAAACCGTTGAACGCGATGCTCCTGACTCACCGCATCCGCTATATGGTGCGCGCCAATCAGGTTCTGCAGGAGCTCCAGGCCAGTCAAGCCACCCTGACCCAGGCACGAGATGCCGCGATCGAGGGTACCAGACTCAAATCCGAATTCTTGGCGACCATGAGTCACGAAATCCGTACGCCCATGAATGGCGTGCTGGGCATGACCGATTGGCTGTTGGAGACAGATCTGACACCCGAGCAACTGGATTGCGCCCAAACGATACGGGCCTCGGGGGATGCCTTGATGGTCATCATCAATGACATTCTGGATTTTTCGAAAATTGAATCCGGGAAGCTGTCGCTCGAGTTACTGGATTTTGATCTCTCGACCTTCCTCGATCGTGTCATGGCGTTGTTTGCAGAGCGGGCGCAGCGCAAAGGGCTCATCCTCAGCTCACGCATTGCCGACGATGTCCCCTCTGCGCTGTGCGGAGATCCAACCCGGCTGCAACAGATCCTCAGCAATTTACTGGCGAACGCGATCAAATTCAGCGAGCTCCGACTCCCAAGTACAATGAATCGATAGGGGGTCAGCCCCACGTCACCCATCTCCGGTTTTCCGTCGTCGATAATGGGATCGGCATTGATCCCAGCGCGTTCAGTAAATTGTTTCAGCCTTTTGTGCAAGCCGACGGCTCGACCACTAGAAAGTACGGAGGCACAGGCTTGGGATTGGCGATTTGTAAACAGCTCGTTGAATTGATGGGAGGACACATCGGAGCCGAGAGCGAGCCTGGCGTCGGCTCGGTGTTTCGTTTTACCGTCCCCCTGCAACTTCCCCAACCCGACATGGAGGGAAAGAGACAAGCCGCCTGACCCCGTTTCCATCACCGCCAGCTCTTGCCGCTTTTCGTACATTGAGCCCAGCCCCAATTGGTGTATCGACATGGATACACCATGCTGGATTCCTCGATACAGTCTTCCGCTATTCTGACGCGCATCCAACCTATCGCATTGATATGTATAAGCAAAGATAATGGCTTAAACTTTGCTTTACTTCGTCGCGCGCTCATAGTATACAAGCACGTCGAAAGGGGCAGTCACCGTGGACCTCCTCTCCACCATCAACGCCACAACCCTCTCCCTTGCGGCTTTGTAGGCAAAACCCTACACATAAGGAACGAGCCCTTGCATTGCCTCACATTCGACATTGAAGAACATTTTCAGGTCTCGAGATTTGATTCCCCGATCCGTCGGCGGCACTGGGGGGCATTCGAGAGCCGAGTCACTGCCAATACCTGCAAAGTGTTGGAGCTGCTTGCCAGGCATCAAACCAGAGCTACTTTTTTCGTCTTAGGCTGGGTGGCAGAGCGGCACCCAGGGCTGATTAAGCAAATTGCCGAGTGTGGACATGAGATCGCGTCTCACGGCTACGGTCACGAATTAGTCACTGCTCAAACACCGGAACTGTTTCGAACCGACGTCAGAAAATCCAAGCAGCTTCTTGAGGACCTCACAGGAGCGCCCATTCAAGGCTACCGCGCCCCAGGGTTCACGATCACCCGCGAAACGCCATGGGCTCTTCCGATCCTCGCTGAAGAAGGGTACACCTATGACTCCAGCCTCGTTCCCATCCGGCACGAGCACTGCGGGCTGCCCGGGTCAGATCCCTGGCATCATGTGAAGCAGACCTCCTCCGGCCCCATTTGGGAAGTTCCTCCCTCTACGGTCAATCTCGGCGGGGTGCGAATTCCGATTGCAGGTGGAAGCTATTTCCGTCTGCTTCCCTTTGCCGCGCTGTGCGGGCTGATGCGCCGCATCGAACTCAAAGGCCATCCGTTGGTGATGTATTTTCACCCGTGGGAACTTGACCCTCAGCAACCGCGAATGGAAGGGCCATTCTTCTCGCAACTGGCTCACTACCTGAACCTGGACAAGATGGAGCCTCGAATCACCACCCTTCTTAACACCTTCCGCTTCGGACCCATCTCCGAGCAGATCGACCTATCCCCAATTCTCCCCCTCGAGCCAACTGTGTTTCCCGCCATCCCCCCGGCGCAGATCGCTCAGGACGTGGCTTAATCCTATCTTTCCGAAACCACAAATCGACGATCAAACACATACGGGGAGACCGCAACCGGCTGGTTCTTCGCCAAATTAGGGATTGCACTGCCTGGAGAGTTTCAGTACGTTAGGCGCTTCCCTGCAACAGAACGCGCGCGTGGGGCGAGGGAGACCCATGATGGACAAGGCCTGTACGAATCATCGACGACATCGTTTCATCACAGCCGGCTTGGCCGTGGTATCCGTGGCGCTTTTGTGCTTCCCGAGGCTTAGCTTGAGTCAGACGGTCGAGGATACCGTCCAGTTCATCAGCGACATGGCCAATACACACGGCTTTGTCCGCGCCCTCAGTTGTCGAAATCCTAAGGCAGGAAAACCAACGAAAATCACCGAAATCTACAGCGTGATTCCCACAGGCACCAAACTCGGCACCGTCGAACTCAATCATGGGCATGACGAGGTCAATACCGGCTTCACCCACTTCGACCTGCATGACATCGAGTCAATCGAATATCAGGGCCAGGATACTCGGGACAATAACCTGGTGCTATACGGCGTCCGCCTGACCTGCACCAGTACCGGCCCCTGCATCCTGAAGACCAGCTTCTGCACGGGCGCGGTGCCTTCGCTCGAAGGGCAATTCGCACAGGATACAATCCTGTTTCGTTCGGCGTCCCACGCGGAACGCATGAGCAAGGCCCTGTCCCACCTACTCAGCCTGGTACGAGCACAGCAGCAGATTCAGCCATTCTAAAGTGATGGTCGAGGAGGCTGAACCGGCCATTCGTAGAACGGCCGGCTCAGTCTGGCACGGGACCGCCTCATTCGAGAATCGTCACCGTCATTTCCACTCGATCAATTGGGTTGTCACAGGGGCCCTTGTCGGCAGGGCTCGGTGGACCCGCTTGGCACATGACTCTGGGTAAGGCAACAATCTTATCCGCAACCCCGATCCCTTTGACGACTTCCCCGAAGATCGTATATTTCCGGTCCAAGAATCGCGAGTCCTCCACAACGATAAAAAACTGGGACCCAGCGCTATCCGGATCCTGCGCACGCGCCATCGACACCACGCCCCGCTTGTGCGGCAGGTCGCTGAATTCGGCCTTGACGTTATGACCGGGACCACCTTGACCATAGGCCCCCTTTTTCAGGGAGTCCTTGGTATTCGGATCTCCACCCTGGATCATGAATCCCGGAATCACTCGATGAAAGATCGTGCCGTTATAAAACCCGGTCTTGGCCAACTTGATGAAGTTTTCCACATGCTTAGGCGCCACATCAGGCAGGAATTTGATCTCGATATCTCCAAACTTCGTCTTGATCACCGCACGCGCGTTACTCGCGTTCGTCACCTCGCCCCCCGAAGCGGGTGCGGGGTCGGCTGCCACACTGGTCCCTGCTGTGCCGACTGCCATCACCATACTCAAGACTCCGGCAAGCCCCAAGTGTCCCCACCATTGTTCTTGTGCCATTATGCCTCCTTCCTGTCGATCCACTTCGAGCAGCGCTACACAGTTAATTGTTCCAGCGCTTCCTTCGCGGCCATTTGTTCAGCCTCTTTCTTACTATGCCCACACCCGATTCCTCGCATCACACCCAAAATCGTCAACTCGACCTCAAACACCTTTTCATGATCGGGGCCCGATTCCCGTACCGTCGCATACTGCGGCAAACTCTCAAACCGCTTTTGACACAGTTCCTGCAGCTGTGTTTTGTAATCTTCCATCCCCGGACGGGCCTGCTCTGCTCGTGCGGCCAGCAACTCCTCTTCCAGGACCCGCAAGGTGAAAGCCCGGCTGGCCTCAAGTCCCCCGTCGAGATACACCGCCGCAATCAGCGCTTCCAGTGCGTCAGCCAACAACGAATGTTTCTCGCGCCCCTTCGATAACTCCTCGCCTTTTCCCAATCGCAAGAGCCGCCCGAGCTTCATCCGTCGAGCAGCCTTGGCCAGCGAAGCTTCGCTGACGAGGTGTGCTTTCAGCTTGGAAAGCCCGCCTTCGTTACTGCCCGGGAACTCCGCGGCGAGATATTCGCTCATAACCAGCGACAGGACCGCGTCGCCGAGAAACTCGAGACGCTCGTTCTGGGTGCGTTCTTTGGTACGTCGCTCGTTGGAGTAGGACTTGTGGGTCAGCGCTTCTTCCAGGAGACGAGGCTGATGGAAACGGTAGCCCAACAGACGCTGGACCGCCTCAATTGACGTTGCGGGCGTCATACCACCTGACTCACACCCTGGAAGGATTACTGATCACACCTGCGAAAGATCAGGCAGGCATTGACCCCGCCGAAACCGAATGAATTCGAAAGGGCCACCTGAATCTTGGCAGGACGCGCCTGATTGGGCACGTAATCAAGATCGCAGGCGGGATCGGGATGATCAAGATTGATGGTAGGAGGCAGGATACCATGATGCAATGCAAGGATGCTGAACACGGCCTCAATCCCACCAGCCGCACCGAGCAAATGCCCTGTCATGGACTTCGTCGAACTGACGGGAATGCGGTAGGCCTGCTCTCCGAACACGTGTTTGATGGCCTTCGTTTCAATGGCATCCGCCATCGTCGAGGTACCATGCGCATTGATGTACCCGATGTCCGTTTTCGCGACGCCGGCATCCTTCAACGCCATCTCCATGCAGCGCACGGCGCCTTCCCCTTCCTCGGGCGGCGCAGTGATATGGTAGGCATCACTGTTCATCGCGTAGCCGATCAGCTCGGCGTAGATGCGTGCTCCGCGCGCGCGCGCGTGCTCCAACTCTTCGAGGACCACCACTCCGGCGCCTTCGCCCAAGACGAATCCGTCACGGTCTTTATCGAAAGGTCGGCTGGCTTTGGTGGGTTCGCTGTTTCTGAAGGACAGCGCTTTGGCCGAAGCAAATCCTGCAACACCCAATGGAGTAATCGCCGCCTCCGCACCGCCGGCAATCATGACATCAGCGTCATTCCGTTGAATGAGCCGATAGGCATCACCGATGCAATGATTGCCCGTCGCGCAGGCCGTCACCGCACAGGAGTTCGGCCCTTTGGCACCGACCCGAATCGCCACTTGTCCTGAAGCGAGGTTGATGATCGTCATCGGAATAAAAAACGGTGAAACCCGTCCGGGCCCCTTCTCCTTCAACACATCGTGATAATGCTCGATGGACCCCAGCCCGCCGATACCTGACCCGATGTACACACCGACTCTCGTCGCCTCTTCCGGCGACACGGTGAGATTCGCGTCGTCCACCGCAAGCTGGCTGGCGCCAACCGCATAGTGGATAAAGGTATCCATCTTCTTGATTTCTTTTTTCTCGATGAACTGGGCCGGATCGAAGTCTTTGACCTGGCCGGCAATTTGCGCATCGTAACCAGTCGGGTCGAATCGCGTGATTCGGCCGATACCCGACTCACCGGCGCACAGCGCCTTCCAAGTCTTGTCTACTCCGGTGCCGAGCGGAGTCACCAGTCCGAGACCGGTTATCACGACACGTCTGACGGGTCGATCCTGCATAGATGCCGTCCGCTAGGCTTTCTCTTTAATGTAATCCAGCGCTTTGCCGACCGTGAGAATTTTCTCTGCATCCTCATCGGGAATTTCGATTTCAAACTCTTCCTCAAGCGCCATCACTAGCTCCACCGTGTCGAGGGAATCCGCGCCCAAATCTTCGACGAAGTGCGCTTCCGGCGTCACCTCTTCTTCTTCAACGCCTAACTGTTCAGCAATAATCTTCTTCACCCGTTCATCTACTGTTGCCATGGACTTGCCCACCTCCTTCCCCAATCGTACGTTGCGGCCATATTCTCCGCCGGGACACCCCGAACCCACCGAAATCGATCCGGCTGCCCGACCCGACTACCTTATACCATGAGCATGCCGCCATTCACGTGCAACACCTGCCCCGTGATGTATGACGCGGCATCAGACACCAGAAATCGCACTGCCGCGGCAATATCGGAGGGAAGACCCAGGCGCCCCAACGGAATCTGCTTCTGCAGGGCTTCCTTCACCTCCGCCGGCAATCCCTGGGTCATCGCCGTATCGATAAAGCCCGGCGCCACCGCATTGACCGTCACCGCACGACTCGCATATTCGCGTGCTACGGTTTTGGTAAACCCCATCACCGCCGCCTTGGAGGCCGAGTAATTCGCCTGGCCCACATTACCCATCGCCCCAACGATCGACGCGATATTGACGATACGTCCAAACCGCTGCTTCGTCATTGGGAGCAGCACGGCCTTCGTGCAATGGAAGGTCCCATTCAAGTTGACCTGCAGGACCAAATTCCAGTCCTCTTCCTTCATGCGTAGCAACAAGCCGTCACGCGTAATGCCGGCGTTGTTCACCAGAATATCGATCCGCCCCCACTCTTTCATCACCTGGTCGGCCATGGCCTTGGCATCGTTCCAATCGGCCACATTCACCTTCACGCTCAAAGCCCGCCGCCCCAGTTTCTGAATCGCGGCGACAGCATCTTCCGAGCGCGCGGGATCAAGATCCGCCACCACAATGTCGGCACCATCCTCCGCCAAGCCTTCTGCAATGGCGCGTCCGATACCCTGGGCCCCACCGGTCACGATCGCGACTTTTCCCTGTAATGACATCAGTCTCTTCTCCGCAGTCCCTACCGTACTACCCTTGCCCCTTCACGCCCAACGTGACCAGCGCGGCGTCCAGTGATTTCGAGTCATGGACGTTCGCCGTCACCGCGCCCGGAAGGATCCGTTTCACCAATCCGGTCAGGACAGTCCCCGGTCCGATTTCCACGAAGGTGGTGACGCCTAATTGCACCATCTTGTGCACTGACTCTTCCCATCGCACGGACGAGGGCAGTTGTCGGACCAACGATGCCCGAATGTCCTCAGCTCGTTGCAACGCCACCGCCTCAGCATTATTCACCAGCGGCACCCGCAGATCATGCCAGGCGACCCCACCGAATTCCGCAGCCAGGCGGTCAGCCGCGCCCTGCATCAGCGGAGTATGCACCGGCACACTCACCGGAAGTGGAATCGCTTTTTTGCAACCCTTACCCTTGGCGATTTCAATGGCCCGTTCGACCGCGGATTTTTCCCCGGCAATCACAACCTGTCCGGGAGAATTGAAATTCGCAGCGGCGACAACCCCCACAGAGGCAGCCTCCTGACACGCATCCTTGACGACCTCTGCCGACAAACCCAACAACGCAGCGACTAAGCCGGTACCAGGCTGGACGGCCTCGGACATATACCGGCCCCGTTTCTGGACGAGCGCGACTGCGTCGCGGAACGACAACCCGCCTGCGGCATACAAGGCCGAATACTCGCCCAGACTATGACCCGCAACCGCCAACGGCACCAGACCCGCCGGTTCCAAAGCTGTCAGCGCCGCCGCGCTGCTCACGAACAAAGCCGGTTGGGTATGCTCCGTCAGATTCAACCGTTCGGCAGGCCCTTCAAAACAGAGCTGCGCAATATCGTACCCCAGAACCAAGGAGGCTTCGTCATACAGGGCCTTCACCGCAGGGGACGCGTCATAAAATCCGCGTCCCATGCCCACCGACTGCGACCCCTGTCCGGGAAACACAAATCCGATTCCTGAAACTGTCATAGCCGCGTAAGGTATCGTAGAAACCATGCTCAATGTCAACGGGAAAAAGCTGCACGGGCGATGCGGGTCGCCCTCGCCTCACCGGTCTCCTGCCGGACCTCTCGTCGCTACCAGCGCAGCAGCGTCGACGCCCAGGTAAGCCCAGCGCCAAATGCCCCGAACATCACCAATTGTCCCACCTTGACCCGTCCATCACGCACCGCTTCGTCCAGCGCGATGGGGATAGAAGCGGCGGACGTGTTGCCGTACCGATCCATGTTCAACACCACTTTTTCAAGCGGCAAACCCAGGCGATCGGCCACTGCCTTGATAATGCGCAGGTTGGCTTGGTGCGGAATGTACAGGTCGAGATCATCTACCGACAGATTGTGCGCCGCGAGGGTCTCCCGTGCCACCTCCTCAAGCGTCCGCACCGCAACCTTGAAGGTTTCATTGCCCTTCATTTTAATGTACTGGGCTCGGTCGTTCATCATCGGTTCGGAAGGTGGAATCCGCGTCCCGCCGCCCGGCACCACGATCAAGTCGGAAAGACTTCCGTCCGAATGCAAATGCGTGGACAGAATTCCTCGATCACCCTCGGACGCACTCACGACCGCCGCGCCTGCGCCATCCCCGAACAAAATGCAGGTGTTGCGGTCGGTCCAATCGGTGATCGTCGACATCACCTCCGATCCCACGACCAACACGTGTCGCATCCCCGTCCTGACATAGGCATCGGCGACCCCCAACGCGTAGACGAACCCACAACAGGCCGCAGAAAGATCGCAGGCAGCCGCGCGCGTCGCACCCAATCGATGTTGGAGCAAGCAGGCCGTCGAGGGCAACGGCATATCCCCCGTGCAGGTCGCCAGGAGGATCATGTCCAGTTCGCCGGCGGACACACCCGCCGCCTTCAAAGCCCGCTCTGCCGCAATCATTGCCAGGTCTGAGCAGGCTTGCCCCTTCGCCGCAATCCGCCGTTCCCGAATGCCGGTGCGCTCACGAATCCACTCGTCGGATGTCGCAACCAATTGCTCCAACTCGGCATTGGTCATCACCCGTTCGGGGGCATAGGAGCCGGTTCCGGTAATTCGTGCGCGTCTCACGCCTGCGTTCCTTCCGACCGTTCATCTTGATGCCGCCGCAGACTTTCTTCGATGTCACGCTGAATCAACTCGTCCAGCCTGGTCTCCGCCAAGCCCTTCGCACGACGAATCGCATTCTTGATTGCTTTCGCTGACGACCGCCCATGACAGATCATCGTGGTCCCGTTTACGCCTAACAGAGGCGCACCGCCGAACTCGGCATAGTCGATTTTTCGTTTCAGATTCAGCAGCGGCTTCGCGATGAGCGGGTAGGCCAAGCGACCAAGCCACGAACCCGAGAGTTCCTTCATCAACAATTTTTTGATGACGTCCGCCACCCCCTCGGAAATCTTTAAGGCCACGTTCCCGATGAATCCGTCACACACCACCACATCTGCGCTTCCACTGTAGACCTCCCGCCCCTCGATGTTGCCGATAAAATTCAGCGGGCTGGCCTTCAACAACTTAAACGCTTCCTTGGTGACTTCGTTACCCTTGCTGTCTTCCTCTCCGATACTGAGCAGCCCGACCCGTGGGTTGGGTTTGGCATACACGTGTTTGGCAAACTCGTTGCCCATCAACGCGAACTGCTCCAAATGCTGAGCCGTGCAGTCGACGTTTGCTCCGACATCCAGCATCACGGCGCTGCCCGTCAAGGTGGGAAGCATGGTGGCGATTGCCGGGCGTTCGACGCCCTTGATCAACCCCAGAACAAAAAACGACGAGACCATGCTGGCGCCTGTGTTGCCCGGGCTTACCACGGCATCTGCATCCCCCGACTTGACCAACTCCGTCGCAATCCAGATGGACGAGTCCCGCTTTTTCCGCGCCACTGCAGCCGGTGACTCGTGCATCTCGACCACCTGCGGCGCATGGTGGATCGTAATCCGCTCGTCATGACAGTTGAGCTTGCGGCAGGCGGCGGACAGTTCGTCCTCTTTGCCGACGAGGATGATGCCGACACCCAGCTCCTGCGCGGCTTGCACCGCGCCTTCAATGACCGGGGCCGGCCCGTGGTCTCCGCCCATCGCATCGACGGCAATCTTCATGTGCGGTTAACGGTCCACGGATAGAGAGGTGAAGAGTCGTGTAGAGACGCCCTGCCGGCCAAGACCATGAACGGCCTCACGCATGACATGGCGTCGGATCGTGATCACGGTGGAGGATTGTACCCGAATCACGTCAGGAAAATAAAATTCAGCTAGCTTTCCTCGACGACGATCACGGCCTTGCCCTTGTACGTACCGCAGTTCATGCATGTATGATGCGGCAACTTCAATTCGTGGCACTGCGGACAGAGCGAGAACCCAGGGGGAACCAGCCGCATCTTGGCCGTTCTCCGCATATCTCGACGGGATCGTGAATGTTTATGTTTTGGATTTGCCATAACGACTCCTTCAACGGGCACATGACCCGGTTAGCAAACTATGCGTTTCCACTCTTGGATTGGCGCCCCCGCAACACACGGAACGGACTGGGCGCCTGCTCAGGCGGGCAGCCACAGCGGCGCTCGTTGAGATTCTGTCCACATTGGGAACAGAGACCTAAGCACTCCTCTCGACACAACGGCTGCATCGGAGCGGCCAGGATCACCTGCTCGCGCAACATCGGGGCCAAATCGAGATGGTCCCCTTGATACCAATACAGCTCGTCTTCCTCGTCCGCTTCTTCAGTCGGCTCGACCGGTTGAGCGGAACGTCTCGCGCCCTTCCGTCCCTGCTCTGCGGGAGCTGATTTGGCAGCTGCGCCAGCCTGCGGCAAATACTCCGCATAGAGACTGACATACAGGGGATCGGAATAGTCCGCGAGGCAGCGGACGCATTGCCGGATTGCGGTACCTTCCAACGTCCCGGTCACAGCGATCGGACCGTCCTGCTGCACGAGCTCCACGTGAATCTCAAGCGGCCCCTCAAACTTGTCCTCCGACTCAGTCAGGCCCAGCTGTGCTCCTGTCGCCGTGCATGACACAGACAAGCCTTCCGGGCCAATATCCACGATCGCTGGATTGAGCGTATCCATAGGAGCCGCCATAGAAGAATGCCCTGCCGCTGAATAGGACAGAAGACCAACTGCTTCGCCGAGTGAGCCAAGACGAACCAACACCAACCCCTTGAGTTATCGCTCTTCGGCGAAGCTGACCAAGGCGATCTGGCGCGCCCGCTTTACCGCCACTGTCAACACGCGTTGGTGCTGCAAGCAATTGCCGGAAATGCGGCGTGGCACGATTCGCCCCCGTTCGGTGAGAAAATTCCGCAACAAGCCGATATCCTTAAAATCAATCGGGGCTTTATCAACGCAAAACCGGCACGGCTTCCGGCGCTGAAAAAACCGACCGCCGCCCCCTCCGCTGTTTCCACGATCTCCTCGTTCCATGATCGCCTCCGTCTCCTACAACTGTTCGTCTTCGTATGAAGGTGGTTCTTCGTGAAAGCCGCCACCCTCACCTCCGGCCTCGCCACGCTTCGGCAAAAAGGTCACGCCTTGGGCCACGACTTCATGTTTGCTCCGCTTCTGGCCGTCTTCCGTCTCCCATCGACGCTGCTGAAGGCGCCCGTCGATGATCACCCCGTTACCTTTGCTCAGGTATTGCCCGCAATGTTCGGCCTGTTTGCCGAACACGACGATGTCGATGAAGCAAACCTCTTCCTTCAGCTCATCGCCTTGTTTGAAGCGTCGACTCGTCGCCAAGCCGAAGCTGGCGACCGGCGTCCCGCTGGGCGTATACCGCAGCTCAGGATTCCGGGTCAGATTTCCGACCAGGATAACTTTATTGAACCCCGCCAACGGTGGCTCCTTGTGCGGCTGGTGTGGCCACGGGGGCGCCTCTAGGCGGAGCAGGCTCCTGCTCCAATTTCACAGTGAGGAACTTGATGATGGAGTCTTCAAGCCGATAGGCACGTTCCAGTTCAGCAATGGTCGAGCCAGGCCCCTGGAAATAAAAATATACGTAGGTGCCCTTCCGCTCACGCTTGATCTCATAAGCGAGCTTCTTACGGCCCCAATTTTCGGCCCGCACAAGGTTGGCGCCGTGTTTCGTCACGGTGCCTTTCATCTTTTCAATCAGCGCAGACGTTTCTTCGTCGCTTAACGTCGGACGAATGATAAACAGGGACTCATAGAGTTCCATGCAGATTCCTCCTGAACAATGGCCCCCATTCGCTGATGGGAGCGAGGTGTAGGCATGCCGGATCAGCCGACATGAGTTGGGGAAACTAGCACAGCTTCAAAGAATGTGTCAAATTGTCGTCGACCTTTGGGAACAGCACGTACACCGTCCTTACGATCGACCGAGCACAGCAGAACCGCCGTCATTGCTCCACTTCGCCAATGAGGATCAGAAACAGATCCCTCCATGTAGACTGAGCCAACCACTCAGTGGTTTTTTCTAAAGCGCGAGGGCGTATTTGGAGGTAAGGGGGGCCGGGGGCCCGGCGAACCAACCGGCGGACGTGCCGCGCCGAAACCTCCATATCCGCCATACCATCCGAATCCCGCCGGCCCATAGGGGAAACCATAATAGCCGAGCGGATTGCCCCAATACCCTGCGCCATAGCCATAGCCGATTCCATACCCCGGACCATACCCGGGGCCGGGCCAATGGGCATAGGACTGGGCGCCAGCATACCCCGCATCCAACATAAAATCGCGCATCGACAGCCGCTCCGTCTGATGGACGGATTCCGCGCAGGCCGACAGCGCCCCACCCAGACAAAGCATCAGCGTCACGCGTCCAACGCCATTGGCGATTGCCGCCCCGACGGTACGGCACCCATTCGCGTCATTCACAGCCGACACGAGCCGGCTCCCCAATACTTTCTTTGACATTGCGGTTAAGGCGACGATGAGGCAAGCGCGTAAGGGCATCGGCGAGACCCTCTCAGAAATGATACGACAAACCCATGAAGAGTTGATGAGCGCGATAGGTCCCCTCGAAGCCCCCTAGCGACCCCAGTGCGCCACCGAAGCGAAGCGTAGAGTCGGTATATTTATACTCCGTAAACCATGCCACCTTGGGCGTGACGAATGCACGAATGCCGACCAGCACATTCCCGCCGAACGAGTGCTGTGTATCACTTTCCGTCTCGGAAGATCGCCCCAAATGTGCCACGAGCAGCGCTGGGCCGCCGCCAATGTAGGGCTGCCAGGTGACACCCGGATATCGTAACAACACATTGGCTCCGATTGTCGTCACTGAAAGATGAATGCCTGGCGCATCGTCCAGGTTCTTGATGTGCGGATTGCTATGCGTCACGTCCAATTCAACGCCGAACATTCCATGACCGGGAAACACTCCCACCTTACCGCCGAAGGCTGGGCTGGTTTTCAGGTTAAAATTGAGGAAATCCTGACCGGCAAGTGCACCGGTCCCCCTCACGTTACGAAGGGGATCGACGAAGTTCCAGCCGAACTGACCGGCGACGTACCATTCCGCAAGGGAACCGGCGGGAAAGAAGAGAAGCAGCCAACAGAGCAGGAGACTGGGAACAAGTCCGATTGACGCAGACCTTCTGTACACCATGGTGCTTGCTCCATGGGCGAGGCGTGCCTTGATCATACCAGGCTATCGACGCGGCACACTGGACAACTTTGCAGTACGCCTCGAAGTGATGTCGAATGGAGGAGGGTACGGCCTGGGGATAGTCGGCCGACGGGAAGGACTGGAGCGAATCTGCACGACCGCCTGTTTGATCGTGCGACACAGGGTCGACCCGACTCGACACCGCGCTAGGGTTCGTTTCGGGCTGAGGCATTATACAGCCAGTAGAGGGCAATGCCTCCGACCACGGCGATCCCCAGGCCGAGCAAGGCGTGGGTACCGAAACCCAGCGGCCCCACGAACAGCTCCGCCACCCGAGGCAAGGCCACGGTGGCAACGAGCACCATGGCCAGGGCGATCAGGTGAATTCGCAAGTAGATGGGTTCGCCGGGTTTGCGCATCACTAGATAACTCGATCCAGCACGCAGTGTACGAACTTTTGCGCCGGTAATCCAGCCCGGAGCGTCGATGAGAGCTTCACCTCCCGCGAGTTAGTTTTGAATGACGCGCTTCGTATCTTCCAGGTGTTTGTTTAAATAGGGCATGAACGGCGTGCCGCCTGTCCCGACTGCGGTAGGATTGCCGGCATGCGACTGATGCTGCCGAAAGATATACCGCTCCGCGTAATCCACGTGAATCTGACGGAACTGGGCCAACAGATCCACGTTGGCGCAATAGGCCCGCCAGAGCTCTGGGTGTGTGGACTTCCGGTCACGGACATACCCGCAGAGCAAGGGACGCCCCTGCCGATCCCTGTGCGCCTCTAACGCAGCGAGAAACGCCCGGTGACGCGGAGGCATATAGTCTCGCATCTCCACGAGGTATTGCGTCAGCGGATCCTCGGCATGGGGCACGCCAAGCCCAGCATCCAAAGCCGGCACGATCGAGCTTTGCGAACCGGTCTCACCACGGAACTGTTGAGGCTGATCGGCATACTCGGGCACGCCTTCATAGATGATACCGTTCGGCAGGGCCGGACTATTCTTCCATCCATGGATGTACGGACGGACACGACTGTAATAGATGTACGGGTCACATCGTTCCGGCATGCGAAGCAACGTCTCACGCATGGCTTCCTGCGCCCCGGCGAGTGCCCCCAAGCCTGCCAGCACCGCATCCGCTCGATCCTCTCGCGCGGCATGATGTGCCTGCACGAGCCCCTGCAGCCCCGGCCCCGCCTTTGCCTCAATATCGATGTGAATCAGCACAAACCACTCCTCATCGAGCCCACCGAGGAAATTCTGCAGCAGCACGATATTGCCGAGCTCGATGGGCTTATGCGGATCAAGTCGCCGCCAATTGTGCAACGCGTAGGAGGCGTAGGACAGCACCGGCGGGCGTCCGAGCTGTTGGGCAACCTGACACCAAGGACGAGCGAGACTCGCCGGCAGCCGAGTTGCAGGATGGTCGGGATCCTCCCAGACATAGGCATGACCGACGAACGACAGGACTCGCATCACGGATCGAAAGACATCCAGTCCCCATTCATCCGCCACGGCTCCCATGATGTCCTGGCGATCCTGGATGACCCCACGCACCTGTCGCGCGCCGAGAAGCTTGGGCAGGTCGGCACCGATCTGATTGAGAATGGGTTCCTCAGCCAATTGCTCCAGAGGATCAGTAGCGGGAAGAAACCCTCGGTCAGGCGAGAGGTCAAACGCCGAGAGTGACAGTGACGGAATATCTGACATCGTCATGGGCGCTCCTGTGCCGAATGCGAATACGTTACTGTACCACAGGCTGTTCGCCCACTGCTGTCAGACATCCGTTGGCCTGCCAGAGAGGGTGGCTGAGGCTCCGTTCGCAACTGAGTATGGAGGGGGGATGGATGAGGAGAGAGCCACAATCTGATTCGAAGGGTCGGAGCGATGCTGCGCGGAGCCCTACGTCTCCTCTGGCTTCTCCCGCACATTGAATTGATTCATGGCAGTCGCGACGTCGCGGTTGAGCAGCAGCTCGAGGGCGTCGACCGCTCGATCCAGACAGGGATCATATGAAGCTCGCTCTTCCCGAGAGACCGGCTCCAGCACATAGTCTGCCGTGTCTTGTCTCGGCGCCGGTCGGCCAACCCCGATCTTCAGTCGGACGAACTGCGGCGTCCCTAACGCTTCGATCACGGACTTGATGCCGTTGTGACCGCCGCTGCCGCCGTCCCGCCTGATACGCAAACGACCCGGCTCCAGATCCAGATCATCGTGCACCACAACCAGGGCATCAGGAGTGAGACCGAGCTCGCGAAGGAGACCTTTGAGAGGGGGACCGCTGAGGTTCATCCAGTCGAGCGTACCAGCCAGCTCGACGAGTTTGGAACCGGCGCGACCCGAGCCTCGCTGGGCCGCGCCTTTCCTGGTGAGACGTATCGACCACCGCGCCGCCGCCCGCTCGATCACCCAGCAACCGATATTATGCCGCGTGTCGGCATATTCGGATCCGGGATTGCCCAACCCAACGAGCAGGCGCAACGCCACTACTTCTTTTTCTCGGCTTCCTTCTTGGCTGGAGCTGCTCCCGCCTTGGGCGCAGCCGCCCCGGCCTTAGCATCACCAGCCTTGCCTGCCTCGGCTCCGGCCGCGCCTTCAGCCGCAGCCTTCCCCTTCGCCGCCACTTCCGGCTCCTTGGCCCCCTCGGCGCCCGCCGCGCCGGTCGCCAACAAGGATTCGAGCTTGGCATCAGTCATCGGAGCCGCCACGCTCACGACCATGTGCTCCGGATCGTCCAGGAAACGCAACCCCTCAGTCTTCGCAATATCCTTCAGATGGATACCTTCATTAATCTGCAATTGCGAGGCATCGACGGCGATGAAATCCGGCAGCACGGACGGGAGACATTCGACGTGCAATTCGCGCAACGCCTGATGCAACACGCCGCCCTCTTTCAAGCCGATCGGCTGGCCACCAGTCAGATGGATCGGAACCTTCACGCGAATCGGCTTATCCATGGCGACTTCAAAGAAATCCGCATGCAGCACGCTTCCCGCGATCGGATCCACTTGAAAGTCTCGCAACAATGCCGTGCGATTCGGTTTGCTTTTGGCCCCGTTGATCGTGAGGGAAATGAGTGCCGTGCTGCCGGCTTGGGATCGCAAAATTTTCACCAGCTCCTCCGGCTTGACGGAGAGCAGCAAACATTCTCCCTGCCCATACAGCACCGCCGGAACCCGACCGGCACGACGAAGTTGACGCGCGGGGCCCTTACCTCCGCCATCTCTGCTCTCAACGGTTAACTCGAATTTCATGATGCTCCTCCTCGACCTGTCGCTCGACGCGGACGGCCTACACGAATAACGAACTGACTGATTCATCCTCATGGATGCGCCTGATGGCTTCGCCGAACAGCGGTGCCACAGACAACAATTTCAACTTCGGACACTTCAGATCTTTCCCGCGCAACGGAATCGAATCGGTCACCACCACTTCCGTCAGACCGGACTGCTGAAGCCGCTCCAAAGCGGGCCCAGACAACACGCCATGCGAGCAGCCGGCCCAAACTTCCCGAGCCCCTTTATCGAGGCAAGCTTGCGCCCCCTGCACAATCGTGCCCGCCGTATCAATCATATCGTCGAGGAGCAAGGCGCTCTTGCCTTGCACGTCACCGATAATATTCATGACTTGCGCCTGATTCGGCCCCTCACGCCGCTTGTCGATAATGGCAAGATTCGCCTGGAGCCGTTTGGCAAAGGCCCTCGCCCGCTCCACTCCACCGGCGTCGGGAGACACCACGACCAAATCCTCAATCTTGCGTTTAGTAATGTAATCCAAGAGCACCGGCAACGCGTACAAATTGTCCACAGGAATATCAAAGAACCCTTGAATCTGGCTGGCGTGGAGATCCATCGTCAACACCCGGTCCGCGCCCGCCGTGGTGATAAGATCCGCCACCAACTTGGCAGAAATCGGCACACGCGGCTGATCCTTGCGGTCCTGACGGGCATACCCGAAATAGGGAATCACCGCAGTAATGCGGTTGGCCGAGGACCGCTTCAATGCATCGATCATGATCAGCATCTCCATGATCGAATCATTGACCGGAGCACAGCAGGACTGGATCAAGAACACATCCGCCCCGCGGACATTCTCCTCTACGCGAACGCGGATCTCACCATCACTGAACGAAGAGACTGTGGCAGCGCTGATGGGCAAATCGAGATACGTTCCGATCGCGCGCGCAAGCGCAGGATTGGCGTTGCCCGAAAAGAGCTTCAGTTCCCTGTTCATTCCACCCCTTACGATGCGGTACGTGGCGATACGACTACTGTCAGCGGTGCTGGTCGAGTTGGTACAACACGGTGGGCACGGACAGGACCCGTAGTCAATCCCGCTGACCTCGTGCACGATCCAAACAAGCGGACGCTTACCGAAGCTCAGCACAATAACGAAACTGTTCAGAACTTGTCAACCGATCGGCCTGAGGAAAGGTCCAGCGGGCAACGACGATGGCCCGAGAGAGCGAACGTGCCGCCTGGAGGCTCCTGGCCACCAGGCCCCACGTAGCGAACGCACGCGCTCAGACAACGCGCATCTCGGGCACACCACCTACCGGGACGGCAAAGGCCTTCCTTTGTGGATCGGCAGCACAGACCAGTGCCGCCTGTTTGGCCATCGCCTCGTCCCCGAATACCCCGAACATTGTGGCACCGCTCCCTGAGAGGAGGGCGACCTCAGCTCCTAGGCTGACGAGTTGGCGCTTAATCTGGCCCAGCACCGGATGTTGAGCAAAGACGGGTCCCTCAAAGTCGTTCTCCACCAGGGGAATGATCTCCGCCCAATCCAACACGGAGCGGCTCCCCAACTGCTGCAACGAGTCAGAAAGCGGTCGCACACCCTGGCGTGTCGTGGCGAGTTGCTGGTAGGCCCATTTCGTTTCGACCGGAAACCCCGGGTTCACAAGCACGATCCATCTCTGCCCCGTGACCTGAACCGGACTGACCAGTTCGCCCCGGCCGGTCACGCAGGCGGCAGGCGCCACAAAAAAGAACGGCACATCACTTCCCAACTGCTGTCCCACTTCCGCCATCCGTTCGACCGACCAATCCAGCCGCAATAGCTTGACCAAGCCCAGGATCGTTGCCGCCGCATCGCTGCTGCCGCCGCCCAGTCCGGCCCCCATCGGAATACGCTTGGCCAGGCTGATGGAGAGATCAATTGACCGTTGCGCTCGGGCCAGCACGAGTTGCGCAGCACGATAGACGAGATTGCTCTGGTCGACCGCCAACGCGGCATGATCGCAACGCAAGGCGATACGCGAGACGGCGGCAGGCTGCATGGTGAGGGTGATCTCATCTGTCAATCCGACGGTGTGCATCAGCGACCAGATGGCATGGAACCCATCAGGCCGACGCTCGAGCACCCGGAGAATCAAATTCACTTTGGCAGGAGTCAGAACCCGCAGACTGGTCGCATTCACTCGCAGCTTACTGGGGCGGCGCTAATCCCGGCCTCCTTTGATTTCGTATTTTTCGAGACGGTACCGGAACGACCGGGTATTCAATCGCAGGAGGCGCGCGGCGCGCTTCTTGACCCACTGGCTCCGTTCGAGCGCTTTCAACAGCAGGTCTTTCTCGATCGTGTTGATGAGCCCCTCAAGATCCAGACCGTCCTCCGGTAATTCGGACGGCACGGTCTGCTGATTGGTCACCGGCTTGTGAAGCCACCCGCGAATGTCTGCATCCGTCACCGACGA
The DNA here is from genome assembly GCF_905220995.1 of Nitrospira defluvii. Lineage (NCBI taxonomy): Bacteria > Pseudomonadati > Nitrospirota > Nitrospiria > Nitrospirales > Nitrospiraceae > Nitrospira > Nitrospira defluvii. Next base: position 510,941 of record NZ_CAJNBJ010000001.1, read on the forward strand.
TCCCGTTGTGAAGGCCACCACGCGCTCGATCACGTTCTCCAACTCACGAACGTTTCCTCGCCACTCATGCGCCAGCAGTACGCGCATGGCCTCCTGGCTCATCGTCGGCACTGGTTTACCACTTTCCTTGGCAAATTTCTCCAGAAAATGTTGGGTCAACAAAGGAATGTCGCCGCTGCGCATGCGCAGGGGCGGGAGTTTGATCGGAATGACGTCGAGCCGATAATACAGGTCTTCGCGAAATGATCCCTCGGCGACCGCCCGCTCCAGATCTCGATTCGTGGCTGCGACGATGCGCACATCGACCTTCACATCCTGCGTCCCGCCCACCCGCCGGAACTCACGCTCCTGAATCACCCGCAACAGCTTAACTTGAATGGCCGGCGTCGTGTCGCCGATCTCGTCGAGAAAGATCGTCCCGCCGTTGGCCACTTCAAACAATCCGGCCTTGTTCGACACCGCTCCCGTGAACGAGCCTTTCATATGGCCGAACAATTCGCTCTCCAGCAAGGTTTCCGGCACCGCGCTGCAATTCACCGTGACAAACGGCATGGAAGCTCGAGAACTATTGAAATGAATCGCCCGCGCCACCAGCTCCTTGCCCGTCCCACTCTCTCCGCCGATCAGGACATTACTTTTGGAATCGGCTACCTTCCTGATCACATCGTAGATTTTCTGCATCGCCTCGCTCTGGCCGATGATCTGAGAAAAGGAGGACTGGCTGGCCAGTTCCCGTTTGAGCAACATGTTCTCGGTCGACAGCCGACGCCGTTCGAGCGCATTGCGGATAATGAGCTGCACCTCGTCGACCTGAAACGGCTTGGTGAGGTAGTCGTACGCCCCGTGCTTCATGGCTTCGACCGCCGATTCAGCCGACGCAAACGCAGTAATCACCAACACGACGGTGTCCGGCGAAGAAGCCTTCACGGCTTTCAGCACATCCAGCCCGCCGGCTCTGGGCATCTTGAGGTCTGTGATGACGAGATCGAAAATCTCCTTGTGAATTTGCGCGATGGCCTCTTCTCCGTCCGACGCCACAGTCACGGCGTAGCCGGCCCGCTTGAGCATGATGCTCAGGACATCGCGCAATCCCTGTTCGTCATCGACGACTAAAATCTTTTCCACGGTTCCCTTCCTTCATGCCGCAGCCGGGCACCGGTTTCCGCAGACTGCGGGAGACAGACGACAAATCGTGCACCGCTCCCGACTTCGCTTTCCACCTTGATCCACCCGCCATGGAGATCCACAATCCGGTGCACCTGGGCCAGCCCCAACCCCGAGCCCTCTTTTTTTGTGGTAAAAAACGGGAGAAAGATCTTGTCGAAATTCTGCTTGGGAATGCCTTCTCCGCTGTCCTGAAAGCCGACTTCAATGACATCGGCACGCCGGCCGCCGACTTCCACCCGCCGCAGCCCTGTGGTAATCGTCAGCGTCCCTCCGCCGGACATGGCATCAAAGGCATTGACCGCCAAATTCCAAAACACCTGCTTCAACTGGTCCTGATCAACCTGTGCGACCAGGTTTGTGGGTGCCATGCGGGAGACGATCGAAACTCCCATTCGTGACTGCGCCTCATGTTGGATCAGATCCAGCGTATCGGCAAGGACTTTGTTCAAATCTTGCTCGGTAATGCGCAAGGCGGGCGGACGCGCATACTGAAGAAACTCCGTGATGATGTTGTCGAGCCGCCTGGCTTCACGAATGGCAATGTCCATCAACCGCTGACTGGTTTCATCGGAGCCCACATCCTGCCGCAACATCTGCATGGCCCCGGCAAGCGCACCCAGTGGATTACGTATTTCGTGCGCCATCCCCGCAGACATCTCGCCCAAATTGGCCAGCCATTCCCGCCGACGCATTTCTTCTTCCAGGTAACGGATTTGCGTGAGGTCCTTGAAGACCCCCACCAGACCACGCTGCATCCCTTGCTCCTGAAGTGGTGAAACGGTCATGCCTAATACGAGACAGCTGCCGTTGGCATGAAAGCAATCGACCTCAAAGCGCAGAGGCGACAGCGACGTCAGCTCTGTCTCCTGCGCACGCTCGTCCGGGTGCCAATTGAAGACCTCATGCCACATGCGACCCTGCACGTCCGAGAAGGCATAGCCGGTGACTTCATACGCCGCGGGATTGAACGAGGTGATACATCCCTCTTGGTCGGTGGTAAACACGCCGCTGCTGATGCTGCGCACGATGCTCTCGTGGAACACCTGAAGGCGGGTGAGGCCCTGCTCCTTCTCTCGCAAGGACTGATCGGCATGCCGAAGTTCATCGGCCAGCACACCGCTCAAGAATCCGACGACCAGGAACGCGAGGCCATACACCTCAAAGGTCTGCAACGCTTCAGGTCCTTCGAGCTTGCTGGGAGGCAACCACGCGGAAGCATTCAAAAGCCTGAAGTATTGCACCGCCGTGATGGCACCGAACAGGAACGTGCACCCTGCGCCCGTGACAATGCCGACACGTCGATGAGGAACCAGGCTGGCCACCGTCACGGTGATGACATAGAGCACGGCAAACGGGCTCTCGACTCCGCCGGTCCTCGCAATCAGGACGGTCTCGAGGACCACATCGACCCCGACCTGCACCCAGATGAACGCGGAATGAGCCGCGGCGGTCGTGAGCCGTCTCAACACCACCGCATAGACAATCGTAATGGTGTAGGTGAAGACGATTAAGGCAGTAAAGGTGGGCGCGGATTCGCCACGCGTGGATTGAAAGGCCAGGGACAACCCCAACATCAAGGTGACCAGCACCACCCGCAGCCCCATCAGCCAATGGAGCCTGGTTTTCAGCTCAGGCAGTGAGCGATCGACAGTCGGCGCAGACAGGGCTTCAACGCCACGTAACCGCGTGGCGTCTTGGCCTGAAGGCGACTCGGTATCGGTGGAGGGGGCTGGACAGGTTGACGACAGCATGCCGGGCGCGTTGCCCTGATGGATGTGCGACGCGCGGCCATTGGAAAAATCGGGCCGCGCGCCGTGAATCGGATGCGACTGCGCGGCGTCGCTATTGAATGGCTTGCGCCATCGTGAAGATCGGCAGGTACATCGCGATGACGATAAACCCGATAATGGTACCCAACACCACCATCATGATCGGTTCGAGGAGCGAGGTCAGTGTTTCGACGGCCTGGTCGACTTCGTCTTCATAGAAATCGGCAATCTTGCCGAGCATGGCATCGAGCGCGCCGGTGGACTCTCCGACGGCGATCATATGCGTCACCATCTTGGGAAACACATTACACTTGGCCAGCGGCTCGGAGATGGTTTTCCCTCCGCTGATACTCACCCGGGCATTCATCAAGGCTTCTTCGATCACCTTGTTGCCGGACGTCTTCGCGCAGATGCTCAATCCTTCCAACAACGGCACACCACTGGTGATCAACGTGCCCAGCGTGCGGGTAAATTTCGCCACGGATGCCTTTCTGATCAAATCCCCAACGATCGGCATCTTGAGGAGCAGCTTGTCGATCACGACTCGCCCGTTCACCGTGGCATAGTAGCGTTTGATCGCGATGATCGCGCCCACCACCGCGCCGAACATGGCATACCAATAACTCTGGAAGAAATTGCTGACGTTGATGACGATCTGTGTCGGGCCTGGAAGGCCGACCTTGCCGCCGGACATTTCCATGAACATCTGCGCAAACACCGGGATGACCCACACCATCAATACGCTGATGATGATCACGGCGACCCCGACGATGGCCGTCGGATAGACCATCGCCGACTTGATCTGGCCTTTCAACTTCATGGCCTTTTCAATGTGCTTGGCCAAACGGGTCAGAATCGTATCGAGCAGACCGCCCACCTCACCGGCGTGGATCATGTTGACGTACAGATCATCGAACACTTTGGGATGGCGTTTTAAGGCGTCGGAGAAGGTGGAACCGGCCTCCACACTGTTTTTGACATCGCCGACCGTTTCGCGCAGGACTTTGTTTTCTGATTGCGTAGAGAGAATGTCCAGGCACTGGATCAGCGGCAATCCCGCATTGATCATCGTCCCGAACTGGCGCGTGAACACCACGAGATCCTTGTCGGTCAGCCCACCCCCGATGTTCAGCTTGAATTTTCCGCCGCCTGACTTTTCTTCCAGGCTGGTCACGACGACCTGTTGCTTGCGAAGTTGTTCCACCGCCTCGTCTCTGGTCTTGGCGGTGAGCTCGCCCTTCTTCACGGCACCCTGGCGGTTTCGGCCGACATAGGCGAATGTACTCATGACGCGGTTTCCACTCCTTTAGAACATCGAACAGCAGGCAGGACACGGAGGTATGCAGCGGAAAACTATGATCGAAGTCTATAAGACGACCCAAAAACTGTCAAACAAATGCCCAAAAATGGAACCGTCACGACACCGCGAAACACGCGTCCAGCGAAGCGTCCGCGCACGAGCCCGGATTATTCATGAATGTCGCCGCGAGACGTTGGAGACCGAAACTCGCGGGAGCTTCTCGCAAGCGAGGCCGACACAGGTGTCCTGACAGTCCGTCGAGGAGGCCGAACGAGAACCGCCTCGCCGGGCGAGAGCATCGGACAACGGAGCAGTCACTCATGAACAGTCCGGGCTAGACTTGGCTGGAGGTAATGCGGAAATACCCTCTGGAGAGATAGTGCAAACCGGACATGAGCGTGACTCCGCCCATCAAGTAGATAAGCGGATCAAGGGAGGCGAGATCGAGCCGCCGGGAGGCAAAAAAGACGACGGCGATCAGGGTCGCCAGCTGAACCAGCGTGGTGACCTTCCCCAAAACAGTCGGCGAGATATCGACCTGCGTTTGAGTAAAATGGGCGACCGCAGCGCCCAGCATCAGCATCAGGTCGCGGCTGGCGACCAGAATGGTCAGCCAGAGGGGAACGAGGTGCATGACGGACAGGGTAATGAATCCCGTCGTCAGCATAAGTTTATCCGCCAGGGGATCCAAGACTTCCCCAAGCCTGGTCCGCTGATTGGCCACCCGGGCAATGATGCCGTCGAGGGCATCCGTCACCCCGGCGATGAACAGCGTGGCCAGGGCATAGTCGAATTGTTCGTAGTTAAGCAATCCGACATAGACCGGGATCAACAAGATCCGCAACATTGTCAGGCTGTTCGGGACGTTCATATTCATCGAGATGGATGGCGTGCGGCTCGCCGCCGCCGCCGCTGACTGAGAACCCCGTAGGAATCGCGCATCATAGAAACCCCGTGGAACCTTGTCAACGACGGTTGCACTCCACAAAGCAGGTCCCTATAATCGGGACCCATACGGCGGGCTCTGGCGATGATCGACGGAGGTTGTGTATGAGCGGACTCCCCCTCCTCTTCAAGAAAGAGGGATTAATCGAACGGCATCAAGTCGAGGGGATCGACCCAAGCGACCGGTATTTCAACCGGGCCATCCTGGTCAGTCGAGTGGCGGCGGGGTATACGGGTAAGGTCACGTATGAAGCCTATGCCGTCGAGGGATCGGCGCATCCCACCACGAGTGCCGCCGTCAAGGCCGTCGTCGATAAACTCAGGAATGTGGGGTTTACTCGATTGCGCACACGCCTGAATTTCAAGGGCAGCCGCTACCTCGCCGAGAAAGAAACCTGGACCGACTATCCAGACCTCCCAGTCTAACCTTTCAAGAACTCCCGGCAGATCAGATCGTGAATCAGAGGGCGGAAGAGGCGGATCTGCTCATTGCGCCTCGTGGGATGCACCCGATTCGAGAGAAGCGCCACCTCCAATTCCTTGACCGGGTCGATCCACAAGGACGTTCCGGTATATCCGAGATGCCCGAAGGACTCAGGGGAAAACCTTGTCCCTGAGGAGGACCGGACCGACGGTGTATCCCAACCCAACGCCCAACTGGAATTCGGAACTCCCTGCCTGTTGCTCGTGAACAGCGCAACCATGTCTGGCGCCAACAACCCAGGCTGGTTCCGCCGACCATCCATCCAAGCCTGCGCGATCGCCAGCACGGCCCGCGCCGTACCGAACAATCCGGCATGACCGGCCACGCCGCCCAGCGCATAGGCATTTTCATCGTGCACTTCCCCGCGCAAGGTGCGCCCCCGCCAGGAATCTTCCTCCGTCGGAGCAATCGCGTTCCGCACATCAGGAAATCCGGCGGCCGCCGGAGTGCGCCCGTGAGGGAGGTACGCGAGCGGGCTGGCGCCGAGGGGCGTGAAAATCTGGCCACGACAGAATTCGTCCAGCGGCTCCCCGGACAGCCGCTCCACCACCTGTCCCAGCAACATGAATCCGAGATCGCTGTACAGGCTGCGTGTCCCCCGCTCATAGACCAACTCTTCCGTAGCGATATAGTCCAGCACGGCCATCCGCGTCCCCGCCCCCCCGAGAAACCCGGGCTGCGCCGCTTCGCGTGCGGCAATCCGTTCATAGTAGGGGCGCCAGCCCGGCAACCCCGAACTGTGCGTGAGTAGGTGCCGCACTGTCGCCGCGCCGATGGGGCGGTCTCGAAGTTCGTCCAGAATCCGTTCGATCCGATCGTCCAGCTTCAGCAGTCCGCGCTGCGCGAGGAGTACCAGCGCTGTGGTGGTTGCCAAGACCTTGGTGAGGGACGCGAGGTCATAGCAGGTATCGACCGTCACCATCTCTCCTGGAACTTTCTGAGTGAGAAGACCGGCAGCTCCTTCAAACACCAGCGCCCCGCGCAACCGAACGGCCAACACCGCACCCGGAAACGTCCCGTCGTCGACCGCCGTTTGCAGCGCCGACTGAAGTGAATGGTGTGTGGCCATAATTACGAGTCTCCGCTCAGGCGGCGAAAAGAGGACGCATGACGGGCGCGCATCGTTTGCGCCGGTAGGGGGAATCAGGGAGGAAGGAGAATCGTTTCAAAGAGCGCAGGAGTGTCACCGGGCAGGACTTGATTCGCCGGCCAATTTCCCTTCGACGGACGCCGCATCCGTCTGATACGCATCGCTTTCCTCGACCTCCAGCATCCGCTCGAAGGAGCGCAGCGTCGAACGGAACCGTTCCACCATCATCAGGCGTTGCTTTTGAAGATCCGCGACGCCCCTCTGCATCTCGGTGAGGCTCACCCGGGCCTGACGGATAATCTCACTCGCTTTGAGTTCCGCTTCCTTGACGATCAGATCAGCTTCCCGCTGGGCCGAGCGTTTCACATCTTCAGCCAGCGTCTGGGCCGACACCAGCGTATTGGACAGCGTCGCCTCCGTGCGTCGCAGATCGGCCACCTGCTGCTCGGTCGCGGTGAGTTTCTCCCGGAGCAGGCTGTTTTCCCGGTTGGCATTCTCCACCGTGAGCGCCAACTCCTCAAGGAAGCGGTTCACTTCATCCCGGTCATACCCCCGGAACTTCACCTGGAAGACCATCTGCTGAATGTCGATGGGAGTAATTTTCATGCGACACCTCGTGCTCGACAGTTAGTGCATCCGCAGGGCGATATCTCTCAACGATTGAACCACGGCATATTGCAAAAAGACAAGGATCAGAATCGCGATCATCGGCGACAGGTCCATGCCCATCCGCCATCCGATCAGGCGACGGATGGGCGTGAGCACCGGCTCCGTCACCCGCTCCAGAAACTGGACGATGGGATTCCACGGATCCGGATTGACCCATGAAATCAACGCGCGGGCGATGATCACCCACATGTACAGCCACAAGACCGTATCCAGGACCGTGGCCGTACCCTGCAACACATTGCCTAGGACAAACATCAGCGTCCCAACTCCTGTGAACGTTTCGTCGCCGCCTCGACGGCCGCCATCACACACCCCCGCATGCCTCCGACTTCCAACTGATGCAACCCGGCGATGGTCGTGCCCCCCGGGGAGGCCACCTGATCCTTCAACCGCGCCGGATGCTCGCCCCGCTCCAAGACCATCCGTGCCGCGCCGAGCACCGTCTGGGCCGCTAACAATTGAGCAGTCGCTCTCGGCAGGCCCATCTTCACCCCACCGTCGGCCAATGCCTCGATGGCGACAAACACATAGGCCGGTCCGCTGCCACTCAACCCAGTCACGGCGTCCATGAGCCGCTCTTCGACCGCGACCACTGATCCCACGGCTTCAAACAGACTCCGCACTGCCCTGACGTCGTCCGCGGAAAGATCCGGCTGATAGGCCAACGCCGTGACGCCTTCGCGCACCAAGGCAGGCGTATTCGGCATGGCACGGACAATAGCTCGCGGCTGGGCGACCCGTTCGCGGATCCAGGCGACCGTCACCCCGGCAGCGATAGATACGATTAACTTTCCGGAAAGCGCTGGTCCGACATCGCTCAGCACCGCCGGCATCGCCTGAGGCTTGACCGCCAAGACAATGAGGTCGGCCTCACGAACCGCCGTGCCGTTTTTCTCACCAACTCGAATGCCGAACCGTGACTTCAGGAGATCGCGCCGGGCCGCCATTGGATCCGTGGCACAGATGGTCTCGGGATGAGCCGCCTGCGACGCCACCAACCCGCCGATCAAGGCCTCAGCCATTTGCCCGCCGCCGAGAAACGCGATCGACTTGTTCATCATTCCGCTACTCACCTCGCGCACCAAACAATGCCGTACCCACCCGCACGTAGGTCGCCCCTTCTTCAACGGCCACAGGGTAGTCGTGCGACATCCCCATCGACAATTCCTGCATATTAATGTTCCGGCAACCGTGCCCTGTCAATGCTTGGGCGAGTTCTCGCAGTTGCCGAAAGTATGGACGGGCATCCTCTGCCGTCATCGTGGGCGGAGGAATGGCCATCAGGCCGCGAACGTCCAGATGGGCAAGTTCATCCAACGCCGGCAGGAGATCGCCCAGGGCCGACGGCGCAAATCCTCCCTTACTGAGTTCGCCCCCGAGATTCACCTCTAACAGTACACGTTGCCGCAGCCCCGCAGCCTTGGCCTGCCGATCGATCTCCTCCGCCAAGGCGAGGCTATCGACCGAATGAATCGTCTCGAACCGGCCGACCACAGACTTCACCTTTCGACGTTGCAGGGTGCCGATAAAGTGCCAGACGACCCCGTCACGACCGAGCTGGTCGATTTTGGGAAGCGCTTCCTGAAGTCGGTTTTCGCCAAGATGTCGAATCCCTGCATCCACCGCTTCCCTTAGCCGTTCGACCGGGACGGTTTTGGACGCAGCAACGAGTCGCACGGTCTCGGGGGTGCGCCCTGCGCGCTCGGCGGCGCGACGAATCTCGTCCATCACCAGGCGTACTCGGGCGGCAATCGTGTCCTGTCCTGCATCCATGCTGCGCCTTGAGGATTCCGCCGGTCCCTTCGTCTCAACAGATCCATCGGGGCCACCCTCCGGTCCAGCTCAGGGACCCGACATCATACCGCGACGGGGTTACCGATCCGGCAGGAGTGCGATCCCGCTGACCATCGTGGCTTTCACCACGCCTTCACGACGGTAGCTGAAAAATACATCCGGCTGGCAGATCGTGCAGGCATTCACCATGGCGATGCGTTCCATCTGCAGGCCGTCGGCCAGCGCCTGCAGGCGGACGAACGCACGCAGATCAAGATGTGCCTTATCTGCGGCCACCGGCCTCACCACCGATTCCCAGTCAGGACACACCTCGCGCAGCTTCGACAATACCGGCTCGTCGACTTCGTAACAACAGGGTCCGGCCGAGGGCCCGATCGCCATTCGTAATCCCTCAACGGTGGCCCCGAACCGATCCACCAGCAGCGCCACCGTCCTCGGCACGATCCCAGCGACCGCCCCCCGCCATCCCGCATGGATCGCGGCGACCACCCGGCGACCGGGATCGTGCAGGAGCACAGGAACGCAGTCCGCGGTCCGCACGGTCACCATCACCCCCGGTTGATCGGTCACCAGCGCATCCCAACCTCCCTCGAAGGTGGCCCCATGCTGCACGGGCTGATCCACCACCAACGCGTCCGTGCCATGCACCTGCTTGACGGAGACCATGACAGGAGCCGTGACATTGTGATGCCCGGCCTGAAGCGAAGCGGCACGCCCCGGCGTCACCGACGGGCCGGATGACCGAGTCCCGAAAAAGTGCTCCACCCCGTCCGCATCGGTCGCAAACGAGGGAACAGTAATCACCTCAGACGCCATCGTCCTTTCCGCCCCTCACCACGCTATAGATTCGCGACCGCTTAGTCGACCTGTTTTCTCAGGAACGTCGGCACATCCCACTCATCATCGCCACCCACCGCAATCCGCTCAACAGCCTCCCGCGTCTCACCCAGTCGACGAAGGAACGTCGGCCGATCAATGTCCTTGATGGGCCGATCCGACGCCGCGGCATGCACACCGGTCAGCACCTGTTGCGCGGGGCGTCCGTTGGGAGTTCTCGCGGCGGGGCGCTCGGCAGCAGCAGCCGGTCGAGCAACCGATTGCTCTTCCCGCTCGAATCCCGTCGCAATGACCGTCACAATAAAGTCATCGCCGATCTCCGGATTGATGACCTGCCCGACGATGATATTCGCTTCGGCATCCGCCGCATGTTGCACGATCGACGCCGCTTCTTCCACTTCGTGCAGCGACATGTTCGGGCCACCGGTAATGTTCAGCAACACCCCGCGAGCCCCTTCCACGCTGCCTTCTTCCAGCAATGGGCTGCAAATGGCTTTCTGCGCGGCCTCCTGCGCCCGATTCGCGCCGCGCCCGATCCCCATGCCCATCACCGCGCGACCCGTATGCGCCATGATGGTCCGCACATCGGCGAAATCGACGTTCACTAGTCCGGTGGTCGTGATCACGTCGGCAATGCCCTGAATGGCTTGCCGCAACACATCGTCCGCCACCTTGAACGCATCCAGCAACGGCGTCGCCTTGTCCACGATGCCCAGCAACCGTTGATTCGGAATGATCAGCAGCGTATCGACGTGGCGACCGAGATCGCGAATCCCTTCCTCGGCGTGGCTCATCCGGCGATGTCCTTCGTATTGAAAGGGCTTCGTCACGACGGCGACGGTCAGAATGCCCAGTTCACGCGCAATGCTCGCGACGATCGGCGCGGCGCCGGTCCCGGTGCCTCCGCCCATGCCGGCGGTCACGAACACCATGTCGGCACCGACCAAACTCTCGCGAATCTCGTCCTTGCTTTCCAACGCCGCATCACGTCCGACTTCGGGTTTGGCGCCGGCTCCAAGGCCACGCGTCCGCTCGGGACCGATTTGAATTTTATACGACGCCTGCGACCGTTCGAGCGCCTGCACGTCCGTGTTCGCAGCGACGAAATCGACCCGGCACAATCCGCCGGTAATCATCGTATTGACGGCATTGCACCCCGCGCCTCCGACCCCGATCACTTTGATGCGAACGGGTGATTGCGGCTCCTCTTGAAATGAAAACATCGTGGCACCTCCCTTCCTTGGCGATGGCGCGGACCCGGCGTGACGCCGACCGCGAAAATTAGAAGAATTCGAACATCCACGATCGCATGCGATCGAACACTTTCCCGAGCCCTTTGCCATGACGAATGCCGGCGGCCTCCAGATTGTCGGCATGTTGACGCGCGTGGAGTAACAGCCCGACACCGGTGGCATGCATCGGGTTGCTGACGATATCCCGTAACCCACCGATGCCTGTCGGCGAGCCGCGCCGAGCCGGCAGATTCAACCCGCGTTCCGCCGCATCCGGCATGCCTTCCAACAGAGAGGTCCCGCCCGTAATCACGACCCCCGCGCCTAGCATGCCTTCATATCCGGCTCGCACGATTTCGCGTTTGACCAGATCAAACATTTCTTCGACACGCGGTTCCAGAATTTCTGCGATGTCGCGGCGCGTGAATTGCCGCGGAGGCCGGTCGCCGACCGAGGGCACTTCCACCATCTGATGACCGTGCACGAGTTCGGTGCGGGCAATGCCATGTTGCACTTTGATTTTTTCCGCGTCGGTTTGAGACGTCAACAGACCGATGGCCAAATCCTTGGTGAGATTCTGCCCGCCGATCGGAAGCACGGCCGTATGCCTGATGCTGCCGTCGAGGAAAATCGCGAGATCGGTCGTGCCGCCGCCCAAGTCCACCATCGCCACGCCCAGCTCGCGCTCCTCCGCGCTCAAGACCGCTTCGCTCGAGGCCAGGGGCTGGAGAATGATGTCCACCACATCCAGTCCCGCACGATTCACGCTCTTAATGATGTTCTGCGCCGAGGTCACGGCCCCCGTAATCACATGGACATTGACCTCCAGCCGGTTGCCGGACATACCCAGCGGCTCGCGGACCCCTTCCTGATCGTCAACCATGAATTCGCGTGGGAGTACGTGCAAAATGCGTCGTTCATGGGGAATGACGGCCAGCGTGCGCGCGCTCTCCACGGCGCGACTGATGTCGTCGCGGGTCACCTCCTGCTTCTTGAGCGCCACCACGCCCTTGAGGTTTTCTCCGGAGATGTGGCTGCCGGCGATGCCCGTATAAACCGAATTGATCTGCACGGCCGCCATGAGTTCCGCCTCCTCGACCGCTTTCTTGATCGACTCAACGGTGCTTTCGATGTTGACGACGACGCCCTTGCGAAGCCCACGCGAAGGACAGGAGCCGACGCCGATGATGTTCAGCGGGCCCTCCTCCGGCACTTCGGCGACAATCGCGCAAATCTTGGTCGTTCCGATGTCGAGACCGACCAGGATATGATCCCGCTTAGACACTCGGCTCACCCCCTTCCCCGAACAATGACGCGGTCGGCAAAGCGAAGATCGATTTCGTTCGCTCTGGCGCCCTCGCCGTCAAAGGCCACATCGCGTAACACAGGCCGCATTTTGAGAAACCGAGACCACTGTTGATCCATCGAGGATTCACTGAATTGAAACGTGACACCCTGCACCACCACCACGAGGTTGTTCAGATTCCCGACATTGATGTCCGGCCGTCCACCGGTGGTCTGCGCCACCATGCGCGCCAAGGCTGCGCCGACTTGTACGGGACGACGATCCTCCGCCTTGCCCTGTGCCAGGCGACGGCCATCGACTCCCGACAGCATCGGCAGCGTCGGATCGTCGCTGGACCCGAGATGCGCCAGCAGTACCCCGTCCGCATCGGTCAGAAGATTTTCGGCCACCGTCCGAACGACGACCGCCGGCTCGCGCTCGACAATGTCGATATGGATCTCGTGCAACGGCTTTAACACCACGGTCGCGTCCTTGATCCAGGGATGGGTCTTGACCCGGTCCGCCAACCACGTCGGGTTGATGGAATACAGCGCGGTATCGGGCTTCAGTGCCAGCCGGCCGATCACCTCTTTTCTCGTGACGTGATGCAGGCCGTTCACAGAAACGGACCGCACCAGAAACCATTCCCGCGTCAGGGGCCCTATTTCACGAGCTAGCACAAAGAGCCCAGAACAGCCGCCCACCAACACCGTCACCGTGGCGATCACGCGAAGGGAGATGATCAAGCCTCGGCCCAGCCGTGACCAGTACCCGCCTGCCGCAACTCCTCGGCGACGATCCTGTCCTGATTCCGACCGGGCATTCGCCCGGGGAATGACTTTGCCTGGTCGCGCCTTGCGCCACCCCAGCGACATCGCTACCTCACGGCTCGAAACGTTCCCGCCCCGGCCCGCCGGAGCGCGGATTGAAGGATGCGTTCCGTCAAGACATCGTACGATAGGCCCGCTTTGCCCGCCGCCATCGGCAGGAGACTCGTCTCAGTCATCCCCGGCACCGTGTTGATTTCCAACACATAGGGCTTGCCCTTGGGAGTGATGCGAAAGTCCACCCGCGCAGCCCCGCTGCAGCCCAACGCGTGATAGGTCTGGATGGCCAACTGCGTGATCTGCTTCGTGACCGCAGCCGACAGCGGCGCGGGACACAAGTACTGTGTCCGGCCTTTCTCATACTTCGCCGAGAAGTCGTAGAATCCGTCCGGCGCCACAATCTCCACCGCGGGAAGGCCGGTCACCGCCCCGTCCGCACCGCCCAAGAGCGACACGGTCACTTCGTGCCCGGGAATATAGGCTTCCACCATGGCTTCCGCCTCATAACGATGGGCGACCCGCAGGGCCTCTTTCCACTGCGAGGGCTTACGAACAATGGTCACCCCAATCGTCGACCCCTGACTTGGCGGCTTGACGACAATGGGCAACTTCAATTTGCAGCTCGTCAGGATGCGGTTCAGCGTAGGCGCCGTTCCCCGCAACACTACCGTGCCGCGCGGCACAGGGATGCCATGGGCCGCCAATTCCGTCTTGGTCACCACCTTGTGCATGCCGATCGCGCTGGCCCGCACACCGGATCCTGTATAGGGAATCCCCATGGTCTCTAAAAATCCTTGAATCGCCCCGTCTTCACCGCCTGGCCCGTGCAACGCGAGGAAGGCAATCTCAACTCCCTGTTCCTGCAAGGCGGACGACAAAGTGGTGCTGACATCGATGGCCACCGCGTCGTACCCGCTGCGCACCAGCGAGCGATAGACGGCCTCGCCGGTTTTCAGCGACACATCGCGCTCGGACGACTGCCCTCCCATCAACACTCCGATTTTCGAACGAGTCAGCGGCTTCCGTTCCGTCACATCCATGTCCTTTCACCGGCCCGCATCAGGCTTGCCCCACGACCTTCAACTCCAATTCCAGCGTCACCCCCGACTGTTTCTTGACCGCCGCACGAACCTTCCGGATCAACGCCAAGACATCGGCGGCGCGGGCATGCCCCGTGTTCACCATGAAATTGGCGTGCTTGTCGGACACCTGCGCATCCCCGACTCGGGCGCCCTTGAGGCCAGCCGCATCCACCAGCCGGCCGGCTGAATCCTGCGGAGGATTCTTGAAGACACAACCGGCGCTCGGCAATGTCAACGGCTGGGTGTCTTTGCGATACTGGAGATAGTCCTTCACGGTTTTTTCAATGCGTGCATGATCGCCCGGCGTCATCTGCAACCAGACCCCGGCCACAATGCCGCGTGGCAAATGGGCACGCCGATAGCTGAAGGGAATCTCGGTGGCGGGAATATCCACGACCCGGCCCCGTGGATCCACCATGCGTACGGCCTTGAGCGCGTCCTTCATCTCTCCCAAACGTGTCCCTGCGTTCATGACCACACAACCGGCAACGGTGCCGGGAATCCCGGCACCCCACTCCAACCCGCTCAGAGAGCGTCGGATCGCATATCCGATCAACGCCGGCATACCCACGCCCCCATCCGCGTAGAGCACATGCCCCGGTTCCTGGCGGATACTCTTGAGTCGGCGGAGGCTGACCACGATGCCCCGGATCCCACCGTCACGAACAAGCAGATTCGTCCCACCCACGACGAACACCGGGATGCGTTCTGCGTGAGCCTTCGCCACCACCCGGCACAGGTCATCCACATCGACCGGCTCCACCAGAACGTCCGCGGGCCCACCGATGCGGAACGACGTGTAGTCCTGCAACGAAGCCTGATACATGATCGTTCCACGCACTCCCTCTAGCATGCGCGCCCAGTCTTGTTTGGTTCTGGCCGGTCGCTCTGTTCGCGCCACCCCGGTCCTCAATTCCCCTCTCACCACACCATTACGCAGGCAACCGGTCGAGAATCGCCA
The DNA here is from genome assembly GCF_905220995.1 of Nitrospira defluvii. Classification (NCBI taxonomy): domain Bacteria; kingdom Pseudomonadati; phylum Nitrospirota; class Nitrospiria; order Nitrospirales; family Nitrospiraceae; genus Nitrospira; species Nitrospira defluvii. The sequence goes on from NZ_CAJNBJ010000001.1 coordinate 526,383, forward strand.
GCCCCGCTTTCCAGATATCCCCTGCACCGAGGGTGATCACAAGATCCCCGGCTTTCAAGGTCGGCAACACCTGCTCCGCGATTGCGTCCTTGCGCTCGACGAAGGTGGCCGACGGATGCCCGGCCGCTTGCACGGCTTCGACCAATTTGGCACCGGACACGCCGGGAATCGGTTGCTCACCAGCGGCATAAATCTCCGTCATAAACAACGCGTCCGCCTGATCAAACGCATGGGAGAACTCCTGGATCAGGTCGCGGGACCGGCTGTAGCGATGCGGCTGGAACAACACGACCACCCGACGGTCCCAGCCTTGTTTTGCGGCGGCAATCGTGGCTCGGACTTCGGTTGGATGATGTCCGTAGTCGTCCACCACCATGATGCCGGCCTTTTCCCCTCGCAGATGAAAGCGACGCTCCACTCCGCTAAAGGCCGCCAGGCCTTTCCTGATCAGATCCACGGGGATATCCAACTCGAGACCAATCGCGATCGCCACCAACGAATTGGACACGTTGTGGATCCCCGGAATGCTCAGCCGGAACGGACCCAGGTTGCGGCCACGGAAGAACACGCGAAACTCCGAGCCCCACTGCCGCAACGCGATGTCGGTCGCGCGAAAATCCGGCACGTGGTCCGGATATTCGTTCAAGCCGTAGGTCTGGTATCGCTTGACCACCCGCGGCAATACGTTCCGTAAGCGCTCATCATCGGAACAGAGTACCGCCAGTCCGTAAAACGGTACCTTGTTCACAAACTCAAGAAAACTGTCGTTGAGCCGTTCCATGCTGCCGTAATGGTCCAGGTGCTCACGGTCGATATTCGTGACCGCGGCGATCGTCGGCGCCAAACGCAGGAAGGAGCCGTCGCTTTCGTCTGCTTCGGCAATCAAGAGATCGCCCCGCCCCAGTCGGGCATGGCTCCCGAGGGCATTCACCTTTCCGCCGATCACCATCGTGGGATCCAGCCCGCCCTGTGCCAGCACATTGGCCACCATCGAGGTCGTGGTCGTCTTGCCATGAGCACCGGCGATCGCGACTCCGAACTTCAAACGCATCAACTCGGCCAACATTTCAGCGCGTGGAATAACCGGGATCTGCCGGGCCTTCGCCGCGACGACTTCCGGGTTGGTCGCCGCCACCGCGGAGGAAATGACCACCACCTGCGCCTCCCCGATGTTGGCTTCATGGTGACCAATGGCGATCCGCCCGCCTAACTCTTCCAGCCGTCGCGTGGTTTCGGACTGACTCAAATCCGATCCGCTGACCTTATACCCGAGCGTCAATAGCACTTCGGCGATGCCACTCATTCCCGATCCGCCGATTCCCACCAGATGAATATGTTGTGTCTTTCTGAACATCGCTGTTCGCCTTAGCTCCTGTCCACGAAATGATCGCTGTCCGCGATTCCGATCCTGTTGCTGTCTCTCCCGCTCTCGTTGTTCATAGGGCGCGAGCGCTGTCGCTGGCCTCATGGCGCCTCCTTATGACGTCGTAGCATTCACGCACAATAGTTTCCGCCGCATCGCTGCGCCGCATCTCCCAACTGTGTCGACTCATGGTCTGCAGGCGCTCGGGCTCATTGAAGATGTCGATAATGGCTTTCGCCAACCCCGCGCCGGTCAACTCGGCTTGCGGCAGCAATACGGCACCGCCGGCTTGAGCCATCACTTCTGCATTCCGCAGTTGATGATTGTAGATCGCGGTCGGAAGGGGGATCAGAATGGCTGGTTTGCCGCACACGGTGAGCTCGGCGATGGTCATCGCGCCGGACCTCGCTACCACCAGGTCCGCCTCGCGAAGTACCGTGGGCATGTCGTAGAGAAACGGCACCACGTGCGCGGACATGCCGGCCTGGTCATAGGCCGCCAGCACTCTGGCATGATCGGCTTCACCTGTCTGATGGGTGATCATCAGGCCCCCCTTCAGCGCACCGAGGAGAGGCAACGCCTCGAGGACTGCGGAGTTGATGGCTTTTGCACCCTGGCTGCCGCCGAAGATCAAGAGATGCCGCGCGCGTCCGTTCTTGGCTGGACCGGACGGTACAGCAGAAGATTCCAGAAAGGCCCGGCGCACCGGATTGCCGACCACTCTGGTCTTTCGACGATCAAACCATTGCACGGTCGACTCGAATGCCAGAAAAATGCGTTGTACCAGCGGCGCCACGGCCTTATTGGCCATGCCCGGATATGCGTTCGGCTCCAAAATCACCCCGGGGATGCGGCGCAGAAACGCCGCCACCAACATCGCCGGGCTGGTATAGCCGCCGACCCCGAACACCAGATCCGCCCCCTGTTGTTTGAGCACCCCCAGCGACTGCCATAAACTGACCGGCAAGGAGACCAAGGCCTTCATCATCTCCACCGGACTCTTACCCATCAACGGATTGGCCGTGATGCACTGCAAGGGAAACCCCTCATGGGCCAATACTTTTCGCTCGATTCCGCGTGTTGTCCCGACGAACAGGATGCGCGTGGATGGATCGCGTCGGAGAAACTCTCGCGCCACGGCAATAGCCGGATACAGATGCCCGCCTGTTCCGCCGGCGGCAATCACAATGGTCATTCCGTCACCACCCCGCGCTTCCGCGCAGCACGCGGTGGTTCGCCATCCTTTCCCCCTTGCCGGTCCCGCGAAATACTCAGCAGAATGCCTACCCCGAACAGATTGGCCACCAGCGACGACCCGCCGTAACTGACGAACGGCAGAGTCAGTCCTTTGGTGGGCAGGAGCCCTGTGACGACGCCCGCGTTGACCAACGCCTGCATGCCGATCAACATCGTGATGCCCATCGCCAGATGGCGACCGAACGGATGACGCGCGCGACCGGCGACTTGAAATCCTTTGACGACAAACAGGCCAAACAGCAGCACGATCGTGACGGTCCCCAATAACCCCAACTCCTCGCCGACCAGCGCCAACACAAAATCGGTGTGTGCCTCCGGCAGAAAGAACAACTTTTGTTTCCCCTCTCCTAACCCCACACCGAATGGCCCCCCGCTTCCGAAGGCCAAAAACGACTGCGTGATCTGGAAGCCGGCTCCGGACGGGTCTTTCGTGGGATCCAAAAACATCAGAAACCGTTTCCATCGGTAGGACGACGTCAGAATGAGCGCGGCCACCCCGGTCAACGCGCACAACGAGAGGATCGCAAGGTGTTTGATGCGCGCCCCTGCCAGAAACAGCAGGGTCACCACCACGAGCCCCATCACCACCACGGTGCCCAGATCCGGTTCCAGCAACACCAAGCCGCTCAGCAGGCCGATGACGATCAGCGGCGGTAACAAACCGCGCGCGAACTGAGTGATCTGATCCTGCTTCTTGGTCAGATAGGCCGCTGCATAGATGACGGCCACAAATTTCGCCACCTCGGCCGGTTGAATGTTGATCGGTCCCAGATGCAACCACCGCCGTGCCCCCTTCGCCACGTTCCCGAGCGACGGAATGAGCACCAGGACCAGCAACAACGTCGCCCCACAGAGCAGAGGGATCGCCAGCTTCTTCCAAATCCTGTAGTCGATCCGCGAAATGACGTGCATGACCAGCAGCCCGACGACCAACCAGGCCACCTGTCGTTTCAGAAAATACCAGGGATCGTGGAACCGGTTGCCCGCCACCACGGCGCTCGCGCTGAAGACCATCACCACCCCGATCAGGGTGAGCACCAGCGTCATGGCCAAGAGTGCCGGATCCACCGGTACACGCTTGGATCCGCGCTGGCCAGAAATCGACCAGGGCAACGTCAGTGTCCCGAGTGCCGGCTGTGCCATCGTGCAGCTGTCGCTCCTCCCTACCACCCCCGGCTCATACCGGAAGCGCCTGGACCAACGCCTTGAATTGACGCCCCCGATCCTGATAGTCCGCAAACATGTCGAAACTGGCGCAGGCCGGCGAGAGTAAGACCACCTCACCGGGCTGCGCCTCGCGAGCAGCAAGCTCCACGGCGTCGCGGAGTGTCGCTGCAGGACGACACCGGTCAAAACTACCCATCGCCGCCTGAATACGGCCCGCCGCCTCTCCGATCAAAATGAGTCCCTTGACCCGCTCACGGATGGCACGCTCCAGTCGAGAGAAGTCTCCTCCCTTGTCCCTGCCACCCGCGATCAACCAGATAGGCTGCTCAATCCCCTCCAGCGCCTTCAGCACCGCATCGACGTTCGTGCCTTTCGAATCGTTGACAAAGCGGACGCCGCGGCGTTCACGTACCACTTCCAAGGCGTGCTCCAAGCCGGGAAACGAACGCAGCACGGCGCGGATCGCCTCAATGGAACAGCCACAAAGCAGACCATAGGTGACCGCCGCCATCACATTTTCTACGTTATGGAGCCCGATCAGCCGCATATCGCTCCGACGACACACTTCCTCGCGCGTGCCCCGCACGGTGGTCACGATCAGATCGCCGTCCAGCACCGTGGCCCCAGCCACACCCGACACGGTGGCTCCGCTGCGGCTGAACCCCAGGACGGCTCCTTTGGTGCGACCCCGAAGCGCCGCCACGCGCGCATCGTCCAGATTGAACAAAGCATAGTCGCCCGAGGTTTGATTGGCGAAAATTCGTGCCTTGGCGGCCACATAGTCGTCCACCGATGCATACCGATCCATGTGATCAAGGGTGACATTCAAAATCGACGCGATCCACGGATGAAACTGCTCGGTCGTTTCGAGCTGAAAACTGGAGACTTCAAAGACCGCATATACATAGGGCGGGGGGCTGCCCGGTTTCGCCTGCACACAGGCCAAGGCCGCCTCACTGGCGGCAATGCCGAGATTTCCGCCGACGAACGCAGATTTCCCGCTCTCCTGAAGAAACTTCCCGATCAACGTCACGGTCGTACTTTTACCATTGGTCCCGGTTACGGCCACGATCGGCGCGGTGACAAAGCGGGAGGCCAATTCCAGTTCCCCGATGACTCGAACGCCCCTGGCACGCACGCGACTCAGCGCATCGAGCTGCGTGGGCACACCCGGACTGATCACGACGAGATCCGCCCCCTCCAACGCCGACTCATACTGTGCGCCCACTCGCACGGCAATGCCGGACTGGTCTAATTGCGGGAGGATGGCCGTGAGCTCCTGCGGTTCTTTCCGGTCGGCCACGGTGACCCGCGCGCCAAGATGATTCAAGAGCCGCGCAGCGCCGACCCCGCTCCTGGCCAGACCCACTACCGTCACCTGAAGATCTTTGACGTTCATAGCCTCATCACTACCGGAGTTTGAGTGTGCTCAGACTAAGCAGCGCGAGCAAAATCGCAATGATCCACAGGCGCACCACCACCTTCGGTTCATCCCACCCTTTCATCTCAAAGTGATGATGAATAGGAGCCATGTTGAAAATGCGCTTTCCACGCAGTTTGTATGATCCGACCTGCAGGATCACCGACAGGGCTTCAATGACGAACACGCCCCCGACGAGGAGCAACAGGAGCTCGTGCTTACTGATCACCGCCACCGTGCCGAGCGCGGCACCTAAAGGCAGTGAGCCCACGTCCCCCATGAACACGGACGCCGGGTAGGTATTGAACCAGAGGAATCCCAAACTCGACCCCAGAATGGCTCCGGTAAAAATCGCGATCTCCCCTGCGCCTTCGATGTAGGGAATGAGCAAGTATTCGGCCATGACACGGTTCCCCGTGACATAGGCGACAATCGTGTAGGCCAACGAGGCGATCATGACAGGACCGATGGCCAGGCCATCGAGTCCGTCCGTCAAATTGACGGCATTGGAGCTGCCGACGATGACAAGAATGACGAAGACGATGTAGAACCAGCCCAAGTCGGGCGTGAAATACTTGAAGAACGGTACGCTGAGTTTCGTCGTGTAGCTCGGCAAGGTGTACAGAAAGACACCGATGGCCAAGGCCACCAAAAACTGGCCGGTGAATTTTTGCGCCGCCGAAAGCCCCTTCGATTGGCGCTTGATGAACTTCAAATAGTCGTCGGCAAATCCCACCGCGCCGAAGCCTACCGTGGCCACGACGACCAGCCACACATACCGGTTGGTCATGTCGGCCCACAGCAAGGTCGATAACACCACGGCGAAGATGATGAGAATGCCTCCCATCGTCGGTGTCCCGCTTTTGGCCAAATGGCGCTTCGGTCCATCGTCCCGGATTTGCTGACCGAGCTTGATCTCCTGCAGCTTCCGGATCACCCATGGGGCCATCACGAATGCGATCAGAAACGCCGTGACCGCAGCGTAGATGATGCGAAAGCTCTGGTACCGAAATACGTTCAGGAACGAAAACTGTGTATGAAGTGGATACAGCCAGTTGTATAACATCCTACGGCATCTTTGCCCGCTCCCGATCAGCGGGCTCTCGAGGTCCTTTGTCTATTCCTGTTGCTAACACGCTTTTCTCGCCGCACGCCGCATTCCCGTCAGGGCGTCCACGACCTGTTCCATCCGCATCCCGCGCGAGGCCTTGACCAACACCACATCGCCTTGCCGCACCATCCGCGCCAAAGCGGTCGCGGCCGCCTGCGCATCCGGATGTTCGGTGATCCGGTCGGCCGACATGCCGGCTTGGCGAGCGCCTTCCGCAAGCTCTCTCCCCAACCCGCCGCAAGCCAGCAGATGTCCGATCCCCTGCGCAGCCAGAAACGCTCCCACGTCGCGGTGCATTCGCTTCGTGTCCGCGCCCAGTTCCAGCATGTCGCCCAGAGCCGCGATCGATCGTTTCCCGCGCCCCAATTCCGCCAAGAGCCGGATGGCGGCCTTCATGGAAGCCGGATTGGCGTTGTAACAATCGTTGATGACCTGCACCCCGTGGGAGCTGCTGATCTGTGATCGCATCGCAGCCGGTCGGAATTTCGCCAGCCCCTCGGCGATGGCGGCGCCCGACAAGCCCAAGGCATGCCCCACGGCGGCCGCTGCCAGGGCGTTGCTCACATTGTGCTGCCCCTGCGTTCGGATCCGCACTTCCGTCTGTCGACTTTTCCCCGGCAGAATGAGCCCGAAGAGGGTCCCGCCCTTGTCATCGGTTCGAACATTCGCGGCACGAACGGCAGCCTTAGGAGATGCACCGAAAGCCACCACACGGCATTGAGCCCTGGAGGCCAGATAATCAAAATAATCATCGTCGGCGTTCAACACGACGACCCCGTCCTGCGGAAGGTGATCCAACAGCTCCGCCTTGGCCTGCGCAGACCCTTCCATGCTGCCGAAAAATTCCAAATGATCCGGCCCAATGTTGGTAATCACCCCGACGGTCGGCCTGGCGATCTCACACAATCTGGTCGTCTGCCCTTCCTGATCCACCCCCATTTCAATCACCGCGGCCTGGTGGCGCGGGGCGAGTTGAAACAAGGTCTGGGGCACGCCGATGCGATTGTTCAGGTTACCTTCCGTCTTCAGCGTCTTCCATCGCTGCGCGACCACATGAGCCACCATCTCCTTCGTCGTCGTCTTTCCGTTGCTCCCTGTGATGGCAATGACCGGAATCGGGAAACGGTTGCGATAGTGCGTAGCCAACCGCTGAAAGGCTTCGAGCGTGTCCCGCACCCCAAGCAAGATCGGCGTGTCGCCTCGTTTACGCATCGGCGGCAGGCGATACCCTTCCTGGACGATCGCACACACGGCGCCCTGCGCAAAGACCTTCGGCACGAACGCATGCGCATCCACACGATCTCCTTGAAACGCGATGAACACATCACCTTTTCGCACCAAGCGCGAATCGGTCACCACGCGTCGGATGCGTTGCTTCAAGTCCTGAGAAGTCAGCCCTGACGGCAACTTAACACTCAGCACTTCGCAGATTTCTTCGACGGTAAACAACGCCATAACGCCGCGACTGCCCGATTCCCGCATGTGCCCCCCCGCTGAGGTTCAGGATCGGAGCGTGCCGATCATCTCACGCGCGACTTCCCGATCATCAAAATGATGCTTCGTCGTCCCCACGATCTGATAATCTTCGTGTCCCTTCCCGGCGATCAACACCATGTCGCCCGCCTTCGCCTCACGAATGGCAGCCTCGATCGCCGCCCGCCGGTCGGCGAGCATCTGATAGCGCACGTGACCCCGGTTGGCGAGCGCCTCCTTCACTCCCACTTCGACTTCACGAAGGATCGCGGCCGGATCTTCGGTGCGGGGGTTATCAGAAGTCAGGATCACCACGTCACTATACTGCACCGCCGCACGCCCCATCTTCGGGCGCTTCGTGCGATCCCGATCGCCTCCGCAGCCGAAGACGGTGATGATGCGTCCGGTGCGAAGCGCCTGCGCCGCGGTCAGCAGCCGCACGAGAGCATCTTCCGTGTGGGCATAATCCACGACGACCGTAAAGTCTTGTCCTGCATCCACACGTTCGAACCGTCCGGGCACATTCGACACTGCCCCCACCGCCACACGAACCTGATCAAGCGTCAACCCTTCGTGCAACACCACGCCGATAGCCGCGAGAAGGTTGTAGACATTGTGCTCGCCTACCAACCGACTCTGAATCGTGCACGTCCCCGCCGGGCTGCGCAGAGTAAAGTCTGTCCCCGCCGCCGACAACCGTACGTCCTCCGCACGAAGGTCGGCCTGCGCCCCAAGGCCATAGGTCCAGACAGGAACCGTACAGGCCTCTCGCATCCGACGACTCCAAGGGTCATCGAGATTGAGGATCGCACGCTTGCGTTCCTTGCGCATTCCCGACTGCCCCAAATCCACGAAGAGCTTCCGCTTGGCCTGAAAATAGCGCTCCATGTCGACGTGAAAATCGAGGTGATCCTGCGTCAGATTAGTAAACACCGCGACATCGAACTCGGACCCAGCCGTGCGGTCCAACGCCAACGCATGAGACGACACTTCCATGACGACCGTATCCAACCGCTTCTCGACCATTCGTGCAAATAATTTCTGCAACTCCAACGCGCCGGGGGTGGTATGTGAGGCTGGGATCGACTCTTTTCCCACAAGGTACGCCACCGTCCCGATGAGACCGACCTGCCGCTTGGCCGCCTCCAGCATGGTTTTGACGACGTAGGTCGTCGTAGTTTTGCCGTTCGTTCCGGTCACCCCGATCATCCGGAGGGAGACGGACGGGTCACCATAAAATCGGCTGCCGATCATCCCCAAAGCCGCCCGCGAATCCTGCACGCGAATGGTCGGCGTCGGGCCGGCCGAGACTGCACGCCCGACAACCAGGGCCGCTGCTCCTGCGGCCAAAACACGATCCACAAAGTCGTGCCCGTCCACACGCTCGCCCGGGACAGCGACAAAGAGTGATCCCGGTTCGACCTTCCGTGAGTCATCGGTCAGACCCGTAATCGTGACCTGCTGGTTGCCGATTCGCTCCAACACGCCAAGTCGCCCCTGAATCGGGCTAATCAGGTCGTCCAGCGTCATGTCAGGATTCCACAGCCGCCATAGCCAGCTTGACCGGCTCATCCACCGCGACACCGAGATAATTCAACACCTGCTCTCCCACTCGCCGAAACACCGGCGCCGCCACCACGCCTCCCCAGCCTTCCCCGCGCGGCTCGTCGATTACGACAATCATCGCCAATCGCGGATCTTCCGCAGGGACGTAACCCAGAAACGATCCGACCAACAGGGTGGATGAGTACTTGCCGGTGCGCGGATCAACTTTTTGAGCCGTTCCGGTCTTGCCTGCCACGCGAAAGCCGGGAATGGCCGCTTTTCCTCCGGTCCCGCCGGTCACGACACCCTCGAGCAACGTCGTCAAGGTTCTGGCCGTATCAGCCGAGATGACTCGCCGTTTCGCCTGCGGCATCGTCTGCGCCACCAATTGCCCCTTGGCGTTGCGAATTTCAGAGACCACATACGGCTTCATGAGCACGCCGCCGTTGGCGATCGCCGAGACCGCCGTCACCATTTGCAGCGGAGTGACGCCGACCTCCTGCCCCATAGAGATGGACGCCAACGACCGTTTTCCCCATTGCCGAGGTCCTCGCAGCAGGCCGGCGGTCTCGCCGGGCAAATCGATGCCGGTCTTGTCTCCAAAACCGAATTCCTTCAAATAGTCGTACACTCGCCACTCGCCCAGCGCCATACCGACTTTCGCCGCCCCGATATTGCTCGACTTCTGGATCATCTGCGCGAAGGTCATCCACCCGGCCCGTTCGTGGTCGTGGATCACCGTGTTGGCAATCGCGAACTGTCCGTTCTCGCCGTAAATCATGCTGCCTGGCGTCATCACCTTTTCTTCGAGTGCCGCCGCGGCAATCACGCTCTTCATGGTGGAACCGGGCTCGTAGGTGTCGGTCAACGCGCGATTCCGCCAGCGGTCAGGAGCCAAGGCGCCGACCGTATTCGGATCAAACCGTGGACTCACCGCCATCGCAAGCACAGCGCCGGTCTTGGGATCCATTGCGATCAGCGTTCCCGACTTGGCGTTGGCCCGGCTCACGGCCTCGTCCAATTCTTTCTCAGCGATGTACTGAATGACTTCGTCGACGGTCAGGGTCAGGCTATGCCCGGCCGCTGCGCCTTCCTCGTTGAGGCCCTTAGGAAACACCGCCCGGCCCAAGGCATCACGCTGCAGCACCACCGATCGCTTTTCGCCGCGAAGATACTGTTCGTAGCGCAGCTCCACTCCCTCCAACCCGCGATCGTCCATTCCCGCAAATCCCAGCACATGGGAAAGCAGAGGCCCTTTGGGATAGAAGCGACGCCCCTCCATCACTACCCCAACCCCCTCAAGGCCCAGCCGCTCAAGCCGACGGCCCTGTTCCGGATCGAGTTTTCTCGCCAGCCAGACAAAATGCCGTTCCTGCTTCAACTTCTTTTCGAGTTCCGTCGCCTTCACGTGCAAAATCGGCGAGAGATTGCGCGCCGCCGCAACGGGATTCCCGAGCGAGGCCGGCACGCCGAACACGGACGGGACATCCATGTTCATCGCCAGGACCTTGCTGTTTCGGTCGTAAATCGTGCCGCGCGCGCCCTCCAACGTCACGTTCTTCTGATGTTGCCGATCGGCCTTTACCGTCAATGCTGCAGCCTGCATCACCTGCAAATTCACCAGACGAACGATGACGAGGACAAACGCCAGCACGAGCGCGCAGGCCACCACGATCCGACGCCCACGAAAGGGAGCCCCAGTCACTACCGCACTCTCCGGGGAACCATGTTCCTCGCGATCCTCACCTCACCCTCCGCCGCGATCGGGTTCGCTGGTGCTTCCGGCTCGATATTGACGACGACGACCTGCCCCTTTTCCGGCTGCATCATTCCCAGCTTGTCGCTCGCAAGTCGTGCGATCCGCTCGGGAGCGGTCAGTCCAGACAGTTTGACCTGGAGTTCATCACGCTCACGCTCCAGCAAGACCTTCTGCGCCTTCAGCCGTTCGATGTGGTAGCCGAGGCGGACGATATCCACCCGCTCCCACACAAAGAGCAAAACCAGCGACGTGACCGCGGCAAACGCGACGGCTTTCATGGCATAGACTCCTTGGCAATCCGTTCCACGACACGCAGTTTTGCACTGCGCGAACGCGGGTTATGGTGACGTTCGTCATCCGAAGCGACAACCGGCTTTTTCGTCAACACGGTCACTGACGATTCAGGCTCATTCGCCATCGCGCGAAACGTATGCTTGACGACCCTGTCCTCAAGCGAATGAAACGAGATGGCGCACACCCGGCCGCCCGGCACCAGAAGATCGACTGCATCGCGAAGCGCCGGCTCAAGCACGTCCAATTCGCGGTTCACCGCGATTCGCAGCGCCTGGAATGTCCGGGTCGCGCAATGAATTCGTCCATGCCGGTACGAGGCAGGTACAGCCCGCTCGACCACCGCCGTTAATTCCCCCGTGGTGCGGATCGCGCCCTGCATCCTGGCCTGCACGATCGCGCGAGCGATTCTGCGCGAATACCGCTCCTCACCGAGCTGATAGATGAGATCGGCCAACTCACTCTCCGGCAGATCGCGCACAAGGTCCGCGGCGGTTCGCCCCTCCCGCTGATCCATGCGCATATCCAAAGGACCGTCCTCTCTGAAGCTGAACCCCCGTTCCGGACGATCGAGTTGCGGTGAGGACACGCCCAGATCGAAGATCACGCCGTCCACCTGCGAGAATCCGCTGTCGGCAACCACGGCTTTGAGCTCCGAGAAATTTGCGTGGCGGAGATGCACGCGAGGCAGCAGATCCTGCAAACGCGAACGCGATTCCGAAAGCGCCGTCGCATCGCGATCAATCCCGATGAGAATGCCATTTGGAGCGGTGCGTTCGAGGATCCGAGTAGCGAGCCCTGCATATCCAAGAGTGCAGTCCACGTAAACTCCACCTGGTTTGCACTGCAGCCAGAACACGATCTCGTCGACTAAAACCGGCTCATGGGATTCGCGAGCAGAATTCATTATCCACTTCCACCCACTTTTACCCACACATTGGCTGGAGTATACACCCAACCAAACAGCTGTCAACAGATTTTGCCTCAATTTATCAAGAATATTGTTCGATTTAGACGCATGGACTCCCGGCAAGATTCGCGCGGGAAAGTTATCCACAATTGTGGACAAATCTGTGGGAAACACCCCCACCAGCTTGTGGATTTCCACTGGAGAAACTCCGCACAAAGTAGAGGCATCTCCCAAAATCAGGGAGATACGAATACCAGTATTGGCGGGATTCATCAGATGCGGAACGGGACTGAGACTCAAAGGGAAGAGCTAGGGGTATAACCGGTACAGCATTCTGGGGAAGGGGATGGTCTCACGTACGTGTTCGAGCCCGCAGATCCAGGCCACTGCTCGCTCAATCCCCATTCCAAATCCGGCGTGCGGAACCGAACCATATCGACGAAGATCCAGATACCATTGAAATGCGTCAACGGGCAGATGGTGCTCATGGAGACGCGCCAATAATTTCTCGTGCGAATCGACACGCTGACCGCCACCGATGATTTCACCGTATCCTTCCGGAGCCAATACATCCATGCAGAGCGCGAGATCAGGGCGTTGCGGGTCAGTTTCCATATAGAAGGCTTTCAATGCCGCGGGATACCGGTGCACGATCACGGGACGATCGAACTCTTTCGACAAGATCGTTTCATCGTCAGCACCAAAATCGTCTCCCGACTTTGCCGGAAGTCCTTTTCGCTGAAGAGTATCAATGGCTTCCTCGTATGTGATGCGCGGAAAAGGCGCCGTCACCCGCTCCAGCTTTGCAACATCACGCTCCAGCAACTTCAACTCCGCGCGCCGCGTCCTGAGCACAGCTTCCACAATATGAGCCAGAAATTGTTCAGCCAACTCCATCATATCCGCCAACTGGGCAAACGCGACCTCCGGCTCCACCATCCAAAACTCCATTAAGTGCCGACGGGTTTTGGATTTCTCCGCACGAAATGTCGGACCAAAGCAATACACTTTTCCAAATGCGGCAGCCGTGGCCTCGCTGTAGAGCTGACCGCTCTGCGTCAAATAGGCGGTCTCATCGAAATACTGTGTGTGGAACAGGGTCGTCGTCCCCTCGCAGGCATTGGGCGTGAAAATCGGCGCATCGACCAGCGTGAAACCCCGATCATCGAAGAAGTTCCTGCAGGCGCGAATGATCTCATGCCGAATGCGCAAGACCGCATGTTGCCGACTGGAGCGCAGCCAGAGATGACGGTGCTCCATCAAGAATCCCGTACCATGCTCTTTGGGTTGGATCGGAAACGGTTCAGCAACCTGCAACACCTCAAGACCCGACACATCGAGTTCATAGCCGCCTGGCGCGCGCGCATCCTGTCGCAACGTGCCGCTCACCACAACACTTGACTCTTGTGTGAGCTCCGCTGATCGCGCAAATTGCTCCTCGCCGACCGTGCCCTTACTGACGACCGCCTGTATCTCGCCGGTCCCGTCTCGCAGGATCAGGAAGTGGAGTTTCCCCTTATCGCGTCGGCTGCGGAGCCACCCGCGAATCGTGACAGCCTGTCCGGCATGCGCGGACGCCTCCTCGATGTAAATCACAGGCATGGAGCACCCTCTCTACAATGGACGTGGTCGAGATAGACCTCGCCGGAGGGTAACGAACGGCAGCGGGCTTTTCAAGCGCATCACAATTCACCCCTTTCGTTGACACAATGTCGACCTCGGAGCATCATCACAGAACCATGCGCCACATCGCTGAGTACACACGACATCGATGCTACCTGCTGTTTGCAGGACTGACCCTCCTTGGGTTCTCCTCCGCCACACAGGCGGGAGAGTTTCGATCGGACAATCCTCTCAATCAGCCGGGAAAGATTTATTGGTGCCCAAACCGCACGGCCGACAAACGCATCACCGCCACAGCCGAGGCCGGGTGTACCCCGCTCTACGATGCGGAGCGCGACACGAAGCAGGTCGAGAAAGGCGACCCGGCCGACCACAACGGCGCATCCGACAAAGAGCCGCTGAAGATCGTCGACATTCAGAATGAAGCGTCGAAATTCACTCGTGAGTATCGAGAATTTTTAGACTGTTGCGCCGGCAATTGGGATGCCCTGGATCGCATCGACGAACTGCTGGAACAGTCCAACCATATCTTGATGTCGGTTCAGCAAAAAGGCATCTACAACAGTGCAGGGTTCGGCGTCGGCAGCGGCGCGGCCGGTTTGGGCGGCGGTCCTGGCCAATCTCCTAAACTCGGGACATTCGCCCGCCAGTGGACGCTCAGCGAAATCGTCGGCACGGTCGCCCTTGCGCGCGACGATCTCAAGACCATCAGAACGAGGTTGAAGGGCCTCATCACGCGATACGAAAAACTGGATTCCCTAGACTATGAACAACGCGGGAGAGAAGAGCGGCGTATCGAGGAGGAACGCGAGGCGATTGCGCATGATCTCCGGCCGAAACGACCGGCCGCGTCAGCGCCGACAGGGATGGACATTCAGGACACCACGATTCCGACGAGAATCGGCGGCGACATCGAAAACTCGCAGTTGAATCGTTCTCTCAACCCGAGCTTCGGTGCCGACATTGGCGCCACGGTCTCGCCGTACAGCAATGTGAACGAGTCCCTGCGCCCTCGCCGCGGGGAAAGCCTGAAAGACTCCGTGTTGCCGGATCGTGTCGGCGCACAGACCCAGGAGACCAGCCTACCGAATGCAACCGGCTTCGAAATCGGCGGTAGCGAAAATGCCGAGGGCTCCTCCTCCGTGCAACTGCGAGGCGTCGGCCCTTCTATCGGCGACTCGTCGCTCAACAATCAGTCCCGCCGGTAAACTGCTCCAGTGACGTCAGCCAGACCTATTCCTTCGGAAACACCGAGGGCAACGCTTCCCAATGCGCTCCCCCATCGAGACTTTTATACAAGCCGCTGCCGTTGGTGCCGGCATAGAACACCTGAGCATCAATGGCACTCTGCGCAAGCGACCGGATGTTCGTGGTCGTGAGTCCTTCATTCAAAGGCACCCAACTCCTGCCTCCGTCCTCACTTCGGTGAATGCCATCCCGCCCGGCCAGATAAATGACGCCCGCGCGAGCACGATCGAGCACCATAGCCACAATCATCTGATCCTGTAACGACTCGCCGATACGCACCCAGGATGCTGCGCCATCGGTGGTCTTATAGAGTCCGGCCAGCGTGGCAGCATACACCGTGTCGGGCGCGAACGGGTCGACCTGGACTGACGTCACGCCCAAGGCACGCGACGTCTTCACCATCCCCTCGGGAACAAGCCCTGCGTTCACTTGCATCCAATGCATCCCTTGATCCGTCGTCTTGTACACACCGCCGCTCGTGCCGGCATACATCACTGACGGGCGCGAAGGATCTAGCCCCAACGTGACGACCATCAGCACCTCCTTCATGCCATCCATTTTTTTGACCCAGCGTTCGCCCGCATTCTTCGATTCGAAGACCCCCATCGTGGTGGCCAGAAAGATGTGCATATCGTCGTTGGGATCAAAGACGAACTGGTTGACGACGGACGAGATGGTGGCGTCATCCAGGCCGGCGCGAATCGATGTCCAGCGCTGGCCGCCGTCATAACTCTTATACACGGCGTCGCCTTTTGTGCCGGCATACACTGTGGCGGGATACAGCGGGTCGATCCCCATCGCGATCACCCGCGAGTGGCTCATGCCTTTCGACAGATTGGTCCAGGTCTTGCCCCCATCACGGGATTTATAGATGTAATCGTTGGTGGCGATGTAGAGAATGTCGGGGTTGGTAGGATGCACCTGAATGACGACGACAGGATCACTGCCGCCACAGCCGCCGAGAAAAAGCCCGGCGAGCAAAAGGAGAGCGAGGAGTCGTTTCATGCAACCTGGCGGTGAATCCTTTCCCGGATGCTCAAACGGGACATCCAACAAGGCCGCAGGGAAGATCGGCCGCCGAGGCGTGCTTAATCCGGCACGTTGAGGTGGACGATCGACCGAGAACGCGGTTGGGGGCCCGTTTCAGCATCCGGGGTTAGCGGTAGTTGGTAAATTGCAGATCAATCCCAAAATCCTTCCCCTTCAAAAACGTAATCGCCGCCTGCAATTCATCCTTGCTCTTGCTGATCACACGCACCTGCTCGCCTTGGATTTGCGCCTGAACTTTCAGCTTCGAGTCCTTGACGGCCTTGGTAATCTCCTTCGCCTTCTCAGAAGAGATGCCGCTCTGAATTTTGATGGTTTGCCGAACGGTGGCGCCGAGCGCCTCCTCGATCTTGCCGTAGTCAAACGCCTTCAGCGACACGCCGCGTTTCACACATTTGCTCTTGATGATCTCGTTCACCGCGTTGAGTTTGTACTCGTCGTCGGACAACACCACCAATTCTTTCTCTTTTTCCTTCAACGTCAACTCGGTCTTGGAATCCTTGAAATCGAACCGCTGTTTGATCTCCTTCGTCGCCTGGTCAACGACGTTTTTCATTTCCTGCATGTTTACTTCCGACACCACATCAAACGATGATTGGTCAGCCACGATCTGTCCTCCTTCTGCCTGTCCGCCCGTCGCTGCGACGCTTAGCAACAGCCTCCGCCAGGCGGCAACGTGAACCGGCACTCGTCATGCCGATGAACGGCCGTCTGCGCACGACCGGCTGAGCCGCCACCGGCGAGTGCTACCACTTCGCTGCTGCGGAAGGGACGCTTCAAAATCACATACCCATACCACTGCTTGAGGCTATCGCTCAAGACAACCAGGCCCAGAATGGCCACCACGGCAACCAACACCGCATCCACATACAGGGCAAAGGCCTGCCCGGCGGCGAGGGTCGCGGCTTTTGCCAGGAACATCCAGAACATTTCATAGGAGCCCGCGAGGGTAATTGCCCCGACGAACAACATCGGCACCGCGGTGACCCAAAGATAGGGCGACTTCCACATTTTGATTAACACCGTGGTCGCGATGCAGAGGGCCAGCGTCCCCAGAAGCTGGTTGGCCGCCCCGAACATCGGCCAGATCGTCGAAATGCTGCCCGTTCCGATGAGGTACGCCCAGGCGCCCACCACAAAGGCGCTGCTCAGCAACACCCCCGGCCACCAGTTCATCTGCCGGAACGGCGCGTACACCCGCCCCGCCATCTCCTGGATCAGATAGCGCGCCACGCGGGTCCCCGTATCGATCGTCGTCAGGATGAACAATGCCTCAAACACCAACGCAAACTGGTACCAGTAGGCCATCAAGCCGGACATGCCGGGCAGCGCGGCAAAAATGGATGCCATCCCCACCGCCAGCGACACCGCGCCTCCGGGTCGTCCGGCAACATTCACCTCGACCAGTTGCGACAACTCCGCGATACGGGACGGCGCAAAGCCCATAGCGGTCAGGGTCTCGGCCGATAACATCGTATTGATCGCCAGATAGTCGCCGGGAATCAGCACCGAAGCCGCAATCAGCGCCATCACGCCCACAAAACTTTCCAGCAGCATCGCCGCATAGCCCACCACTGCCTGCGATTCCTGTTCAATCATTTTGGGCGTCGTACCGGACGACACCAGCGAATGGAATCCCGACACCGCGCCACAGGCGATGGTAATGAAGAGGAATGGAAACAACGTGCCGGGAATAATCGGGCCGCCGCCGTGTGCGAACTGGGTCACGCGCGGCATTTCGATCGTCGGCGCCATGAGGATCACACCAAACCCGAGCAGGAACACCACGCCCAGTTTCATGAAGGTCGAGAGATAGCCTCGCGGGACCAACAGCATCCACCCCGGCAACACCGACGCAAGAAACCCGTATCCGGCCAACAACCACACGAGAGCCGGTTTCTCGAACTCAAACATCCAGGCATAGGCCGATTGCCCCACCACACGTCCGAACAACACCGCCGCCACCAAGAGCGCCACCCCGATCACCGAGACTTCCGTCACCGCACCGGGTCTGAACTTCTGAAGATAAAACCCCATGATGAACCCGATGGGAATCGTCATCGCGATCGTGAACGTGCCCCAGGCATTGTGGTACAGCGCGTTCACTACGGCGAAGCCCAGCCCGGCCAGCGCCACCACGACAATGAACAACACCGCGACCGCCGTCGCCGTACCCGTAATGGAGCCCAGTTCGTCATGGGCGATCTCAGGCAGCGAACGGCCATTGCGCCGCATGGAGGCCACCAGAATGATGAAGTCCTGCACCGCGCCCGCGAGGACCGCGCCGATGACCAGCCAGAGAAAACCGGGGAGGAATCCGAATTGCGCGGCAAGGACAGGCCCGAGCAGCGGACCAGCACCCGCGATGGCAGCAAAATGATGGCCGAACAATACCACCCGGTTCGTGGGATGAAAGTTCACCCCGTCGTTCAGGCGCACGGCAGGAGTCAGGCGCTTATCGTCCAACTGAACCACCTGGCGTGCCAACCACCGACCATAGAATCGATAGGCCAAGACATAGATGCAGGCCGCCGCCACCACCAGCCAAAGCCCGTTTACTTTTTCGGTAGGATTGATGACACCAACGACGTGGGCAAGCGCCACTGCCGAAAGGAAGGAGAGAATCACCCAAAGCAGACGATAAGCCAGTTTCATGCGCGGCATACTAACAACCCATCGACGTGTTGTAAATCAACGACCTTCTCGTTATTCTCATAGTCAGAAACGAATTCGGCCCGAGCAATAAGCAGATTTTTAAATCAGGAGCCTTCACGAGAGGGAGGTGCATATGCCGTCAGCCAAGGAGCAGATCGCCGAGATTCTACAGGACCAGCCGGAGGACAGCTCCTACGAGGAGATCCTCCGGGAACTTGCTCTTGCGCAGATGGTAGACAGAGGGCTCGCTGACTCCGATGCGGGAAGGACGATCAGCCACGAGGAGATGGGGCGCCGAATCAAGACATGGCAGAAGTAACCTGGACCACTGAGTCCGAACGATGGTTGCGCGATATCCACGACTTCATCGCGCACGACAGTCCTACCGCAGCAACCCGCACCATTGAAACGCTCTACCAGAAGGCGAACATCCTCAGAGAGTTCCCCGAATCAGGCTACCGGTACTGGCAACGACCAGACCGGCACATCCCCATTCTTCTTCATGGACACTACCGAATCGCCTACCTGATCAAAGATTCAGGAGCCATCGACATCTTCGGCGTGTTCCAGGGAGCACTTACCATCGATCGCTATCTGCGGTAACAAAACCTTTCAGACAATCCTGGCTCTCTCCACCATCGACAGCGGATAGCCCGCTCGCACAAGCAACCAGAAGGGATACCATTTCCCTACGCGCTGCCGCCGCAGGTCGCCCGAACGAGGTCCATCCGATCACGCCCGTTCCGCGAGCAGGAGCACGATCTGGCCACCGGACCTTACAAAAACGTTTGTCCGAGGCAGAGCTCCGAGCCGACACGTCTTCATACTCGACCGCCAACCTATCTGAGACTTTGTTATACTGGCTCACACCATGCCGCCCGACGCGCCTTCACAGTCGTCCGGAAGGGAACGCCGCGAGTTCTATCGCATTACCGTCCTTCTGCCCATCTGCATTCAATCGGAGACCGACACGGCAGACTGTACGTTCGCTGAGAAATCCGTCAACCTGAGCGGTGGGGGGATCGGCGTGACGGTCACGACCGCCTACCAACCAGATGAGACCCTTTCCCTCACGCTCCTCCTCCCCGACCAGGTGCCCTTCAAAGCCACTATTGAGGTGTTGCGGCTCGATTCCCTTCCGATCCCAGGCAATACGTACCGTCTCCACGCTCGGTTCATCCGGATGACCGCACAGAATCGAGAACGGCTGATCAGATACATCGTGCGTTTTCAGCGCGACCATCTGCAGGAACACTATTCCGTCTAACAGGTAGCAGGTCCTCACCGGTCGAGGTATCCGATCGTGCCGGTTTGCTTCCGGCACCCGCGACAATGGATGATGGTCGCCATGCGTCGACTCAAATGGCTCATCGCGACACTGCTCCTCTTCGCCACCATCGGCGCGGTCTATCAGATCGTCGGCATGGTCCTCGACCGGCGGCAGTACCCGGCGCCCGGACAGATGGTTGATGTCGGCGGGCATCGACTCCATGTGTATTGCATGGGTAGTGGAAGCCCGACGGTAATCTTGGAGGCGGCTGCGCCTGGATGGTCGAGCTATTGGAGTCTGGTGCAACCAGAGGTGGCGCGACACACACGCGTCTGCGCCTATGACCGCGCGGGGCTCGGCTGGAGCGAGCGCGGCCCATTACCACGCACGGGGCAGCGGATGGCGCGCGAACTTCATCGCCTGCTGGGAAGAGCCGAGATTCACGGCCCCTATGTGCTGGTGGGCCACTCGCTGGGCGGCCTGATCGTTCGCCTCTATCACCACGACCATCCGAAGGAGGTCGCAGGGATCGTTTTGGTAGATGCGGGCCAGGAATTGGAGCTCCACCGGCCGGAGTTCAGGGCCTTCGTCAACAGCGGAAAGGCGAGCCTCTCCCTGATTCGAGCAATGACGATCCTGGGCATTCCGCGGCTCGCGGCGTTCTTCGATCGTCTGCCTTCATTTCTCTTGTGGCAGGAAGCACAAGTCCCTGAGCCGACCAGGCCGTTGTTGCGCGCCGGTTGGCTTCGGACTTCCTACGCCAGGACGGTGGGAGACGAGGCCGAGGCCTTGAGCGATACCCTCCATCAGGTACAACGCATCGGCTCACTCGGCGATCTCCCCCTGGTGGTACTGACGGCAACAGGTCCCGCCTGGTGGCCGGACATGCCGGGGGAAGTGAATCCCCAAAAGTTCAGAACGATGTGGCTGGGACTGCAGCAGGACCTGACCAGACTGTCTTCGAACAGCACGCAAGTGTTCGCCGAGCGGAGCAGCCATTTCATTCAGTTCGACCAACCAGAGCTGGTCGTCGACGCAATCCGGCAGCTGATCGACCGCGAGCGGAATGCTCCCCCGCAACGAGGAGCCTTCCCCGCAGACAAAGTAATGTCCGCGGGGAAGGAAAGCCGGGCTCCTTCGTCGTAGCACGCCAACACGGCGACGGGAGGAATCAAGCCGCTTTGGGCAGCGAGCTCTCATGATACGCCCTCACCGATGTGGACGGTTGCTGCGAGGTGGACACGGTGCTGGACTCGGAAGATAACGTCCAGAGTCCCATCGACAGCACCGCAATCGCGCCTAATACCGTCAGCCCGGCATCAAGAACCGGACTCAAATCCATCATCGTGTTCACCTCCTTTCTGTTCCGTTTCACTTTATTCCGTAGAACTCCTTTTCAATCTTGCTCCTATTTCAGAACAGGCCGTGCGACCATGGGGTCAGGGGACGAGCTGGATTTCTTTCATGCGTTTCCTGCCGCGGCTTGTCGGCCCGTTCCGTCCGCCACCACCCGCACAGGCAGGCGAGCGAAATCGCCGTCTGCACAGTATCTTGACCATGATTCGGCCGAAGGCCCCTGAAGCCGCGCAGACTTCGCCAGCGTTTCAATATCTCTGCATACTTCATGGCTGATCTCCTTTCAGACTCCCGCATGGCATCCGCCATGCGGGGGTCTTCCAACATTCCCGCTTCACTC
Organism: Nitrospira defluvii; assembly: GCF_905220995.1. Classification (NCBI taxonomy): domain Bacteria; kingdom Pseudomonadati; phylum Nitrospirota; class Nitrospiria; order Nitrospirales; family Nitrospiraceae; genus Nitrospira; species Nitrospira defluvii. The sequence continues at coordinate 548,218 of NZ_CAJNBJ010000001.1, forward strand.
GCCGATACCGAGCCCGGTGGGAAGAAGAGCCCCCGCCGATCGTGGGACTCGGCGAGGCCCCCGGGGAAAGCGGCGTTGAGGAACCTTACGTTCCCTCGATCATGATCCGCCGACTCTTCGCCTCTTCCCGCTTGGGAAAGGTCACTGTCAGCAATCCGTTCTTCTGCGCAGCCGAGGCTTTCTCGGAATCGATATACGTCGGCAATCGGAAGAGCCGCAGAAACCGGCCGTCGGCAATTTCCTTTACATGGAAGGTCCGGCCCGATCCGGAGTCCTCTTTGCGCTCTCCCTTGATTGAGAGGACATGCTTAGTCACCTCCAGCGACACATCCTGCGGGTCCCACCCGGGCAGCGCCATCTGAACATAGAACCCGTTGTCGTCTTCCCAGGCATTACTGGACGGAGCCCAGGCCGCTCCGTGTACGCCGAACGCGCTCACCGCATCCTCCAGTAACCGATCGATTTGTCGGTCGAAGGAGTCTTGTCCGATCGGTGCCATCAATGCTGCATGGTAACTGGTCATACCTTCCTCCTCCTCTCTCTTGAGAGGTCAGTCTAGTGGTTGATGTGAATTGGTCGGATGGACGCTGGCCGAAGCAGAGGCGGGGCATTGATCTGCCGCCGTTGCTTGTCCAGATCGGGATTGCCTCCCTTCCATCCGGTTGAGCATCAGCAACGGAGAAAAAAATAATTCCGCCTCGTGCGAAGTCAAGGGGGGGGAAGTTTCAAGAGATCAGCGTGAAGGAAGGACGCCGAGGGGGGGGCGCTCCCCCTAGCCCCCATTATTCCTGACGGTTCGTCGCGAAATCACCGAGTCACGTGGCGAGACCGGCGCGCGGAGCGGGAGGACCCGACGCGTACTCGTACAGTACGTCGAGGGGACGAGGGGTGAGCCCGCCGGCTGAAGACTTGTCGCAGGAGCGAATCGGCGATTGCAGCAGAATGGCTCAAGAGTAATGTGGACTAGGAACGCACTGGTTCGTAGATCTGATAGCGACCGATAGTCGTCACAAGTCGCACACGGTGTTGCGCAATCAACGGCTTGTAGAACCCGGCCCATCGGCCATACTCCCCGACCACCAAATAATCCGGCTCGCTCTTTAGCGGATCATAGGTGACTGCCTGCGCCTGGCCCTGCTCACGCCGGATGATCTCAACCAGGATGCGGGGTGGGGCATAGGTATAGGCTCGATGCAGGAAGAGAAACAGTTCGCTGTCATAGGTCTCAATCACTGCCGTCGGCGGGGTGGTCGTATTCAGGTAGTGGGTCACCGCAAACAGGTCGCGATTGTCCTCACGCGCTCGGAACGCATACCGTTCCTGCAGGGCGACCCACCCCATCACCGCCAGCAACAGGACAACAACGACGGCCTTGATTCCCTGACTCGTCAGGCGCCGGTTTCGCAACAGCCCAGTCAGACTCCTTGCCAGGAACGACACATTGAATCCGTCCGTGAGATCGCACAGCAGCGCTGCCGTGAATGGCGCAGCCAAGAACAATCCAGGCAGGGCATAACGCGGCTCACCGGCGCAGAGAAACGCAAACCAGGCCAGCCAGCTGCCGGCCAACAGCACCAGCATGATGTGCACCGTCTGCTCGACAGATACCTTGCCGACGGAACCCGACGCTCGCCGCAGACGCCAGGCAGCATAGGCAAGTCCGAGCGGATACTCAGGCCAGCATGCGAACAGGTACTGCATGGTCTCCAGACGAATGGACGGCACAAACACCAACGCAATGGCTTCTGTCATTCCGTCTACGGGGGGATGCGGCATGATGTGTCCGGCCAACAACCAATCCTTGCCTGCGATCAGCAGCCGACACCCGCCCCATGCACCGATCAGGGCCACGGCCAGCCGGCCGACAATCGACCAATCGCCGCGGAGGCCCATGAACAGCATGGTCCCCACTAAGGAAGCCACAAGGAATGGTGCGACCTGCGTCTTGGTCATCCATGCCAACGCCCAGCATCCCACCGCAGCGACCTGCCAGAGTGGCCGATTCCTACTCTTGAGCACGCAGAGAAACCCGGCAAGGAGGAAACACAACAGCGGCATCTCGCCCAGGACTTGCCGGCCGATATAGAGGGGATGGATCGACCACTTCAGCGGAACAAGGATCAATAGCGCCACGGCCGCCATCGCGATCGATCGGCCGTACAGGCGCCGGGTCACAGCATAGAGCAGCAGGAACGCCCCGAACGTGAACAGCAATCCCACTAGTCGCGTCTGCCACACACCCACGCCGAACAAGGCAAAACCCGCCGCTACCGAGGCCACTACCGGGAAGTGCGCCGCCAATGAGGGAGGCGCCGGCTCGCCCTTGAACAAGCACCCGTAATGTCCCAGTTCCACCCAGGTCCGTGCAACGCAGACCGTCCAGCCTTCATCGAACCACAGCGGCGGAAAACTCTCGATATGAATCAGGCCGCTGCCAAACACAAGGAGGAACACAACACCGGCAATCGTTGCGTCCACGACCCAGGAGGCGGAGTTGAGCCGTTCGATCACGAAACCGGCCGCAGGCACAGAGCCGGCATTGCCGGAATCGAGCTGTTGAGAGAGCACCTCATGACCATCATCCGGCGGCGACGGCACTGAAGAAGCAATAGACATAGCGAGTGAAGTCCTGGAAACATCCCGGCGGGCGAAGTATCGTGGAGAACGACTTCCCCCGCTCTTTTCTCTTTAGGCCGACGACGGATGCGTTGTCAGAGTCTGGGCTTGCGCGCCGACTTCCTGATTTCGCTCGGCCGTGGCTGGAAGGAGCAACGGCGCGCACCGATAGACCACCACCGTCACGGGCTTCTTTCCATGCCGCGCTTCCAACGCTGCCCGCAAGGTCGCCCACTCTCCGAACCATTGTGCGCGGGGAAACACACCCATCAATCCATCGGGTTTCAGGCCGGGTGAGAGGACCAGCAATCGGTGTTGTGTTTGACGAATCAGTGTGAGCACCGTGCGCAGCTTTTCGAGAGGGCGGTCGAGATCCGCCAGGCGAAAATGGCTGAGCCGTCTGGTAATGCGCGACCAGAGCGGACTGGCCACGGGAAACAATTCATGCGTGCCCATGCCGAGCGGACAGGCGGCAATCACCACACGGGATGCCTCCGGCCCAGCGCGCTCGATCGGCCACATCCCGCGGTCCTGCGCGAACTGCCAACTGGTATCGAAGGGGTACATGTCCGCTACGACAATGTCTGCCTGGGGCATGAGCGGCACGCGGTACATCTTCTGCGCCGCACACACGCCGGCCTCGTGCGCCTCCACGAGATCACCCGCGAAGAGTCCGCTGATCTGTCGGCGGTGATTGATCGTGACATTCGCAATAAAGTCGAGGCCGACGGTTCGGGCGACCGCGATCATGTCCCGGCGCAATTCCGTATGGATGGAACCACCCCGCTCACGCGACCCACGCAGATAATCGTGCATCGTCCTGGCGGTCTCCAGCCCGCAGACGGCCGGAAGAACGATTTTCGCGCCACCTGAAAACCCGGCGATGGGATGCGGATAGATACAACCAACCCCAATCTTGAGATCACAGTCCATCACGGTACGATTGACCTGGAGCGGTAAGCCGCCCGGAGACCTGCCGAGATCGACCAGATCATCCCGGCTGTCGTGGGCCAACAGGCGCACCTCCGCAGGAAGGTGTGGACCGACCTTTTTTGCCATGTCTTCCCTGGAGGCGGGCGGATGGGTGCCGCCCGCCACCAGCACGGTCATCGCGCGGCCTGGCATTCCCGCTCGCCTCAACTCATCGATGAGCAGCGGAAGAAGGTCGGCAGCTGGTGTGGGCCTGGTGAGATCATCAACGATAATCACGGCCTTCATCTTGCCGATGGCCAGGTCGGCGAGTCGCCGGGACCCGATGGGATGCCGCAATCGTTCACGCAGCTCATCGGCGGTCATCGTCGGCTCGTCCTCCGGGCCCAGCTCAACCACCTTCCACGTGGGCGGAAATCCGATCGTCAAAGGTGCGTCGCCGAACCATGCCCTTGTCCGCAACTGGACGTCACTCATGGCCGACGCTCCGTCGTAGAAGTGGCGGTTGATCGCGACCCCTGACTCCGGTGAGTTCCGGAGCATGCCCAGATCCCTCGCCACATGCCCCAGAGAAATCCGGCGGCCTGGCACTTTTCTCCCAGCCAAAACCACCAGAAATGGCGCGCGTCATGAAACTCCTTTCGGGCAAACGGCCCCACCAGTTTCAGCCAGCCCGCTTTCAGCCAACGCGGGTTCGTCTTCTTGCCGGCCTCTCCCCACAGCAAACTATCCTGTGGCACGACCCCGCTGGTATCCGCACGCATCACTCGAAACAATGTCGCGATCGCAAGGCCGCGCTGGAAGGAATGCCGCACATGCTGAATGCCCGTTGCTCGGCGCAGATGGGTTACGGGATTGGGGACATAGACCATTCTGGCTCCTCGTTTCCGCAGGCGCCAGATCAATTCCCAGTCTTCACCCGCCCCCGTAAAGGCAGGATTAAACACATATCCATCGGCCTGCTCACAGACCATCAGGCAATCTCGTCGAAAGAGAATGTTGCCGGTGTTTCCCACTAACCCTCCCGGATCGAGTTGTTCCATCGTTGGAAGAGGGGTGCGACGACGGATGGCGTCCAGCAACGGGTCGGTTTCCTGAAAGGTGCCGCCGGCGACGGCCGCATCGTGGCGGTCGAGCGCGCTTACCAGTCGTTCCAGCCAGTCCGCAGGCGGAATCCCGTCATCGTCGGCAAAGGCGATCACATCCCCCGTGGACCGGGCAATGCCCTCGTTCCTTCCCCAGGCCACCCCTCGGCGTTCGCGGTCAAGGACGACGATGACTTCATCGGGGGGTCTGGTCTGTTTCGCGAGCGCAGCCTGGCAGGAGGCCAGAGTCTCCCGGCCCAGGGTGGGAATGACGACGGAGATGGTGTGTCGATCAGCGGGCATCTCCGACTTCAGCCTCCTCATTCGATGCCGTGGCCCTCAACCGTAGCAACCACGGCGCCAACATTCGAAACATCGTCTCGCCCACCTGACGAAATACGCCCGGCAGGTTCTGCACCAGCAATCCCAGTTCGTCGACCTGTACCAGGCCAAGCGCGAACACGCCCCCCCAATACAGCAATAGCCCACCGAACACACCGGCCGGCACAGCCAACATCGGCGGCGTCACCAGCGCAGACAGGCCCGCCACGGCAAGGCCGGTCCCCAGCACAAGCCCCAGCAGACGTGACACTGCACATCCTGTGAAGGGATGCACCCGCCGGTTCCGTAAGATCCAGGCATACCCGACCGCAACCGAGGCAAACGACAGCGAGGTTGCGCAGGCCGCCCCGGCCGCGCCGCCCCCGGGAATCAGTATCACGCACAGTCCGACATCCAACAGCACGGCAATTCCCATCACGCGGATCAACTGCGAGCCTCCTCCGCCCGCTTGAATCACCGGCCAGAACACGCGGGCCAGCGCATAACAGAGCGCTCCGGGAACCAGCAGACGCAAGCCAAGCGTGGCGTCACGAAACTGCGGTCCGAAGTAGACCGCAACAATCTGATCCCCGAGCACAAAGACCAGCAGCAGCAGGAAGATCGTCCCCAGCATCACATACCGTGTGAGGCGACTCACCAGTCTGGTCACCTCATCAATCTTCCCCTCCGCCCAGAAGCGCGCCGTCGCTTGTAACATCACCCCTTCGACCGCAATGGGAATGAACCATACAAACTGTGACCACTGCACCGCCGCCGCGTAGAGGCCTGCCTGGGCTTCCCCCGCCAAATGACGGACGAGAATGATGTCCAGCGAGCACAGCGCCATGTTGAGCACGGAAAAGACCATGGCCGACAGGCCAAATTGTAGGAGGTTCCGAGTAGCCGGAGGGGGAGGCTGGGCCGCTCTCACGACCGAGCCTTCCTTCAGCGCATGCCGCACCGCCTGCAAACAGGCAATCGCCACATAGAGATCCGCGAGCAACAGCCCGGCAAACACACCAACAACTCCCAGGCCGTTCATAGCCGCCAGGATGGCGAGCAGTCCCGCGATGAAAACGCCGATGATGCCGGGAACCGCGGCCCGTTCCTCATACCGAAACCCGTGTAACACTCCGCGCGCATAGAACCAGACTTGATCCAGCATCAGCACGCCGACCACGACCAAGGCGATCGATCCTTCGCCTATGCCCGTTGAGGCGGTGCTCCGGATTACCCACCCTGCGATCAGCCCGACGAGTAAGACTCCGATACCGTTGATGAGCGCTCCGGATCGTGCGACCGTGCGACACCACCCTCCATCATCAGGGCGCTCGGCGATGCGCTTGGTCATTGTCTGCATCATCCCGACGTTGGCACATTGTGCGGCGAGGAGGAGTACTGCGAGGTAGTAGGCATACTGTCCGTAGGCCTCGATGCCGAGGTACCGCGCAAGCACCGGCAGCACGAGCGCCGATGTCGCCAGTTTGGCCATCGCCCATCCACCGACGGAGATAATTCCTTTAGACACCGCCTTTGCCGACATGCGTATTCCGTCGTGCGCCGGTCACGTTTGCAAGAGTCACACGCGACCAGACGCTCCCGATTCAGGCAGCAAACCGCGCATATTGCTCTTGATGGGCGGCCAGGGCTCTGGAGGTTTCGTAAGTCGCTCGCACATAGTCATAGGCCGCACGGCCCTTCTCCAGCGGAGCCTCTGCAAGAAGACTCCGGATCGCCGCGGCATAGTCGTCATCGTGCACCTGCTTTCCGAACCGCGTTGCGAACTGGTCCGGATCTACACTGCTGATGATCGGACATCCGTAGGCAGCCGCCTCCAGGAAGGTCAGCGGAAGCCCTTCGCGTACCGCCGTGCTCACGAAGATCCAGGTGTCCGAGAGAAGTTGATGCATCCGTTCCGGCTCGCGAAAGCGATTGATCAGCCCCGGCATTTCGAGATTGGGCACGTCACGAAAACGACGTCGCAACTCCGCGTCAAAACCGGCCTCCGCAGAGGCGCTGCCCTTTCCGACGGCCACGAACCGATACTCAGGAAACTGTGCGGCCAACTCCAAAAACAGCCAGGGGCGCTTGCGTTTGTCCCAACGGGCCACAAACGTGATCGTGGGCCGTTCGCTTTTCCGCGGCACTGCGGCGGGCACATCAATGAGATTGGGCAACAGGGCCGGTAACTCCGTGAGCCCGTATAGACGCTTGACCTTCTCTTTCAGAAAATGCGCGGGACAATAGACCGCGTTCGCGCGACGCACCGCCTGCCTCACCAGCAATCCGGATTCGGTCAGGTAATTGAGCGGCGTCAGCAATCGACGCATCGGAGTGGCGTAAAGAAACTCCACCCACCAGTCGCTCAACTCCCGTGGATCGCGGCTGGTGACCACATGTGCGCGGCGCGGGTGAATCCGTTGCGCCAGATAGGTCAAGACGGTCGGATCCTGCGAGTGGAAAATATCGGCGTTGGATGCTCGAATCAGACGGCAGGCGTCGACGACGTTTCGCGGAGAGAAACTGCGGATCTCCACCCCGCCGATGGTTTCGATCGGCCGTTGCCCTCGGCGTCCAGGCACGATGACACTGACCCGGTGGCCGGAGGAGGCAAGACTCTCCGCGAGCTTCCGGGACATGCTGCCGAATCCGCCGTAAATCCCCCAATCGAAATACTGGCTGGTGAGAATACACACGCGCGGATGTCGGTTCATACCCGTGGTTCCTTGGTGAGTCGGCGTACCGACCCCACGGCTGTATGACGGCCGAGGCGCTCGACTGATGACGCCATCAGCCCTTCACACAAGTCGAGATACCGTGTCGCCAGAGCCGCCCAACCGAACTGCTGGGCACGGTTTCGCCCCTCCTGTCCCATCTGCTTGCGCCGGTCGTCGTCGTTCAACAACCGCTGCAACGAGGCGGTCAGTGCCGGAACATCGGCCCAGGGCACAATCTCACCGTTCTCTCCCTGCGTCACCAATTCCGCGGTGCCCCCCGTATCCGTCACCACGACCGGCAGCCCGGACGCCATCGCTTCGAGCAGCGCGATCGACATGCCCTCGTGCTGGGACGGGAGAACAAACAGATCGGCACCCTGATACATCCTCGGCATCTCTTCGCGCGGCACAAATCCCTTGAACGTCACCGCGTCCGTCACCTTCAAACTCTCGGCCAACTCGCGCAACTGCGGCTCGGCATCGCCGGTCCCCACGAACAGCAGCGCCATCGGTTCAGCGCAGGAAGCGCGTAATTGCGCAAAGGCCTGCAAGAGATGGTGTTGCCCTTTGCGCTCAATCAGCCTGGCGACACAGATGATCGTGAAGGGCCGTGCCGGAACCTTTCCGGCGGGAACGAACGACCTGGTATCGACCCCATTGGGAATCGTCACCAACGCCAGCTCAGGCATGGTGCGATGTGCCAGCGCCACCTGTTCTGCGCTGATCGCCGTCACGGTACCGGCCCGCCGCCAGATCCATTTGATCAAAGGGGTGAGCACAGGGTAGAGGGAGTGGTATCGCGCTTCGAACCAGGGGACATCGGGCCCCTGTAACGACAGGACATAGGGCAGGCCATGCGTTAGGCGCAACACGAGGCTGATGGCGCCGGCCGGCACGCCCGCAAAGGCCACGCTCACGTCATACCGGTGCTGCGAGAGCAATCGTCTGGCCTGCCACAGGCCCCGCCAACTATACCGCAACAGCTCACGATTGGTGGCATGATGGATGTTCTGATTGTCGACCGGCACCTTGTAGATCGTGATGCGATCGGCGAACCGCTCTGTTTCATAACGCGTCCGACTCCGCGAGGACGTCACGAGATCGACGATCACGTCCGACCGCCGAGACATCTCCTCCAAGAGGTGAAAATTGACGACCCCCGTGCCGCCCCCGAGGGGAGGGAACTCGTTATCGAACATCAGAATGCGAATGACGATTATCTCCTGGTCACACGGCGGGCCACATACAACGGGCGGTGCTTGACCTCGTCGGAAATCCGTCCGATGTACTCGCCGATCACGCCGATCGTCATCAGCTGAATGCCGGCAAGGAAAAAGATCGACACGACCAGCGTGGTAAAGCCTGCGACCCCAACACCGATGGTTAGTTTCTTGATGACATAAAACAGCGCCACCAAAAACGAAAGGAAGGAAACGGTAAACCCCAGCACCGTGATCACACGGAGCGGCATATGGCTGAACGAAACCAGGCCGTCCAGCGCGAGGTAGATCAGTTTGCTGAAGGTATACTTGGGCACCCCCGCATGCCGCGCTTGACGTTCATACGGCACACCGATCTGCTTGAAGCCCACCCAACTGCGAATACCCCGGACGAAGCGATTCCGTTCCGGCATCCGCACCAGCATATCCACCACTTTCCGGTCCATCACGCAAAAGTCTCCGGCATCCAGCGGGATCTCAATATTGGCGACCCGCTGCAACAGCCGGTAGAACGCCGCATAGGCCAACCGTTTCCCCCACCATTCCTTGCGCTCGGTTCGCACCGCATAGACCACGTCCCATCCCTCGCGCCACTTTGCGAGGAAGAGATGCAGGACCTCGGGAGGGTCCTGCAAATCGGCATCCATGATACAGACAGCGCGGCCACGGCTATGTTCGAGACCGGCACTGATCGCGACCTGGTGCCCGAAGTTTCTGGCAAACTCCACAATGACGATGCGTTGATCCTCCGCCTCCATCCTTCGCAAGATCTCCGGGCTCTCATCCTGACTACCGTCGTCTACCAGAACGATTTCATACTCCATTCCCAGATTGACCAACGCCCTGGTGAGGCGGCCATGCAAGGTGGGAAGATTCTCCGCCTCATTGAACACCGGAATGATGACGGACAGCTCGGGTCGCCCATTCGATGGCTCCGCCTGTCCCATCATGGCTGCAAAGTTTGCCGGTGTGAGGACAGGTCTCTCGCCTTCAGGGTTGCGTTCAAGCGCCGAAGCCAAGGCGCGACAAAATCGCAGGGCCTCGACCGGATCCTCCAACGGCGGCAGCATACGGTGGCCTACCCGATCCGCACTGACCATAGTCTTACGGTCCTGCTCATGCGGTTGAGCTGAGGAAGCGCGCTTATAGGGTGGTTGCATGGTGTTCCCGTACGATGTCAGGCCTACGGTCTTCCGACAGCCGTGCGGTCGGTCGACACAAGAAATCTCCGACCACATAAGTGTAGCAAGAGAATCGTTTTCCTCCAGTTGACGCGAAAACGCCCCACACAGGGCTTGATAGGCGACCGACATCCTCCCTTCACGCAGCGGGGGTAGGAAAAAGGGCAGCTATGTTGGTGTGAAATGGACGAACGGTCGGAAGCAGATCAGGGGACTGGAACAGCAGACTTCTCGCCCTTGGTCAGGAGGGCCAGGCAGGCTAACCCAATGGCAATCCAGACGAATTCTCGAAAGCGTCGTAAAAGAGCGAAGGTGATGCCCGTGACCTCGCCATACCCGAAGGCGGAGAGAAGGAACAGGTTTCCGGCATCCTGCGCACCCAGGCTGCCCGGAATGAAAAATGTCCCTCCCTTGATGAAGACCGAGAGGGCCCCAATGGCAATGGCCGGCAAGACATCGATGGATTGCCCCATGCAGAGAACCATCACATACACCTCTAGCGCCTCGGCCAGCCAACCCAACAGAAACAATCCCGTTGAAAAGAGGAAGGCCTGTCGCTGATGGGCATAGAACCCGGCAATGGTGCGATCCAATTCGAGCAACTGCTGTTCGCGCGCTTCCAGAAACTGGACGCGGAGCCCGATGCGCCGCAGCAGCGCGAGGATCCATCCAAACATGCCCTGCCGCTGCACGAGCACAAAGGCTCCGACCCCGAACAGCAACAGCCCAACGCTGACCAGCCCCGCAGTAATCGTCTGACCCGCCGATCCCTCGGCACCCAACAACCAGAATCCCAGGCCGATCCCCGACAGGATGAAGACAATCTGTGCGATCGTCATGGTGGTCTTGGCCGTCACCACGGAGGCCAGGCCCTCCACCATCGGCACGCCATCTCGCTTCAACAAGTAGGCCTTCAGCGGTTCGCCTCCCACGTAGGCGGTGGGCGTCGTCATGTTCACGACTTCTCCGGCGGTGCGAATGGCCAAGATGCGCCAAAACGGGACGCCGTTCGCCCAGGTGCCCAGCGTCACCCGCCAGCCATAGGCCTCGAGCACATACATGAGGAGCGAGGGAAGTAGGACCAGCACCATGGCAGCGGGACCCAGTTGCGTCACCGCGTCGTAGATACGCCCGATACCGATGTGCCAAATCAGTGCGGAGAGGGTCAGCGCCCCGAGGACAAGCAGAGCGGCCTTAAGCACGGGCCCGTGCCGACGGTCGGATCACCCACAACATCATCAACCAGAAGACGGTTGACCCGAGTGCGGCCATCCACAGGAACCAGTTGAGGGTATCCAGCAGCGCAAACAGGAAGACCACCACGGAAAAGTCCCGGCTGGCCACATTCTTCAAAATAAAATCGGACCAGGCCGCCTGCTTCGGCGTCTTCCAGCCCCGCGTGGCGCCGATTTTTTGCGCCTTCGTCACCAGCCAGAAGGCCATGGCATTGCCGAATATCGCCGCGCCACCCAGGGCCAACGGAACCCAGGCGTCTTCCGCGCCGGCCTGTCGGACATAGGCTCCGCAGGCAATGCCGGCGAAGATGGCGATATGCACCACATTGTCCATGGCGATATCTAACCAAGCCCCGAACGGGGATTCCGTAAACGTGAGCCGCGCGACTTCGCCGTCGCAGCAATCGATAATAGCAGCGAGTTGAAACAACAGCGCAGCGATAATGCCCGCCGTATACGTCCCCAGACCAAATCCGACGGCGGACAACAGACCGACGGCCGTCGCCACCATGGTGATGGTGTTGGGAGAACATTTCATCCGCAGGAACAGTCTGGTCAACAGACGCGAGAAGGTGCGGTTGAAGTAGCGATCGACAAACCCCTCGGCGTCGCCTTTCAAGGAACGGAACAACGTCCGCTCCGCCAGGCCGGCGCTGACCTGATCCGACACCTCGCGATACCAGAGGCCCGCCTGGGATGCGGCCGCCACCACCCGCACGCGACCTTCCACCGCCGCCTGTTCCAGCCACCGACGCATGGGAACGGTGCCCGATGGCTCGACAGCGCTTCTGGTCGCACCAGTCCCGGCTCCGGCCGGTGGATTCAAAATGCTCGCCGGTACGACCACAAGATCCGCCGCCACCTGGTGATGTTCCTGGCTCGGCTGATTATGAAACGACACCAGCCGCCCCTCTTGTAAGGCGACGACCGGATTCCGACGACCGGACGAGGACTCCTCCGGCCCTCCCGCCCTCGTCACCACCAGCGCCTCCCCGTCTCGCACCGTTTGCCGCAGATGCTCGATCAGGTGCTTCGAAAACACCGCCTGCACCCCGGCAATGAGACAGAACCCTCGCACCTCGGTCGCCAACGATTCCCACGTCCGCGGATCATCCAGCGGAAACTCACGTACCGGCATCCACCGGACCGGAATCGTCACACGCGCCCCACGCGCCAAAGCTTGCTTCAGCAACTCTTCATCAGGGCCGGCCAGCACGATCAACTGGCGAATGCCCCCACGTTGCAACGTGAGCACGGTCCGCTGGAACAGGCTCAAGCCGCCGATATGGGTCAGGGGGCCGACGTCGGCCAGCCCGCGACCAGGGCGATCGCCGAACAAGCCCGCGCCGGGCAAGAGGATCGCCGTGCTCAATCCCTGGAGTTCGGCGCCTCGTTGAAGGGTACGTTCACTCATCGTCGGACTCGTCGTTCGTATTTCGTGGTTCGTCTCTCGTCAGCAGAAAAGAGCTATAGCGCACCGTGTGTGTCAAGAAACCGAGTGTGGCCTCTCAGCTCTCAGGTATACGCCACCGGGCATACGCTCTGACCTCGACGAGAGACGCTTCACGATTCGCGTGTTTTGCGAACTCCCGCCTAGTTTACAGCCGTGGCAGAACCTCACGCTCCGCCTTCGTCACATCTTCAGGGAAATCGATTTCCGTCCAGGGCAACCCGCCGATTTTTTCATGTCCGACTTTGACATCCCGAAAATACTGCAGCAAGCCGTCTTCGTACTCCATATCCCATCGCCCCTGATCGATGTACCCGTTGAGGGAAGCGATCACGTGGGGGGCATCCGCCCGACGCACCCGGAGGAACCCCACCCCTTCACCGGCGAGATCGTACCGATCAGGCATCTTCTTGCTCAGCGCAACAACGCGGTCGCCCTGCACGACGACCATACATTCTTCGCCGGTTTGCTTCACCGTGTCGTCCATCAGCAGGCAATTCTCATACGACGAGGACACCAGACGCCGAAGGATTTCCCGATGAAACAACACGTCTGCGTCCATGATGACGACATCGTCGGTCAGCGCCTGCCTGGCGATCCACAGGGACGAAATGCTGCCCCGGTGAAACTCCTCGTTCACCAGATAGGAAAGATCCACCCCATGACACTGCGAGCCAACCGCTGCCCGGATCATCTCCTGCTTGTATCCAACCACAATGGTCGCGTGCTTGATCCTGACCGAGGCCAGGGATGCCAGATAGCGGGACAGTAAGGTCTGCCCGCCGATCTCGATCAAACACTTCGGTCTGTGCTGGGTCACCGGCCAGAGGCGTTTGCCGACCCCAGCCGCGAGGATAATGGCCCTCATGCGCGAGCCGTTGCTCCGGCGAGCACTTCCTCAAAAGCTCCAAGAAATCCGTCGATCTGACCATCCGTGAGGGCGCCCATATTCGCGACGCGGAAGACCTTCGATTCCAGCTGCCCTTGACCGGCATAGATCACGTAGCCGCGAGCTTTAAGCTGATCATGCAAGGTGGCATAATTGAGGCCTGCGGGCAGATGGAAGGCGGTAATCGTGTTCGACTGCACGTCCGCCGGCAGGAAAGGCTGCACACCCATACCCGCCATCCGCTCGCGAATTTTCGACGCCATGCGCCGATACCGCTGGAAGCGGTTAGTCAGCCCTTCTTCCAGCAACTCGTCTAGCGCCTCCTCAAACGCATAGTACACCTGCACGGCCGGCGTGAAGGGCACGATCCCCCGCCCTTGCTCATCGACGTAATGCGTCAGGGTCAGATACCAGGACCGCTTGGGATACTTGCGCATCTGCTCCAAAAATCCCTTACGCAGCAGGACAAACGAGACGCCGGGGAATCCCTGAATGCACTTCCCGGCCGTTCCCGCCACCATATAGATGTGCGATCCGGCAATATCAATCGGTTCGCCCGCCAGGCCACTGACGGAATCGAGGACAAACACCCGGTTGAGACTGTCCACGACCTCGGCAATTTCTTTCACCGGATTAATCAAGCCGGTCGTCGTCTCGTGATGGACCATCGACACGGCATGCACCTCAGGATGCTGCCGCAGGGCCAATCGCAGCCGCTCGGGATCAGGTCTCATGTGCCAGTCCGACTTGAGTTCAGACACCCCGAGGCGCTGCAGGCCGATCATATTGGACAGACGTTCGCCGTACACCCCGTTATTGAGCACCAACATGCGCTTGCCCAGCGGCAGGCAAGACATGACGGCTGATTCCACCGCCGCCGTGCCGGACCCCGTCAAAATGACGGCCACATACTCAGACTCCGCGCCGGGCACGAACGCCGTGAGCAGCTTCTGCTGGATGCGAAGCAGCATGTCGGAAAATTCAGATTCTCGATGGCAGATGTCCGGACGCAACAAGGCCTGCCGCACCCGTTCGCTTACATTTACCGGACCTGGATTCAGAAGTATCATCGTTATGCCTCAGGCTGTTGATCGGAACGGAGCAGGACGGGCTCACCCAGCACGTTCAGTGCGCCGCAATTATTCAATGGCTTTCATGAAACGCGCAGAGATCGCCGGCGGCTCCAGGGCAATCCGCCCGGCATCCTCGACAAACTCGTTCACCTTGACGAGCAACATGCTCGGCCCATCATTCTTCAACATATCTTTGAATTCGTAGACGAGATCTTCACGGTCCAACACACGCTCGACCGCCACGTATCCGGCCGCCCGCGCCACCTTTTCCAATTGGACGACGTTGGAGATAGTCGGCTGATTCCCCGTCGACCCATAGACCTCATTGTCGAACACGACATGAACAAAATTCTTCGGCCTCAAGGCGCCCACCGTGGCCAACGTGCCCATCCCCATCAGCACGTTCCCGTCGCCGTCGAACACGATCACCTTCTTGGACGGTTTGGAGAGCGCCACGCCTAAACCGATGGCCGCGGCATTACCCATCGAACCGATCATGTAAAAATGCGTCGGTCGATCGGCCAGCTTTTGGGCTTCCCGCGAAGGAAATCCGTTGCAAATGATGACCGGCTGGTCTGTGAGCAGTTCGAGCAGCGCGGCCATCGCCTGCGCCCGGCTCTGCATCGTTCCCTGTTCCGGTCTCATGGGTGCAACCCCTTGATGATGCCCTTCTTGATCAACAGGGCCACGGGAATACGCTGTTTCATAAACGTCTGTCCCACCCACCGGAGATCGTCCGCCATGGTCGGTTCCGATAGGGTACGGTGCGGAATTTTCATCGTATCAAGCAATTGCGGCATCGTCTCGCCCATGACCAGATGTTCCGGGGCGTCTTTGCCTTCAAAACCCCGCCAGGATATCAGCAAGATGCAGGGCTGCCGATAGATCAGATTGAGCGAAACTAAGGTATTGAGCGAAGTGCCCAACCCGGAGTTCTGCATGAGCACGGCCGGAATTTTTCCGGCCATAAACGCACCGGCTGCCATGGCGACGGCTTCATCCTCACGCACGGCGGGCGTATAGAGTTTGCGGGTGAGGAGTTCTTCGATGATGCCGCCCAAGAGGGAATCGGGCACGCCCGTGAAGAAATTGACCCCTAACTGTTCCAGCGCCTGCACGAAGACGTCACTGTCGACCATGAACCCTGCTCCTCTGGCCGAGACGAACCCGGCACAAGAGGCGCATTATAGCCAAGGGGTCCCCCATTCACAAGAACGACGCGCACGGGTTGCCGCCGCCGGAACGACCGTGATAGCGTGCCGATTAGCCCGGATTATTCATGACGGTTCGTCGCAAAATCGCCAAGCCGCGTCGTGAGACCGAGAGGCGAGCCCGTCGGCCGCAGGCTTGCCGGAACAGCGGATCGGCGAGTGCAGCAGAAGTGTTCATGAATAATGCGGGCCAGACCCATTCAATCGCCATGCGCACTGCCTGTTCGATATGGTCGCCTCCCGCCTTCCGGCGCTGGGTGCTGCTGCCCGGCCTGCTGCTCCTCGGTCTTGTTGCACCAGTCTTCGCCATCACCATGGCGAATGATCCGCACGGCTACCATGATCTCCGCTGGGGCATGCCCCTCACCGACATGTCGGAGCTCCTGGTGACGCGTGAGAACACCCATACCACCGATTACACATTCCGTGACCGTCCTCCCATGTATGCCGACATCCCGGTGGATAGTGTGCTGCTTTCCACCGTGGATGCCCAATTCGCACGGGTCACCATTCGGTATAGCGGGGCCCAGGCCCATAAGCAGGTGTTGCAGTATCTCGAACGGACGTACGGCGTCATCGAGCGGCTTCCGGGACAGATGATGCGAGGCCTGAACCAGCAATATACCTGGCGAGGACCGGACACGGAAATCAGCCTGACATATGAAGCCAACCGGGATCGGGGATTCATCTTCATCGAGAGCCGCAACCTGGCCCCCCGATTTCAAGATCGGATGTCGGACACCGCGGAGTAACCGGACATGCGCACACCACGTACCCGCCCCCAATCCTGTTGGTTACTGACGATCCTCACGCTGGCCAGCCTGTGGATGCCCATCGATCCCGCACTGGCCGTCCCCATGCAAAACGACCCCAATGGATTCGAAGGCATCCCCTGGGGAGCGGCCTTTACCGAATCGGACCAGTTCGTCAAGGTCGAGGACGCGGGCCGGGTGCAAACCTTCGAGCTCAAAACGTCGCCGCACCTATTGGGACCGGCGACGGTCGACTCGATGAAGTTCAGTACCATCGACGGAAAATTTGCCCGTGTTATGGTGCGCTACACCGGCAAAGAGACCCATGACCGCCTGCTGGCGTTTTTGCAGCAACAATTCGGACCGATCGATCAGACTCCCGGTCAGATGGCCGGCGGCGCCGTGAAATTCTTCAATTGGCAGGGGCCCGACAGCGCAATCATCCTCCGCTACGACCTTCGAACCAGCCTCGGGGTGATTTTTTTCGAGAGCGAAGCCTTTCGCGTGAAGTTGAACGAAGGCAATTCCCCCTCCACGTTCTGACCGGTCTTCCGGCTGCTCCGCGACTTCTTCCCGACGAGGCTGAAATGCCTGCGATTCTTGTCTTGTTTCACGCTCGCATGATAGCCTGACGGTGAGTAACCACTCACTCACCGGACAGCCCATTCGATGAAAGCAGCCGCCGCCCTTGCCCGCACCCCCGGCCGGGACCGTCAAGCCAGCCTGATTTCCTCCGCCGCCAGTCTCTTTGCCGCCAAGGGGTTCAAAGGCACCACGACGAAAGAAATCGCCAAGGCCGCCGGTGTGAGCGAGGCATTGGTGTTCAAGTATTTTCCGACCAAACAAGCGCTCTATGCGGCAATCCTCGCCGAGAAAGCCCCCCTCAGCGAGTTGCTCAGCGCCGTCGAGGACATGGCCCGCAAACGTGACGACCATCGCGTCTTTACGCTCATCGCCGGATACCGCATTCGCCCGGGAGCCGATCCAACAATGCTGCGCCTGTTGCTGTTCAGCGCCTTGGAAGGCCACGAGCTGGCGGACATGTTTTTCGGCAAACAGCACCGGGTGTTTTACGACTATCTGGCCGGCTACATTCAGGCCAGGATCGACGAGGGCGCCTTTCGTCCGATCGATCCTCTGCTGGCGGCGCGCGCGTTCATCGGGATGGTGGTCCACCACCGTCTGCTGCACGAGATTTTCGAGGTTCCGTTGCATTGTCCCCATAAGGACATCGTGGCCACCTACGTGGAATTGTTCTTGAAGGGCTTGCAACGTCCCTCGGCAGCCAAGAAACGAGGCCTGACCCGTGTCCGGTAACCCGATCACACGACATCCCATCGTCACCCTGGGGCTGATCGTCTTTGTCGCTGTGGCAGCCTTGGTGGTGTTTCGCCTCACCAGCGGCGCCAAGACCGACCCGCGCAAGAACCGGATCCTGACCGTGGGCACCATGACGCCCCTCAAGCAGGATCTCGACGTGCGGTTGACCTATACCGCCGATTTGATCCCGAACCAGCTCGTCAACATCTTCTCACGCGTGGACGGCTACATTGCCAAGATCTATGTCGATAAGGGCGATCTGGTGAAGGCCAATCAACTGCTGGTCGAAATCGATCACACCGACTATGTGCATGCCGTCAATCAGGCCAAGGCTAACCTCCTCTCCGCGCAAGCGAAAGTGGTTCAGCAGGACGCCGGCGTGCGGAATGCCACGCTCACGCTCGACCGCATGCAAGCGCTGATCAAGGACCAGTTCGTTTCCCAACAGGATCTCGACACCGCGCTGGTGAACCGCGACGCGGCAGTGGCCTTACAGGATTCTTTGCGCGCCCAAGTACAACAGATGACCGTCGCCCTGGCGCAGGCCGAAACCAACCTGGCCTACTCCTACATCCGCGCTCCGTTTGCAGGCTATATCGCAGAACGCAACCTCGATCCGGGCGCCTATGTGAGCGGCACGACCGCCAGCACATCGACTGTGTCGCGTGGCATCTTGAGCGTGCACGACGTCGAAACCGTGCGCACGCTGATCGAAGTCGTGGAGAAGGACGTCCCGCTCGTGCAAGTCGGGCAACGCGCTGATGTGCGTGCGGAAGCCTATCCGAATGAGGTATTTGAGGGCCGGGTCACGCGCATTGTTCAGGCCTTGAACCGTGCCACCCGCACCATGACCGTGGAGGTTGATCTGCCGAACAAAGACCATCGCCTCAAAGGCGGCATGTTCGCCCGCGTTGAAGTCCTGGTCGGAAAACATCCTCACGCGATTCAGATTCCGCTGGACGCCGTGAGCCGGCTGGAAGAATCGCAGTACGTCTATGTGGTCAAGGATGGAAAGGCCCATCAGGTTCCCGTTGAACTGGGCGCTCGCGCCGAGAATCGGGTGGAGGTCGTGAAGGGCCTTGCGGGGGACGAGCAACTCATCGTCTCCGGCAAAGATCTGGTCAGCGAAGGCGTCCCCGTCCAAGTCCAACCGATGGATGCCGTGAAACGTGAGTCCAACAGCTAACTGATACAGGAGTCTCCCGCGTTGACGGCATACTCCCTGCGTTTCACCTCTAACGTTTCACCGTTCACGTCTCCGATATGTGGCTGACACTCCTCGCGCTCCGCAATCGCATCGGCATCCTGATGTTGTCCCTCGCCATGGTGATCTTGGGGGCCACGTCGCTGGAACGACTGCCGGTCGATCTCTTTCCCAACATTCAAGTTCCGGTCGCATTCGTCGGGGTCATTTACAAGGGCGCGCCTCCGCTCGATATCGAACAGAGCGTCGTGTACCCCATTGAGAAAGCCGTCAGTTCCGCCTCCAACGTCGAACATGTGGAGTCCTTTGCCAAGCAAGGCATCGGGGCGGTGCAGATCTGGTTCAATTGGGGCGCGGACATCAACGTAGGCCAAATGGAGGTGATGCAGCGCATCACCCAGATCCTGAACAGCCTGCCACCCGGCATTCTCCAACCCTTTATCGTCAAGTTCGACGTCTCCAATATTCCCGTCGCGTTCGTGACTGCATCCGGCGGCGACCTTGACGAACGGGCACTCTACGACCTGGCCTACAACACCATTGCCCCGCAAATCGAACAAATCGCCAACGTCGCGGCCGCCACGGTAGAGGGCGGGAAGATCCGGCAGATCAACATCAATCTGGACCCGGCACTGCTCCAAGCGCGAGGCCTGTCGATCCTCGACGTCGTCAAGGCGGTGAAGGCCTCCAACCTGATCCTGCCGTCGGGCGACATCAAGGCCGGGAACCTCGACTACAACGTGTTCACCAACACCCAGTTCAAAACCGTGGAACCGATCAACGACGTCGTCGTCAAGATCGACGCGCGCGGCAATCCCGTGCGTGTGCGGGATGTCGGTGTCCTGACCGACTCCTCGGACATTCAAACCAACGTCGTCCGCACGGACGGCAAACGGTCGGTGTATCTCCGCGTCAACAAGCAGCCGATCGCCAACACGGTGGAAGTGGTCGATGCGTTGCGCAAAGCGATTCCGAAAATGATCGGCATCCCGCCCGGCGTGCAGCTGGGGATCTCCTTCGATCAATCGATTTACATCCGGCAATCGATCAAGAACCTCATTGAGCAGGCGCTGCACGGATCGTTGCTCGCGGCGGCGGTCATTCTCCTGTTCCTGAGAAATCTCACCAGCACGCTGATCATCTCCGTCGCCATCCCGCTCTCGATTCTCGTGACGTTCATCGTGCTGTATTTCACCAATCAGACCCTCAACGTGTTCACGATGGGCGGGCTCGCGCTGGGTATCGGGCGGCTGGTAGACGACTCGATCGTCGAGCTCGAAAACATTCAACGCCATCTGAACGTCGACCGGAACCGCTGGGACGCCATCGTCAACGCCGCGCGCGAGGTCGCCATGCCGATCTTCGCCTCCACGGTCACCACCGTCGTCGTCTTTCTGCCGATGTTTTTTATCGTCGGTATCGCAAGACTCCTGCTCATTCCGCTGACGCTCACGATCGCGATCGCACTCTTCACCTCGTTCTTCGTCTCCCGGACGGTCACCCCTGCACTCTGTTATCGTTTCTTGAAGTCGGAGCAGGAGGCGCACCGCTCCCTGCCCTCCTGGTTCGTGCGCATCATGCAGTGGAGCCAGCGCCGCTACGAAGCCCTCGATGAAGGATACGAACGCAGCCTGCGCTGGGTGTTGGCCCATCGCCGTACGTTATTGGTCGCCGTGGTCGCGCTGTTCGTCAGCTCCCTCGCGCTCCTGCCTTTTATCGGGACCGAATTTTTGCCGGTGTCGGACGAAAGCCAGTTCCGTATCGTCTTGCGAGCGCCCGTCGGCCAGCGGGTGGAAAAAACCGTCGACCAAGTCGCCGAAGTGGAACGGGTCCTGCGCGAAAAGATTCCGCCGAATGAACTGGAAGCGATCGCTTCCAGCACCGGCGTGCTTGCGCAGGGACGCTCATCGCTGTTTAATCCCAACACGGGGCCGCATACCTCGGTCATTTCCGTGTACCTCGTGTCCCCTGACAAGCGGCGACGCAACCAGGTTGAGATCATGAACGCCGTGCGGCCGTCGGTGGTCAAACTTTTTCCCGGCGTGGCGATGTTCTTCGATCCGGGCGGCCTGGTCAAACGTGTGACGAGCTTCGGGTCGCAAAAGTCCATCGACGTGGAAATTTACGGTTACGACTTCGAGAAGGCTCGCACCGTCATCCAACAAGCGCAGGAGATCATGCACAAGATCCCGGGCATGGCGGACATTGAGGTCAGCCGGGAAGAGAACTACCCCGAAGTGAACGTGGTGGTGGATCGGGAGAAGGCGGCGCTACTCGGCATCAGCGAAACCGACGTCGCGAATGCCGTGTTGTTTTCCCTGAACGGCAACGGCCAAACCGACCCCATCATTTACACCGATCCGCAAAACGGGAATGAATACTACATCAGCGCCTGGCTCGCCGAGGAACACCGCAAGGACCTGACGGCCATCGAGCACGTATTGCTCACGACCAAAAACGGCGAACCGGTGCTGCTGAAGAATCTGGCCACATTGAAGTTGAACGCCGGGCCCGTGAAGATCGAGCGCAAATACTTCCAGCGCGTCGTCCACATCACGGCCAACCCCGTCGGCCGCGATCTCGGCGCGATCGCCCAGGACCTGGAAACAGCATTCGCCCAGATGCAGTTGCCGACAGGCTTCAGCATCCGCCTTGCCGGCCAAATCCAGCAACAACGCGAGACCTTCGAAGGCCTCATGTATGCCAGCGCCCTGGCCTTGATCCTGGTGTACATGGTGATGGCTGCGCAGTTTAAGTCGCTGATCGATCCCTTCATCATCATGTTTTCGGTGCCGATGGGCATCCCGGGCGTGATCGTGATCCTCTACCTGACGAATACCACGATCTCCACCTCGTCATTGATGGGCATCATCATGATGCTGGGCATCGTTGTCTCGAACGGCGTCCTATTGGTTGATTACACCAACGTGTTACGGCGCCGCGGCCTGGACCTTGCCACCGCCGTCGTGACGGCCTCGCGCACCAGGCTCCGGCCGATTTTGATGACCTCCCTCGCCACGGTGGTCGGCCTGATCCCGATGGCCCTCGGACTGGGAACGGGCAGTGAAACCAACGCACCCCTCGCGCGCGCGGTCGTGGGCGGTCTCACCGTCTCGACGATTCTGACGCTCTTCCTCGTCCCGACCGTCTATACGATGCTGGAAGAACGGTTTCCACGGCGGGCCGATCAACTGGGTGAAACACCGGCAGAAGCTGAATTGGCCGGGCAGCAGGCTTGACGGAAGTCGTTGAGGATAAACGCGGGTTGAATGGACTCTTACGAAAGCGGCGCGAAAAAACCGGAGGCGTATTCACTGGAATACGTTGAGGATTTTTTCGCGCCGAGACGCCTGGTGACGGCTTCTCCACAGCCTGGGCGAGAACTTCTTCGCATGAGGAATGGTCTGAGGCGGGGCGCGACACGCAGGATGTTCAAAAAGGCCGTTCAGCGCGGCCGCAGCGAACGAAGAGGCGAGGCGTGCTGTGTCCTGTACGTCGAGCCTCAGAGAGACGCGAGAACAAAGCTAGCGGACTTTTTCAACATCCTGCTAAGGACGGAGACTGGGGAAGAGGGACGCCAGCTGCATCGCCAAGCCCATGTCACCGCTGATACGGAGGCGACCGGTCATGGCGATCATCGTGCCGCTGACCTGGCCGTTCAGCACACGGAGACAATCTTCACCCGACATGGCCAGCGTGACATTCGGGTCCGGATGAGTGCCCTCCGACACCTGGCAGGCCCCATCCCGGATCTGCACGAGATACTGCCCCCCGTCGGCACCGTGCAAATCGAATTGGTAGACCACATCCAGTCCCTCGGCCGCCTCAGGGTCCAGCTTGCCGGCGAGCGTATCAAAGAAGGCCCGAACCGTTTTGGGTTGTGAGTGAGTCATGCGATGGCGCCCCGGCGAGCGTACATCCCCCGCCGGGGCGGATGTACCAGGCTAGTACCGCAACATGGCCCGATGGCTCGAACGACGGGCACCGAAGAAGGCCTTGGAGAATTCTTCGACGACGGTCGGTTCGTACCCTTTGCAACTGAAAATATCGAGATAGGCGCTGTTGGTGTCATTGGCGAAGTGACCGCTGATCAAGGAAGTCTCGATCAACTGCACCATGCTGTAACCCGCCACGCGACCTTCACCGAAATTGACGATCTGGCAGGCGCCATATCGCTTCATTTCGATCAACTCGCAGAGCTGCACCACATAGGCTTCAATCTGTTTGGCATCGCGGATGCGTTCGGGAATGCAATCGTGGAGGTCAACGGAGGTGCAAATACCCCAGGCCTTGCCGGGTCCGACAGAGTCCGGATGGACGGCGGAGTCAGCAATCCTGGGTGAAGATGATGAGATGTCGTCGGAGGTGGCACCTTCGGCGTTGTGCATATGCGATACGACCTTTCTGTTGGGGGTGGTGGGAGTGGTGAAGCATCTCTTTTGCACTATACTGAACGTTTGAAACACTGTAAATATTTATCTCCGAAATTTCTCGTGCGCAGCGCACGTTGACAAACTCTCAGACCCTTAGCGAGAATGCGCGCCATGACTGAACCATCCACATCGCCGTCCAACGCATCGCCCTCGACCCCCGCCTTGCCCGAACGGCTCTGCACCTGGTGCAAGGTGGCCATGACCACACGACTGGTCGCTGGGGGGCAATTCATTCACTACACCTGCCCCAAGTGCGTCTTTCAACATACCACTAAGCGCGCCCCTCAGTAGGTTCGGCATTAGCCGTCATTCGCCAGGGACAGGAGCCTGTGGGCACGTCGCCGGGAGTCGTGCGACCGAGAACGCCGCTGGCGGCCTCTTTCATCGGCCTGCTATTCGTCGTAATATTTTTCGCGATAGATCGGACACAACCCCTTAGCACGGAGCGTCGCCATCACATCCTTGATCATCCCGCTGCCGCCGCAGAGATAGGCGGCAAGATTGCTCACGGAGGTGATCCGCTCCTCCACCAAGGCCGTCACGCGCCCGCTCGCGCCCTGCCATCCCGGCTCAGGCCGCGACAACGTCGTCACTACAGTGAAGCGGGGATGGGCGGCAGCCAATGCCCCCAGTTCATCCTGCCAATAGAGATCCCGCTGGCTGCGCAGCCCCCAGAACAACGTGACCGGCCGGTCCGGCGCGCGCTGCAACTGCGCCAAGATCATGCTCCGAATCGGCGCGATGCCCGTTCCCGTCGCCACGAACAGCAGATCCTTCGTCCCGTCGTCTCGGAGGTAAAAGGCGCCCGCCGGGCCCTTAAACGACGTCCGCTCCCCTTCACGCAAACGAAACAGGTAGCTCGAGCCGGGACCACCCTGGACTAGGTTGAGCACGAGAAGGATGTGCTCACGCCGCTCCGGCGGCGAGGCAATGGAATAGGGCCTCGTCACGGGGCGAGACTGTCCCTCCTTCGGTACTTCGAAGGAGATGAACTGTCCGGCTTGAAAGGCAATCGTCGGTGGGTCCAGCAGGCGCAGTTCGATCGCTCGCACGTCATGCGTCAAATCTTGAATGCAGCTCACTTCGGCCGTGTATGTGTTCACGGCGTCCAACCCGGAAAAAAGTAACTGAGATGGAAGATCCGGCTAACCTCGCCCGGATGGCAGCAGCAGGTGCGTCTCATAACTCATGATACCAAGAAACGCAGCGAGGCCGAGGTAATAGAGGCCATAGCTGACCCTGGTGGAGAGCGGGACCTCATAGTACCGCTCAGGCAGGCCATGGGGGCCGCCACGGAACGTGGACATGACGTGCGGGATCGCCATGATCGCGATCAACAACAGCATGGGGCTCTGGTTCAGGACGAAGAGACCGATCAGGATCGGCACGCCCAGCCACCAGACCTTTGGCGAGATGATGGCCGTGATCCGGCCACCGTCCAGCGGCGAGAGCGGAATGAGGTTGAAGAGGTTGATCATGAACCCGGCGTAGGCCAGGGCCAGCAGCAATTGGCTCTGAGCATATTCCGCGGCGTAGTAACAGGCCGTGGCCGCCACGGTCCCCGCGACAGGCCCAGCGATTCCCACATAGGCCTCGGTTTCCACATCCATCGGCTGCTCTTTGAGTTGAATCCAGGCCCCGACGAAGGGAATGAAGGTCGGAGCACCGACGTTGAGATTGCGCTGTTTGGCGGCGGCATAATGCCCTAATTCGTGAAACAGGATCAGCAGGACGAATCCCACCGCGTACGGCCAGCCGAAAAGAAAACTGTACGCCACCATCGACAGGAGCATCGTCCCGCCGGTGAGAGCGATCTTGCCCAACTTGAGGCCACTGAGGAGCAGCAGAAGAATTTTCACGAGGACGGACCTCCGTCCCCGCCCGCTTGCTCCGGCTTGGGTTTCCTGTTGAAATACTTGGCCGCAAGCCCACCGAGCGCAATCACCAGGAGCATCAACAGCTTCTTTCCGGCCAGGATGAGCGGCACGACGACCGCCCAGAGCTTCGCCAGTAACCCCGATTTGATGGCCGCCCCGGCAATCAGCGCCGAGAGCCCCACCGCCGCCACCTTGTCGGTCGTGCTGTTAAAGTCGGTGTACCGCTTGCCTTCAACAAACTCCACATTGGCCAGCAGCAGGCCGACATGGGGTTTCAGCACCGCCAACTGCTCCAACGACCCCACCATGTTCATGCTCAGATAGCCCTGCCGCCCCAAGGCCAACGTGTTGTAGTTGACCCCGACCGAGTCACGTTCCTGCGCGGAAATCGCCCACACCACCTTGTTCGCCGCCTTGTCGTAATGAGGCTTCTCCTCCCAGTCACGAATGACCAGCGGGGGAAAGCCCTGAGCCTGCCGCCGTCGGTTATCCTCGTCTGTCCCTTCCTTGATTGCAGCCATCAGCGCATCGGCGTCCCAGTTGGCCGCCTCGTCGTCTTTTACATACCCCGCGTCGATGTACCGCACCACCATGAACCACTCTTCCCCTTCACCTGTCGCCGTAATCAAGCCCAGCTCGGAACCGGAGGGGAAGTTCCCCATTTGTTTCAGCAATTGCTGCGTCTCTTGGGCGCCGAGAAATTGATAGCCCTTCGGCAATTTCAGCAGGGCCTGATCGCCCAACTTCGCATCGGTCGGCCCCATGATCCAGGGAAGCGCCGCCGGTTTCGCCTCATCGGCCATCGACGGTGAAACAGGAACGCCGACCATCAAGCCGAACAACAGGAGCAGCAGCCCGATGTGGCGACAAATCATACTGAGGCCTCCCTGGGCAGCAGATGCATACGACGGACAGATGTTAGAGCTTACCATCCACCAGCGGCCGGAGTGCTTCCATCCGGCGACGGTTCACGCCAAGATCGCCGTATCCCACACGGGACGCCGAGCGAAAATGAATGATCTTACTCTCCTCGTCGAACAGGAACTCCACATCGTCGACAAAGCGGAACAAGAGGCTGGTGCATTCGAAATGGAGGTAGGCGTCGTCTTCTTCCACTAACGTCGTACGTGGCAGACCAGCCATGACGGCCTTGAGCGCCTCCTTCGCCTCCGCGCGGCTTTTTCGATAGCGAAACGGCGCAATCGCGTGACGCTCCTCCCCCGCGGTCGTCGAGACACAGTTGGGTTTATCGGGACAGGGCGACAAAATTCTCATTCTTTCATCCATGCTGAACCGTACAGAACCACCCTAATGCCCATCCGGGAATCTCTTCCCGCGTAACGCTTGCGATGCCAGATCATTCTGCTACGCTTTGTGAATACCCTTCAAGCCACTTTACATCCGACAACGAGGCGCCTGCCATGCGACACAGAATCCTCCACCTCATTTTCGCTCTCGTGGTCATCCTCCTTGCTCCAGCTTTCGTCCGAGGCGAAATGCAGGGCCATCCCAACCTGGCCGCTTCCGCGCCTTTCATCAAACGCATCGCCCTGTTTCCCCCTCAAATCGAGATGTTTGAGCTCGGGGCTGGCGGCAGTCAGGAAAAAATGGACGATTGGGGACAAGCCGCGGTCGTCAATGTGCGCAAGGCGCTGGCGACTGAGTTTTCAAAGCGTGAACACCTCCACGTGACAGACTTCGAGCCAGATCGACTTACCCCCTCCCAACGCGACATCTACAATGAGACCCTGCTCCTCTACGAGTTGGTCTCAGGTGCAATCGTTCGACACGCGTTCAACGTTCAGTATGCTCCGCATCAGCACAAACTATCTCCATTTTTCCCGGAGAAAGCACGAAATTTTACCTTTTCCCTTGGGAAGGAGCTGTCAGAACTCGCCTCCGATGTAGACGCCTATTTGATAGTACTCGGCTTCGACCAGCGCTCATCCACCGGCAGAAAAGCACTTGGTGTGGGGAGGACGTTGGTCGCCGCCGCTCTGGGGGTCGTTGCGGTTCCACAGGGCGGCGGCAACCTCTTTACTGCAGCACTCATCGACGCCAAAACCGGTGACATTTTGTGGTTTACGAAAACCCCGAAGCCCTATGACCTACGAGAGCCCGAAGAAGCCTCTAAACTCGCCCTGGAATTCATGATGGACCTGCCTGCTTTGGGACAAACTCCATGAGGCATCCAATCTCGTTCCAACTCCTGGCTCTCATGCTCTGCGCCTGCCTGGTGGAAGGATGCACGACTGCACCGTTTGGAAGCCGGCCAGACATCACCTTGGACGAGGACGAACAGCGCCTCTGGAAATCGGTCTTGGAAGAAGAACGACGGCTCGATCAGAGTGGATTGCTCTACACCGATCCCATTGTCACCGACTATGTCAATTCAGTCATGGCAAAAGTATTCCCACCGAGATCTGGCCAACACAGCTTGTCTGTCGAGGTCAAGGTGCTGAAAAATCCACTCCTGAACGCCTTCGCGTTTCCTAATGGAAAGATCTATGTGCATACAGGCATGCTCGCCCGTATCCAGAGCGAAGCTCAATTGGCCACCCTGCTCGGACATGAGCTCACCCATGCAACCCATCGCCATACGATCCAGGAACTCCGCGGCATTCGTCGCACCAGCGCCGCCCTCGCCACATTCCAAGTGCTCACGCTTCCCTTCGGCGTATTCGGCGCAGCAGCTACCGCTCTGGGCGGGGTCGGTTATATGGGCGCTGTCACCGGTTACTCGCGCGGGAAGGAGCGAGAGGCCGACGAAGTCGGACTCGACTTGATGGTCCAGGCCGGGTATTCGCCGCAAGAAGCCTCCATGCTGTTTGAAAAGCTGAAAGAAGATCTTGCCCTTCGCAAGATCGACGAACCGTTCTTCTTCGGTAGCCATCCCCGCGTACAAGAGCGCATAGACAGTTTCAAGGAACTCGTGGCCGACAAGTATGCGAGCCGCGGTGGAGCGGTGGAAGTCGATCGCTACTACCACATTATGACCCCGTTGATTGTCGATAATTCTGAGACGGATCTCGCGATTGGCCGTGTCGCCTTGGTGCGCCGCGACCTTCAACAGATCCTAGAGCGCCAGCCGAATAACGCTCGGGCTCACTTCCTGATGGGAGAAGCCTTTCACCAAGGTCACGACGTTGGTGATGAGGAACAGGCCGAGTCCCACTATCGGCAAGCCATCGAGGCGGACCCTCGTCTCGCTGACCCACATCGAGGGTTGGGCTATTCACTCCTGAAGCGAGGTGATCGATTCGGGGGACAGTCTGAATTGCGACGATATCTGGAACTTGCCCCCCAGGCAGCGGACAGAGGATATGTCGAACAAGCCCTAAAGGAGCAGTCATGATCCTATTGCGAATCGTCGCGGGTATACTGATGCTGTCGCTGGGCGGTTGTGTCGGACGATCGGCGCAACTGGTCCCAGCAGGGTCGCAAACGGTCTTGAGTACGGATCAACTTGAGGCCGAGTGGCCGCAAGGATGGATTACCTTTCGCCCTGCCGAGAAAGACGAGGAGGCCGTCAAACAGGGGCTCTTATTCATGGCCACCCGCGATGGGTTCGGTCTACAGACGATGCGTTTGAACAAACGTCCTCTCGACGGAGAATTCAAATATACGCAAAAAAAGCTCTCCGCCACTATGTTGCCGCAAGAAGTCGCGGCCATCTTCCTGGACGACATTAGGTCACACCCCGACATCGTCGAGCTCAAGATCGTCGAAAACGGCCCTGCGACTCTAGCAGGCTCTCAAGGCTTTCGGGCGAACTACACCTACCGAAGCAAGTCAGGGTTGCTTCGTCAGGCCGTTACTTACGGATGCATCGACAAAGGTATGCTGATCACCCTAGGCTTCGATGCCCCCAAACGTCACTATTTCTCGCTGGACCTTCCGACTTTCGAACAGGTGAAAGACACGGTGAGATGGACGTCCTAAAGTGTGCGCTGCTATCGAGTCTGAACTATCCCTCTCAACCACAGCTCCACGACCAGCAGCGCATCCGGTGGGATCAGGCTTGGCAGGCCCTTGTGTCCATATGCCAGGTGCGGACTGATACGGACTCTTGCGGTGCCGCCACCCTCATTCCTCATAACGCCTGCTCGATTCCAGAAATGACCTGACGCCGTCCCAATTCCACCTGGTGATCGGCCGAGGTCACGACGCCTTCGCCCCCTGGGCATATGTGCCGGCCGGTTCGCCGCTTGCCGTTCATTCATCGGTACCGCAACCCCACGATGTAGGAACATCCGGCAGTTCTGAATGAGCCGATCGCCGACCCGAGCCGCCAGGCCGTCACCGGTGCGTTCTTCAAGCAGTTCAATGCCGGTGGATGTCATCGTCAGTTGCACCGCCTCGCCGGCTAATACACCACCGTCGTCAAGGACAGGGACCCGACCGCTGTCTTGTCCAGCACCTTGACCGCCATTCGGCCGATCACACGACCGTCTTCGGCTTCTACATCAACGCGCCAATCTCCCGGATCGAGGCCCTCCTTGAAGGTGTAGGCACGATACCCTCCCTCCCGCCCACCGGAAATCTTGAGCGGAATACGGTCGGCATCGGTGAAGGGCTGACCGGGGTCTGGGCGGTAATACCAGTGGTGATAGATCGTCGTCTTGAGCGCCACCGGCGCGAACACCGCCGTGAAACAATAGACCGGATCGTCGGCCGGGATCACCGTGTCTGAAGCTTTCCACACCTCGTACCATGACTTTTCGAAACTCAGCTCAAACCGGTCACCCGAACGCTTCACCTCGTGATAGATGCCGCCGTGCTTCAACGACAGCGGCACCGGGGGAATCCAGTTCAAGAAATAGAATCCGACCAGCAGCCCGACGAGAGCAACCGCCGGAGCGCCGGCCAACATCGCCTCGCGGGACGTACGATCGGAATTATTCCAATAGATCAACTGCACGACGCGCAGGACGACAAGCACGGTCACCACGGCCCCGGAGAGAAAGATCGCCGCATTCATCCATCCCGTCATCACGGGCAGGAAAAACGTGAAGAACGCGAAGCACACGAGCGCGTAGAGACTCACCAGTAGTTGCACATTCGACAGCCGGCTGCGGAGAAATTCGTTCGCCACAAGGAATGCCACCAGGACGCAGAAGAATACGGCCGTCCCGGCAAAGGTGGCGCTCTTGGAATAAAAAATCGCGTAGGCGCTGAACAGGCTCCCCAGCAGGAACTGAATCGCCATCGGCGCATAGGGCTTGGCTTGCACCACCCATTTCATGAAGAACGGCGCATCCGGGGGGAGATCGTCGACCGTGGCTTCCTGTGTCCCCAAACGCCCGGTCAGCACAATCAGAAAACCCAGCAGGCTCAGGTAGGCCAACAAGAGCAGGTTGTCGCGCAGACGGTCGATGCGTGTCAGCACAAGCGTGTCGTACGTCACGCCACTGAAGAAAAACAGCGGGGGCAGGTAGGGCTTCCCCAAGACCGATTGGAAACGTTGCCATGAGACCATGCGCTAGATTTCAGGAGACGCAGACGATTGTCAAACGAAGAGCGTTATCGCGGCCCTTGATCGGAAGGCCGCGACTGTGCCGTTAGGGGCGACTACATGTGGCAAGGCACAATAATCTCCCGGCATTCATGACTACACCGGCAGCTCAACAGGGTCATCCAGCAAGGCCGCAGAGGAGAAAGAACCGGAGGCGTACACTGTCTGGTACGTCGAGTCCTTGAACGAAGCGAGAACGCCGCCGGAAACCACCTTTCACGTCCCGGATCCGGCAGCTCAACAGGGTCATCCAGCAAGGCCGCAAGGGAGAAAGAACCGGAGGCGTACCCTTTGCGGTACGTCGAGGATTCTTTCGACCTGAGAACGCAGCTGGGGACCCTGTTCAGCTGCCGGATTACATGAAGGGGGGTAGCGGAGCATACACGACCGACATCCCCAAGAGTCGCTCCAACCACCCGGCCATGTGTTCTTCGGCCAAGGGAGCCCGATTGAGCCGCGCCTCCAGCTGAAAGCCTCCGGCCCCTCCGACAATCCCGATAATCGCCGACGCGTCGGCCCCTTCCGGCATCAGGTCCTGGGTTTGAAATTCGCACAGCGTGCTATACAGACGCCCTTGCGGCTCAATCGTGGTCAACACTTCAGGCAATTCCCCCAGCGCGCAATGCACGGAACAGCGGTAGACGGAGCGAGCGCCGGGTTGCACCGCGGCAAACGCCTCCAATGCCTGCTCGGAAAACCCGGTGAGATAAGCCCGAACCCCGACCGGCTGCGGCGCAAAGGTGGCGGCTAACCGGCTGGCCGGCACCAGAAACTCATAGGCATCCAGGGTGTTGTACTCAAACTGGCAGGGTCCGAAGGCGTCGGGCCAGGAACAGAAAAACGGCGTCGCAGGATCTGAGGGGCGTAATACCACGTTATCCTTGTCGACGGACGTCTCAACCGGCAACTCCAAGGTGGCGATGGCATCGAGAAAGATGGCCCTGCGCTCATCGATCCACTCGGTGCGCTGTGCATCCTCCCGCGTCTCCCCCGGTGTCACGACCTCTTGCGTATGGAGACGCACGCGGATGAACGCATGGTTGTGCCGGAATCCCAGCCAGAACATGGAGACAGGATGATGGAATCGTAGCCCCGGCCTGGTCCGCCAGGGGTGACTGATGGAGCAGTAGGTCCCGACATCCTGGTAGCGCTGATAGACGGTGTGGTAGCCGCCCGCCAACAGAAAAAAGTCGCCCTTCCAGGATTCGCGAATGTGGATCAGGGTCACATCTTCCGTGGCCCAATGGTCGAGCAGGTCGAAGGCCTCGGGAGAGTCGACCGCCCAGTCTTCCACGTAGCAAATGACGTCCTTGGCGGGATGCGCCGGTTTCAGCCCCAAGGCTGCGAGGCGCTCCCCGACTGCGAGGACCTCTTGAAAGGTCAGCCGGCCGGGGGTTTCCCACCGCCGTTCACGCACAACGTCCCTCCCCGAGTTGCGCGCCGCTTTGGAGCCGGGGATGCCTCACTTGACGGACTTCAGGCCCCGACCCTCGATTTTCGTATCGGCAATGAAGCGCTCGAGGCCGTCCTGCAGGAGACCGGACATGAGGGTTTCCACATCTTCGCTGGTAAACCAGAACACCAGCTTCGTCTGTTCGCCCTGAACATTCCGCTGCGTGCTGCTGTCATCCGCGAGGTTCTTGACCTTGATGACCAGTCGGCTCTCACCCGTCAGCTTGGTATTGAACACACGGCTCTTGGCGTTCGCCGAAAAATTCAGAATTTCTCCACCGATGACGATATCCGCGCCCGACACCCCCACGCCCGACTGCACGACGCGCGCATCCCAGCCGCGACGATTCCACCCGCGCCACCGCAAGGCTTCGGCCAAGGCTTCGGCCACCGTCACGCCGGGAGACCCGCCGGTGACATTGAAGTTGGTCACGCCACCGCCCAGGTGGGTCCGCTGGCCGATCTTCGACCGGTCCGCGCGAAGGTCCTCAAACGGCTCAATGACGATTTTTAGCGGCTCGGGCTGGCCGCTCTGCACGAACGGTTGTTGCGGTTGCACATTGACCGACACCATTTCCCCGGTTCCGGCGCAACCCCAGAGCAGCGCCAATCCCACCGCCAGGCACCATTGACTCGCGATTCGACATCCCTGTGCAATCACACATGCCTCCCTGTCAGTATGTGGCGTACGCAAACGCGCCCAGTCTACCCAAGTCCCGGCCGGATGACAAACGAGAAGAACGAGTCGGAGCGAAGAACCGGAGCTGATGGCCGATGACCGATGGCAGGCATGTAACCACTCCGGACAGGCCGGATCAGGGAATCAGGAGAGGCAGGAGGCTCCGGAAGGTGTCGCGACCGAGTTCCGGAAGGTGCCCCTCGCGCAGGGCAGGGGAATCCAGAGGCACAAACCGGGCAATCTTGAACCAGGCCCGCCCGGACAACACCGCGGCCAATTGAGCCTTCCGGTCGTGCGTAATCGGCAGCGTATACCCCTCGCCCCGCTTCCACTCCCACAGCGTGGGGGCGAGTGACAGCTCCAGTCCATGGCCGGCCAGCTGGTGGAAGCGGTCAAAAAAGTTCTTTTTGCACTGCTTCACCTGCCCGCCCTCGACGATCATCGCAAACACCAGGTGATGGCCCCACCAACACAAGGATCGAAAGGTGAACTTGTCGTCGCCCAGAAAATGTTTCGGGTAGTCCAGGTACTGATAGGGGCACTGTTCGAGGCGCTCGCCCTTCACGGACTGCGCCTTGGCCGGATCAAAGCCGGGAGGCAACAACAACGTCGTCCCTGCCAGATCCTCCCGTAATCCCGCCTGGAGGGTTGCCAACAGGGCCTGCACCTTGAGGATCGCCCGCTCCTTGGAACGGAACAGTTCCCCGTCCGCAACCAACGCGAGCTCAGCGAGCGTCAGAGACCGTTTATCCAACGGGAGAGACATTCCGACTCATCGATTGAAGGCGCATGATGCTGATAGGGGGTGGATTCAGTGGTCAACTACGCGGGTGACATATGAACATTGTCTCGTCGGATGCTCAAACGGATCGTCCAGCAAGGCCGCAGACGACGACAAGGCCGGAAGCGTACCAGTTCTCACCCACCCACCCCGAGCTGCCGGGACAGCTCTTGCACCGAGAGTACGTTGAGGATCTTGTCGAGGCGAGAACGCAGCTGGCGGAACGTTTCAGCATCCGGCTACGCCTTCTGGAGGGACTCAAACGCCGACACCTCCAGATCGAACATTCGCCGACATTCCCCGCAGCGTAACCCGACCATGTCGCGGATCACATCCAATTCCCTGATCGTCACAGACACAGGATGGGCGCGCAGACAGCTTTCCAGCGATTCTTTGGCCGTGGGCATCACTTTCGGACCGTCCACCTCGCCGCCGAGCGGCACAGCCGCGACCCGGCCCACGACCTGGTCGGCCGTCATGAGATGCATCATGCGGCAGGAGGTGCAGGCCACCACGAGCCGACCCTGGTCATCGATCCGCTTCAACGAGAGACACAAGGGATGAACGGCAAAACACTGTTGGACGAATGCCCCGCTTTGAAACCGTTGTGCCATAGTCACCTATTGCAAGACCAACCGATACGCTGTGTCCCTAATTCGTTCGTCGCGCGTGAAGCGTCGTTCGTCGCCCAACCCCAGCACCGAGCCTCTGGTCTGGTCCTCGGCCGTCAGCGACACGCTCTCAGTCCGCCCGGCCACGATTCACGTCTTGCGTTTTACGACACTACAGTTTGGCCAGACCCAGCATCATCAGCACACCCAGGGCATACGGAATCATACAAGAATACAGCACCCCATTGAACGCCCGATCGGGAGTATTCGACTGAATAGTGCGGTCCTTGTAAATGAATTCATAGGCGAGAATGAGCAGGGTCAGGGTCAACACGAAGACCCGGCTCGTGCGAGGCCAAGTGTAATGGCCGCTCACAATGAAATTGGCCGTGAAGAATCCGCTGGAGACAAATAACAGTGGCGCGAGTACATACCGAAGGGTGTGAGAAAAGAAGACGTGCCAGGCGGGCCTGGCCGAACGTTGTTGCGGATCGAGGAGGAGCGTCATGACCCGACGGGTGCGGGGTGGCTGGACGGAACGGCCTGCTTTGCCTGCTCCTCGGCCGTCCGACAGCTCTTACAGATTCGGGGACGTTGCTTCAGGAAACTGACTTTCCCGCTCGCGAGGCAACTATAATGGACGAATTCGTCGCACACGCTGCAGCGCGACCAGCCGCCGCGAAACATCGTCTTATCCCGATAGAGCCCCTGCTGGCAGACCTTGCAACTGCGGGGTTCAATCCCCAGCAACATGGGCTCCCAGTCACCACCGGCCTTCCGAATACTCATGACGCGGGAGTATAGCGAAGGGATCGAAGAAAAAACAAGGAGGGAAGGGGGGAAGGAGGGCCCCACCTGGCGTCCCTTCTTGCTCGCAGACCGCGCACACGATCAGAATGTGCTCGTCCCATGCGCGCAGTGAAGGGCCAGCGGGTGAGTCCCTATTGCCCCAGAGGAAAGAGACGAGCTGAATGATGGACGGTGAGGATATGCGCTTGTTGCCCCAGAAGGCGATACACAATACGGTACGAGCCCTGCACGACTTCGCGAATCTGTGGATCGGCAAGCTCGGGGACGATCCGCCCTGATTCGGGAAACAGGGTCAAGCGGTCCACGGCAGCCACAAGGCGCTGCGCCACCAATTGGGCTGCGTGAGGGGAATCTTGAGCAATGAATTGTTTGATCGCTTGAACGTCGGCAATAGCACGGCGAGTCCAGATGAGCGTCATCCGAGCAGTTGCCGAATAGCGTCCTGGTGGGGGACAGTCTCGCCGGCATTCGACTGACGGAGGCCTTCCTCTACCTTAGAGAGGAAACAAAGCCGTTCGATCGCATCTTCCAGCGTGGCATCGTCGGGTAACCGCTCGACTGCCTGAATAATCTTCTGCTTGGCGGATTGAGCACTCAAAGTCGGCACCCCTTCGTATGGTGGCACTCTAAGCCACTTGGAACATGTGGTCAACCAGTAAACAGAGACTCGGCAATCAGTCAGTCGCCAAGTTACCGGCCCATGGCTCCGATCTTCCCGGCAAGGACTCGAAAGCACGGTACGGTGGGTTTGCTCATTGTCCCTGCAGAGCTCCCACGATACCCGAAAAGTCGCCCTCGGTCGGCATCACAAACAGACAACGGCCACCGCTTCGAGAAGCCCAGATCGCCCCAATCGCTCGTTTGTCCTCGGCATCGATCCCGTCGAAGAGGTGCCTCCCCTTATATTCAACAGCTAGCGTACGGCCATCCTTCAGTTGACACAGAAAATCCGGGTAGAACCAGTCCTTGGAGGTTTGCAGCCGGAATGACGTGGGTTTGCGAACCAGATTTCTCACCCAGAACCTCACCTGGGGAAGTCCATCGAGAAACTGCGCACACTGAAACTCTTCTGTGACCCGCCCTTCGGCCGTCTTTTCCGTCAACTCACCGGGCTTGGGTCCGAAGTAATGCTTCTGAAACTGAAAGCCGCCCTCATACACGCGGCTCGGCTCATAGCCCATGGTCTTGAAATTAATCGTGCGCGCTTCGGTCACCGTGAGCGGTGAGTCGGATAGGAGCAGCATTTGAAATGACGCCTTCCGCTCACCTTCGCGATGTTCCTGAATACGCGCCGCAATTTCATCGCGGAGCCGGAATCGATCGAGCGCCAGAATACCGATGTCCGCAATGCCATACTTCGCCGTCAGCCCACGAATAACCTTCCGAAGAAACTCTGCCGATTCCCCGACGGGAATGTCGTGGTGATCGATTTCCCGATCCAGCCAGGCGACGAGCCTTTCTACAGACCAGTCATCTTGACCGCTGAATTGAAACATCTGTTGGTGCAGCGTGCCGACAAAATCGGCATCGCCGGTATCGCCCATGAGCGTCGTCTGGACGTCGCCCTTCTGTCCGACATCGATCACCCCAACCTTTCCATACGGACGAGCCAGCGGGTTATACGCCGCGGGCAACGACGCATCTTTCTCGCTCAATTTCCAGGGGTGTTCGAGCAAAAAGGTGCTTTCGAACTCGTACAGCATGCCGTTCTCGGCAAAGCAGAGCAGCGGCACAAGAAAGTCTACCTGCTGCTCATACGGCGACGGCTTTCTGGGCTTTCCGCTTCCGCCGAAAGCCCGTTCCGCTTGACTCACTGCCTCAACGGCCACTTCCAGCATGGCTTTTGCTTCAGGCGTGCAGACACAACTCTTGACCCGGTCGGTATCATCCTGATCGAGCGGAACAACGATCGTGATCGTGCCCGCTGCGGCATCGATGCGTACCTTTCCCGCGAGCGCGGCTTCCTGCACTTGAGCAAGGGTTGGATCGATCTCGGTCGGTGCGAAGGTCACAGTCTGCGGTTGCACACTGAGCGGCAGCGTGCCTT
Organism: Nitrospira defluvii; assembly: GCF_905220995.1. Classification (NCBI taxonomy): domain Bacteria; kingdom Pseudomonadati; phylum Nitrospirota; class Nitrospiria; order Nitrospirales; family Nitrospiraceae; genus Nitrospira; species Nitrospira defluvii. Next base: position 585,627 of record NZ_CAJNBJ010000001.1, read on the forward strand.
GCGGCACGGAAAGAATGATCCGTTCGGCCTCTGCCTTCGTGAACCCATTGTGTTCCAACGCCTCGCGCAGTTCCGCCAACACCGTTGTAATCGAATCCGAGACAGAAAAGGCATAGGCGCAGTTCAGATCAGGATGTTGCTTCGCCTTGGCGTCCGGCAACCGAAGAATGCGCCCGACAATTTGCTCAATCGCCGTGGCCGACCAGGTTTCCTTCAAGCTGCAGAGCACAGAGGCAAAGGGGCAATCCCACCCCTCACGCAATTTCTCCACCGTGATGATCACCCGAACCTGGCACTTCGGCGAGGCAATATCCTTCACCCCTTTGAGTTCGTCGAGCCGGCCGACGGAGATCTTCACCTCGTCTTTGGAAAGCCCGAACTCGCGCACCAACCGGTCACGTAGCGGTTCACAGGCATCGACCCGCTCGGCCTGAATCAGGAGAATGGGACGGATATATTCGGCCGTCTGCTGCCCTTCCAGAACGGCGAGCTTTTCCAGATCGGCTCGAAGCGTGAGGGCTTCCGCCAGCAGTTGGTCCCGCTGACTTGGGTGTCGGGTGACAACCCGCAACGGCAACTTTACCATCTGCGCCGTTTTTAATTCCGCCGCCGAGACACGATGCAGGACGTTGGACGGAGTCTTCTCACGCGCCGGTGTCGCCGTAAACTCGACGATGCACGAGGGCAAGACGTTGCCGAGCGTCGCAAAAGACAGGTCGGTCCGGGCATTGTGCGCCTCATCCACGATGACAATCGGTCGCCGAAGCCGTAGCGCGTTCACAAGAGACGGTTTGGGTTTCCCGTCCGCACCGGGAAAAAGATCCGCAAGGCGGTCGGGAGGAACGTTCATTACATGCTCGGAAAACGCGCCGTTCTGGTCATAGACCCTGCGCCCGGTCGTGTCCTCGACCCGGAACGATTGAATGGTGGAGACGATCACGACAGTCTGCCCATCCACAGCCGCCCGAGACAAATGCAATGCCTCGTCAATGGTCACAACTTCGACCGCCCCACAGGCGAGTTCCAACGCCCGTCGGTATGGATGGCGCGGATCGCGTAGCGCATCCGCCGTTTGGTCCAGGATCGTATGACTCGGCACCAGCCAGAGTACAACTGCTCGCTCAGCCCGCATAAACTGGCGCTGAGCCAGCCCCACCGCATGACAGGCGAGCAAGGTCTTGCCGCCGCCGGTCGGCACCCGCAAACACACATAGGGCATGTCCGCCCCTAGCCCTGCAGCTGGAACCGGAATGTAGGGCGCGCCTTCACCAAACCGACGCGTGACCTCCCGAAAGGCGGCATCCGGCTTCGTAGTCTGGGCAGTGAGGCGGAAGAAGTCCCGTAGCGACTCCAACACCCGCTCCTGGTAGTCCTTGAGCGTAATCACGCCTTCCCCTTTGAGTGAAATCCGATCTGGCGTTTCGGGTCGTCCGGTGGAGGCTGCAACAGCGGCAACAGTTTCTCGTAGACATCGAGCAACGCCGAATCATGTTCAAGCAAGGTGCGATCGATCTCGGCCAACCGCTTCAGAATGGCTTGATTGGCAGCAACATGCTCTCGCAAACGGACGAACGCGCGCACCACAAAGATACTCATCTGAACCGCCCGCTCGCTTCGGAGAATGTTCGCGGCCATGACGGCACCATGCTCGGTGAACGCCCACGGGAGATAGCGCCGTCCGCCTCGAGAGCTAGTCGCAAATTGCGATGGGTTACCGTTATCCTCTTGAGTTGCACTGGTTTTCTGCCTTGAGGTCACAGTTTGTGACCTCAAACACGATGTCTCCGATTTGGTTAGTTGGAACGCGAAGTCTTCAGGAAATCGGTCGGTGTTGCGCTTGACGGCCTGATTGAACGCTTTTGTCGTCACTCCATAGAGCCGGGCTAAATCTGCATCGAGGATGACTCGTTGGTCCCTGGCCACGAGAATCAGCGGCTCCAAGGATTCATGAATAGAGGCGGGCTTTCGGGAAGGCATAATCAGCTCACCTTGATCTCATAGGGCGTCTGCCTGATCAGAATCCGCTCCGCCTGCAGCCGGTCTTTCCCAAGCAGGCAGCCAGCGCAATAGATCACCTTCTGCCCGTCGAATTTCGGGAGCTGTGCCAAGACAGAACGCGTGAGCACGTTACCGCCTTGAGCACTCTTGTCGTCGAGTATGCCGTTGTAGAGCAGATAGACCCCCACGCCGCAACACTCGCCGAGGAACGGCGACTTTGTCACCCGCCCGCGCGGCAACGGCTCGCCCGTTTCGGTGAAATAGACGTGTCGCGCGAGATCCGCAAAGCTCACAGTCTCACGGATCTTGCCGCTCTCATCGAACAGCGGCTCACCCAATTCACAATAACGAAACCCGCCGCCGAGACCCTCCACCTGCTCCCCCTTCGCATTCTTGTAGCCCTGAGCAACCCGCCGTACCCGTTCGGCGGTAATGTCGCGAGCGATCTTCGGCTCCATCTCCACAAGGATGAAGCGGCGGCCGCCACTGTCCTGTTTGTTCAATTGCAACACGGCCTGTCCTGTAGTTGCTGAGCCAGCGAAGGAGTCAAGGACAAGGTCCCCTGGCTGAGTGGCGATTTGTAACACCCGCTCTAACAAGCGTGTCGGCTTCGGCGTGGAAAAGATAGCATCACCGCCAAAAAGACTTTTCAATTCAATACTTGCATCTTTGGCGGTTCCGAAATCTTCGTGCTTCCACCATGTGGTCGGCGTGAGCCCGTTAAGAATTTCATCGCGATATTTTTTTAACATTGGTCGGCCAGTGCCATTTTTCCCAAATGTAATGCGGCCATCGGCTAACCACGCTTTGAATTGCGTTTCGTTACAGCGCCAATAGCGACCCGGCGGAGGAGAAAATTTCTTGCCCGTCGGACCAGTAATCTCGAATTGACCCGCCGCATAGAACTTTCCAGCAGATAAGTTTTCAGACTTCCATGGGCCGCGCCAGTCATTGTCTGAGTTCTTGAATTTTGCAAGTTGCTCTTCACTCCGATTGAACTTTCCCACAGTCGCCCTATCAAAGTTCAGCGAGTACACGTAAATAAAATCGGTGGTCTCGGAAATATGCTTTGCCGTCTGATTCGCCGTATACGCAGTCTCCCAAGCCGCAACTGCAATACGGTTTCGAGGACCGAAGATCTCATCGAGTAATACGCAAAGATGGCCAGACTCATCCGATCCTATATTGACAAAAATAATGCCATCTTCCCGAAGAAACTGTCGTAGCAGCGCCAGCCTCGGATACATCATGCAGAGCCAGCGGTCGTGACGATCGAGCGTCTCGCCTTCCTTGCCTACAACCTTGCCGAGCCATTCACGAATGACCGGACTGTTCACATTGTCGTTATAGACCCAGCCCTCATTACCCGTGTTGTACGGCGGGTCGATGTAGATGCACTTCACCTGGCCCGCGTAATAGGGCAGCAGCGCCTTGAGCGCCACGAGGTTGTCACCCTGCACAATGAGATTGCCGTTGCCCGGCTCGCCGCAGGCGAGATCAGGCACATCCTTCAGCAAGTGAAACGGCACCTGTTGGTGGTGATTCACCACCGCCTCTTTCCCGATCCAGTTCAGTGTGGGCATAAGTTCCCGATGAGTAGACGCCGCTGAGGGATACCCTTTTCCATGAGGGAAATCAACGGGAGCGTCGGCCAATCGCCCTCAGAGCGACGAAGCGGTGAGCGGACGTTGCAGGCCATTGCGGCCGAGGTCCGATGGTGTGTGAGGCGGGAATCCGAGCAAGGCCTGACCGCCAGAGGCGGATCGGAATTCTCCACATCTCATGCAGGGGCCTGGGAGAGCCGCCGCCGGAGTCCCGCCCACTACAGCAGCGAGGCAAGACTTCGTCAGACCGAAGCCGCCGGCTCGCCGCTCGTGGACCGGCCCGCTGTTTCAGCATGGCATGATAGAGGGGACATGACGCCCAGTAGGCCGTGTCCGGCAGAGGTGCGATACAGGAAGCGGCTCAGGGCTGTTCCGGCGGAATATGCGGTTCGATCGCCGCGATCAGCGCAGGAACATCATGAAGGGTAATGTCCCAGACTCGCAACAGGTCGAGGCGAAAATAGTCGTGTGCGATGCGATGGCGCATGACGATCACCTGTTTCCAGGGGACTGCAGGCAACTTGGCCCTGGCTTCTTCAGAGACCTTGCCGGCAGCCTCTCCGATATTTTCCAGTGCCTTGGTAATCGCATGTTGATGCAGGCCGCTCTGCCGGAATTGCTCCCATGTCAGATCGGCACGGAATTCAATGACACGCCTTGCCGCGATCAGCATATCGAGCAGATACGCATCATCCCGCCACATAGATGGTTTCCATGTGAGTCAGAATGTGCCTTCGTCTGATGTAGTTCGGACTCTCGTCTATCAGTTGCTTCTCAACCAGATCGATCGGACGTCCCAACAATTCCCCGAGCTCCGCTTTCATATCGAGCATTTGCTCAAAACCCCAGTGGGTACCCGGCGCAAACGTCACGAGGACATCCACATCACTGTCAGGCCGGAAATCGTCCCGTAGCACCGAGCCGAATAACGCCAGCTCGGCGATGCTCCATTTTCGGCAAAACGAAGTAACGCGGTCTTGCGGAACAGGGATTTGGATGTGTTTCCTCATGGTACACCCTGGATAGATTTATCTGAGGGATACCCCTTCCAGGCAGGGAAATCAACTGTGTAGGCATCTGTGCCTGCCTTCATTGCGGCACCCGGCTTCTCACTCCCCGCCCGGGAACAACCGGCCTATTCTTCACTGCGCGCATCGGAAGCGCACATTCTGATCGTGCGCGTTCCGCGACCTAGAATGCTCCCACCAAGCTCGCTCGTTCCTTCCCAGGTAGGGGCGGCACCCACAGGTGGCTCTACCGCGCGCATCGAGCGAGCACCGCCCTATATTTCAGCTGATGATTGTTCTTGGTGCGCACTCTGCGAGCGAGGAGCCGCTTGTGGGGGCACCCCCTCTCAATTGACACCCCTTTCACCCTTTTGTTACTCTCCGCCGGTTCGCATCCACTCATCATCAAGACTCTGTATTCATCCATGAACATCAAGGACTACCTCGAACAGAATCGCCTGGCAGTCGACCGTTTTCTCGATCAGGTGAGCCCCCCTGCGACGACGCCGCCCACGACGCTCCACGAGAGCATGCGCTACAGTTTGATGGCGGGCGGCAAACGCGTCCGACCGATCCTCACCATAGCCGCAGCCGAAGCCGTCGGCACCACACCCCCTGGGCTGATGGCCGTGGCCTGTTCGCTGGAATTCATCCATACCTATTCTCTGATTCACGACGACCTGCCCTCCATGGACAACGACGACTTTCGCCGGGGCAAACCGACCAATCACAAGGTGTACGGCGAAGCGATGGCGATTCTGGCCGGCGACGCACTACTGACCATGGCCTTCGACCTCATCAGCCGGCCCGAGCTCATGAAGGGCTGTGACGCCATCCGGCAGGTACGCATCCTTCAGGAGCTGGCCTACGGATCCGGCAACATGGGCATGGTGGGCGGTCAGGTCTTCGACATTCAAGCCGAAAATCAGGACATCGATCTCCCCACGCTCCAGAACATTCACAAGCATAAGACCGGCATGCTGATCCGCGCCGCCGTGCGCATGGGCGCCATCGCCGCCGGGGCCAGGGATCGGCAGCTCGACGACATGACCGGGTACGCGGAGGACATCGGCCTGGCCTTCCAGATCGCCGACGATGTGCTGAATGTCACCGGGACGCGCGAGGAGCTGGGCAAGAATCCCAATACCGATGCGGAGCGCGGGAAGAAGACCTATCCGACGTTTTATGGCGTCGAGGGCGCGCGCAAACTGGCGGACGATTGCGTGACCCGCGCCATCAGCCGGCTGGACACATTCGGGCCTTCAGCCGACCCGCTCCGCGAGATCGCGCGCTACATTACTGCGCGGAAAAACTGAAGAGCCAACAGCTGATAGCTTATGGCTGATAGTCTGACAGTTTCCCTTTCGGCCATCGGCCATCGCCCATTGGCCATCAGCTCTTCGTCATGAAAGCCCTCGTTACCGGAGCGACAGGATTTGTCGGCGGGGCCGTGGCACGCGCGCTGGTGAAGGCCGGCGTGAAAGTCCGGACGCTCTCCCGCAAGGGCGCCGATCTGCAGAACCTCGCCGGTCTTCCGGTCGAACAGGTGCACGGAGACCTCCGTGACCGCGACTCCCTTCGCCAGGCCCTACGCGGCTGCCGGCAGCTCTATCACGTGGCGGCCCATTACGCCCTCTGGGCCAAAGATCCCGCCATCTTCTACGATATCAATGTCACCGGCACGAGAACGCTGCTCGAAACGGCCCGCGAGGTCGGCATCGAACGGACGGTCTACTGCAGCACCATCGGCGCGATCGGCTTGCCGCCCGGTGGAGGGCTCGGCACGGAAGACACCCCGGTCTCGCTGGAACAGATGGCTGGCCATTACAAACGATCAAAATATCTCGCCGAGCAAGAAGTGCTGAAACTGGCGCGGGAAGGACTGCCGGTCGTCATCGTCAACCCCAGCGCACCGGTCGGCGAAGCAGACGTGAAGCCGACGCCCACCGGCCAAATCATCGTGGACTTCATGCAGGGCCGGATGCCCGCATACATCGAGACGGGCATGAACCTGATCGATGTGGATGACGTCGCGCAGGGCCACCTGCTGGCGATGGAGAAAGGCCGTCAGGGTGAACGCTACATTCTCGGCCATACGAATCTGTTGCTGAACGAGGTCTTTCAGATCCTCAGCCGGATCACGGGCGTGAACGCGCCCTCCGTGAAACTGCCGCGACTGGCCATCCTGCCGCTGGCCTATGCAAATCAATGGATCTCGAACCTGACCGGTGTGCCACCCCGCATCCCGCTCGAAGGGGTGAAGATGGCCAAGTACAAGATGCATTACGACTGTTCAAAGGCCATCCGCGAACTGGGCCTGCCCCAAACACCGGTTGACGTCGCGTTGGAGAAGGCGGTGCGGTGGTTTCGCGACCATGGCTACGCATGATCGGATGCTGAAAAAGGCCTTCAGCTGCGTTCTCGGCTCGGCAAGATCCTCAACGTAGCCACGGGGAAGGAGCTGTCTCGGCAGCTCGGGGTGGCTGGGTGAGAACTGGGACACCTCCGGTCTTGCCAGCGCCTGCGGCCTTGCTGAAAGACCTTTTTGAGCATCCTCGACGTACCCGATGGAATTCCTCTTTCTGTTTCTCAAAACGATTTGGTTACGCCCCTACGTCTTTGCCTTTCTCGCGGCCTTTCTAGTTTCCGCCATCGCATCGATCGGCTGGCCGCGGACCTGGCGGTTTTGGCTCATCAGCTGGATGACCGCTTTCGTCTGCGAATATTCCTCCACACGTAACGGCATTCCCTTCGGTTGGTACCACTACAACGGATCCACGGTCGGCCAAGAACTCTATTTCTCGAATATTCCGTTCATGGACTCGATCTCGTTTTCGTTCCTCCTGTTCGCCAGCTATAGCCTCGCCCTCCTGCTGCTCCTCCCGATGGCGTCGGGCTCCCGGGAACCAGGCCTGCGGCTGCCCCGGCTGTCGTTTGCGCTCGGGGACCGAACTTCGTGGCCGGTCTTCATCCTGACCGTGCTGTTTTTCGCCTTCATCGACATGGTGATCGATCCCGTGGCGCTGCGCGGCGACCGCTGGTTCCTCGGCAAAATCTACTATTACCCGGACCCGGGCGTGCATTATGGCGTACCCATGGCCAATTACGTCGGGTGGGCGGTGGTCGGCGCCATCTCGTTGCTGATCTACTTTCCTCTCGACCGACGCCTCGCCGCCGCGCTTCCGCCCCAGACGCCTTCGACGACACACCGGCTGCTGCTGGGCGTGGGCCTCTATTATGGCGTGCTGATCTTCAACCTGGCCGTTACCTTCTGGATCGGTGAGGCACTCCAGGGCACGACCGGCCTGTTGATGTATGTGCCGGTCACCGCCATCCTCCTCCTACGTCTGCTCACCCCTGCACCAGCTTCACACTAAGAGCGCCCGCATTCCTCCCCGAAAGGCCCGCTTCGGTTGGCATTCATTCGACTGAGTCTGTATAGTGAGAAAATGGCTTGGTGGTCGCGTTGTGGGGTGTGCTGCGGATGAAAAAAATCTGCGTGCTGCTGATGCTTGGATTCCTGGCCACCTTAGGATTGCTGGGGTGGTTCGGGTACCAATCCTACACAACCGGATTCAGCGCGAAAGCCGAACCGAACGAGCTGGAGGTGCTGATCGCCCGGCAAGTCCGCCAGTTGGCCATTCCCTACGAAAATCGGCGGCTCCGTAACCCGTTGCCGCTGACTCAGGAGTTGCTCAAGGATGCCAGGGCCCATTTCGCCGACCACTGCGCTTCGTGTCATGCCAACAACGGCAGCGGCGACACCGTGATCGGAAAGAATGTCTACCCGAAGTCGCCGGATCTCCGCCTCCCCGATACGCAGACGATGTCGGACGGCGAGCTGTTCTTTATCATTCAGAACGGCATTCGGTTCACCGCCATGCCCGGCTGGGGCACCGGCGACCCCGCGAAAGACCGCGGGAGCTGGGAACTCGTGCATTTCATTCGCCATCTGCCCAGCATTACCGAGGAAGAACTGCAGGAAATGGCGACTCTGAATCCCAAAACGAAGAAAGAGTTACAAGAAGAATCGATGATCGACCAGTTCCTCGGCGGAGACGATGCCGCCGCCTCCGGCGCGACCGGCGCACACCGCCATTAATGGACCAACGAAAGGACCTTTCCCGTGACATTCCTTCGACTAATGCTTGCCGCACTGCTTTTTCTCAGCGCTCCGGCCTTCGTCGCCGCCCACGGCAGCGGACAACATGTCCTCGGCGTCGTGGCGGCCATTGACTCCACGCACATTGAGGTGAAAACGCCCAAGGGCCAGGTGGTGTCGGTTCGCCTCACCGACAAAACGCAGTACAAAGTCCGCAACCTTCGCCGCCCGAAGAGCCCGCCGCAAGTGGGAGACCGGGTGGTGGTTGAGGCGGAGAAGGGGGCCGACGGCCTGACAGCCACGGAAGTCCATTATTCCGATTCGCAGCCGAAGGCGGCCCAGTAAGGTTCCATGCGCGTCTTTCAATTGTCGCATAGCCGGCACAATGGTCCTGGCGGTGAGGGCCTCCGTCCGCTGGTGACGCGGGTGCTCATCATGGGCCTCGCCGTCTTCCTGGCCGTGACCATCGTGCCCGGCATCGAGTCGGAGACGCTCGGCGCCGGCATGGCCGCCGTGTTGGTCCTCACGCTGCTCAACACCCTCATCCGCCCGCTCCTCTACCTGCTGGCATTGCCGCTGATCGTGGTCTCGCTCGGCCTGTTCATGGTCGTCATCAACGCACTCTTACTGCAAGTGACGGCCGCCCTCGTCAAAGGGTTTACGGTGACGGGATTCGGCGCGTCGTTCTGGGGCGCCCTCGTGATCAGCCTGGTCAGCAGCCTGCTCAATATGCTGCTCGTCGTGGAACACAGCCGCGTGGAGACAAGCCACCGTCCACACCGTCCGCCGACCATCATCAACCCCGACTAGCGGGATGCGGGGAAAGTCCGCCAACGGCGTTCTCGCGAGACTCGGCCGCCTCAGCGGCTCACCGTACCGCAAGGGTACGATGCGCCCCTTCGCTCGCCGGGGCCTTACCGGACGGCCTTGTTGCACATCCTGCAGTGTGAGTTGACGCGAGACGGGACGTAGATCTCAGTGCGCACGCTGATGGAAAGATCGAGTTGTTCTGCAACCTGCCAGCAGGCTCGTGAAAAACGTCGCGCGCAGGATGCGGCATTTCTTGAGTTAGTGTGGGCCGACTGTTACAATGCGCCCCGACGCTCGATCTTCACCGCGGAGAGCGCACCACCTATAACGAGCACCATGCGTCAAACCTGCAGCGGGTTATCGCATCACGATCAGCGCGATGCGTATCGATGGGCCATCGAGATCCCCCTGCCGGTTCGTCGGCATCATGCATAGAGGTCGATGAGTCCCTCAGCCGAATCAGCGAAAGCCGCAGCCGACACCCATCTTCAACGCACCTTGACCTCCGTGCTCAACGGATTGCCGGCCGAGGCCGCCCTGGTGGCGATTTTTCACCAGGAGCAGGGGCCGCTGACCACGCAGATTCATCGAGGGTTCACACCACGCGACGTCCAATCCATCGTCCGCACGCTCTCCTCGCAGAAAGTGCTGACAGCCATCCCTGCGAGCAACGACGCTGAGGTCTCGCGCACGTTGCGGCTTCGTCTGGTGACGCCGGGCGCCAAATCCCTACTCGGGGTGCCGCTCCGCCATCGCAACCGTACCTACGGCTTCCTGGTCATCGGACGGAAAGACAATGCCGTTTTTGCGAAAAAAGATAAGACCATGCTGGAACAGACCAGCGACGACATCACGAAGGCGCTGGAACGGGACAACCTCTTCGATCTGAATGTGCTGCTGAGTCGTCCTTTGGTGGTTCAGGAACCGCAACCGATCGTCGCGGCCCCTGATGCCTATAATCAGCCGACCTCGCATGCAACCCCGGAGATTCAGGGCAAAATCGTCGTGCTGCTCAATGAGCTCAACCAGACCCTGGCGTTCGACCGCGCCTGGATCGGCGCCTACGATCCGCTCGCGGGCAACGTCGAGGTGCTCGGCATCGCCGGAGAACAGAAGACCGATCCCAAGGATCAGAAAAAAGATCTCAAAGCCGGCCAGCGCCTCACGCTCGATGCGTCGGCCGCCGGATGGGTGGTGCGCCATCGAAAACCCCGGGTCGACCATGATCTGGCCTCAACCCAAGGGCGCTTCCTCGATCACAAGCACTTGTACAAAGACCGGTTTCAGTCGTCGTTGGTCCTGCCGTTTTTCCTGCGCGGCCAAGTCGGCGGCACCATCACCCTCGCCTCGAAGGAAGCAGACCGATATGCTGTGACCGATGCCCGCTTGCTCGAACCGATCAACCTCAAGTTGGTCGAGTTACTACAAGCCGCTCCTCCTGCAGCAACCGGGACAACCAAAACCGAAGGCGCGCCCGATGCCGAGGCCGGCACCCCTACACTGATTTCCGCCGAGCCCGTGATCAGAAAACAGGAACGGCAGGCCGCCATCGGCGAATTCAGCGCCTTCCTCGCCACGGAAATTCGGGAACCGCTGGGGTCGATTCGCGCACAACTGGAAGAAGTCACGGCGGAGGGCATTCTCGATTTCGACCCGCAAACCCGTGTCGAAAACGCCATGCGCGACCTCATTCGTATCGAGGCGATCCTCAACGAGATCCTCGACTTCGCCAAGCCGCTGGACCTCAATCGCCGCCTCTGCCGCGTCCCGGAAATGGTCGAAAACGCCCTGACCGTGGTGGCGACGGAGCTCGAAGCCACCCGCATTCAAGTCGTCAAGGAGTATCCTGGCGTCCTTGCGCCGGTCCGAACCGATGAAGCCAAGATGCAGCAGGTCTTTCTCAGTATTTTCAAGAATGCGATCGAGGCGATGACGCCAGGCGGCATCCTGACTATCAGCATGAGCAACCAGCGGGCCGGACGGCACCTGGAAGTCCAGATCCTGATCAAGAACAATGGTGCGCCGATCCCCCCGGAACATGTCGACAAGGTGTTCGAGCCGTTCTTCACCACGAAACGGTCCGGCACCGGCCTCGGCCTCGCCACCGTGAAAAAGATTGTCGAAGAACATCAGGGGAGCATCGGCATTGCCGGAACGCCCGGCGAGGGAACCACCGTGACCATTCGCCTGCCCGGCGTCAGCCGAGGGCCTGCACATCGCTATCGAGGACGCGGACGCCGCCCTCCGCGCCGCCCCACCGCCGCATCCTAATCTTTCAACTGCTTCTGGACGACCACGTCACAGCGACGCCCTAGCTAGTCATCCAAGCTGTCCACCTGCAAAAATGGGTCGAGCACATCGACGTACTTCGCCCTCAAAAGGACGGGCAGGGGCGAGCCTCCTCATGCGCGCATCCAACGAGGGCCTTCTGAGGCCGCGCGTTGTGCGAGCAAAGGAGGCTCCCGCGCCAGTCCTCTCCCTCCTCCCTCTTCCCGAACGCCTACACCTACGGGTGGTCATCGAGGCCGTCCACCTGCGCGCATGGGCCGAGCACACATCCCTCTCTGCCATCAAGGCTGGGCGTGGTGCGTTTCCTCGTGCGCGCGTCCAACGAGGGCCTTCTGAGACCGCGCGTTGCGCGAGCAAAGGAGACGGCCCACGCCCGGCCTCCCCCCCCTTTATTCTTGACACGGCTTCCGCAGATAGCTAAGATTCCGGCACTCATTAGGCTTTTAACGTCTATATACTCGACCACCATACTTTCACATTCTTTCAAAGGAGTAGGGGTATGAAACTCGTGATCGGCAGCGTCGCGACCCTTGCAGGTGTACTGTTTCTGTGTTCGATGGCCTCCGCCAACCCGGCGCTGTTGCCGAAGCACGAAGGTTATCCGATGAAGAACGACGGCAGCCCGGTCACGGGACAGCCGACGGCCAATGACCCTGGGCAAAAAGATGCCCGCGGGGAATCCACACTGCTGAAATCCGCTGAATCCACCAAGCATGCCGAGCAAAAGTTGGTGAAGACGGACAATGCACGAATCACCGAAGGCCAGGGCGCAGGCCGCTTGCCGAACGTGCAGGGCCCACAGATCAAGATTGAGCCGCCCGTGACCTCCGCCACCAAGATCACCGGCGAGCGCAAGATCGACTAGTTCTTGGTTCCTCGACTCCGTTCTACGAAGGGGAAGCCGTCCACCGGCTTCCCCTTTTTTATTTCCTGCTAAGCGCCCGTTTGGTGATGGGACGACCGGGCTTGGACGCCTCGGTCGTCAGACGAAACCGCCAGGGCTTGTGCGCCCATTCGCCGGCATAATCCACGCCGATACGGGGATGGGTTTTGAGCCAACCAGGCGGTACGGCCTCGCCGCGGTCCTCAAACCAAAGTGACTGGCCGAGCGTCAGGTCGCAACGATTCAAGCGCCGGTCGATATCGAAGGCGCGGGTCAACCGCCCTGGGCCATCGATCAACCGTCCGTCGCATTCTACCGCTCGGAGAAGAATCGCCGCCGGAAATCCCTCCTGCTCCGTGACCACATTCAACATTTCATACATGCCGTAGCACAGGTAGACATAGGCATGTCCCGGCGGCCCGAACAGTACATCCGTCCTAGCCGTCCGCCCCTTCGACGCATGGCAGGCCTTATCTTCCGTGCCGACATAGGCCTCGACCTCGATGATCCTTCCGGCAATCAGCCGACCGCCCTGCTCGCGCACGAGATATTTCCCCACCAACGAACGAGCCACATCGAGGGTCGGTCGATCGAAATAGTCACGAGGAATGATCATGGCTGCTCCAAAACACGCTGTCCAGGTTGGCTGAAATCGTAAATGCCGATGGCCCTCACTTTCAATCGATGCAAGGGTCTCATAGAATCGTGTTCTCTCACAGTCCCTGCATCCCGCACGAGACCCGCAGCCCCACCGCCGCTGCTCACAATGTCCGTCCGGCAAGGCCGCAGCCGGTGGCAGCACCGCAGGCGTACCCTTGCGGTACGTCGAGGATGAGGCCGAGGCGAGAACGAAGCTGGCGGGCATTTTCAGCAGCCTGTCAGAAGTACCAGGCGAGACCGCCCATCACAAACCGCGGACTCCCCGGCACGAAATGCGTGTCCGCGATGCCGGCCGCTCCGTTACGCAGGCGGGAATCGAAGAAGAACGTGGCCTGCTCCCATTTCGTATTGAAGAGGTTCTGCACGAAGAGGAACGCCTCAAGCCTCCCGTGTGACAATTTCACCGGAAGTTGGTACCGTTCCGACAGGTCGAAGGTCGTCCAGGACGGCGCCTTCGCACTACGATCTTCGATCAAAGGTCGAACGCCGAGATAGGTCGCCTGGATCTGTGACGTAAGCCCCTCCGGCCAGCGCAACAGCAACGCGCCATAGGCCGTCACTTCAGGCGCCAGTGGAATCGCGTCCCCGTTCGTGAATTCCGCCTTGGTCCAGGTGACGCTACCGTTGAAGTAGAGCGGTCCCCAGACCTGCCCACGTGCCGCGACCTCCATGCCGCGGCGGCGTGAAGCCCCCCGAATTTCCGTGGTCCCTTCATCCCCCACGAAGACGAGTTCCTGCTTCAAGTCCAGCGCCCACAGGGTCGCGGTCAGTTCGACCCCCTCAGGCCCCCACGGTTTTGAGCGGAGACCGACCTCGTAATTTTTCGCCCTCGCCAGAGGTGACGCCGCCTGGGCAACCGCTGAGCGGGCGTCGTTGCTGTGGTAGCCCTCGCCATAGTTGGCGAAGAACTCCGTCCTGAACCAGGGCCCCAGAATCACATTCATTTTCGGGAGCACAAGCCCGGAACTCGTATTGCCGGCCGGCTGTTCCGAACAAGTTGTGCAGCGGTTCCGCACGTCAA